>JBDNYM010000036.1:0-25351 GCA_047722305.1 Pseudoclavibacter sp. | reverse complement strand
CCTCAGCCGGCCAAACTCCCTGTGGGCTCGGGGGGTGGGCTGTTATTTTTTAATAAGCTACAGTGGGGCGCCACCTTGTTCGTCGGGGCGAGGGCGGCGGCGCCGTCGAGCCCGACGGCGGTGTTCCACGAGCCGACCTTCAGCATCGAGTGGCCTTCGAGCTGCCTCCGCAGCGCCGCGGTGCTCTTGAGGGACAGCCCGAGCTCGGCGGCGGTCGCCGTCAGCTTCCGGTCGCCGTCGACGATCGTGATCCGGGTCTGCGGAAAGGCGTGCTCCACGCCGGCGACGGCCGCGTCGACGCTCTGCCCGCCCACGCTGGCGCCGTTCATCTCCAGCCCGTAGGCCGTATGCGTGGCGCCGTACCAGCCGAGCCCGCCAGCCAGCACCAGTGCGCCGATCACGACGCCAGCGGCGATGACGACGCCGCGACGACGCCGCGACGGGGCGACATCTCCCCCTGTGGACACAGCATGCCTCTCTCTTCGGATGTCACCCGGACGCGGATGACCGCTCCGAGACAGTCTATGTTCCGGAGGCCCCGAAACGGGCGGATTCGTGCTGCAGCGCGGCGGCGGCGGCCGGCGGGACGTAGGCGGCGACATCGCCGCCGAGCCCGATCACCTGTCGCACCAGCGAGCTCGAGATGTGGGAGTGCTCGGGCCGGGTCGGGACGAACAGCGTCGGGATGCCGGCCAGATCGGCGTTGACCGCCGACATCGGCAGCTCGTAGTCGAGGTCGGACGCGCCCCGGATGCCCTTGACGATCGCCGCCGCGCCGACCTCCCGGCAGTAGTCGGCCAGCAGCGCGCCCGCGTAGAGATCGACGTCCACGTTGCCCAGCCCGGCCTCGGCGATGGCGGCCCGCAGCAGGCCGACGCGCGCCGGCCCGGCCAGCAGGCCCGCGGGCTTGTCGGGGTTGTGGACCACCACGACGCGCACACGGTCGAACGCGGCCCCGGCCGCCCGGAACACGTCGAGGTGTCCCCGGGTCACCGGGTCGAACGATCCCGGGCACACGGCGAGCTTCGACATGCCCCTAGGGTACGGCCACGTCACCCCTGCCGCAGGTGCGCCGCCTCCCGGATGCTCAGACTGGCGTCGATGAGCGCCCGCAGGGGCTCGTGGCGTTCCAGCTCGGGGTCCTCGGCGAGGACGGCCTCGGCGACCGCACGGGCCCGGACGATGAGACGCTGGTCTTCGGCGCGTCCCACCCGCAGCAGCCGCAGCGATCCGCGCCCCGACTGCTCGTCGCCGAGAACGTCGCCCTCGCTGCGCTGTTCCAGATCCAGCTCGGCCAGCTCGAAGCCGTCGCTGGTCGAGGCCACCGCGTCCACCCGGGCGCGCGCCGGAGTGCCGGCCGGCGCGCGGGTGACCAGCAAGGCGGTGCCGGGCAGCTCGCCGCGCCCGATGCGCCCCCGCAGCTGGTGCAGCTGCGAGACGCCGAACCGATCGGCGTCCATGACGATCATGAGGGTCGCGTTCGGCACGTCGACGCCCACCTCCACCACCGTGGTGGCGATGAGCGCATCCAGCCGCCCCTCGGAGAACCGCTGCATCAGGTCCCGCTTCTCGGCGGCGTCCAGGCGCCCATGCAGCACGCCGCAGCGCAGGTGGGCGGTATCGCGGCGCCCGGCCAGGAACTTGGCCATCGCCTCGACGCTGGCTCGCTCCGCCGCCCCGCTGCCCGCCGTCGCCTCGTCGATGCGGCCGCACACGATGAATGCCTGGTGCCCGGCGGAGACCTCCTCCACCAGCCGGCTCCAGACGCGCTCGTACCAGGCCGGACGCTCGTCGGCCGGCACCACGAAGGTCGAGACCGCGGCCCGGCCCCCCGGGCGGTCGCGCAGCGTCGATACGTCCAGGTCGCCCAGCACGGTCATCGCCAGCGTGCGCGGGATGGGGGTGGCGGTCATCAGCAGCATGTGCGGGGTGCCGGGGGCGCTGCGGCGCAAAGCCTCCCGCTGGGTGACGCCGAAGCGGTGCTGCTCGTCCACGATCACCAGACCGAGGTCGTCGAACTCGGCGCCCTCGCTCAGCAGGGCGTGTGTGCCGATCACCAGCCGGGACCGGCCGCTCACCACCCGCAGCCGGGCGCTGCGGCGCTCCGCGGCCGACAGCGAGCCGGTGATGAGCACCGGGGCGAGTCTGGCCAGCAGGTCCGGGCCGAGCAGCCGCGAGATCGTCTGGAAGTGCTGCGTGGCGAGCACCTCGGTGGGGGCCAGCAGGGCGGACTGCCCGCCGTCCTCGGCCACCTGCAGCATCGCCCGCAGCGCCACCAACGTCTTCCCGGAGCCCACATCCCCTTGCAGCAGGCGGTTCATGGGGATGGGCCGCTGCAGGTCGGCCGCGATCTCGTCGCCCGCCTGCCGCTGCCCGGGGGTCGGAGTGAGCGGGCTCGCGCGGTCGAACTCGGCCAGCAGCCCGTTCTCCCGCCGCGGCCGGGGCCGGGTGCGCCGAGCCTGCAAGCGTGCCCGCGAGCGCACCAGGCTGGTCTGCAGCACCAGCGCCTCGGTGAACGCGAGCGTGCGCCGGGCCGCCCGCCACTGCCCCGGGTCGAGGGGACGATGGATCTGCTCATAGGCGGCGGCCAGGGTCAGCAGCCCTTCAGCTTCCCGGCGCGGCTCGGGGACGGGATCCGGGATATCATCCGGGCCGACCTCGTCGAGCAGGATGCCGATCGATTTCGCGATCCGCCAGCTCGGCAGCGCCGCCGTGGCCGGGTACACGGGCAGCGGGCGAGTCGCCCAGAGATCCGGGTCGACCTCGTCGTCGTCTTGGAAGAGCTGGTAGTCGGGATGGGTCAGCTGCAGCTGCTGGCGATACTCCCCGATCCTCCCGGCGAACATCCCGCGGGTGCCCGGGGTCAGCTCGGCGGCGCGCCAGGGCTGGTTGAAGAACGTGAGGGTGAGCTCACCGTGCCCGTCGCCGATGAGCACTTCGAGCAGCGAGCCGCGCCGGGCGCGCATCGGGCGGGTGGTCGCCTCGACAACCTGGGCCACCAGCGTCGCCTGCTCCCCCGGGTACAGCTGATCGATGGGCGTGAGCTCGCCGCGGGTGACATAGCGGCGCGGGTAGTGGTCGAGCAGCTCCCGCCCAGTCCGCACGCCGAGCGCACGCTGCAGCGCCCGGGCAGTCTTCGTCCCGAGGCGGCGGTCGAGGGACGCGTCCAGCAGGGTCATGGTGCCTCCATTGTCTGTCGTCCGGCGCCGGTCTGTGCGGGCGCGGGCCACGTGCGGGAGAATGCCGGGGTGACGCGAATCATCTCCGGCCGCTGCGGGTCCCTTCCCCTGGCGACCCCGGGCCCGACCACCCGGCCGACGAGCGAACGGGTGCGGGAAGCGGTCTTCTCCAGTCTCGAGGCCGCCGGCGCCGTCGCAGACGCCCAGGTGGCCGACCTGTACGCGGGCTCTGGAGCGCTCGGCCTGGAGGCGCTGTCCCGGGGTGCCGCCGGCGCCGTCCTGGTCGAATCGAACCGCGCCGCCGCCGCCGTGTGCCGGCGCAACGCGGCGACCGTGGGACGCGCCCTCGGGACCTCCCCGGCCCGGGTGGCCGCAATGCCGGTGCGCCGCTGGCTCGACCGGGACACGTCCGCCTTCGACCTGGTGTTCCTGGACCCGCCCTATGCGCTCGCCGAGGACCAGCTCGCAGCAGACCTGGCCCAGCTGGTTCCGCGGCTGGCAGCGGGCGCAACCGTGGTGGCGGAGCGCTCGACGCGCTCGCCGGAGCCCGCCTGGCCGGACGGACTGGAACGGCGCTCCCAGCGCAGATACGGGGAGACGACCGTGTGGACGGCCGCGCTGGTCAACGCCCCGGGGGGTTCTGGCGCCCCAGCGCCTGCTCAGACTCCAGCGCCTGCTCGATCAGGTCGGTGATCAGTTCGGGGTAGGTCATCCCGGAGTGCTGCCAGCAGATCGGGAAGATCGAGATGGGGGTGAACCCGGGCAGCGTGTTGATCTCGTTCACCGTGGGGATGTCGCCGTCGAGGAACATGTCGACCCGGGCCAGCCCATCGCAGTCGAGCGCGACGAAGGTGCGGGCGGCGGTGTCCTGCAGAGCGCTCAGCTGCGTCGGCGTCAGATCGGCCGGGCACACGGTGCGCGCCGCGTCGGGAGAGAGGTACTTCGCGCCGTAGTCGTAGAAGCCCCCGCCGTCGACCACGATCTCGCCGGCCGCCTGCGAGACGCGGACGCCGGACCCGGCGCGCGGGCCGAGCACGGCGATCTCCACCTCCCGGCCGGTCAGCTGCGTCTCGATGAGTACCTTCGAGTCTTCCGCGAAGGCGACGTCGAGGGCCGCATCCAGCTCGGCGGGATCAACGACCCGGCTGACGCCGACGCTCGACCCGGCGCGGGCCGGCTTCACGAACACCGGGTAGCCCAGCGCGGCGGCCGCCGCGGCGGCCCCGGCGCGCCGGTCGGCCCGGATCGCCCGCCAGCGCCCGGCCTCCACACCGGCACCGGCCAGCAGCCGCTTGGTGAACTCCTTGTCCATCCCGGCGGCGGAGGCCAGCACCCCGTTGCCCACGTAGGGCAGACCGGCGAGTTCGAGCATCCCTTGGATGGTGCCGTCCTCTCCCCAGCGTCCGTGCAGGACGGGGAAGACGACGTCGACGTCCGCGACCGGACGCAGACGGCCGTCCTCGACGACCCGCAGCGTGCGGTCGCCGACGCGGGTCGGCCACACCAGCTCGGGGCCGTCGGCGGTGATCTGCGGCATCCGGTCGGGGCGCATCTCATACTGGACCGGGTCATCGGCGACGAGCTGGAAGCGACCGTCGCGGCGGATGCCCACCGGAATGACGCGGTAGCGGCTCCGATCGATGGCCTTCAGCACCGACCCGCCGGAGACGCAGCTGATCTCGTGCTCACTGGATCGGCCTCCGAAGACCACTGCGACCGTTTTCACCATGTCCGCCTTCCCGCGCTGCGCTACGCGTCAGCTCTGCTCGCTGCCCGGGGAGTCGACCTCGGCGGTCAGGTGCGGAGCGATGTCTCTGGGGTCCATCGTACCGGCGAGGACCTGCGAGACCTGGGTAACGATCGGCATGGCGATGCCGTGGGCCCGGGCCAGTTCGAGCACCGGAGCGACGGAACTGAGCCCCTCGGCGGTCTGCTGCATCCGCTCGACCACCTCGGCCAGCGGCTTGCCCTCGCCGAGCAGGCGCCCGGCGGTGTGGTTGCGCGACAGCGGGGACTCGCAGGTGGCGATCAGGTCGCCGAGCCCGGCCAGGCCGCTCATCGTGGACGGCTGGGCACCGAACTGCACGGCGAAGCGGGTGATCTCGGCCAGCCCACGGGTGATGATCGACGCCTTGGTGTTCTCGCCGTAGCCGACGCCGGACACGATGCCCACGGCCACCGCGACCAGGTTCTTCAGGGTGCCGCCGAACTCCGTGCCCACCAGGTCGGTGTTGGTGAAGGCGCTGAAGTACGTGTTCGAGGCCGCCCGGGCGATCTCGGCCGCCACCGCCTCCCGCTGGGCGGCGACCGCAGCCGCACTGGGCTGCTCCTCCGCGATCTCCAGGGCGATGTTGGGGCCGCTCAGTGCCGCGATCTGGTCGACGGGCCAGGAGGCGGCCTCGGCGATCACCTCGCTCATCCGCAGGCGGGAGCCCTGCTCGAGCCCCTTGGCGAGGCTGACGAGGACGGCGTGCTCAGACAGCAGCGGCGCCAGATCGTCCAGTTGGCGCCGCAGCTTCTGCGCCGGCACCGCCAGGAACACCAGGCGCGCGTCGGCCACCACATCGGCGAGGTCGAGGCTGGCCGTCAGGTTCTCCGGCAGCCAGATCTCGGGCAGGTAGTCGCCGTTGCGGTGCTCGAAGTTGATCTGGTCCACGACCTTGCGGCGCCGCGCCCACACGATGACGTCGTTGCCGCCATCGGCGAGGCACTTCGCGAAGGCGGTCCCCCACGACCCGGCCCCCACCACCGCGAGGCGGCTCATGAGCGCATCCCCGAGCCGCCCTTGACGGAGCGGGCGGCGCCATGCCAGAGCTCGCGCTCGGGCTTGCGCTCGCCGCGCAGCCCCTCCTGCAGGCGGGTGATCTCCAGCATCAGCCGGTCGGTGGCGCCGCGCATCCCGGCCTCCTGCGTCCACTGGCGCACCTGCGCGGGCAGGATGGGCTCCCCCACCTGCACGTGGAACTTCCGGCGCGGGAACAGGTGCAGCCGCGACGAATAGCGCGGCAGCACCTCCTGCGCCCCCCAGTGGGCCACCGGGATGATGGGGGCGCCGGTGTCGAGGCACAGCCGCACCGCGCCCGACTGCCCGCGCATCGGCCACAGCTCGGGGTCGCGGGTCAGCGTCCCCTCCGGATAGATGACCACGCACGAGCCCTTGCGCAGCCACTGCTCGGCGACCGCCATCGACTTGACGCCGTGGCCGCCTCGGTCGACCGGGATCTGCTCCAGCCAGGTCAGAGCGGGGCCCACCACCGGCAGCTCGAACAGCTCGCGCTTGGCCAGGAAGCGCGGCATGCGGCTCTGCCGCCACACGAAGCGCACCATCAGCAGCGGATCGATCTTGGTGAGGTGGTTGGCCACCACGATGCACGGCCCGGTTGCGGGGAGCCGGTCCGCATCGCGGTAGTCGTCTCCCATGAACGCCCCGACGATCGGCACCAGCGGGGTGCCGATGAGGTTGGCCGACAGCGGCCGCCGCTCACGTCGACGACGACCGCTCACGCGCGCGCCCCGGCGGTCTCCGGGATGAAGTCGAAATCGGCCCCGAGCTGCCCCAGCTTCTCCGCGAAGCGCTCGTAGCCGCGGCTGATGATGCTCACGTTGTGCACCGTCGACGTTCCGGAGGCGCTGAGTGCCGCGACGACGTGCGAGAACCCGCCGCGCAGGTCGGGCACCACGATGTCGCCGCCCTGCAGCGGCGTGGGGCCGGCGATCACGGCGGAGTGGAAGAAGTTGCGCTCCCCGAAGCGGCAGTGGACGCTGCCCAGGCACTCCCGGTACAGCTGGATGTGCGCGCCCATCTGCACCAGGGCCTCGGTGAACTTGAACCGGTTCTCGTAGACGGTCTCGTGCACGACGGAGACCCCGTTGGCCTTGGTGAGCGCGACGACGAGCGGCTGCTGCCAGTCGGTCATGAACCCGGGATGCACATCTGTCTCGATGGCGACGGGGTGCAGCTCGGAATCGGCCTGGAAGAAGCGGATGCCGTCGTCGTGCACCTCGAAGCCGCCGCCGACCTTGCGGAACACGTTGAGGAACGCCATCAGGTCGGGCTGGGCGGCCCCGCCCACGAAGATGTCGCCCTGGGTGGCCAGCGCGGCGCAGGCCCAGGAGGCGGCCTCGTTGCGGTCGTCGATGGCGCGGTGGACGTAGCCGCTGAGGTGGTCGACGCCCTCGATGCGGATGACGCGGTCGGCCTGCACGGTGATGACGGCGCCCATCTTCTGCAGGATGGCCGCCAGGTCCATGATCTCGGGCTCGATGGCGGCGTTCTTCAGGACGGTGATGCCGTCGGCGAGGGTGGCGGTGAGCAGCACCTGCTCGGTGGCGCCCACGCTCGGGTACGGCAGCTCGACCTTGGCGCCGTGCAGCCCCTGCGGCGCCGACATCCGGATGCCCTCGGGCAGTTTGTCGATCTGGGCGCCGAAGTTGCGCAGTACGGCCAGGTGATAGTCGATGGGCCGCGACCCGATGCGGCAGCCGCCCAGGTCGGGGATGAACGCCTCTCCGAGCCGGTGCAGCAGCGGCCCGCAGAAGAGGATGGGGATGCGGGAGTCGCCCGCGTAGGCGTTGATCTCGGCCATGTGGGCCTGCACCACGTCGCGCGGGTCGAGCACGAGCGTGTCGGGGCCGTCGTGGGTGATCTTGACGCCGTGCAGTTCGAGCAGCCCGGCGACGACGCCGACATCGCTGATCTCGGGGACGTTGCGCAGCGTGCTGGGGGTGTCGCCCAGCAGGGCTGCCACCATGGCCTTGGTGACCAGGTTCTTGGCGCCCTTGATGTCGATGCGCCCGGTAAGGGGTTTGCCGCCGCGGATGCGCATGGCCCGTTCGGGCTGCGGCTCGGTCGCGAATGGCGTGATGCCGGCGGTGCTCGTCTCGGTCATGGCTGTGCTCCGTTCCGCCGCTGGGTCAGCGGTTTCTGCCGACCGACCATACTACTCCGCAGGCCGCCGACGGGCCTGTGGAACCTACTCGGTGCGCTCCCGGCGAACCTTGATGAGGCTGGCGACCGTGGCGACGCCCATGGCGGCCAGGATGAACGCGAGCGATGTCCAGGTGCCGATCTCCGGCGCCCAGGGGATGCTCTTGCCGCCGTTGATGAAGGGCAGCTCATTGGCGTGCATGGCGTGGCCGACCAGCTTGACGCCGATGAAGGCCAGGATGGCGGCGATCCCGTACTTCAGGTAGACGAGCTTGCGCACCAGCCCGCCCAGCAGGAAGTACAGCTGCCGCAGGCCCATGAGGGCGAACACATTCGCGGAGAACACCAGGAACGGGCTCTGCGTGATGCCGAAGATGGCCGGGATCGAGTCGAGGGCGAACAGCAGGTCGGTGCCGCCCAGGGCGAGCAGCACGACCAGCAGCGGCGTCCAGTAGCGGACCTCGTCGATGGTGACGCGGAAGTGGCTGCCGTTCCACTGGTCGGCGACCCGCAGCCGCCGGCGCAGACTGCGCTCCAGCGCGCCCTCCTGGCGGTCCTCGTCGGCGTCGTCGCTGCCGAAGGCCTGCTTCACGGCCGTGTAGATGAGGTAGGCGCCGAACAGGTAGAAGATCCAGGAGAACGTCTCGATGAGCGACGCCCCCAGCAGGATGAACACGCCCCGCAGCACCAGCGCGACCAGGATGCCCGCCATGAGCACCAGCTGCTGCTGCCGGGACGGGACCCGGAAGCGGGCGATGAGCACCATGAACACGAACAGGTTGTCGATGCTCAGGCTGTACTCGGTCAGCCACCCGGCCAGGAACTGGCCGCCGTGGTCGGCGTCGCCGATCCAGAACAGCACGCCGGCGAAGACCAGAGCGAGCGCCACGTAGAAGACGACCCAGGCGGTCGACTCCTTCATGCTCGGCACATGGGGTCGTTTGAGGATGAGCAGCATGTCGGCGAGCAGGATCAGCACCATGACCACGCTCGCGGTGATCTCGAACCAGGCGGGCAGCTGTGTCATCGGCGCCACTGTACCAGGCGCGGGTCACCTGGCCGGGTGGGCCTCCGCGCGTTCCGCATGGATCTCCCCGCGCTCGAAGGCGGCCTCGTCGAACGGGTCGTCCCCGGCGAGCACCTTGACCATCTGCGGCCGGTCGACGGTGTGCGTCCAGGTCGCCACGATGACGGCGGCGATGGAGTTGCCGGCGAAGTTGGTGAGTGCCCGTGCCTCCGACATGAACCGGTCGATGCCGACCACGATGCCCAGACCGCTGAGCAGGTCGGGCCGGGCCGCCTGCAGCCCGCCGGCGAGGGTGGCGAGCCCGGCCCCGGACACGCCGGCCGCACCGTGCGAGGCGATGATCATGAACAGCAGCAGCCCCACCTGCTCGCCGATCGAGAGCGGCTTGCCCATGGCGTCCGCGATGAACAGGGAGGCCATGGTCAGGTAGATGGCCGTGCCGTCGAGGTTGAACGAGTAGCCGGTGGGGATGCTGATGCCCACCGTCGACCGGTCGAGGCCCAGGTGCTCGAGCTTGGCGATCACCCGCGGCAGGGCCGACTCGGACGAGCTGGTCGCGAGGATGAGCAGGAACTCCTTGCCCAGGTAGGCGAACAGCTTGAAGACATTGATACGCGCGACGGCATACAGGAAGAGGCCGAGCACCAGGAACACGAAGATGGCGCAGGTCAGGTAGAACCCGAACATCACCACGACCAGGCTCAGCAGCGCCTCCCAGCCGGCGGCGCCCAGCAGGGCGGCCAGACCCCCGAAGGCGCCGATCGGGGCGGTCCACATGACCATGGCGAGCAGACGGAACACCAGCACCTGCACGTGCTCGACGCCGCGCAGCAGGGGCCGCCCCCGCTCCCCCATCCCCTGGATGGCGAACCCGACCAGCACGGCGATCAGCAGCCCCGCGAGTACGTCGCCGTCGGTGAACGGCGTCAGCAGGCTGTGCGGGATGACGCCGAGCAGGAAGGCGACGATCGGGCTGGTGCCGTCGGTCGGCGTGCTCTCCTTGGCGGAGCCGAGCACGGCGGCCGTCTGCGATGAGCTGCCCTGGATGAGGGCGTGCACGTCGAGCCCCTCGCCGGGCTTGAGGATGTTGCCCACCAGGAGGCCCAGGACGAGCGCCACCGTGGACATCACCATGAAGTAGCCGAAGGCGAGCCCGCCGACCTTCCCGACGGTGGCCGCCTTGGCGATCGAGCCGACGCCGGTGACGATCGTGCAGAAGATCACCGGCACGATCATCATCTTGATGAGGGCGATGAAGACGGTGGACAGCGGCTTCATGGCGACGCCGGCGGCCGGCCAGGCGAGGCCCAGCACGATGCCGGCGACGGCGCCGATGATGACCAGGATGTAGAGCAGCGCGCTGTGGCTCTTGTGCTTCATGGTGGCGATCCCCTGTCTCTCGCTGCGGGCCGTCCGGTGGGGCGGCGCGACCGGGAAAGGATACGTCCGAAACCATGTACTGGATATATTTCTGAGATACCAGGGCGAGAATCGGCCCCGCCGGCGGCGTTATTGCAACGCCGAGGTGAGCCGCAGCAGGTTGTCGAAGCCGCGCAGCAGCAACGGCCGACGCCGCCACTCCTCCAGATCGAGCGGCCGCGACGAGCGCCGGTACGAGTCGGCGACCGCCGTCATCGTCTCGATCAGCTCGTCACCCACGCCGAGCAGGGTCACCTCCATGTTCAGGCTGAACGAGCGCATGTCCATATTGGAGGACCCCACGGCGACCACTGCCCCGTCCACGATCACGAACTTCGTGTGCAGCAGGTGCGGCTGCCGGTACAGCTGGATGCGCACCCCCATGACCAGCAGCTGCTCGTAGTAGGAGGCCTGGGCGTGGGCCACCAGCAGGTGGTCGCCCTTCTCGGAGACGAACAGCTCGACGTCCACCCCGCGGTTGACCGCGTTCGAGAGCGCGTACAGCATGGCCTCGTTCGGCACGAAATACGGGCTCACGATGGTCACCCGCTCCCGGGCGTGGTGCAGCAGCGAGAGGAACACCTTGAGATTGCTCTCCAGGGCGTAGCCAGGCCCGCTCGGCACCACCTGCAGGTAGGTCCCGCCGTGGACGGGGATGTCCACCGACTGCGGGCGGGGCAGCTGCTGGCCGGTCTCCAAGTACCAGTCGGTGGCGAACACCGACTCGAGCTCCAGCGCCGAGGCGCCCTCCACCCGGACCAGCACGTCCACCCAGGCCATGCCGGCCCGGCGCGCCCGCGGCCGGTTGTAGTCGTCGCTGATGAGGTTGAGCGAGCCGGTGAACGCCACCTGGCCGTCCACGGTGACGATCTTGCGATGGTTGCGCAGATCGGGCCGCTGCAGCTCCCCCCACAGCGGGCGCAGCGGCAGCATGTACGACCACGACGCCCCCATGTCGTGCAGGCGCCGCCGGGTGCGGCGCGCCCCCGAGATCCAGTACGACGCCCAGCCGTCGAGCAGCACCCGCACCGCCACGCCCCGCTGGATGGCCCGCTCCAGGGCGGCGAACACCGGCTCGGTGCGCTCGTCGCAGACGAGAATGTAGAACTGCACGTTCACCGTACGATGCGCCTGGTCGATCTCGGCGATCATGGCGTCGAAGCTGGCCCCGAGCTCGGTGGTGACCTGGATCCGGTTGCCGCCCAGCATCGGCATCGCCCCCAGCGTGTGCGCCAGGGTGACGACATGGCTCGCCCAGTCGGGGGCGCCCAGCGGCAGCCGGTCCGACCCGAGCCGGCGGGCCGAGGTCCGGATCACGGCGACCGCCGCCTGCTCCTTCCGCCGCCGCGACGGCGGCAGGTGGTTCGACCCCAGGATGGCGAACAGCACGATCCCCACCAGTGGCAGCACGACGATGAGCAGCAGCCACGCGATCGCCGTCGCCGGGGTGCGTCCCCGCGGCACGACGAACAGCGCGACGACGACGATCGCCACCTCGACGGCGGTCAGGAGGATCGACAGCACCGCCTACCCCCGGAGCCGACGGGCGCGATCCCGATGCTTCTCGACGACCTCGCCCATCACCGCTCGCATGATGCGCTCGGTGAGGTCCGGATCGAGGCCGAGCGACGCGGCCTGGGCGCGCAGTGACGCGATGTGCTCCGCCTCCCGTCCGGAGTCGTGGGCGGGCAGGCCCGCCTCGGCCTTGACGCATCCCACCCGGTCGGTCTGATCGAAGCGCTCGGCGAGTGTGCGGACCAGCTGCGCGTCGAGGCCGTCGATGCGCTCGCGCAGCTCCTGCAGCTCAGCCGGCGCGGAGGGGACGGGATGGGCGTTCGGCTCAGGACTCATGACCGGCCGTCCCGGTCTCGACCAGGTTGATCGGGGTCTCGCCCCGGACCAGGGCGGCGATCTGCTGCTTCCACAGGCGGGAGACGCGGGGCGGCGTCGCATCCGTCAGCCCGCCGATGTGCGGCGTGATGATGGCGCCGGCCAGATGCCACAGCGGATGCCCGGCGGGCAGCGGCTCCGGGTCGGTCACGTCGAGCGCGGCGTACAGGCGGCCGCGGCGCACCTCGGCGGTGAGATCGTCGGTGACCACGATGCCGCCCCGGGCGACATTCACCACGTGGGCGCCGTCGGGCAGCAGCGCCAGGCGACGGGCGTCGATCAGCCCCCGGCTGGCGTCGTTGAGCGGCAGGATGAGAATCAGCACGTCGGTGGCGGGCAGCACGGCGTCGAGTTCGTCGATCGGGCGCACATGGATGGGGCGCCCGTCCACGACGGCGTCGCGCTCGCGCCGGGCGACGACCTCGATCCCGACCTCGAAGGGCAGCAGTCGCGAGACGATCGCCTCCCCGATGTGGCCGAACCCGACCACGGTGACGCGCCGATCCACGAACGAGCGGCTCAGCTCCGGCGCCCAGCGCCCGGAGCGCTGCGCGTCGAAGGCGCGGTCGAGGCCCCGCACCGAGGCGAGCGCCAGCCCGACCGCATGCTCGGCGGTCTCGGCGTCGTGCACGCCGGCGCCGTTGGCGAGCGCCGCCCGGGGCGGGATGAACCGCAGCGCGTGCTCGAATCCGGCCGAGGGCAGCTGCACGAGCCGGACGGCGGGGAGCTGCTGCAGCCGCCGCCAGCCGTCGGGCGAGAAGAAGTAGTTCGGCACCAGCACGCCGCGCACCGCGGCCGGGTCGATGCCGGCCTCCTCGGGGTCCACGCTGAGGTCCCAGACCCGGATGTCCGCCCCGGGGACGTCCCCGATGCGCTCCAGCGTGTCCGCGTCTGGGACTATGTACACATCCGCCATGGCCGCCGCCTCCCGTGCGATATCGATACCGGTATTATCCCAGCAGACACCATCATCATGCTTTTCCGTTCACGAAGGTTCCGCCACCCCATGTCCGCACCCGCCGGAGGGCCATCCGCGCCTGCCTCGGCAGCTCGTCCCGGGAGGCGGCCATGACCGCCTCCGCTCCCGCGCCTCCGCCCTGGGCGGGGCACCCGCAGGGCAGCCCCGAATACCGCCGCATCCTGGTCAGCCTGTTCTTCTCCGGGCTGGCGACGTTCGCCCAGCTGTACTCCACGCAGTCGGTGCTGCCGGCCATCGCCGATGAGTTCGGCGTCTCCGCCCCCACCTCGGCCCTCACGGTGTCGGGCGCCACGATCGGGATGGCGATCGCGGTGCTCTTCTGGGCGGCCATCGCCGACCGGTACGGGCGGGTGCAGGCCATGACCGTCTCGCTGATCTCGGCGACCGTGTTCGGGCTGATCGGCCTGCTCGCACCGAGCATCTGGCTGCTGGTGGCGGCGCGCATCCTCGAGGGCGCCGCCCTCGGCGGCGTGCCAGGCGTGGCCGTCGCCTTCCTCTCGGAAGAACTCGACCACCGGCACATCGCCAGCGCCGCCGCGATCTTCGTGTCGGGCAACTCGGTGGGCGGCCTGGTGGGGCGGGTCCTGTCGGGCATCGTCAGCGGCTGGACGGGGTCCTGGCGGCTGGGCGTGATGGCCGTGGTCGTCATGTGCGCGATCGCCGTGGCGCTGTTCATCGTGCTCATCCCGCGCGCCCGCGGCTTCGTCCCGCTGCGCCAGCGCCCACCCGAGCTCATGCCGACCACCACCGCCTGGCAGCGCATCATGGAGAACCTCCGCGACCCCGGGCAGATGACGCTCTACCTGCAGGGATTCATGTACATGGGCTCGTTCGTGGCCGTGTACAACTACCTGGGCTTCCGACTCACCCACGCCCCCTACCACCTGCCGATCGAGGTGGTCAGCCTGCTGTTCGTGACCTTCCTGATCGGCACCATCACCTCGCCGTTCGCGGGGCGGGCGGCCGAGCAGTACGGCCGGCTGCCGGTGCTGCTGGTGGCGGCCGGGACGATGGCGGCCGGGACCCTCATCACCCTGGCCGGCCCCCTGTGGCTGATCTTCGTGGGGCTGCTGATCTTCACGGCCGGGTTCTTCGGCACCCACTCGATCTGCTCGGGCTGGGTCGGGGTGCGCCACCAGACCGGCCGTGCCCAGGCGAGCTCGCTGTACAACCTCTTCTACTACACCGGCTCCAGCGTGCTGGGCTGGTTCGCCGGCTACTGGTTCCACGCCGGCGGCTGGCCGGGCGTGGTCGTCCTGGTGGTCGTCTGCGTGGCCATCGCCGCAGTGACGGTGTCACAGGTGCTGCGGGAGCGTCCCGCCGCGCAGCGTCCCGACACGCACTGACGATCAGGAAGGCGGGCAGGCCCGTTCAGGCCTCGGCATCGACCCGGTCCAGGAACGGGACCACCGCGTCCAGCACCGGCTGGGCCGGGAACATCGTGTTCGCGTGCGTGCGCCCGGGCAGCGGCACGAACGGAGCGCCCAGCAGCTCGGCGGTGCGCTGGGAGGCCTCGAAGCGCGGGTGGTCCTCCGTGCCCGCGATCCAGAGGCTCGGCGCCTCGATACCGCGCAGCAGGTCCTCCGAGGTCGCGCCCTTCCGGCTCAGCCCGTCGAAGAACGCGCCCAGCGAGGCGGCGTGGTTGGCCAGCAGCGCCTGCCGGGTACCGGCGTCGATGGGGGCCCCCAGGTACTCCTCCCAGCTGGTCACGAACCCGTGGATGTCGTCGGCGCGCAGGCGGGCCACCACCGGCTCCGGGAACACCGAGTGCACCTCGCCGGCGGCCGCGGCCGGCGACCCGGCCAGCTCCACGAAGCCGATCAGCCGTGGCGAGTGCAGCACGGCCAGCTGCAGGGCCAGTCGCGCCCCGAACGAGTAGCCCATCACGTGAGTGCGGGCCAGGCCCACCGCATCGGCGACGGCCTCGAAGTCGGAGACGAAGTGCGCGTCGTCGTAGGCGGCCGGATCGGTGGGGCCGTCGCTGCGGCCGTGGCCGCGGACGTCGTAGATCACGACCCGATGGCCGGCGCGCTGCAGACCGCGCACGTACCCGAGGCCCCGCCATGACGCCCCGGAGAGGGCCGACCCGTGTACGAGCACCACCGGTGACCCGTCCCCGGGAAACACCTGGTAATGCGTCCGCACCCCGTCGAGTGCACTCTCGGCGTATCCCTGCACGCGGTCCATCCGGCCTCCTCCGCTGGCATCTGTCTTTCAGACGTCAGGGTACGTCACCGGCACCGCCGCCCTACTATGGAGGGAAGTCCATTTCGGGAGGAAACACCATGCTCGCCGCATTCTCCGTCGCACCCAGCACCCCAGCCGATCCCACCGGGTCTGTCCACCACGCCGTCGCGCGCGCCGTGAAGATCGTCCGGGAGTCCGGCCTCCCCAACGAGACCACCTCGATGTTCACCACCATCGAGGGCGAATGGGACCAGATCTTCGCCGTCATCAAGCAGGCCACCGAGGCGGTCGAGGAATTCTCGGACCGCGTCTCGCTGGTCATCAAATGCGACATCCGGCGCGGGTACGACGCTAACCAGCTGACCGAGAAGGTCCAGCGCGTCGAGGACGACCTGGCGGCCGAATGACGTTCTCCGCGACCACGCCCACCGCCACGGCGCTCACCGACGCAGAAGTCTCCCGCCTCCGGGAGGACTTCCCCATCCTGCAGCGCCGCATCAACGGGCACCAGCTCGTCTACCTCGACACCGGGGCCACCTCCCAGCGGCCGCGGCAGGTGCTCGACGCCCTGCGCGACTACGACACCGTGCACAACGGGTCGGTGCACCGGGGAGCCCACACGCTGGCCGCCGAGTCCACCGACCTCTTCGAGCAGGCTCGCGCCAACGTGGCCGACTTCGTGGGGGCGGATGCGGGCGAGATCGTCTGGACCAAGAACGCCACCGAGGGCCTGAATCTCATCGCGAGCGCCTTCGTCAACGCCACCGCCGGCCGCGGCGGCCACGCGGCCCGACGCTTCGCGCTCGGCCCCGGCGACGAGATCGTGATCACCGAGGGCGAGCACCACTCCAACATCGTCCCCTGGCAGGAGGTGGCCGCCCACACCGGCGCCGCCCTGCGCTGGATCCCGCTTGGCGACGACGGCCAGCTCGACCTCGGCCGGATCGACGAGATCGTCACCGATCGCACCCGGGTGCTGGCCTTCGCCCACGCCTCCAACGTGCTCGGCTATATCGCCGACGTCCCCGCGCTGGTGGCCCGCGCCCGCCAGGTGGGGGCGTACACCGTCCTCGACGCCTGCCAGTCCGCGCCGCACCTCCCCCTCGACCTGCACGCGCTGGGCGTCGACTTCGCCGCGTTCAGCGGGCACAAGATGCTCGGCCCCACCGGAGTCGGCTGCGCCTACGGGCGCCGCGAGCTGCTGGAGGCCATGCCGCCCTTCTTGACTGGCGGATCGACCATCACCACGGTCACCATGGAGCGCACCGAGTTCATCGACCCCCCCGAGCGCTTCGAGGGCGGCACGCAGATGACCGAGCAGGTCGTCGGGCTCTCGGCCGCCGTCGACTACCTGCGACGCGTCGGGCTCGAACGGATCTCGGGCTGGGAGGCCGCACTCGGCGCTCGGCTCGCCCACGGCGTCGCCGACATCCCCGGCGTGCGCCTGCTCGGCCCCGCGGCGGGACAGCCACGCACCGGCCTGGTCAGCGTCGACGTCGACGGCGTGCACGCCCACGACGTCGGGCAGCTGCTCGACGCCGCCGGCATCGCCGTGCGCGTCGGTCACCACTGCGCCCAGCCGGCCCACCGACGCTACGGCGTCACCGCCTCCACCCGGGCCAGCACCTACCTGTACACCACCACCGCCGAGGTGGACGCCTTCCTGGACGCCCTGAGCGGCGTCCGGTCGTATTTCGGGGTGGCCGCATGAGCAGCGGACTCGACAGCCTCTACCAGACCATCATCCTCGAGCAGGCCCGCGAGCGCGCCGGCGAGGGCACGTCCGCGCGCGCCGACGGCAGCTCCCACCAGGTCAACCCCACCTGTGGCGACGAGATCACCGTGCAGGTGGACCTCGACCACGGCGTGGTCTCCGACCTGCGCTGGGAGGGCGACGGCTGCACCATCTCCATGGCGAGCGCCTCCATCCTGTCGCAGCTGGCCGTCGGGTGGGATGTGGAGACGGCTCGGGCCCGCATCGAGCAGTTCCGGGCGGTGATGCGCTCGCGCGGCGCCCTCGAACTCGACGAAGACGACTTCGAAGACGCAGTGGCGCTCAACGGGGTCAGCCGATTCATCATGCGGGTCAAATGCGCCATGATGTCGTGGGTGGCCTTCGAGGCCGCCCTCGCCCAGGCCGTCGCGGCCGGCGGCGACACCGACCACGCCCGGGGGCGCCAGTCCGCCGGCGCCGCGCACTGCTGAGCGGGCGGGAGGCGAACGGATGAACGTGGTGGGCGGCACCCTGCTGGTGATCCTGACCGTGGTCGTGACGCTGCTGGTCTTCGTGCTGCTGCTGCTCTGGTACATCTTCGCGTCTACCGCGCTGATGCTGATGCTGCGCAAGGCCGGCCACCCGCGCCCCTGGGGCGCCTGGATCCCGGTCTACCGAGACTGGGTGGTGCTGGACGCCGGCGGGCAGAACGGCTGGTGGGCGCTGCTGGCGGTGGTGCCCATCGCGGCCGATGCGCTGGCGATGACCACGCTCGCCACCGCGAACGTCTTCTCGGGTTTCTCGCCCACCGGCCCGCTGACGCTCAGCCTGACGCCGTCGATCGACATCCTGATCGGGCTCGGCACGCTGGCGCAGCTCATCCTGCTCATCCCGAGCGTGTTCGCGTTCATCACCATCAACCGCGGCTTCGGCAAGCGCTCGCCCTGGTGGACGGTCTTCGCGGTGGTGATCGAGCCGGTGTGGGCGGCGCTGCTCGGGTTCCGCCGTTCGCAGTACTTCCGGCCCGAGCTCGCCACCGGGCCCCGGTTCTGGGGCGCCCCTACGCGACGCCCAGCAGGTCGATGACGAACACCAGCGTCTGACCGGCCAGCGGGTGGCCGCTGCCGGCGGGCCCGTAGGCCAGGTGCGGCGGCACGATGAGCTGGCGACGGCCGCCCACCTTCATGCCCTTGATGCCGAGTTTCCAGCCGGGGATCAGGCTGCGCAGCGGGAACGTCGCCGGCTCGCCCCGCGACCAGGACGAATCGAACTCCTCCCCCGTCTCGAACCCGACGCCCAGATAGTGGACGGTGACGGTGGACGAGAGCTGCGCCTCGTCCCCGTCGCCGACGGTGATGTCGTCGATCTCGAGGAGGGTGGGGGCGGGGCCGGGCTGGAAGTCGATCTCTGGTTTCTCGATGCTCATCCGTTCAGTTTCGCATATCTCGCTAAGCTGACGGGGATGTCCGCGAAACATGCTCCCAGCACCCGCGCCGGCGGCCTGGTCTGGCTCATCGGCGGCGGGGCCGCCTGGACCGCCGCCTTCATCCTGGTGCTCGAGTACCTGGCCGAGCTGCGCCGGCAGACGCCGTTGATCAGCTGCGATCTCAGCTCCACGATCTCGTGCTCCCCGAACCAGGCCAGCCCGATGGGCAATCTGCTGGGCATCCCGAACTCGCTGGTCGGGCTGGTGTGCTTCACCATCCCGGTGGTGATCGGCGTCGCGTCGCTCGGCGGGACGCGGTTCCCGTTCTGGTTCTGGCGCGCGTTCACGGCGGCGCTGGCCGGCGCGACCGGGCTGGTGCTGTTCTTCCAATTCTTCACGCTGACCGTGTCGCACGTGCTGTGCCCGAACTGCGAGGTGGTGTGGTGCGCCACCATCCCGATGTTCCTCTTTACGGCGGGATGGACGCTGCGCGCGGGGGCCTGGGGGGACGCGCCCTGGACGCGCCGGGCCGGAGCGTTCCTGCTGTCGTGGTGGTGGGTGATCGCCATCGCCGAGCTGCTGCTGGCGCTGCTGCTGTTCCAGCTCGTGTTCAACGTGTTCGGGCTCTGACCTCACCGGCCGGCGCCCGGTGCCGACGACCCGCCGCGACCGCGGAGTCGGCGATGAGCAGCGCCAGCCCGGCCCACACGATCACGAAACCGATCCAGCGCGACACCGGCATCGCCTCGTGCAGCACCAGCACCCCGATCAGAAACTGGATGGTCGGCGATGCGTACTGCAAGAACCCCGTCCACGTCAGCGGCAGGCGACGGGCGGCCGCGGCGAACAGGATCAGCGGCACGGTGGTCATCGGACCCGCCAGCATCAGCATGAGGGCGTGGCCGATGCCGTTCGCGGCGAACGTGATGCCGCCGGTGAGCTGCACCGCGACCAGCACCACGATCGCAACCGGGAAGAGTGCCGTGGTCTCCACCGCCAGGCCGGTGAGAGCGTCCGTGCTGACCCCCACCCGGTTCTTGACCAGACCGTAGACGCCGAACGTGCCGGCCAGGATGAGGGCGATCCAGGGGACGTGCCCCTCATCGACGGTGATGATCACGATGGCGATCGTGCTCAGCGCCACCGACACCCATTGCATGGGCCGCAGCCGCTCGTGCAGCACGAAGACGCCCAGCAGCACCGTGAACACCGGGTTGATGAA
This sequence comes from Pseudoclavibacter sp., assembly GCA_047722305.1. Classification (GTDB taxonomy): domain Bacteria; phylum Actinomycetota; class Actinomycetes; order Actinomycetales; family Microbacteriaceae; genus JAKVJE01. Next base: position 5,381 of record JBDNYM010000036.1, on the reverse strand, counting down.
GTAGCCGAGCGCTGAATCGACCACGTGTCCGCTGGTGGCGGCCAGCACGTACGTCTGCCAGTTGCCGTAGATGAGCAGCGCCGCGACCACGAACGCGGCCCGCAGGCGCCGGTCGCGCCAGATCGCGGCGAACCCGTGCCACGCATGCGTGGCGGTCAGCAGGATCGCGCACAGGGCGACGGAGAAGACCACCCGCCAGGCGACGATCTCCCACGCGCCCGCCGGCGCCAGCGACAGGAAGAACAGCGGCAGGATGCCCCAGACGACGTGGGCCCCGAGCCCGTAGGCGAAGCCCGTCCGCGCCGGGGACGCGGTACTCGTTGATTTCACTGGTGGAACCTTCATGACCTTCAATAGCGGAAGCGGCACTGGTGGACGATCAGGCGACCGTCCCGCACCTCAACCTCATATACGAGCCGATGCTCCAGGGTGATCCTCCGGGACCAGCACCCCGACAGGCTACCGCGGAGCGGCTCCGGCTTGCCGATCCCACCGGACGGAGTCGGAAGTGCGGACTCGATGAGGGCGTTGATCCGGTCGCGGACCTTCGTATCGTTCCGGTCCCACCACTCGTACTGCTCCCAAGCGATCGGGACCCATTCCAGGTCGTCCTCGGTCACGAACGGCGCAGTCCGTGGTGGACGGTCTGCCCCTCCTCGACCTGACGCTGCGCGGTCTGGAGGGCGGCGGCGTTGGCAGGGCTGCTGAGCAGATGGAGCGTCTCGATGAGCGAGTCGTACTCGTCTCGCGCGACGTCCTAGCTGATATCAGGCTCATCACGTACTCTGAAAACATGGTCAACACGGCGCTCATGAGGCAGGTCGACCGGCTCAGTCCTTCCGAGCTGGTCGAGCTTCACGATGCGATCCAAGCCAAGCTGGACGATATCCCTACTGGACAGTGGGCAATCCTGGAGCAGCGGGTCGCAGAGGCAAATGCGAACCCGGACGACTACATCACGCTCGACGAGTGGAAGGCGCGCCGCCGCGCGCGCCGGACTGCGTGAGCTACGCCATCCGACTCCTCGCCAACGCTCAGCAAGACCCGAACAACAGTCCACGGAAACGCGAAACCCCCGGAATTCCGGGGGTTTTCAGTCTTGTGACCCCAACCAGATTTGAACTGGTGTTACCGCCGTGAGAGGGCGATGTCCTAGGCCGCTAGACGATGGGGCCGTCAACGCAACTGTCATATTGTGCCACAGCTGCAGCGGAGGGGCAAGGCGAGGACGGCCTCAGATGCCGACGCCGCCGACGGCCGGCGTCCACTCGTTGATGGTGCGCTCGGCGACGCAGCCATGCAGCCAGAAGGGGTCCTGGTCGAGGGCGGCCTCGACGGCGGCGCGGTCGGGGGCCGAGTACAGCAGCAGTGCGCCGGGGGTCTCCGAGTAGGGGCCGGCCGCGACGATCAGGCCCTGCTCGTGCAGCGCCGCGTTGTGCCGGCGATGCTCGGGGCGGATCTCCCCCAGCTTCTCGGCATCGTCGATGTACCGGTACTGCACGGCGTAAAGCATTAGCGGGCCTCCTGCGCCTGGACGCGGGAGCGGCGCCCCCGATCGACGCGCCCCAGTCTACCGACCAGCATGGTGCCCGCCCGCGCCGCCGCATAGACCAGCGCCCCGATGGCGGACACGAAGAACCCCACCGGCAGGTCGGTGAGCACCGACAGGGCGATCGCGCCCCACATGCACAGCAGGCACAGCCCGCAGGCGACCGCCACCGCGTGTCCCGGCCGGCGGCAGAGCAGGCAGGCCGCCGCGGGCGGCGCCACGAGCAGGCTGAACAGCAGCAGGGCGCCCACGACCGGCACGCTGGCCGTGGTCGCGGCGGCCACCACCAGGGTGAACCCGGTCTCGACCGCGCCGCGGCGCAGCCCGGAGGCGGCGGCGGTCTGGGGCAGCGCCGCCGTGAGCAGCAGCGGCCGAGCCATGAGCAGCACCGCGACGACCGCAGCCGCGGCGAGGATGCCCATGGCGATGAGGTCGGAGGTCGCCACCGACAGCACCTGACCGAACAGCAGCGCGTACACCTGGTTGCTGTAGCGCCCCTGCAAGCTGAGGACGAAGGCGCCGCCGGCGAGCAGGAAGGTCAACACCAGCGCGATCACCACATCCCGCCGCCGGCGCCCGAGCCAGGAGATGACCAGGCCGGCCAACAGAGCCGCGACGCCCATCCCGGCCACCGGGCTGGCGCCGATCGCCGCCGCGACCGCCGCTCCGGCGAACGAGCCGTGGGGCAGGGCATGGGCCAGGAACGTGTCGCCGCGCAGCACCACGAACACGCCGACCACGCCGGCGACCAGCGCGATGATCGTGCCGGCCGTCCAGGTGTTGGTCAGATAGGACCCGAAGAGGAGATCACGCATCAGCTCGCCTCCCGATCCGGCCGGTGTCGCGCGCCCATCCCCAGCCGCTGGAGGCCAGGAAGCAGATGAGCACCAGCGACACGATGCAGAAGCTCACCGACCAGGCGTGCCCGCCGGTCCAGGCGTAGCTTTCGTACGACACGATGACGCCGCCCCAGACCGACCCGGCGCCCAGCAGGGCGGCCACCAGCAGGGCCGAGCGGATGCGCCGGGCCACCCGCAGGCCGCAGGCGGCCGGGCCGATCAGCAGGGCCGTCGAGAGCACCGCCCCCACGGACACGGCCCCGAGGGCCACGCCGATGCCCAGCGCCGTCATGAACAGGGCGTTGACGAGCCCGGTGCGCACCCCGCGGGCCCGTGCCAGGGTCGGCGAGACCGTCGAGAACAGGGCCGGCCGCCAGATCGCGGCCACGATGAGCACGCAGATCGCGGCGAGCACCGCCACCAGCGGCACCGTCCCCGGGGCGACGGTGAACAGCGACCCGAACAGCACCGCCATGGCGGAGTTGCCGGAGGGCCTGACCATGGTGGCGATCACCAGCAGCAAGGCGGTGATGCCCATCCCGGCGCTGAGGACGATGCCGGTGGCGACATCCCGCCCCCGCAGCCGGTCGGTGCCGATCGCGTGCATCCCCAGGGCGGCGAGCACGCTGGCCGCCACGAAACCGCCCAGCTGGTTGGTGCCGGTGAGGAAGGCGGCGGAGCCGCCCACGGAGGCGAGGTCGGTCAGCGAGTGGCCGGCGAACGACTGGCCGCGCAGCACGGTCAGCACCCCGATCAGCGCGGTGGCGATCGCCACGAGGGTGCCGACCACCAGTGCGGTGCGCACCTCGGTGACGGCGAACAGCTCCGGCCCCATCCTCACGAGGCGTCCTCCGGGCGCTCGCCGGGCAGCTGGTCGTGGCCGCGGTGGTGTTCCTCGGTCTCCGCGGCCAGGACGATGAGATGCCCGCGAGCGCGCAGCACCTCGATGGGGTGCCGATAGAGCCGGGTGAGGACGTCGGCGCGGATGACCTCGTCCAACGGGCCCACCGCGGCGTGCCCGTGGCCGAGGTAGACGACTCGGTCGAGCACCGGCAGCAGCGGGTTGACGTCGTGGGCGGACAGCACGATGGCGATGCCCTCGGCCCGCCGGATGCCGTCGAGCAGCTGCACCACGTCGGCGCTGTTGGCCGGGTCCAGGTTCGCCAGGGGCTCGTCGAGCAGCAGGAGCGCCGGGTCGGACACGATGGCGGACGCGATGAGCACCCGCTGCTGCTGCCCGCCGGACAGGCGGCCGACGGGCCGGTCGGCGAGGTCGAGGGCGCCGACGCCGCGCAGCGCGTCCTCGACTCGAGTCCAGAACGCGTGACGGCGAATCGGGGGCCCGAAGCGGTGCCCGTCGAGGCCCAGCGCGACCAGGTCGCGGGCCCGCAGCGGCAAGTCCGGGTCGAGGTCGATGCGCTGGGGCACGTAGCCGATGTCCCCGGCGCGCGGGCGGGCGCGTCCCAGCACCCGGCTGGTGCCGGATGCGATGGGAATCTCCCCCAGCACCGCCCGCATGAGGGTGGTCTTGCCGGTGCCGTTGGTGCCGATCAGCCCGACGAACTCGCCGGCGGCCACCTGAACGTCCACGCCGTCCAGGATCCGACGCCCTCCCAGCTCGATGGTGAGCCGGGAGAGGTCGAGAACCGGGACGGCGCGGGCGGTGGGAGCGGTGTTCACTACTCCAGGCTATCCGTCGACTGCTTCTGTTCGACGGCGCGACTCAGGGCGTTGACCTCGTCGACCATCCAGGTGACGTAGTCGCTCTTGGGGGGCATGGTCTCGTAAACGGCGACCAGCGGGATGCCGCTGGCCTTGGCCGCGGTCTTGAACTTGGTCGTCAGGTCGGAGGTGACCTGCTCGTTGTAGACGAAGGCCTGCACGGTCTTGTCCTGGAACAGGCCCATCTGGGTGGCGGTGTCCTGTGCGGACGGGTCGGAGTCGTTCATGATGTCGGCCTGGAGGCTCCAGGGCGTCCTGATGTCGGCTTTGACGGCGTCGAGCAGGAAGTTCGCCACCGGCTCGGTCGCGGCCACGGGAGTGTTCGGGTGGGCGGTCGCGAAGGCGGCGATCGCGTCGGTGTACTTCTGCATGGAGGCGTCGAACGTCTTCAGGTTCGCCGCATAGTCGTCGGCGTGCTTGGGGTCGTCCTTCTTCAGCTGGTCGGCGATCCTGGCGGCGACGGCCGGCATGGTCTGGGGGTCGTACCACAGGTGCGGGTTCTTGGTGCTGTCGGGCAGTCCGCGCACCTTCTGGGCGCTGATGACGGTCCGGTCAGAACCCTGGTGGGTCTTGAGCATCTTGTCGAGCCAGTCGTCGTACCCCAGGCCGTTCTCGACGACGATCCTGGCGTTGGCGAGCAGGCGGGCGGTAGACGGCTTGGCCTCGAAGTCGTGCGGGTCGGCCTCCGGATCGGAGATCACCGAGGTGACGTCGACGTGGCTGCCGCCGATCTGCTTGGCGACGTTCCCATATTGGTTGACCGACGCCACGATCCCGACCTTGCCGTTGGCCGACGGGCCGGCGGAGCCGCTTCCGCTGTCGGAGCATCCGGCCAGGCCCAGGGCGAGGGTCCCGACGGCGACGGCACCGAGAAGTGCCTTGACAGTGTGTTGCACACGCATTGCGTGTCCTTTCTCACCGCGCGACGGCGCCGCGCGATACCGCTCACAGAATGTTGATAACGCCAATCATAACCACTCTCAGGCGTGACCGAACACCTGCCAGCCCAACCGCACCGCCAACACCACCACCACGACCAGGAACACCACGCGGATGAAGCGCGCCCCCCGGGCCACCGCCATGCGGGCCCCGAGGTAGCCGCCCGCCGCATTCAGCACCCCCATCGCCAGCCCCAGCGCATACAGCGGCGCGCCATGCGCGATGAAGACCGTCAGCGCGGCGGCGTTCGTGCCCCAGTTCACCACCCGGGCGATGGCGGAGCCCTCCACGAACGAGCTGCCCAGCAGCGTCACCACCCCGATCGTCAGGAA
>JBDNYM010000035.1:17272-25589 GCA_047722305.1 Pseudoclavibacter sp. | reverse complement strand
AGCCCCGAGTCCCCCGCCCCGAGTATCGTGGCCGCATGCGAACCTACGAGGTGCGCACCTTCGGGTGCCAGATGAACGTGCACGACTCGGAGCACCTGCGCGGCGAGCTGGAGGCGGCCGGATATGCCGAGGCGCCGGACGGGCTCGCCCCGGACGTGGTCGTCCTGAACACCTGCGCGGTGCGGGAGAACGCCGACAACCGGCTGTACGGGACGCTCGGGCAGCTGGCCGCGGTCAAGGAGCGCCACGGCGGCATGCAGATCGCGGTGGGCGGGTGCCTGGCGCAGAAGGATCGCGCCCACATCCTCGACCGCGCCCCCTGGGTGGATGTGGTGTTCGGCACCCACAACATGGGGTCCCTGCCGGCTCTGCTCGATCGCGCGCGCCACAACCACGAGGCGCAGGTCGAGATCCGCGAGTCGCTGGAGGTGTTCCCGTCCGCGCTGCCGGGCAAGCGCGAGTCGCACAGCTCGGCATGGGTGTCGATCTCCGTGGGCTGCAACAACACCTGCACGTTCTGCATCGTCCCGTCGCTGCGCGGCAAGGAGCAGGATCGCCGCGCGGGCGACATCCTGGATGAGATCCGCGCCCTGGTCGACCAGGGGGTCATCGAGGTGACGCTGCTGGGGCAGAACGTGAACTCGTACGGGGCGGCGATGGGCGACCGGCAGGCGTTCTCGAAGCTGCTCACCGCGGCGGCGGCCATCCCCGGCCTGCGCCGGCTGCGCTTCACCAGCCCCCACCCGGCCATGTTCACCGACGACGTCATCGATGCGATGGCCGCCGACCCGGTCATCATGCCCCAGCTGCACATGCCGCTGCAGTCGGGCTCGGACCGGGTGCTGCGGGCGATGCGGCGCTCGTACCGCACCCGGCGGTTCTTCGGCATCCTCGACCGGGTGCGGGAGCGCATCCCCGATGCGGCGATCACCACCGACGTGATCGTGGGCTTCCCGGGCGAGACCGAGGACGACTTCGCGGCCACCCTCGACGCCATGCGGCGCGCCCGCTTCTCGGCGGCGTTCACCTTCCAGTACTCGAAGCGCCCGGGCACCCCAGCGGCGACCATGCCCGACCAGGTGCCGCCCGAGGTGGTCTCCGAGCGCTACCAGCGGCTGGTGGATGTGCAGAAGGAGATCAGCTGGGAGGAGAACCGGCGCCTGGTGGGCTCCACGGTGGAGGTGCTGGTCGCCGACGCGGCCGGGAAGAAGGACGCCGCCGACCACCGCCACAGCGGGCGGGCGCGCGACAACCGGCTGGTCCACTTCAGCGTGCCGGCCGGGGCCGAGGCGCCGCGCCCCGGCGACCTCGTCACCGTCCCGATCACCCGTGCCGCCCCGTTCCATCTGCTCGCCGACCCGGAGTCGGCGGACCCGGCCGGCTACCGCCTGGAGCGCACGGTGGCCGGCGACGCCTGGGAGGCCGCACACGCCGAGCCGCAGCCGGGGGCGGAGCGCCAGGTGGCGCTCGGGATGCCGACGCTGCGGCCACGGGTGGGCGCGGGCCGACCATGAGCGGCGTCCTGCTGCCCGACCACGGCGCGGGCCAGTGGCATCCGCCGCTGATCGTGCTGGGCGGCCCCACGGCCACCGGCAAGACCGGCCTGGCCCTCGACACGGCCGTGGCCCTCATGGATGCCGGGGTGGAGGCGGCGATCGTCAACGCGGATGCGATGCAGCTGTACCGCGGCATGGATGTGGGCACGGCCAAGACTCCGGTCGCGGAGCGCCGCGACGTGCCGCACTACCTGTTCGATCGGCTGGACGTCACCGAGCGGGCCTCGGTCGCCGACTACCAGACCGCCGCGCGCGCCGCGATCATGCAGTTGCAGCGCCGCGGGGTGGTGCCCCTGCTGGTGGGGGGCTCCGGGCTGTACATCGAGGCGGTCATCCACGAACTCGACTTTCCGGGCAGCGACCCGGACGTGCGGGAACGGCTGCAGGCCGAACTCGCCGAGCACGGCGCCGAGCCGCTGCTCGACCGGCTGCGGGAGGCGGATCCGGAGGCTGCCGCGCGCCTCGCCGACGCCGACGACCGCCGGCTGGTGCGCGCCGTCGAGGTGCTGGAGCTCACCGGGCACGCGCCGCAGGTCCGCCTGCCCGCCCCGCCCCTCCCGTGGCGCCCATACCAGATGATCGTCATCGACGCACTCGACCGGGAGGCCCTGGCGCAGCGCATCCACGAGCGGGCGGAGCACATGTGGGCGTCCGGGCTGGCCGGCGAGACCGACCGGTTGCTGGCTGCGGGCCTGCGCGGCGGCCCCACGGCCGGGCGGGCCATCGGATACGCGCAGGCGATCGAATTCCTCGACGGCAAGTTGACTGCGGCGCAGGCCGTGGACGAGATCGCCGCGGCGACCGTGCGGCTGGCGAAGCGGCAGCGCACCTGGTTCCGCCGCTACGACGACGCCACCGTGCTCGATGCCGACGGGATCGCCCCCGACTCGGGCAAGGCGCTGGCCGCCACGGTCATCGCCGACCTGGTCATGCAGACCACCGGCTCGCTGCACCGGCGCCGGGCCCGCTGGGAGGACGAGGAGGCGGGCGGTGCGTTCGATGCCATCTTCAGGCGCCTGAACTGAGCCGCCCTCGTATCATGGCTGCATGACGCGCGTGCGATTCGCCAAGGGCCACGGCACCGGCAACGATTTCATCCTGGTCAGCGACCCGCAGGGGCACCTCGACCTGTCTCCGGAGACGGTGGCGGCCTGGTGCGACCGGCACCGCAGCATCGGCGCCGACGGGCTGATCCGGGTGGTGCGCTCGGAGCGCGTGGACGAGGCGGCGTCGATGCTGGAGGCCGACCCGGCCGCCGAGTGGTTCATGGACTACCGCAACGCGGACGGCTCGGTGGCCGAGATGTGCGGCAACGGCATCCGCGTGTTCGCGGAGTACCTCACCACCACCGGGCTCGCGGCGCTGCCGGCCGGCGGCGTCCTGCACATCGCCACGCGGGCGGGCGTCAAGACGGTGGCCCGCACCCCCAACGGCTACGTGGTGGACATGGGGCGGTGGCGGGAGGCTCCCCGCCGCACCGTGCGCACCGCCGACTCGAAGGAGCGCCGCGTCGGCACCGGCATCGACGTGGGCAACCCGCACCAGGTGGTGCGCCTCGACACCGAGTACCGGCTCAAGTACCTCGATCTGGTCGAGCCCCCGGTGCTGTTCCCGCCGCCCGAGGGCGGCTCGAACGTCGAGTTCTACGTGCCCGTCGAGGGGGAGTCCGAGGATGGGGCGCCCCGGCTGCGCATGCGCGTCTTCGAGCGGGGCGTGGGCGAGACCATGTCGTGCGGCACCGGGGTGGTGGCGACGGCGCTCGCGGCCCGCGCCGAGCGCCTCGGCAATGGCGAGACGGCGCCGGACCACTGGCTGGTGGACGTCCCGGGCGGCACCCTGGGGGTGCGCGTGTTCAGTGAGAACGGCGCCGCGGAGCGCGTGGCGCTGTCGGGGCCGGCGCAGATCGTCTTCACCGGCGAGATCGACCTGCCGGCCGCATGAGCGAGCAGAGGATGGGCGAGCACAGCGTGAGTGGGCACAGCGTGAGCGAGCAGGCCGTGGACGCGGCGGCCCTGGCGGCCCGGTGGACGGCGGCGGGCGGCCTGATCGAGCACGCGGCGCCCCGCGACGTCGCCTTCCCGACCGTGTACGGCATCCTGCGCCTGCGGGTGGACGTGTTCGTGGTGCAGCAGCAGTGCCCGTATCCCGAGCTGGACGGCCGCGACCTGGAGCCGGGCGCCGAATGGTGGTGGGCGAGCACCGCGGACGGCCGCATCGCGGCGTCGATCCGCACCCTGCCCGAGCCGGACGGCTCCTTGACCATCGGGCGGGTGGTCGCCGCCGGCTGGGCCCGCGGCACGATGGCCGCGACGGCGGTGTTCGCGGCGGTGGTGGCCGCCCACCCCGACGTGGACCTGGTGCTCGGCGCCCAGCTGGTGGCGCACCGCTGGTACGAGCGGTTCGGGTTCGCGGTCAATGGCCCCATGTACGTCGAGGACGGCATCCCGCACCTGCCGATGCGGCTATCGGCGCTGGACCAGTAATACCCGGAACCCCTTGGCGGTGCTGACCCGCTCGGCGGCGAACCCGGGGCGGGCATCCAGCCACTTCTGCAGCGAGTCGGCGCCCAGCTGCTTGCCGACCACCAGCCAGGCCTCGCCGGCCGGGGCCAGCCGGTCGAGCCAGGTCGCCAGCAGCTCGTGCAGCGCCGCCTTGCCGATGCGGATGGGCGGGTTGGACCAGATCAGATCGAAGCGCGTGTCCGGCGGCACCTCCGCTGGTGCGTGCACGGTCACGTTGCCGCATCCCGCGGCCTGCGCGTTCCGGCGGCACGCCTCGCGGGCCCGTTCGTTCACCTCGACGGCGATGACCCGGGCCGCGGGGGAGCGCAGCGCCAGGGTCAGGGCGATGGGGCCCCAGCCGCAGCCGAGATCGAGGAAGGTGCCGTCGGCGGGAGGCTCGGGCACGGCGTCGAGCAGCACGCGGGTGCCGCGGTCCAGCGCGTCGGGCGCGAAGATGCCGGACGCGGTGGCCAGGTCGAGATGGTGCCCGGCCAGGGTGACCGGCAGCGGGCGCCAGTGCGCCTCGCTGCCGGGCTCGACGGTGAAATACTGATCGGCTGCCACGCGTTCTATCCTAAAAGCGCCGTCAACCGGCGCAGAAGGAGTTCAGTGACCCAGCATCACCTGGAGCGCACCCTCGACCGCATCGAGCGGCGGGAGCACCAGCACCAAGACGAAACCCGCGTCTCCCATCCGGATCATCGCGTCCATCCCGATCGGCCGCACCCCGAAGGCGAGCACTCGGCCGAGCAGCTCCTCACCGAGGCCCAGGCGCTGCAGACGCGCGGGCTGGCCGATCTCGGCGGCGCCGAAGAGGTGGCCGAGCGGGCCGCCCTGCAGCGGGTGCCGGGACTGTCCACCGAGCTCGAGGACGTCACCGAGGTCGAGTACCGCCGCCTGCGCCTCGAGCGGGTGGTGCTGATCGGCATCTACGCTGACGGCGACCGCCAGGCCGCCGAGAACTCGCTGGCCGAGCTCGCGGCTCTGGCCGAGACCGCCGGCTCGGTGGTGCTCGACGGGCTGCTGCAGCGGCGCCCCAATCCCGACCCGGGCACGTTCCTGGGCCGGGGCAAGGCCGACGAGCTGCACCGCATCGTCGCCGAGGCCGGCGCCGACACCGTCATCGCCGACACCGAGCTGGCCCCCAGCCAGCGCCGCGGCCTGGAGGACATCGTCAAGGTCAAGGTGGTCGACCGCACCGCGCTCATCCTCGACATCTTCGCCCAGCACGCCAAGAGCCGGGAGGGCAAGGCCCAGGTCGAGCTCGCCCAGCTGCAATACCTGCTGCCCCGCCTGCGCGGCTGGGGCGACACCCTGAGCCGCCAGGCCGGTGGACGGGCCGCGTCCGGCGAGGGCATCGGCTCGCGCGGCCCCGGCGAGACCAAGATCGAGACCGACCGGCGCTACATCCACGGCCGCATCGCCCGGCTGCGCAAGCAGATCAAGGCGATGAAGCCCGCCCGCGAGGCCAAGCGCGCCAACCGGCACCGCCACGGGGTGCCCGCCGTCGCCATCGCCGGCTACACCAACGCCGGCAAGTCGTCGCTGCTCAACCGCCTGACCGGCTCCGACGTGCTGGTCGAGAACGCGCTGTTCGCCACCCTCGACGCCACTGTGCGCCAGGCGGTCACTGCGCAGGGCCGGCAGTACACGTTCACCGACACGGTCGGGTTCGTCGCCGACCTGCCCCATCAGCTGCTGGAGGCCTTCCGCTCCACGCTGGAGGAGACCGCGGATGCCGACGTGGTCGTCCACGTGGTCGACGGCAGCCACCCCGACCCGGTGGCCCAGATCGACACCGTCCGGCAGGTGCTGCGCGATATCGGTGCGGCCGGGCTGCCCGAGATCGTCGTGTTCAACAAGTGCGACCTGATCGACGACGAGACCCGGCTGGTGCTGCGCGGCTCCGAGCCCCGCGCCGTGTTCGTCAGCGCCCGCACCGGCGAGGGGCTCGACGAGCTGCGCGCCCGGGTCGAAGCGGCGCTGCCCAGCCCGGGCGAGCGCGTGGACGTGGTGATCCCGTTCGATCGCGGCGAACTCGTCTCGCAGGTGCACGAAACCGGACAGATCCTGGCGAGTACGTACACTGAGACGGGTACGCACATCCAAGCCCTGGTCCCGGAGGGGCTGGCCGCAGCGCTCCGCGAGTCCGCGGTCGCCTGAGCCCGCCCGGTGGGCGCCCGGGCGTGTCCCCGAGGGCCGAGGTCCGCATGCCGAAGATCATCTACACCCGTACCGACGAGGCTCCCCTCCTGGCCACCGCCTCCTGGCTGCCCGTCGTCCGCGCCTACGCCGCGTCGGCCGGCATCCCCGTCGAGACGGCCGACATCTCGCTGGCGGCTCGCATCCTGGCGCGGTTTCCCGAGCGCCTCGCCCCCGAGCGGCGGGTGCCGGATGCGCTGGCCGAGCTGGGCGACCTCGTTGCGCGGCCCGACGCCAATATCATCAAGCTGCCCAACATCAGCGCGTCCATCCCGCAGCTGAAGGCCGCGATCGCCGAGCTGCAACAGGCCGGCTACGACCTGCCCGACTACCCGAATGAGCCCGCCGACGACGCCGCCCGCGAGGCGCGCGCCCGCTACGACGCCGTCAAGGGATCCGCCGTCAACCCGGTGCTGCGGCAGGGCAACTCCGACCGCCGCGCCCCCGCCGCCGTCAAGGCGTACGCGCGGGCGCACCCCCACTGGATGGGCGCCTGGAGCGCCGACTCCGCCACCCGGGTGGCCACGATGGGGCAGGGCGACTTCCGAGAGAACGAGCGTAGCCTCACCGCCGACCGGGCGCAGACCCTGCGCGTCGTCGAGGCGACCGACGACGGCGACGAGATCGTCCTGCACCCCGGCATCGCCCTGCGGGCGGGCGAGATCTTCGACGGCACCGTCATGCACGCCGGTGCACTCGACGCCTTCCTGCGGTCGGCCATGGAGACCGCTGCGGAACGCGGCGTCCTGTTCTCGCTGCACCTCAAGGCCACCATGATGAAGGTCTCCGACCCGGTCATCTTCGGGCACGCGGTGCGCGCGTTCTTCCCGAGCGTGTTCGCCGCCTTCGGCGCGCGGCTCGGCGAGTTGGGCGCCACCGGCGACTCCGGGCTCGGCGCCGTGCTCGCCGCCGCCGACCAGCTGGGCGAGGATGCCGCCGCGGGCGTGCGGGCCGCGGTGCGCGCCGACCTCGCGGCCGGGCCGGACCTGGCCATGGTGGACCCCGACCGGGGCATCACCAACCTCCACGTGCCCAGCGACGTGATCGTCGACGCCTCCATGGCCGCCCTCATCCGCAACTCCGGGCACATGCGCGCCGCCGACGGCACCGAGCGCGACACCCTCGCCGTCATCCCCGACTCCTCCTACGCCGGCATCTACCAGGCCGCCATCGACGACTGCCGCGAGCACGGCGCCGTCGACCCCGCCACCCTCGGCACCGTGCAGAACGTCGGGCTCATGGCCGGCAAGGCCGAAGAGTACGGCAGCCATGACAAGACGTTCGTCGTGCCCGCCGACGGCCGCGTGCAGGTGCGCGACGAGGCCGGGCGGGTGCTGTTCGAGCACGACGTGGCCGCCGGCGACATCTGGCGCGGCTGCCAGGCGCAGGACGCCGCCATCCGCGACTGGGTGGCGCTCGCCGTCCGTCGCGGCCGGGCCACCGGCGACCCCGTGATCTTCTGGCTGGACGCGACCCGCGCCCACGACGCCCAGGTGATCGCCAAGGTGCGCGACGGCTTGGCCGGGCTGGACACGGCTGGGCTGGACGTGCGCATCCTCGACCCCGTGTCGGCCACGAAAGAGTCGCTGCGCCGTGCGCGTGCCGGCCAGGACACCATCGCCGTCACCGGCAACGTGCTGCGCGACTACATCACCGACCTGTTCCCCATCCTCGAGGTGGGCACCAGCGCCAAGATGCTCTCCATCGTGCCGCTGCTGGCCGGCGGCGGGCTGTTCGAGACCGGCGCCGGCGGGTCGGCGCCACGGCACGTGCAGCAGTTCGTGGCCGAGAACCATCTGCGCTGGGACTCGCTGGGCGAATTCTTCGCCCTCGCCGAGAGCCTGCGCCACGAGGAAGAAGCCCATGGCAACGCCCGCGCCGGGGTGCTCGCCCGGGCGCTCGACGCCGCCACCGGCGAGTTCCTCGAGGCCGACCACAGCCCCAGCCGCCGCGTCGGCGAACCCGACGACCGCGCCCCCCCGTTCTTGGGGGGGGGGCCAAGGGCCCCGGCGCTACGCGGGCAGCCCCCGGGCGCCCCGCGGGGGGGGGGGTTGGCGC
>JBDNYM010000035.1:10926-17262 GCA_047722305.1 Pseudoclavibacter sp. | reverse complement strand
GGGCGCCCCGGGCCGCCCCCCCCCCCCCCGGGCGCGGCCCGCGCCCCCCCCCCCCCCCCCCCCCCCCGGGCCCCCCACCCCCCCGCCCCCCCCCCCCAGCCCGGGGGGGCGCGCGAATGGGCCGAGGCGCTCGCGGCGCAGACCGAGGACGCCGAGCTGGCGGGGCGGTTCGCGCCGCTGGCCGAGCGGCTGGCCGAGGACGAGGGGGCGATCCTGGGCGAGCTGGCGGGCGTGCAGGGGAGCCCGGTCGAGCTCGGCGGCTACTACTGGCCCGACCCGGAGCGCGTGGACGCGGCCATGCGGCCGTCGGCGACGTCCACGCGCGACCTGGATGAGTTCGCGGGGGAGGCGTGACATGGCACTGAACGCGGCGTTCATCTTCTTGTCTCCCAGCGCAGAGCCCGTACGGGATCGGCAGACCGTCCCCACCGGCGAGGTGGACCTGCACGTGATCGGGGTGCGCGACTACGCCCAGGCCGAGCAGGCGGCGCGCGATCTGGTGGCCGACTTCGGCGTCGGGGCGATCGAGCTGTGCGGCGGGTTCGGCAACGAGGGCGCGGCCCGCGTGCAGCGCGCGGTCGGCCCTTCGGTGCCGGTCGGCGTGGTGCGGTTCGACCGCCATCCCGGGCTCGGGAACGTGTCGGGGGATGCGGTGTTTCAGTAGGGCGCGGGTGGCACATTCAGCGTTCGCGTTTGGGGTCCAGCGTGCGGCGGTAGCTGGTAGCTGGGCGCTGGGGGTTTGGATACGGGAATCCTCGGGGTCGCTTCCCGCTGGCCGGCCCGGTCCCTCAGTTTCCACCGCTGTTGAGCAGTGGCTGATGTCCCCAAATGGCTGTGCTGACCGTTCAGGTGTCGGCGGGTGCCGGCAGAATTGCGGCATGAGACACCGCACAGACCTCGACCGCCGGGGCGCCGCACGCCGCGGCCTCCAGGAACGGCGCGGTGCCCTGGTCGCAGACATCGTGCAGGCCCAAGCTCGGGTCTGCGCCGCCGAGGCGGTCCAGGCGGAGCTGCTCGGGCGGCTGCTGCAAGACGGTCTTGATGAGGCCCGCCGCCAGAATGTCGATCTGTATTGGGGTGTGCAGGAGGCCGCCGCCGAGGTCGCGGTTGCCCTGGGCTTGGGCGAGCGAGTGACGACCCGGCTCATGGAACTCGGCCATCGGCTGCGAGGCGAGCTGCCGCGCACCCTGGAGGCGTGGCGCGAGGGGCGCCTGACGCGGCGGCACGTTGAAGTGATCGAGCATGAAAGCGTCGGGCTTTCCGGCGATGAACTGCGGCAATTCGAAGACGAACTGCTGCACGTCGCCGCGGGTGGCGCGACTCCGGCCCGGCTGCGGCGGCGGGCGCAACGGCTGCGGGAATTGCACGACCCCGAGGCGAAGGCCGATCGCCACGAGGCCGCCTTGGCGGAGCGACGGGTCACGGTCGATACCGCTCCCGACGGTATGGCGTGGCTGAGCGTGCTGCTCAGCGCGGTCGACGCCCGGGCGGGCGCCGACCGGCTGCGGCAGATCGCCATGCAGGTGCGCGATGCCGAGTCGGCGGGGAGGCGTGACCGGCAGCAACACCAGCTGGCTGAATCTTCCGAGCCTCGCACGCTCACGCAGCTGCAGGCGGATGTGCTGCGCGACCTCCTCATCGAGGGCGAGGTGCCGGCGATCCTGGCGAGTCCTCCGGTGCATCCGGGGAATTCGGCCGCGGCGACACCGCTCGGGCGAGGCGTGCGGGCGCGCGTGGTGGTGACGGTGCCGATCGATGCGCTGCTCGGAGATGACGCGATCCCGGCGGAGCTCGCCGGACACGGCCCGATCGACGCCCGTACTGCTCGCCGCCTCGCAGCTCGGGCGGCGGGGCTGGAGCGGCTGCTGACCGACCCCGATACCGGCGTCGCCGTCGGGCTCGGGCGCAAGGTCTACCGGCCGACCGCCGAGCTGCGGCGGCTCATCCGCACTCGCGACGGCACCTGTCGCTTCCCCGGCTGCCAGCGGGTGGCCGAGCACTGCGAGATCGATCACACGGTCAACTGGGAGTGGGGCGGCTGCACCGCTCCAGAGAACCTCGCCTGCCTGTGCCGACGCCACCACGTGATGAAGCATCAGACCGACTGGGTGGTGCGACAACGGGGCGGCGGCACGCTCGAGTGGGTGAGTCCGACCGGTGCGACGTATCGCACCGAACCCGAGGCAGCCCTCTCTGGCTGAGGCTGAGACATTCTTCCGAGCCATCAGCGGTCCTGCCTACAGCACGAACACCAGGATCAGTACGACGAAGCCAAAGATGAAAGATGGCCGACACGATCGGCGCCCCAGCATCGCGATGCCGACCGACACCGGCGGGACCACCATGCCGGAGAGTGTGAGAGGAAAACACCCCAGTCAGCACCTCGCCCCACCGCGGCCGCCGGTGGCGCGGCTCGTCGAGCTGCTGCGGGTGCGCGCATCGCTGATCCGCTGAGCGCCTGCAACCGGATCAGAGCTGCCTCAGGGGCGCGGATGCAGCGTCGAGCTGTATGCGGGCTGCCCGGGACAGGTCTGCAGAATGGCCGCCATGCGGTCGTGCTCGGCGGGGGTCACCCACAGCGAGTAGGAGTGCTTGACCGAGATCTGCCGCGCCACGTACGGGCACCAGTAGGCGCGCCGGGGCGGCAGCCAGCTGGCCGCGTCGGAGTCGCTCTTCTGCTCGTTGAGATCGCCCTCCACGGCCTGCAGATTAAGCGGGTCGTTGGCGAGCGCGAGCCGCTCCGCCGCGGAGAGCCGCTGGGCGCCGGTCTGCCAGGCGTCCATGAGGGGCACCATGTGGTCGATCTGCACCTGCGCGGAGGTCTGCACCCCGCGGGTGAACGCCACGGTCCGCCCCGAGTAGGCGCTGTGGAGGGTGCCGGAGGTCACCTTGCACGCCCCGCTGCGGACCGTCTGGGCGAGGTCGCGGGCGAGGATGTCATCGCGGGTGTCGCAGCCGTTGCGGTCGACATCCCGCCAGGCGGGGCCGAAGTCGCCGACGCGGTCGTAGCCGGTCCTCGGCGCGCGGCCTTTCACCGGCAGAGTGGCGAGCAGCGCCGCGGCGCGGCCGGCCTGCGGCAGCGGGGACGTTGGGGATAGTGATGGGGACGAAGACGCCCCGGCTGGGGTCGATGCGCTCTGAGCGGCGCTGTCGACCAGATAGCCGATGAGGACGAGGGCCAGGACCAAGACCGCTGCGAGTGTGGCGGCTCGCGTCCCGGAGACGCGGAGACCCCTCATCGAATCATGTCTGCGCACCGATCCAGTCTCGCGGGGATCGGGCCGAGCACCGGCAACCGCCGCGCATGTCGACTGGCCGCGTCGGTGGCGTTATATAAGATGCTTGCGATAAGCAATATTTATGATGCATCGGCTGGAGTGCCGTTCGATGCGGGGGAGTGCCATGCCATCGAAGTCGCTGCTGGAGCAGCTGCCCGAGATCGTCCGCGACGGGAAGCGCGAGGCCGAGCGCATCCTGGAGAGCCTCGGCACCGCGCGCAAGGTGCGGCTGCAGACCCGCGAGCTGGTGCTGCCCAACCGCAGCAGCAATGCGCTCGGCTCTGGTGCGATCGCAGATGCGGATGTGCCGGAGCACCCGAATCGCCTCATCTACGGGGACAACCTGCTGGCCATGGCCGCACTGCTCGCCGACGACCAGCCAGACCACGAGAGTTACCGCGGCCAGGTCGACCTCATCTACATCGACCCGCCCTTCGACTCCAAGGCCGACTACCGCTCGAAGATCACGCTCCCTGCCGCGAAAGGCTCGCTCGACGAGGTGGACGTGAACAAGCGCCCCGAGACCGCCGAACAGGTCGCGTACTCGGATACGTGGGCTCGCGGCACCGAGTCATACCTGCGGATGATGGTGCCCAGACTCGTGCTGATGCGGGAGATGTTGAAGGATACGGGAAGTCTTTATGTTCATCTTGATCCCGGAATTGGTCATTATGTGAAGATTGTTTTAGATGCAATATTTGGTCGAGTAAATTTTGAACGGGAAATTATCTGGCGTATTGGGTGGATTTCTGGGTACAAGTCTGTCGCAAGAAATTGGATCAGAAATCATGATGATATTCTCTTTTATCCTAAAAACCGGCAAGTGAGATTCTTCGATAAAGAATATATTCCCTATCCAAAAGACTATGTCAGGCGTGACGGGAATCGTCCTACTGGTCGTGGATATCCTGTAGAAGATACTTGGAATTCAAGTTCACTCGATCGGCTTGACTCCATTCAGATAATGAGTTTTTCGAGTGAGAAGACAGGCTATGCAACACAAAAGCCTGAGAAATTAGTTGAGCGGATCATAAGAGCATCATGTCCGGTCGACGGTTTGGTCGCTGACTTCTTCGTCGGTTCAGGCACGACTGCAGCGGTAGCCGAGAAGCTCGGCCGGCGCTGGATCGCAGTCGATCAGGGGAAGCCAGCCGTGATGATCACGCGCAAGCGGCTGGTTGATATTACCGACAATGGCGGCACCAAGCCGTTCCTGTACCAGGCGGTGGGCGACTACCAGGTGGAGCAGGCGCGAAATGCGCTCGGCCGCAAATTCCGCGTCGGGGATCTCGCCCAGGTGGTACTCGGGCTCTACGGCGAGCACGGGGCGCTGCCCCTGCCACCCGCGGACAATCCGAGCGGGCAGTACGGGCAGGTGGGCAACCGCGAGCTCGTCTTCGTGGACAGTCCCAACCGGGTGACCGGGCTCGGCACCCTCACCCGGGCGCAGGAGGCGCGCGACCGGTTGCTGGGAGGGTTCAAGACCGTCACGGTACTGGGGTGGAACTTCCAGCCTGGCATTGGTGAAGCGGTGCAGAGCTTGAACGATCCCCGGCTGAGCGTCAAAGCGATCCCCGCGAATCTGCTCGACGAGCTGAAGAAGAAGGGCGACGAGAACCTGCGCGGCAAGGTGCACTTCTCGACACTCCAGTACCTCGACGCGCATTTGGAGACGCACCTGCGGCACGGAGACCGCGAAGACCTCACCATCCAGCTCGACAACTATGTGCTGATCGATCCGTTCGCCCTGCCGCTCGACAAGGATGAAGACCGCGACAGCGTCCTCCGCGTCATGAACGAGGAGCCGCTGGCACTGATCGAGTACTGGGCGGTCGACCCCGACTACGACGGCGTCACGTTCCGTAGCGTGTGGCAGGAGTACCGCGAGAACACCGAGACCGATCACGATCCGCTGCGGACCGGGACGATGGCCGCGCTCACCGTGCCGGCCGTCGACCGGGAGCGCACCGTCGCCATCCGGACCATCGACATCTTCGGGTACGAGTCGCAGAAGCTGCTGCGGGTGGAGCCGCTGGCCTCGACGGGCCCGGCTGGCGAGGTGCAGGGATGAACCGGGGCGAGACCCTGCCCACGCAGGACGACGACTTCGTACTCGCCAACGCGATCAGCGCGCGCATCGCCGACGCCACCCAGGAGCTCGTCGCCGGAGGCCGGTGGTTTCCCGAGCAGGTGACGCCGGTCACCGCCGAGCTGCTCGACTACTGGTTCGCGCCCGACTCGTGCGAGGCGCGCGAGATCAACTTCCACCAGGGGCAGCGCGACGCCATCCTCGCGGTGGTCTACGCGCACGAGGTGCTCGGCGCCGAGACCCTGCCCGACCTCTACGACCGGGCCGTCGGGGACTGGGTGCGCAACCCCTCGATCGAGACGCCGCTGGTCGACGCGCCCAGCAACCAGCACTCCAAGTACTGCGTGAAGATGGCGACCGGCACCGGCAAGACCTGGGTGATGAACGCCCTGCTCGTCTGGCAGTACCTCAACGCGGTGGCCTCCCCGGGCGACCGGCGCTTCACCCGGAACTTCCTCATCGTCGCCCCCGGGCTCATCGTCTACGACCGGCTGCTCGATTCTTTCCTCGGCAAGACGATTCCCGGCTCTGCGGCTGATGACGCATCCAGCGAACAGCGCGACTACTCGACCAGCGACTTCAAAGCGCACGAGCAGCTGTTCATCCCCGACCAGTATCGCGACCGGGTGCACGCCTTCGTGCAGGGCAGCACCGTGCGCAAACACGAGATCGGCAAGCGACTCACCGCCGGTGGCGTGATCGCGGTCACCAACTGGCACCTGTTGGCCGGTAGAGACAAGGACGACAGGGGCTTCCTGCCCGAAGAGCTCGAAAACGTCGAAGAGGTCGATGCCCCGGGAGCGGATGTCGACGCCAAGGCCGCAGCGGCCAGCTTCCTGACTCTCAGCCCCATCAAGTCGGGCGGCCATGCGCTCGACACGCTGGACGGGGGCGGCGACCCCCGCCCCCCGTTACCCAGTCGGCGCGCCCTCCCCCGCCGGGGAATGGTGTTGGTCGCCCACGCCCCCC
>JBDNYM010000035.1:0-10916 GCA_047722305.1 Pseudoclavibacter sp. | reverse complement strand
TCGGGCGGCGCCGCGGTGGCGTCCGCGTGGCGGTGCGGCCCCCCCCCCCCCCCCCGGGGGGCGGGGGGGGGGGGCGGGGGGGGGGGGGGGGGCGCCCCCCGCGGCCGCGAGTTCCGCTGGCTGCGCGACCTGCCCGGCGGGCTCATGGTGTTCGACGACGAGGCCCACCACATCCACACGGTGAAGCGCGCCGACCTGTCCCAGCCCGACGCCGTCGAGTGGCAGCGGGCGCTGGACGCGCTCGCGGCGCCCCGGGGCGCCGAGCACCGCTACGCGCAGATCGACTTCACCGCCACGCCGTACGTCGAGACCGGGGGGAAGAAGAAAAAGCCGGTCTACTTCCCCCACATCGTGGTCGACTTCGACCTCCGCGATGCCATCCGGGCCGGTCTGGTCAAGAGCATCGCCCTCGACAAGCGCAGCGAGGTCGCCAGCCTCACCGCCGACCAGCTGGAGTTCCGCACCGAGAAGGACGACGACGGCACCCTGCGGGTCAGCGACGGGCAGGCCACCATGCTGCACGCCGGACTGGCCAAGCTCGACCTGCTGGAGCGCGACTTCGCCGCCGTCGACCTGCCGGGCCAGCCGGCCAAGCACCCGAAGATGCTCATCCTCACCGAGAACACCGAGGCGTCGAAAGCGGTGGAGACGTTCCTGCGCGAGCAGGTGGGCGTCGACGAGGACGACCTGCTGCGCGTCGACTCCGACCGGAAGGGCGAGGTGAAGTCCGCGGAATGGTCGCGCATCCGCGACCAGCTCTCCGGGCTCGATCGCACCATCCGCCCGCGCATCGTCATCAGCGTGCTGATGCTGCGAGAGGGCTTCGATGTCAACAGCATCTGCGTGATCGTGCCGCTGCGGGCGGCGCAGTCGGGCATCCTGCTGGAGCAGGTGGTCGGCCGCGGCCTGCGGCTCATGTGGCGGGGCGACCCCGACATCGACGCGCAGAAGCGCGACACCCGCGAACGTATCGCCAACCACCTCGAGCCCCGCAACCGCTTCGATCTGCTGAGCATCGTCGAGCACCCCGCCTTCGAGGACTGGTACCGCGACCAGCTCGGAGACGGGCTCTTCGGCGAGGAGGGCGACGACCAGGGCAAGACGCCCAGCACCGGCGACATCGAGGTCGTCTCGCTGCGCGACGACTGGGAGCGCTACGACATCCGCGTGCCCTTCATCCAGCGGGATGCCGAGGAGGAGCTGCGCGCGCCCAGCATCGACGTGGCCGCTCTGCAGCCCAGCCGGTACCCGTTCGCCGACTTCAAGCGGCGGGTGGGGCACGGCGAGAACTGGGCGTCGCAGGACCTCCTGGAGGGCACCCGCTACGGCGACTACCGGGTGGACGGCGGGGTCTTCACGGCGACCGGCTACAACGACTACCTGGCCCGCATCGCCAAGCGGCTGTCCGATACCGTCGAGCGCGCCTACGCGGGGCCGGAGAAGACCTTCACCAGTTCGGCGAAGAAGGCGAAGCAGCTGGCCGAGTACCCGGTGCTGCAGGTGGCCCGTCCCCAGCTGATCGCCTGGCTCGACCGGTACATCCGCACCCGCATGTTCGGCCGTCCCCTCGATCCGCTGGCCGACGAGAACTGGCGCGTGCTGCTGCTGCCGGACATCGCCGGCGAGATCATCCGCGTGTTCGGCCCGGCGCTCGTCGCCCAGCTCGACCGCACCACGACCACCGCGGCCCAAGTCTGGTATCGCAGCCCTGCCGAGGTGAAGAGCTTCCGCGCTTCGGCCGCGCGGCTCAAGGACGCCGGCAAGTGCATCTATCCGCGGCTGCGCATCGCCCCGGATGGTCGCGGCGGCGGCCTGGAGCGCGACTTCGTCGACGCCGCCGAGCAGGACGGCCGCGTCGAGGCGTACGTGAAGCTCGACGAGCACCAGCACGCCTACCTCCAGCGTCCGTACCTCAAGGACAACGGCTACCCGGCTCGTTATTCGCCCGACTTCCTGGTGCGCACGGCCACCGACGTGTACGTGGTGGAGACGAAGTCGCAGACGGGGCTCAGCGATGCGAACGTGCAGCGCAAGCGGTCTGCCGCGCTCGCATGGGTTTCGCGTATCGAAGACCTGCCAGCGGTCAAACGCGATAATCGCGACTGGCATTACGTGCTCCTGGGGGAGCGGACGTTCCGACAGCATCGGCGCGCAGCTGGCGGGCTCGTGGAGCTCCTGGAGTTCGCCTCCCTGACCAGCGCCGCTGCGGGAGACCAGCACCTGGCCGGGCTCTGACGCCAGAAGCGGGCTGGTTGGGCCATTCATCGGCAGCAGCGGCAAACTGGCGGCGCGGTCGCCTGTCTGCGGCGGAGTCGATGAGAGCGGGGCAACGACTCTGACCGCTGGGAGCTGCTTGCGACGGCCTCGGGCATGGAATCCTGTGGAGAACCCGGGCGCACGATATGCGTCCCGTACGCTTTGAAGAGCAGCGTTGCAGTGCGGGTCGCGGCGACCAGACCGCGGAGGGACGGACATGCGGAGACGATGGTGGCTGGTACCGGCATCGGCGATGCTCGGCATTTTTGTGCTGGCCGGCTTGAGCGGCTGCGGCGCCTTGATGCCGGAGACGGGGTCGTAGGCGCGGACGGTGATCCGGCTGGTCGACGAGCACCAGAATCAGCCGGGTGCGAGTCGGATGGACATCTCTTTCTACCAGGGCCCAGACCAGGGCGCCGATGACCTGGTCGACGTCTCGGCGATCAAGGATGAGCTGAGTTCCGACCCGTGGGCCGTGACCGGAGACGACTGGTCACTGGCCGTTGATTTTCAGTATGTTCCGAAGATCCTCGGCGACAAGTGATTCTGCCGTTGCGCGCTGTCGCCGGGGCCGGCGGCGTATCCCTGTGGATAACCAGAGCCTGTCTCGTCCGGTATGCGAGGGTGGGTACAGATCGAGTTCCCGAGCCGGACAAGTCGAACAACCCGTGGGGGAGGCGCTGCTGTGAGTGCGACCGCTGCCGAACGCATCCATCTGGATGCCGACGTGCTCCATCGGCAGAGCACCGCCCTCGACGAGGCGGCGAGCACGTTGAGACCAGCCACGGATGCGGCCGCGCACCAGGTGGAGGGGACCGCGTTCGGCGCGATGAATGCCGGCCTGTCCCTCGCCATCAACGGTCTGGTGAATCGGACTGCCGACTTGGTCGGGCAGACCGCGGTGCTCGCCGCTCGCATGGGGTACGGCGTCGACGGCGGGGTCTCCACCTTCACCGAACTCGAGCAGAGCAGTGCGCAGCTCATCGCCAAGGTCGATGAGGGCGGCCGCTGATGACTGACACGGCTGCGGCCATCCGCAGCGGAGCCTGGGCGACAGGCGCGCCCGCCGGAGCGGGGGTGCGCCGTGGGGGCGCTCCGGGCATCGTCGGATGGGCGCTCGAATACGTGCAGCCGCTGCCGCAGTGGTTCGACGACCTGACCGGCGATCCGGGCGCGATCGCGGCGGCGGGCGCGGCGTGGCGGCAGGCCGAATCGAATCTCGAACAGGTGGCCGCAGATCTCCGGTCCGCTCGGGCTCTGCTCGACACTCAGGACGGACGCTTCGTCCGGGTGCTGGAGACGCGCTACGACGACCTGCTGCCGGTGGTGCATGACGCCGCCGGGTGGATGGGCGCCGCGGCGGCCGCTGTGGATCTCGCTCTCGCCATCGTGGAGGCGGTGCGCACGTTCATCGCCGACTTCCTCGTCCAGCTGGGCCGGCTCGTCGACGCGCTGTTCGGACCCACGCTGAACCCTTTCGACAAGATCGAGCAGCTGAAGCAACTGGTCGATGCTGCCGGCGAACTCATCGTCGCCGGGCAGCGGCTGGTGCGCGAGATGCTCAACGCCTTCGCCCGGCTGATCGGACTGCTCTCCCAGCTGGGACCGGTCATCGCGGAGGCGATGCGCGTCATCCGCGAGGCGATCGCCCGGATGCTCCCGGTCGCGGGCGCGCTCGCCGGCGCCGGGCTCGGGGGCGGGCTGGGCATGATGCTCGGCGTCACGATGGGCGGCGGCCTCAAAGACCTGGGCATGGACCTCGGCCCGGTGCGGCGGTTGTCGCCGGAGGAGCTGCGGGCCGCCGGGACGAAGGCAGAGACGGCGAAAGCAGATGCATGGGACTCATCGGAGAAGCAGAAGAACCTCGGTACCCTCTCCGACCTCGTCAAGGCGAATGGCTTCACGGATGCGATGGGCGGCTCCGACTCCACGGCGATCGACGTGAAGCTGGTGCGCGCGCCGGACGGCACCGAGCACTGGGTGGTCTCGCTGCCGTCCACCCAGGAGTGGCTCGATCTGGAGGGCAGCGGGGCGATGAACGACCGCGACACCAACATCGAGCTGATGCTCATGGAGAATCCGGTGCTGAAGTCGCAGTACGAGCGCGCAGTGCTGCAGGCCATGAAAGAGGCGGGGGCGGCACCGGGAGACCCGGTGGTGTTCACCGGATTCAGCCAGGGCGGCATCATGGCGGCGAATCTCGCCAGTGAACCGTCGCTGCCGTACCGACCGATCGGCGTAGTCACCAACGGGTCGCCGGTGGACTCGTTCCACGTGCCATCCAACGTGCCCGTGATCGCGTTCCAGCACGCGACCGACCCGGTGCCCGCCCTCGATGGGAACGAGTACGGCGCCACCGCGAGCAATGTGCACCGGGTGGTGCTGCCCGATCCTCAGGGGAAGTCGGGCATCGGCGCGCACGACAATCGCGCGTATGCAGATTCGGTCGCCAACACACCCCAGGGGCAGGCGGCTCAGCAGATGTTCGGCGGCCTCGGGCTCGGCGGCGAAGTGATCGATCACCAGGTCTTCACCGCAGAGCAACGGTAAAGGGAAAGGGCACGGCGATGAGCGATTTCGACGAGGCGATGGCGCAGATCGACCAGGCGCGCGCGGCGGTGGACCGGCAGGTGCAGCAGGCCGCCGACCGGAAACGGGCGCTGCAACAGCTCTCCGCCGACATCGGCACCACGCAGGTCACCGCACGCTCCCCGCGGGGCGAGGTGGAGGTGACGGCCGTGCCCCGGGGCACGGTGAGCGGCGTGCGCATCAGCGACGGCGCTTTCGCGCGGCTCGACGCGGCCGGCCTCGGCCGGATCATCACGCGCACCATCGCGGCGGCGCAGCACCGGGCCGCAGCCCAGGCTGTGGAACGCAGCGCCGAGCTGCTCGGCACTGACTCGCCGGTGGTTGAGCAGCTCCGCAGCGACGTCGAGCGCACCTTCCCGATGCCCGGTGATGGGGATTCGCTCGGGTACCGCTGATCCCGAACCCGTCGCACAACCACCCGGGCGTCCCGGGCGCCTGACCGAGGAGGACCCGATGGAAGACCTGGATATCCGTCCGTCGCAGCTGCACGAGGAGGCGAAGGCGCTGCGCACCGTCGTCGCGGCGATGGATGCCGAGCTCACCCGCATCGAAGACGCGAGCGATGGGCTGCGGCTGCAGTGGGCGGGCGCCGCACACGACGCCTTCGATGCGGCCCAGACCCGGGCGCGCAAGCGGCTGGAGGAAAGCCGGCAGCGGCTCGCGGCCGCCGCCCAGGCGGCGGACACGATCGCCGACGCCTACGCGGCCGCCGACCGCTCTGCAGCGGAAGTCCTCGGCGGACAATGACGCGGCAGACAGGCGCAGCGTCAGGCCTGCCGCCTCCCGCCGTCGTTGGGCCCCGGCCGTGGAGCCGGGGCGGAGAACTCAGTCGGCGCGGGTGGGCGCCGCTGCGGCCGGGGCGGCGGGGGCGTCCTCCGTCTCGACGGGCTTCGACGCCGGTTCCCCCTTTGCGGCTGCGGTCGCCGTGGCCGCCGGAGCCGCATCCTCGGTGTGCGGCTGGTCTGCTGCCGCATCCGTCTCGTCGGCCTCGTCGGCCTCGTCGGGAAGCGTGGAGCGCATCAGATCGCGCACTTCGGACACGAAACTGTTGAGGGTCTGCTGCTGCCAGCGCAGCGAGCGGGCGCGCTCTTCCGCGTCCTGCAGGTTCGTCTTCGCGTGCTCGCGGATCTTCGCCAGGATCGTGTTCGCATTGGTGCGCGCCTGCGAGACGACGCCGAGGGCGCGCTGCTGCGCGTCGGCCAGCACGTGCGCCGCCTCGGTGCGCGACGAGTGCTCGAAGGCGTCGGTCTGTTCCTCGATCTCCTTGGCGTGCGAGAGCATCGAGGCGACCTTCTCGTTGGCGTCGTCGGTGATGCGCTGGGAATGGGCGACGGCCTCGTTGTGCAGGCGCAGGAACTCCTGCTGGGCGTCGTCTTCGCGCCGCTTGAAGGAGGCGTCGAATTCGGCGCGCCGGGTCTTGGCCTCATCGAGCATGTCGTCGGCCTGCTTGCGGAGATCCTGAGAGTCGGAGTTGGCGCGCGCGCGCACGTGCGCGGCGCTCTTCTCAGCCTGCGAGAGGATGACGGCCGACTCCCGCTCCGCCTGGTCGATCTTGGCGGCGATCTCGGAGAGCTGCCGTTCGGCGTTCGCCCGCGACGCGGTGGCCGCGGTCTCCGCCTTGAGCCGGATCTGCTCGGCCTGGTGCTGCGCGGCGGCGAGGACGCGCTTGACGTCGTCCTCGGCGTCGCGCTTCCGCTTCGCGTTGGCCTGCTTGGCCTCGTGGATGAGCTGGTTGGCCTGCTTCACTGCATTCGCCACCACCGTGCTCGCCTGTTCCTCGGCCACCCGGAGGATCTCCTCGAACTGGTGGTGCGGGGAGGCCTGTTCCGCGTCCGGGGCCTTGGCGACGGAATCCTTCGGCTTGGCGCCGTCCTTGGCCGCAGCTTCCGGCTCGCTCTGCTTGGCGGCGCCCTGCTTGGCGGCGGTCAGCGCCTGGTCGGCCTGGGCCTGCTGCTGCCGGAATTCGTTGAGCATCCGCTCGATGCGCTTCTGGTCCTGCTCGTTCTGCGCCTCGGCGGCGTGCAGGTCGGCGGTGAGCTGGTCGGCCCGCGATGACAGCGACTGGTTCTCGGCCACCAGGTCGGACAGCTGCTGCTGTGCGGTGTCGAGGGAGGTGCGCAGCTCTCCGACTTCCTGGTCGCGACGGGCGAGCTGCTGGGCGAGGCCCTGCAGCCGGGCGTCGACCTCGGTCCGCTCGTAGCCGCGGAATGCGATGGTGAACTCTGGGGTTTCTTGAGCCATGTGAACGCTGCGCCTTCGAATGGGGTATCGCGGCCGCCGACCGGCCGACATATCGCATCCGAGTATAAGCGGTGACAGGAGCGTGCGGTCGTCGGGGTCCGCGTCTTCACACTGCCTTGATAGCATGGCGCCGGGCTCGGCGCCCCTCGGCGACCGGCCCCGCAGGGTGTGAGGTGAGGAGGCGCAGCGTGTCCAGACGACGGGCTGTGCTCTCGATGCTCGGGGTGCTGGCGCTGGTGGTCGGCGTTGCCATCGGCCCGGGCCTGCCGGTCACGTCGGGCCACACGGCGCAGGCGGCCGAGACGGCGAGTTCCTCCGGCGACGGCACCACGGCATCCGGCCCCACGACGCTGTTCAGCGAGGACTTCGAGAGCCTTCCCATGGGGACGACGAGCCAGTCGTTGAAGGACTACCGGTCTGCGGGCGGACGCGATTACTCACATGGCGTCGACGGGCAGTGGCTCGACACCGCTCGCTGCAACGGCGTCGTGATGAGAGCAGACGCGACTGCCGACGAGGAGCTGGTGCCAAGCGAGTGCGATCCGGCGAAGTGGATGACGCCGTACTCTGCGGCGATCGGAATGCTCAACGGGGCGTCTGCGGACAACGACAACACCGCACTGATCGACGGCACCCTGGGTGGCACCTCGACGACGGCTGGGGGCGTCATCTTCGATTCCGGCACCATCATCTTGGCTGCTCCTGGGAAGCGCTTCCTGTGGGTCGCGGCGGACGTGGCAACGACCGGCAGTGCGACATCGGGCAGTTGCTCCCTCGCCTCGAACCCGCCGCGATACACCTTTCTGCTTGGCGGGACGCCTCTGGATGCGGCTTCTTTGACCGCGTGCGACGCGGCGAACCACAAATCCTTCGATCTGCAGAGCCAGGCTCGCGTCGCTGGGACGCTGGCCCCGACGGGGGGATCGGCGCTTCTGTGGGGCGGCGGGGATTTCTCTCTGCAGATCAAGAATGATCCCGACTCGGACTCCGGCAGCGGCGACGACGGCGCCATCGACAACATTCGGGTGGAGGACGTCACCCCCACGGTGTCGCTGGGCGCAGACGTGGCGCCGGTGAAGGCAGGCGAGACGGCGCAGCTAGCGGTGACGGTCGCGAACACGCCGGATTCTCGCGGCCGTCTTGACGGCAAGGCGGGCTGGGGCTTCACGCTGAATCTTCCGGAGGGAGTCGAACTGGCGGCGGATCCGCAGCCGGAGTCGCCGGTCGCGTATGCGGCCTCAGCCGCGGCCGGTGAGGAAACGACCGCGACGGAGTGCCCCGCCGCCATCCAGCCGGGCGATAACGGCGCTGGGAACTCCGTCCGGGTGTCCGACGGCGAACTCGCCCCCGGCCAGTCCTCATGCACCGTCACGATCCCGGTGCGGCAGACCGCGGGGTACGACCCGGGACGCACCGTGCGGCCGACGCTCACCTCCGACTCGCTGACCGGACTGGACGGGATCGACCGGGCCGCCTCCGGGCGCACCGAGCAGGTGCTCACCTTCACCGACGCCGTCGCCCCGACTGTCCCGGCGCTGCAGCCGAGCGCCGGCGCCGCGGTGTCCGGCGTCGCCGAGGCGGGCGCGACGGTCACGGTGGCTTCGTCCGCTGCGACCTGCGCCGGTGAGGGCGGCGCTGCCGATGAGACGGCGACGGCGACGGCGGGGACGGACGGTGTATTCACCGTTCGGCTGCCGAAGCGGCAGCCCGACGGATCGTCGCTCTTCGTGTCCGTCGCCGATGCGGCCGGAAACCGTTCGGCGTGCACGCAGCTGATGGTGCTCGCCGATCCTCCTCCGGCCCCGGACGTCTCCGGGGTGGTGGATGGCGTGGCCACGGGCACCGCTCTGCCCGGCACGACGGTCGTGGTCACCGATGCGAGCGGCAGCACGCTGGTGCAGGCGCCGGTGGATGAGAATGGGCGGTTCCGCCTGCGCGTCGCCGCACCGGTCGGTTCTGAGGTTGCGCTGTTCTCGCAGGATGCCGCCGGCAACCGCTCCGAACCGGTCACGGTGCGAGTCGCCCCGGCGGTGGCAGCGTCGGTGTCGAACCGCCCGGTAGCGGCCCATCCGCTCGCCCGGGACGCGTCGCCCGCGCCGACGCCGGCTCGCACGTTGCCGCACACGGGCCTGGCCGACACCGGCTGGCCGGCGGCGGCGGCGCTCCTGCTCCTGACCGGGGCGGGGCTGGCGGTGCTCGCCCGGGCAGGCCGCCGGCGCCCGCTGCCCGGCGCCGCTCCCGACGAAGGCGCGAGGCGCTGACCCGGCATGGAGCTGACCCTGCGGACCTTCGACGCCGGCGACCGCGTCGACCGCCCCCGCGCGGCGCGCGGCGACGTGGAGGCCGCGCTCGCGGGCGGCCACGAGGTGATCTGGATCGACATCGTGCAGCCCGATCGCCCCGCGCTCGACTGGCTGGCGGCGCTGCTGCACCTGCACCCGGTGGCGGTCACGGAGGCGGTCGAGACGCACACCCGGCCGCGGCTGAGCCGCTACGAGCACCACGTCTATCTGAACTGCTACCTGCTGGGGCTGACGCCGCGCACGGCGGAGGTGCGCGCCACCGACGTCTCCGTGTTCATGACCGAGCAGGTGTTCGTCACCTTGCGGCGGCACAACACCGACGTGGTCGACAAGATGCTCGAACGGGAGGAGACCCACCGCGACCTGGTCGCGCACGGCCCGGCCGCGCTGCTCTGGCTGCTGCTCGACCTGGCCGTCGACAGCCACTTCGACGCGGTGCAGACCCTCGACCAGCGGCCCGACGAGCTCGAGGACCAGATCTTCGGCAGCCGGCCGGTCGCGAGGCTGCAGCGCGAGACGTTCGTGCTGCGCAAGGATCTGCTGCGCATCCGCCGCCTGACGCTGCCGATGCGCGAGATCGCGTCGTCCATCCTGCGCAACGAGGCGCTCGACGGCTCGCTGTCGCCGTACTTCGCCGACGTCTACGACCACACGCTGCGGGTGGGGGAGTGGGTCGACTCGGCCCGTGACATCCTCACCTCGCTGCTGGACGCCCATCTCACCATCCAGAGCAACCGGATGAACCTGGTCATGAAGCAGGTGACGTCGTGGGCGGCGATCATCGCCGTGCCCACGCTCATCACCGGGTTCTTCGGGCAGAACGTCGCGTTCTGGGGCTACGGCAGCGGCTGGGGGACGCTGATCTCGCTGGGGCTGATCGCGGTCTCGGCCGGGGTGCTGTACTGGCTGTTCAAGCGCAACGACTGGCTCTAGCGCGTCGGCGGGCGCAGACGCGCGCCGGCTCAAAGTCTCCGCCAGATCCGCAGCGACGGCGGCGCGCACCAGCGCAGCCGGTGGCGCCAGCGGGATGCCCGGTGGACCCGGCGGTCGAATCCGCGCGCCAGGGTCGCGGCGTCGGCGGCGAGCCGGGTCGCGGCGTCGGCGCCCAGCGTCCGGGGACGGACGGCGTAGTGCTCCGCCTCGAAGGCCGCGACCAGGCGGGCGAGCCGGCGCTGCCCGTCCTCGCCGAGCCTGCCTCCCATCGCCGTGGCCATCGTCTCGGCCTGGCGGCGCACCGACCGGGAGCGGTCGGCGGCGGTGAGCAGCCCGGCGTCGAGGGCGGCGTCGGCGGCCACCCGCCAGGCCCAGGTGCCGGGGCTGCGTCCGCCCCGCACGCGTGCCAGGCGTCGGCGACGCACCAGGGCCCTCACGATGCGGACGACCAGGACGGCGGTGGCGAGCGCGAGCAGCCCGATCAGCGCGATCGCCCCGCCGCGGGCGAGCCGGAGTGGCCCGGAAAGCGGGGTCGTCCCGCCCCCGAGCCCCGGGGCCGCGGGTGCCGTGGGCGTCGGGGCGGGGGTCGTGCGG
>JBDNYM010000034.1:0-25673 GCA_047722305.1 Pseudoclavibacter sp. | reverse complement strand
GCACCTACGAGGTCACCAACCGCGACCTGCACGCCTGGCCGCAGCTGTTCGTCGGCGTCCGTCATGCCCGGGGTGGGCTCGAACGACACCCACCCGACCCCGTCGACGAACAGCTGCGGCCAGGCGTGCAGGTCGCGGTTGGTGACCTCGTAGGTGCGGGCGCGGCCCTGCTCATCGACCAGAGTGCCCGGACGGTAGCCGATGGCGATGCGGGCGGGGATGCCGTGGGCCCGGGCGAGGAGGGCCATGGCTGCGGCGTAGTGCACGCAGTAGCCGCTGCGCTGCCGCAGGAAGCGCTGCACGGCGTCGATCCCGGTGCCGTCGAACCCGTCTTCGACGGGTGCCGTCTCGGAGTAGGCGAAGGAGCCGGAGGTGAAGTATTCGACCGCGGCCGTGCCCCAGTCGGCCGGATCGGCGGTGGTGCTGATGGTGTCGGCGAGGCGGACGAAGGATGCGGGGACATCGCGGGGCAGGGAGAGCGCCTGCCTGCGCTGGGAGCCGGTGAGCTCGACATCGCCGTCCGGGAGCGTCCACCGGAGCGCCGCCTCCAGATCCGGCCCGGCCCGGAGCGCCGTCCCGGAGGCGGCGTAGCGCTGCCCCCGCTGCGTGAGGGTGCTGCCGGCGCTGTGAGCGGAGGCGGTGCCTGCCACCCACCTCCAGTCGGACAGCGGCAGCTGGGCGCGGACGGTGCCGCCGTCGGCGGGCCGCACCCGCTGCACGCCCTCCGGCAGCGGCAGCCACGAACTGGCCAGCCCGGCGATCTCGATCTCGGAGTCGACGGGCTGACCCGGCTGGTCGACCGCCGGGGCGGCATCCGGGGGCTCCGAGATGTCCGTGCGCCCCGGGGTCTGGGAGTCAGGTCGCCACGTCGTGCCGGTGAAATCGTCCAGAGTCGCCAGCGTGAGGTAGGCGTCGCCGCTGCGCCGCTCGATGTGGCGCAGCACGACCGTCGTCTGCCCCTGCCGCAGGTCGGCGCCCAGGGTGGCGAGCGGGCCCTGGGCCCCGCCCTGCAGCGGGGAGGCGAGCGCCGGGTCGAGGCCGAGGGCGCGCAGAGAAGGGGGTCCCACCGCGGCCGGGACGGTCACCGCCAGAGCGAGGACGGCGCCGGCGGCCAGGGCGCGCAGGGCGAACGGGTGCAGGGCCAGGGCACGGAGGTGCTGCGGCTGCGGGCGGAGCGGGACGGCGTTTCTCGGGGCGAACAGCACGATCAAGGCGACCGCGATGGCGGGCGCGGCCCACCGGTCGGGGGAGGTGCCCAGCACCGTCTCGGGGATGCTCAGGATGAGCAGTGCGGGGAGGGCCCCGAGCGGCGGCCACCAGGCGAACAGGAGCGCCCCTGCCGCGCCGGCGGCGCCCAGGACGCTGCCGATCACGAGCGACAGGGCGGGGTCGGCGGGCACCGGCGGGGTGCCGCTCTGCACCGCGGCCACCACGTGGGCGATGAGGGTGCCGTCCGTCCACGACCGCCAGCCGAATCCCGACCGCGCCGTGGCGACGCCGATCGCGAGGATGAGGGCGCCGATCGCCGGCGGTGCCGTCCAGCGCCGTCGGCCCAGGGCCAGCACGGCGACGGCCGCCGCCCACGTGCCGCCCGCCGCCCAGAGAGCGATGTCGAGCCAGTCGGTCCCCGCGAAGAGCGCACGCCAGGAGAACAGGGCGCCCGCGGTGAGGGCGCCGGCGGCGGCGGACCCGAGCAGGGTCTGTGCGAGGACGCCCTGGGGAGGACGGGCGGGATCCGCCAGCCGGGCCGGCGCCGCGACGGCGACAGGGAGCGCGGCGGCGCGGCGCCGGTGGCGAGCGGGATGACGCTCCGCGCCATCGAGCGGGCGCACTCCCCCCGGGGTGCGGACCAGGCCGGCGAGGGCGGTCTCGATGCCGTCCCCCTCGGCGAGCAGCGCACGCCCTTCATCGGTGCGCAGCCAGAGCCGCACCTCACTGCCGTCCCGTTGGAGGGCGTGCGCCGCGCTCGCGGTGCGGGCGAGCGCGACTTCGAACTGCCGGTCGTCGGCGTAGGCCCCCGCGGCGCCGTCGAGCTCCAGGTCGGCTGCGGGGCGTCCTCCCGGCCGCGACTCGCGGGTCTGCAGCCGCCCGCGGCGCGCCGAGCTGAGCCAGTGCACGCGGGAGAGCGAGTCGCCGGCGCGCCACTCCCGCAGCTGAGCCGGGTCGTCGTCGCGATCAGGGCCGGGGCGTCCGGCGGCGGGCTGCGGGATGCCCGTCGCCGCCTGGCTGGCGTTTCCGTGCGGCCCGGCGGCGGTCGTGGGCAGGACCGGCACGGTCACCGCCTCGCTGGCCGCGGTCCACCGCACGGCGAGGTGCCAGGGGTCGAGCGTGCCGAGCCGCACCGGTCCCGCGCTGACGAGTCCGCGGGTCGGTGCGGGCACGCTCGTCTCGGCGACGCGGCCGGGGCCGTCCAACCGCACCATGGTCCGCCGGGTCGTCCAGCGGCGGTCAGCCGGCGGCGCCGCGGCGCGTACAAGCACCGGGAGCCGGATCAGGGCGATGGCGGGGCGGGCAGTGAGCGCGTCGACGGTGAGACGGGTCTTCTCCGTCTTCTCCGCATCATCCTTCTCCGCATCATCTCGCGCGCCGTCCTCCGCCCCGGACAGGCACAGCTCGGCGGCGGTCGGCTGCGCGGCGACCCAGACGAGCGCGACCGCGAGCAGGCCGACTCCGGTGACGACGGCGATGACCAGCACGGCCGCCCCGAGGGCCCCGCTGGCGACCCAGAGCGCGGCGGCCCCGGCGAGCACCGCCCACCCGCGGGCGGTGAGGCGTGGCAGCCGGCGGATCCGCTCCATGCTCCCGGCCCTCAGCGCGGCCGGCGGCGGTCGGGCGCTCCCTGCGGCACCGGCTGCGCTGCGAGGATGTGCGCGATCGCCGCCTCGGCCCGCTCCCGTTCGTCATCCGGGTCGTCCATCACGAGGCGGTGGGCGAGCCCCATCACCGCCACGTCGGCGACGTCGTCGGGCAGCACGGCGTCCCGGCCGTCGAGGGCCGCCCAGGCGCGGGCGAGGGCGGCCAGTTGCAGTGACGCGCGCGGGCTGGCGCCGAGTCGGACGCCGGGGAACGCCCGGGTGGCGCTCACGACGCCGACGAGGTAGGCGGCGGTCTCGGCCGAGATGTGCACCTGGCCGATCAGCTCCCCGAGGGCGAGCAGCTGGGTGCGGGTGATCGAGGGGTCGGCGGGCGGGCGCACGCCGCCGCGCCGTCCGCGCACGAGCCGCTGCTCGTCGTCGGGCCGCGGGTAGCCGAGGTGCAGGCAGGCCGTGAACCGGTCGCGCTGCGCTTCGGGCAGGGGGAAGGTGCCGGCCATGTCGGCCGGGTTCTGCGTGGCGATGACCAGGAAGGGCCGGGGCAGCGGCCGGGTGATGCCATCGACGCTGATCTGTCCTTCCGCCATGCACTCGATCAGGGCGGACTGGGTGCGCGGGGAGGCCCGGTTGATCTCGTCGGCGATGACCACGTTGGTGAACAGCGGGCCGGGATGGAAGACGAATTCCCCGGTCATCCGGTCGGGGATGGCGGTGCCGGTCAGGTCGGCCGGCAGCAGGTCGGAAGTGAATTGGATGCGGGCGGCCTCGCAGCCCAGGCTTTCGGCGAGGGCGGTGGCCAGTGCGGTCTTGCCGACCCCGGGCACGTCTTCGAGCAGCAGGTGGCCGCCGGCGAGGGCGGTGGCCAGCGCCCGCCGGACCACGTCGTCCTTGCCGTCCAGGACACGGCCGAGCCGGAGCCGAACGTCGTGCAGCAGGGAGACCGGGTCGGGCGTTACCTCGGGGAACGGGGAGGATGCGGTGATGCGGGTCTGCTCGGTCACGTGGTCCCTCTCGGTTTTGGGGGCCATCTTAAAGGCGAACCGGGGTGCGGGCCGGTGCTTCTCGGGAGATGCGGAGCCTGGGCTCGCCGCCCGCGGGTCAGAGCGCCCGCAGCACCGCCACGACTTTGCCGAGCACGACCGCCCGATCTCCGAGGATGGGCTCGTAGGCGGTGTTCTGCGGCAGCAGCCAGGTGTGCCCATCGCGCTGCCGGAACGTCTTGACGGTGGCCTCGTCCTCGAGCATGGCGGCCACGATCTCGCCGTTGTCGGCGTTCTGCTGCGAGCGGACCACCACCCAGTCGCCGTCGCAGATGGCGGCGTCGACCATGGAGTCGCCCCGCACCTTGAGCAGGAACAGCTCGCCGTTGCCCACCAGGCTGCGCGGCAGCGGGAAGACGTCTTCGACGTGCTGTTCGGCGAGGATGGGCGTCCCGGCGGCGATCTGCCCGACCAGGGGGACCAGCACCGTGTCCTCGTCCTGCCCGTCGAGCGCGCGCTCGGCCAGAGCGCCGGGCGTGTCGGGGCCGACCAGGACTTCGAGGGCCCGGGGACGGTTCGGGTCGCGGCGGATGTAGCCGGCGAGTTCCAGCTGGTTGAGCTGGTGGGTGACGGATGAGGATGACCGCAGCCCCACCGCGTCGCCGATCTCTCGCATCGAGGGCGGATACCCGTTCTCGCGGATGGACGCGACGATGACGTCGAGCATGCGCTGCTGGCGGTCGGTGAGTGCCCCGCGTCCAGCGACTCCGGTGGCGCCATGCTGCGGCTGGCTCATGTGGTCCTCTCGCTGTCGTGTCGGTGGTCGGTGATTCACTCGGGGTGCCGACACTGATCGAAAGTGTATGCGATCCCGCGGGGTCCGTTCAAATACGCGTTCGAGTGTCGATGCTTCCGGCCTGGAGAAATGGGTTGCGGAGCCGAGGAATCGAACGTATATTCGAAACAGATGTTCGAGGAGGCCATGATGAGCATGACTGCTGATGTGACTGGGCTGCACATTCCGAAGTCCGAGCGTCGCCCGCTGCGCCTGACGATGCGCGGGCGTCGGCTGCTGGCGGGCGTGGTGCTGCTCGCCTCCCTGCTCGGCGGGGTCTGGGGATGGACGGCCACCGCGGCCGCCACCGATCAGCCGGCCGCCCAGCCCACCTACGTGCAGGTGGACGCCGGGCAGACGCTGTGGTCGATTGCGCAGCGGGTGGCGCCGCAGAGCGATCCCCGCGACGTCGTGGACGCGCTCATCACGGCCAACCATCTCGACTCGGCGACGGTGCACCCCGGCATGCGGCTGCTGGTGCCGGATCGGCTCTGAGCGTTCCGGCTCGAGTTTTCCGGTTCTGAGTTCTCTGGCCCTGCGTTTCCGCCTGCGGGCTTTCGGGCTCGACGGCGCGGGAACTGCGCAGCCCGAGGCGGGCGGTGGCCTAGAATCACCGCATGGCCTCCCTCTCCGATCTCCCTTTGCGTGACGATCTGCGGGGGCAGCGCCCCTATGGGGCGCCGCAGCAGCACCTGCCCGTCGAACTGAACGTCAATGAGAACACGTTCGGCATTCCGGATGAGGCGGCGGCTGACATCGCGGCGTCGCTGTCCGCAGCGGTCCGGGGGCTCAACCGCTACCCCGACCGCGAGTTCACGGAGCTGCGCTCCAGCCTGGCGGGATATCTCGGGCATGGGGTCGTTCCGGGGCAGATCTGGGCGGCGAACGGGTCCAATGAGGTGCTGCAGCAGGTGCTGCAGGCCTTCGGCGGGCCGGGCCGCAGCCTGCTCGGCTTCACGCCCACCTACTCCATGTACCCCATCCTGGCGGCCGGCACCGAGACCGCGTGGATTCCGGTCGAGCGCCCGGAGGGCTACCGGCTCGATCCCGACTTCGTCTCGGCGGCCATCGTGTGCGAGCATCCCGGCCTGGTGTTCATCTGCTCGCCGAACAACCCCACCGGCACCCCGGTCGATCTGGAGACCATCGCCGCCGCCTATGCGGCCACGGATGGGATCGTGCTGGTCGACGAGGCCTACGCCGAGTTCGCGGGGGCTGATGCGCCGACCGCGCTCGACCTGCTGCCGGGGCGTCCGCGCCTGATCGTCTCGCGCACCATGAGCAAGGCTTTCGCCTTCGCCGGGGTGCGCCTCGGCTATCTCGCGGCCGATCCGGCGGTCGCCGACGCGCTGCGCCTAGTGCGGCTCCCGTATCACCTGTCCGCCCTGACGCAGGCCGCTGCCATCGCCGCCCTGCGCCATGCCCCGGCTCTGCTCGCCAACGTGGACCGCATCCGCGCTCAGCGCGACCGCATCATCCGCGAGCTGCCGGCCCTCGGCTACCGCCCGTTCGAGAGCCAGGCGAACTTCGTCATGTTCGGCGGGGTCGCCGATACTGCGGCGGTGTTCGAGGCGCTGGTGCGGCAGGGGGTCATCATTCGCGACAACGGCGTCCCGCACTGCATGCGGGTGACGGCCGGCACCCCGGACGAGACCACGGCCTTCCTCACCGCCCTGGCCACCACGCAGCAAGGAGCGAAGTAACGATGTCCAGCACCTCCGGCAGTACCTCCTCCCGCACCGCCCACCTCACCCGGACCACCAGCGAGTCGAGCATCGACCTCGAGCTCGATCTCGACGGCACCGGCCAGGCCGACGTGCAGACGTCGGTACCGTTCTACGACCACCTGCTCACCTCGTTCAGCAAGCACTCGCTCATCGACCTGCGCGTGCGGGCGCACGGCGACACCGACATCGACGTCCACCACACGGTGGAGGACACCGCGATCGTGCTGGGCCAGGCGCTGCGCGAGGCGCTCGGCGACAAGCGGGGCATCGCGCGCTTCGGCGACGCCCACGTCCCGCTCGACGAGGCGCTGGCGCGCGCGGTCGTGGACCTGTCCGGCCGCGCTTACCTGGTGCACTCGGGCGAGCCGGAGGGGTTCGCCCTGCATCTCATCGGCGGGTACTTCACCGGCTCCTTGGTGCGGCACGTCTTCGACTCGATCGCCGCCAACGCGGCGATGACCCTGCACGTCACGGTCCTGGCGGGCCGGGACCCGCACCACATCGCCGAAGCGGAGTTCAAGGCGTTCGCCCGGGCGCTGCGCCGGGCGGTCGAGGCGGACCCGCGCCGCAGCGACATCCCCTCGACCAAGGGCGCGCTGTGAGCCGCCCGCGCGTCGTCGTCTTCGACTACGGGTCGGGAAATGTCCGCTCGGCGGTGCACTCGGCCGAGCACGCGGGCGCCGACGTCGAGCTGACCGGCGACCCCGACGCGGCGCTGGCCGCCGACGGGCTGATCGTGCCCGGGGTGGGGGCGTTCGCCGCGGTCGTCGACCAGCTGCGGGCGGCCGGCGGCGACCGCATCATCGAGCGGCGCCTGGCCGGGGGACGCCCAGTGCTGGGCATCTGCGTCGGAATGCAGATCCTGTTCGGGTCGGGCGTCGAGGGCGGCTCGTCCCACGCCGGCCTGGAGCAGTGGCCGGGGGTCGTCCGCGAACTCACGGGCGCGCCCCGCCTGCCGCACATGGGGTGGAACACGGTCGAGGCCGGGACGGGCTCGCGC
This sequence comes from Pseudoclavibacter sp., assembly GCA_047722305.1. GTDB lineage: Bacteria > Actinomycetota > Actinomycetes > Actinomycetales > Microbacteriaceae > JAKVJE01. The sequence goes on along the minus strand of JBDNYM010000034.1, from coordinate 18,318 downwards.
CTGTTCGCCGGCATCGAGGGGGAGCGCTTCTACTTCGTGCACTCGTTCGCCGCCGTCGGCTGGTCGCTGCCGCCCCAGGCGCCGCTGCCGGAGCCGGTGCTCACCTGGAGCACCTACGGCGAGCGCTTCCTGGCGGCCGTCGAGAACGGCGCGCTGTCGGCGACGCAGTTCCACCCCGAGAAGTCCGGCCCGGCCGGCATCCGGCTGCTGCGCAACTGGATGGGCACGTTTCAGTGAGGTTCCAGCATGAGTGAGGTCTCGATGGACGCGACGTTGACGTTATTGCCGGCCGTCGATATCGCCGACGGCACGGCGGTGCGGCTGGTGCAGGGCGAGGCCGGCACCGAGACCCGGTACGGCGCGCCGCTGGATGCCGCGCGGGCCTGGGCCGGGCAGGGCGCGGAGTGGATTCACCTGGTGGACCTCGACGCCGCGTTCGGCCGCGGCGACAACCGGGCGATCATCGACGCGGTGCTGCACGAGCTGCCTGACGTCCGCTTCGAGGTGTCGGGGGGCATCCGCGACGACGCGTCGCTGGATGCGGCCCTGCGCACCGGCGCCGCTCGGGTCAACATCGGCACGGCCGCCCTGGAGCAGCCCGATTGGGCGGCGGCGGCGATCGCCCGCTGCGGCGACCGGGTCGCGGTGGGGCTGGATGTGCGCGGCACCACGCTGGCGGCCCGCGGCTGGACGCGGGACGGCGGTGACCTGTGGGCGGCGCTGGATCGTTTGGAGGCGGCGGGGTGCGCCCGCTACGTGGTCACCGATGTGACGCGCGACGGCACCCTGACCGGCCCGAACCTCGACTTGTTGCGGGCTGTCCTCGACCGCACCGGCAAGCCGGTGGTCGCCTCGGGCGGGGTGTCGACGCTGGACGATCTGCGTGCCCTCCGAGAGCTGGCGCCGGCCGGGCTGGAGGGGGCCATCGTGGGCAAGGCGCTCTACGCGGGCGCGTTCACGCTGCCCGAGGCCCTGGCCGCGGCCTGCGGCGAGGCCCGCCCCGACGGGGTCTGAACCGATGCCGGCGGCGACGGGAGGGCCGCCCCGCGCGGACTCCCGCCCGGAGTGGGACGCCCAGATCCGGCGCTTCCGGCTGCGCGAGGTCAACTCGGTGAGCGTCCTCGACACCCTGCGGGGACTGGAGATGCTGGTGCCGGTGCTGCCAGGCGTGCCGGCGGAGCGCTACGCGGTGCGCATTGCCGCGCCCCGGCCGGGCCGGGCGCTCCCCGTGTTCAGCACGCGGGAGCGCCTGCTGGCCTGGAACCCGCGCTTCCGCGGGGTCGAGGCCGACGGGCCGGGAATCGCCCTGGCCGCCGAGGGCGCTCACACCGGCTACGTGCTCATCGACCCCGGGGCGCCCACCGGCTTCTCCCTGCGGCCGCGCATGCTGGCGGCCCTGGCCGACGGGACCCCGTGGACGCCGCCCTGGCACGACGCCCGTCTGCGCGAGGCGATCCGGGAGGCGACGGAGCTCTCGCCGTCGGTGATCGACGTGTCGCTGGAACCGGGCGACCCGGACGGCCGCCTCGCAGGCCCCGAGGTGCTGGTGCGCCTGCAGGTGCTGGTGGGGGAGGACGCCGCCCAGCTGACCGCGATGCGGCGGGAGTTCGAGCGCGTCTGGGTGAGCGACCCGCGCATCGCCGAGCGGGTGGACTCGCTGGGGGTGCGGCTGCAACCCCGCCGGGTGTGTTAGAATCGCTCGGTCTGCGCACAGGGTACTGTGCCAGATCGAACAAGAGGGGCGTTCCGCTCCCACCCGCGTCGGCCGTTCAGGCCGCCGGGTCCTGCAGCAGCCGACCGAGGGTCGGCCGGCTCCTCCTGTCCGTCATGTGTCAGTCGAAGGAGTCAGCAGATTACCGAACCACGTATCAATGACCGGATCCGGGTGCCCGAGGTCCGTCTGGTCGGACCCCGGGGAGAGCAGGTCGGCGTCGTGCGCGTCGAGCAGGCGCTCCAGCTCGCGCGCGAGGCCGATCTCGATCTCGTCGAGGTGGCCCCCAACTCGCGGCCCCCGGTGGCGAAGCTCATGGACTACGGCAAGTACAAGTACGAGGCCGCCCAGAAGGCTCGCGAGTCGCGCCGCAACCAGTCGAGCGCCGTCCTCAAGGAGATTCGCTTCCGCCTGAAGATCGACGCCCACGACTACGAGACGAAGAAGGGGCACGTGCTCCGTTTCCTCCGTGGCGGCGACAAGGTGAAGGTCATGATCATGTTCCGGGGCCGCGAGCAGTCGCGCCCGGAGTTCGGCTACCGGCTGCTCATGAAGCTCGCCGACGAGGTGCAAGAGGATGGGACCGTCGAGTCCCGCCCGAAGCAGGACGGGCGCAACATGACCATGGTGCTCGCCCCCACGCGCACCAAGGCGCAGGCGCTGGCCGATGCGCGCAAGCGCAAGGAATCGGAGGCCGCCGAGGCCTCCGAGGACGCGGACGACTGATCCGCCGGCTGCCGGCCCCGGTCGGCATCCGACGCGCAGCCGCCTGCACAGACGTATGCAGATAGAGGAATGAGGAGAACATGCCCAAGCAGAAGACGCACTCCGGTGCGAAGAAGCGGTTCCGGGTCACCGGTTCCGGCAAGCTGTACCGCGAGCAGGCCAACAAGCGCCACCTGCTGGAGGGCAAGCCCAGCACCCGCACGCGCCGCCTGAGCGCCGACGTGCCCCTGGCCAAGTCCGACGAGAAGCGCATCAAGCGCCTCCTCGGCAAGTAAGCCGCACCAGATCGTCAGCCGCGACCGCGGCACTATTACGAAAGAGGAGAACCGATGGCCAGAGTGAAGCGTTCGGTGAACGCGAAGAAGAAGCGCCGGGTGATGCTTGAGCGCGCCGAGGGGTACCGCGGGCAGCGCTCCCGTCTGTACCGCAAGGCGAAGGAGCAGGTCACTCACTCCTTCAACTACGCCTTCCGCGACCGCCGCGCCCGCAAGGGGCAGTTCCGCCGCCTGTGGATTCAGCGCATCAACGCGGCCGCTCGCGCCCAGGGCATCACCTACAACCGGTTCATCCAGGGGCTGGCGCTGGCCGGCGTCGAGGTCGACCGGCGGATGCTCGCCGAGCTGGCCGTCAACGAGCCGTCCGCGTTCACGGCGCTCGTCGAGGTCGCCAAGCAGGCGCTGCCCGAGGATGTGAACGCACCCCGGTCCCAGGCCTGAGTGTGATCGACTCGGTGCGGGCGGCGGCGGTGCGCCGCGTCGCCCGTCTGCGTCAGAAGGATGCCCGGTCCGAGACCGGGCTCTTTCTGTCTGAGGGGCCGCAGGCGGCTCGCGAGGCGCTGCGGTTCCGGCCGGAGGCGATCGTGTCCCTGTACGCCACGGCCGAGGCCCTGGAGCGGCATCCGGAGCTCTCGGCTCTGGCCGCGCCGGCGGGGATCGTGCCGGAGCCGGTCTCGGAGCGCGTGATCGCGGCCATGAGCGACACGGTCACGCCGCAGGGGATCGTGGCGGTGTGCCGGCAGTTCGCGCGGTCGGCGCGCGACGTGTTCGCGGCGTCCCCGCGCCTGGTGGCGGTGCTGGAGCGCGTGCGCGACCCGGGCAATGCGGGCACCATCCTGCGGGCGGCCGACGCCGCCGGGGCGGATGCGGTGGTGTTCTCGGGCGAGAGCGTGGACGTGTTCAACCCGAAGGTGGTGCGCTCCACCACGGGGTCGCTGTTCCACGTACCGGTCGTGGTGGGTGCGCGGCTGGATGGCATCGCGGCCCTGGCGCGGGCGGCGGGGCTGCGCATCGTGGCCGCCGATGTGAACGGCGACGACTTCCTGGCCGCCCGCGGTTCCGGCGAGCTGGCGCGCCCCACGGCGTGGGTGTTCGGCAACGAGGCCCACGGGCTCACCGCGGTGCAGCGCGGGCTTCTGGACGGCTCGTGGCGGCTGCCGATCTTCGGGTCCGCCGAGTCGCTCAACCTGGCCACGGCGGCGAGCGTGTGCCTGTACGAGTCCGCGTTCGCCCAGCATGCCGGGCCTGCCGGGCCGGCCGAGGGCACGGTTCTAGACTGATCAGGCGTGCCTTCGGCACCGAAAGCGACGAACGGAATCATGACAGAGCAGACATCCATCACCGAGGAGGCCGTCTCGGCCGCGGTCGAGGCGGCCCTGGCCGCTGCCGCAGCGGCGGACAGCACCGCCGACGCCAAGCGGGCCCGCGCGGAGCACGCGGGGGAGGGGTCGGCCATCGCCCTCCTGAACCGGGCCATCGCCGGCCTGCCCAAGGGGGAGAAGCCGGCGGCGGGCAAGCTGGTCGGCACCGCGCGCGGGCGCATCAATCGCGCCTTCCAGCAGCGGCTGGATGAGCTGTCGGCCGCCGAGCGCGAGGCGCAGCTGCGCGCGGAGGCCGTGGATGTCACCGAGGCGTCCTACCCGACGCGACTGGGTGCGCGCCATCCCCTGAGCCTGCTCATGGACGAGGTGTCGGACGTGTTCGTCGGCATGGGCTGGGAGATCGCCGAGGGGCCCGAGGTCGAGAACGAGTGGTTCAACTTCGACGCTCTGAACTTCGACGCCGATCATCCGGCGCGCGCGATGCAGGACACGTTCTTCATCGACCCGGTGGAGCGGCACCTGCTGCTGCGCACGCACACCTCCCCGGTGCAGGTGCGCAGCCTGCTGGCCCGAGACCTGCCGGTGTACGTGCTGTCGCCGGGGCAGGTGTACCGCACCGACGAGCTCGATTCGACCCACACCCCGGTGTTCCACCAGTTCGAGGGCATCGCGGTCGACCGCGGCCTCACGATGGCCGACCTGCGCGGCACGCTCGAGCACATGGCCCGCATCATGTTCGGGCCGGAGGCGCGCATCCGGCTGCGGCCGAGCTACTTCCCGTTCACGGAGCCGAGCGCGGAGCTCGACATCTGGCATCCGAAGGCCAAGGGCGGCCCCCAGTGGATCGAGTGGGGGGGCTGCGGCATGGTCAACCCGAACGTGCTGCGCTCGGCGGGCATCGACCCGGACGAGTACTCCGGGTTCGCGTTCGGCATGGGGGTGGAGCGCACGCTCATGTTCCGCAACGACGTGTCCGACATGCACGACATGGTGGAGGGCGACGCCCGCTTCAGCCACGAGTTCGGGATGGTGATGTGAGATGAGGATTCCGCTGAGCTGGCTGGCCGAATCGGTCGAGCTGGAGGATCGCGACCCGGACCACGTCCTGGCCGCCCTGGTGCGCGTCGGCCTGGAGGAGGAGGACGTCCACCGCTTCGAGGTCTCCGGGCCGGTGGTGTGCGGCGAGGTGCTCTCGCGCGACCCACAGCCGCAGACCAACGGCAAGACCATCAACTGGTGCCAGGTGCGCGTGGCGCCGGACGGCGAGCGGGCGGCCGACGGCGGCGAGGCGGTGCGCGGCATCGTCTGCGGCGCCCACAACTTCGAGGTGGGCGACCGGACGGTCGTCACCCTGCCCGGCTCCGTGCTGCCCGGAGGGTTCGAGATCTCGGCGCGCCAGACCTACGGCCATCTCTCCGACGGCATGATGGCGTCGGCGCGCGAGCTGGGCCTCGGGGAGGACCACTCGGGCATCATCGTGCTGTCGCGCTTCGGGATCGACGTGGAGCCCGGCACGCCGCTCATCCCGCTGCTGGGGCTGGACGACCTGGCCGTCGAGATCAACATCACCCCCGACCGCGGCTACTGCTTCAGCATCCGCGGCGTGGCCCGGGAGTACGCGCACTCGACCGGGGCGGCGTTCACCGACCCGGCGGCGCGGGTGGCCGTCCGGCCGCCCGCCGCGTCCCTGAACGTGCGGGTGGACGATCAGGCCCCGATCCGCGGGAACCGCGCGGTGCGCTCGATCGCGCTGCGGCGCGTGGACGGCCTCGACGCATCCGCGCCCACGCCGGCCTGGATGGTGGCGCGGCTGGTGCTGGCCGGCGTGCGCTCGATCAGCCTGCCGGTGGACGTCACCAACTACGTGATGCTGGAGCTCGGCCAGCCGCTGCACGCCTACGACGCCGCGCAGGTGGGCGCCGAGGGGCTGCTGGTGCGCCGCGCCCGCCCGGGCGAGCGGCTGACCACGCTCGATGACGTCGATCGGCGGCTCGACCCGGAGGACCTGGTCATCGCCGACGCCGCCTCCGGCGGCCCGCTGTCGCTCGCGGGCGTGATGGGGGGTGCGGCCAGCGAGGTCACGGCCGCGACCACGTCGATCATCATCGAGGCCGCCTCGTTCGACCCGATCTCGATCGCCCGCTCCGCCCGGCGCCACAAGCTGCCCAGCGAGGCCTCGAAGCGCTTCGAGCGCGGTGTCGACCCGCAGCTGGCGGCGGTGGCCGCCCAGCGCGCGGTCGACCTGCTGGTCTCGCTCGGCGGCGCCCGCGATGCCGGTGTGGGCGTGCTCGTCCCCGACGACGAGCCCCCGGCCGCGGTGGAGTACCCGCACGGTGCCGCCAGCCGGCTGGTCGGCGTCGACTACGACGCGGCGACGGTGCGGCGGGTGCTGGAGGCTATCGGCTGCGAGATCACCCCGGGCGACGCGGCCGACCGGGTGCAGGTCCCCAGCTGGCGCCCCGATCTGCGCACCAAGGAGGACCTCATCGAGGAGGTCGCCCGCATCGACGGCTACGACCGCATCCCGGCCCGGCTGCCGGTGGCGCCCCCCGGCCGCGGGCTGACGTTCCAGCAGCGCGCCCGGCGCCGCATCGCCGAGCAGCTGGCCGCCGCCGGCCTCACCGAGGTGCTCAGCTACCCCTTCGTCTCGGCGGAGGAGAACGAGCGCTTCGAGGCCCCGGGGCCGGTCATCACCCTGGCGAACCCGATCGACGCCGCCCACGGCCAGCTGCGCCGCCTGGTGCTGCCGGGCCTGCTGGCCACGGCCCAGCGCAACGCCGCCCGCGGCCTGGTCGATCTGGCCCTGTTCGAGCACGGCCTGGTGTTCCGCCCGGCCCCCGGCGCTCCGCTGGGGCTCGACGCCCTGCCGCTGGGCGCCCGCAAGCCCGACGCGGAGACGCTCGGCATCCTGGAGGCGAGCACCGGCGCCCAGCCGCGCCATCTCGCCGCCGTGTTCGCCAACGACCTGATCGAACGGCAGGTGGACGAGCCGGCGCGTCCGGTCGACTGGCGCGCGGCGCTCGACGCCGCCCGCCACGCCGCCCACGCGGTGGGGGTCGGGCTGACGGTGCAGCAGGTGCGGCATCCCGGGTTCCACCCGGGGCGCACGGCCCGGCTGCTGGCCGCCGCGGCCGACGGCGAGTCGCAGCAGGTCGGCTTCGCCGGCGAGATGCTGCCCGAGCTGGCCGCGGCCTACGGCCTCACCGGCCGGGTGGCGATCATGGAGATCGACGAAAACGCGCTCATCGCCCTGGCCCCGCGGCGTGTCGAGTCGCATCCGCTGTCGGTGCAGACCCCGGCCACGCAGGACCTGTCCCTGATCGTGCCGGAGACGGTGCCCGCGGGCGACGTCCTGGCCGCCGTGCGCGCGGGCGCCGGTCCGCTGCTGGAGGCGGCGCGGCTCACCGCCGACTACCGCGGCGACCGCATCCCGGCGGGGCACCGCTCGCTGACGTTCGCCCTGCGCTTCCGCGCGCCCGATCGCACGCTCACCGCTGCCGAGGCGTCGGCGGCGAAGGACGCGGCGGCCGCGCTGGCCGCGGAGCGCTACGGCGCCCAGGTCCGGGCCTGAGGGCCGGAGAGGAAGCACACCGATGACATACACGGTCGCTGTCGCCGGGGCATCCGGCTACGCCGGGGGAGAGGTGCTGCGCCTGCTGTCGGCGCACCCCGACTTCGAGGTCACCACCGTCACCGCGCATTCGAATGCGGGCGCGCGGCTGGGCGACATCCACCCGCACCTGCGCCGCTACGGCGACCTGGTGCTGCAGGACACGACGCCGCAGACGCTGGCGGGGCACGACGCCGTGTTCCTGGCCCTGCCGCACGGCGCCAGCGGCGAGCTGGCCGCCACCCTGCCCGAGGACGTCCTGGTGGTCGACTGCGGTGCGGACCACCGGCTGGAGCGGCAGGCCGATTGGGACGCCTTCTACGGCGGCACCTGGCACGGGGCCTGGACGTACGGGCTGCCCGAGCTGCCCCGCGACGGCGGCAAGCAGCGGAAGCGCCTGCGCGGCACCCGCCGCGTGGCGGTGCCGGGCTGCAACGTGACCGCGATCTCGCTGGGGCTCGCCCCGGCGGCCGCGGCCGGGCTGATCGAGCTCGACGACCTGGTGGCCGTCCTCGCCGTGGGCACGTCGGGGGCGGGGCGCGCCCCGCACACGAATCTGCTGGCCAGCGAGGTGCTGGGCTCCGCCTACGCCTACAAGGTGGGGGGCGTCCATCGCCACACGCCCGAGATCGAGCAGGACCTGCGCTGGGCGGCCGGCGCCCCGGCCACGGTCTCGTTCACCCCCGTGCTGGTGCCGATGAGCCGCGGCATCCTCGCCACCTCGACGGCGCGGCTGCGTCCCGGCGTCGACGAGGCGGCCGTGCGCGCCGCCTACGAGCGCGTCTACGGCGACGAGCGCTTCGTGCGGCTGCTGCCGGCGGGATCGTTCCCCGCCACCGGTGCGGTGCTGGGGGCCAACGTCGCCGAGATCGGCCTGGCGCTGGATCGGCGCACCGGCCGCCTGGTCGCCATCAGCGCCATCGACAACCTCGTCAAGGGCACCGCCGGCGCGGCCATCCAATCCGCCAACCTGGCCCTCGGACTCGACGAGTCCGCCGGCCTCAGCATCGAAGGAGTCGCCCCGTGAGCGTCACCACCCCGAAGGGCTTCACCGCGGCCGGGGTCGGCAGCGGCATCAAGGCCGCCGGCGCGCTCGACCTGGCCGTCGTCGTCAACGAGGGCCCGGCGCGCGCGGCGGCCGCCGTGTTCACGTCCAACCGCTGCCGGGCGAACCCGGTGCGCTGGTCCGAGCGGGCCGTCGCCGACGGTACTCTGGCCGCCGTGGTGCTCAACTCCGGCGGCGCCAACTGCTACACCGGCGACGAGGGCTTCGAGACGGTGCGGCAGACCGCGCAGGCTGCGGCCGAGGTACTGCAGGTCCCGGCCGAGCACATCCTGGTGGGCTCGACCGGCATCATCGGGCGACAGTTGCCCCGCGGCACCGTGGTGGCGGGGGTGCGCACCGCGATGCGGCAGCGCACCGGCACCAGCGGCGCCGAGGCCGCGCGGGCCATCATGACCACCGACACCCACCCCAAGACCGCCGATTTCGCGGCCGCCGACGGCTGGACCATCGGCGCCATGGCGAAGGGCGCGGGGATGATCGCCCCCGGTCTGGCCACCATGCTGGTGGTCATCACCACCGACGCGGTCATCGCCGCGGACGCGCTCCGGGCGGCGCTGCGCCGGGCGGCCGCGGTCACCTTCGACCGGCTGGATGTGGACGGCTGCCAGTCCACCAACGACACCGTGGCCCTGCTCGCCTCGGGCGCCAGCGAGGTCGAGCCCGCCCCGGACGACTTCGTGGCCGGGCTCACCGCGGTGTGCCAGCGCCTGACCCGCGAGATTCAGGGGGACGGCGAGGGGATGAGCCACACCATCGACGTCACCGTCCGCGGCGCCGCCAGCGAGGACGACGCCCTGGAGGTGGCGCGCGCCATCGCCCGCAACAACCTGGTGAAGACGGCCATCGCCGGCGAGGACCCGAACTGGGGCCGCGTGCTCGCCGCCGTCGGCACCACGCGGGCCGCCTTCGATCCCTACGCGATCGACGTGACCATCAACGGCACCCGCGTCGCGCACGCGGGCGGGCCCGATGCCGACCCGGCGCTCGTCCACTTCGACGTGCGCGCGGTCACCATCGTGGTGGACCTGTTCTCCGGCGGCGCCGAGGCGACGATCTGGACCACCGATCTCACCCACGAGTACGTGAACATCAATAGCGAATACGAGAGCTGACGAGCACCGTCATGTCCGATCCCGCATCGAATCCCCAGGCCGCCGCCCCGTCCCTCCGGGCAGCGCCATCCGTTGAAGCAGCGCTGAAGGCCCAGACGCTCATCGAGTCGCTGCCGTGGCTGCGGCGATTCAGCGGCAAGATCTTCGTGATCAAGTTCGGCGGCAACGCCATGGTCGATCCGGCGCTGCTGGACGCGTTCGCGCAGGACATCGTCTACCTGCGCCTGGTGGGCATCAACGCGGTGGTGGTGCACGGCGGCGGCCCGCAGATCACGCAGGTGCTGGAGCGCTTCGGAGTGCCGAGCGAGTTCCGCGCCGGGTACCGCTACACGTCGCCCGAGGCGATGGACATCGTGCGGATGGTGCTCACCGGCCAGATCAGCCGAGACCTGGTCAGCCGCATCAACCAGTACGGGCCGTACGCGGCCGCCATCAGCGGCGAGGACGCCCGCCTGTTCAGCGCGCGCCGCATCGAGCGCGACGAGCATGGGGCGGCGGTCGACCTGGGGATGGTCGGCGAGGTGGTGCACGTCGACCCGGAGCTGGTGCTCGGCCAGCTGCGGTCGGGGCACGTGCCGGTGGTCTCCGGGATCGCGCCCGACGAGGCCGACCCCTCGCAGACCCTGAATGTGAACGCCGATGCGGCGGCCTCGGCGCTGGCCCGGGCGCTGGGGGCGGCGAAGCTCGTCATCCTCACCAACGTCGCCGGGCTGTACCGCGACTGGCCGGATCGGGACAGCCTGATCTCCAGCATCCACGTCTCCGAGCTGGAGGAGATGCTGCCCGATCTGGAGGCGGGGATGATCCCGAAGATGCGGGCATGCGTGGATGCGGTCAACGGCGGCGTCGCTCAGGCGCATATCATCGACGGACGGGTTCCCCATTCGTCGCTGCTGGAGATCTTCACGACGCACGGCGTCGGCACCCTGGTCGAGCCCGATTGACTTCGCCGCCGGGAGGCAGCGGAGAGGCAGCTCACAGCCGGGAGACCGGCGGATGGCAGAGAGGATGACCCGATGACCGCAGATTGGTCGCAGCGCTACGAGGACAGCTTGCTGGGCGTGTTCGGGGCCCCGCAGCGATGCCTCGACCATGGCCAGGGCACGCGGGTCTGGGATGTGGACGGGACCGAGTATCTCGACTTCCTGGGCGGCATCGCCGTCAACGTGCTCGGGCACGCGCACCCCGATCTGGTGCGCGCCATCGCCGAGCAGGCCGCCCGCGAGATTCACATCTCCAACTACTTCACCTCGACGGCACAGCTGGGGCTGGCCGAGCGCATCCTGCACGCCGCCGGCGACCCCGAGGGCGGCAAGGTGTTCTTCTGCAATTCCGGCACGGAGGCCAACGAGGCGGCGTTCAAGCTGGCGCGCCGCGCATCGGGCGGGAAGCGCACGCGCATCCTGGCTCTGGAACGGGGATTCCACGGGCGCACGATGGGGTCGCTGAGCATCACGTACAAAGATCGTCTGCGCGATCCGTTCCGCCCGCTCGTCCCCGGCACCGGGTTCATTCCGGCGACGCTGCGCGGGCTGGAGGAGAACCTCGACGACACGGTCGCGGCCCTGTTCGTGGAGCCGATCCAGGGCGAGGCAGGCGTGCTGCCGCTGCCGCCCGGGTTCCTGGCGGCGGCCCGAGACCTGACCGCCCGGCACGGCATCCTGCTGGTCGTGGATGAGGTGCAGACCGGGATGGGGCGCACCGGCGACTGGTTCGCTTTCCAGGAGGCGGGCATCCTGCCCGACGTCTTCACCCTGGCGAAGGGGCTGGCCGGGGGCGTCCCGGTGGGGGCGATGGTGTCGATGGGCGCCGCCGCCGAGGTGCTGCGCCCGGGCGAGCACGGGTCGACGTTCGGCGGCAACCCGCTGGCGATGGCGGCCGGCGGCACCGTGTTCGATGTGATCGAGCGCGATCACCTGCTGGCCAACGCGCGCGAGCGCTCCGCGCAGATCGTCGACGTGCTGCACGACGCGCCGCTGGTGGATGTGGTGCGCGGCCGCGGGCTGCTGCTGGGCGCGCACCTGACCCGCCCGGTCGCCCACGAGCTGGTGGCCCGTGCACTCGACGTGGGGCTGATCATCAATGCCCCGGACGAGTCGACGGTGCGGCTGGCCCCGCCGCTGATCGTCTCGGCCGACGATGTCACGGAGCTGCGGGAGCGCTGGGATCGCGCTGCGGCGCTGGTCTGAGCCGGCACTGGTTTGTGAAGCACTGGGAAGGGAAGCAAGAGTGAGTACACGGCATTTCCTGCGCGACGACGATCTGTCGCCCGCGGAGCAGAACGAGATCCTCGAACTGGCGGCGACGATGAAGCGCGACCGGTTCGCGGCCAAGCCGCTGGCGGGCCCGCAGACGGTGGCGGTGTTCTTCGACAAGACCTCGACCCGCACGCGGGTCTCGTTCGCCACCGGGGTGGCGGACCTGGGCGGCTCGCCGCTGATCATCAACCCGGGGTCGAGCCAGCTGGGCGCCAAGGAGTCGATCGAGGACACCGCGCGCGTGCTGGAGCGCATGGTCGCCCTGATCGTGTGGCGCACGTTCGCCCAGAGCGGGCTGGAGAAGATGGCGCGGTACAGCTCGGTGCCGGTCATCAACGCGCTCTCGGACGACTTCCATCCGTGCCAGGTGCTGGCCGATCTCCTGACGGCGCGCGAGTACCTGGGCGCGCTGCCGGGCCGTACGCTCGCCTACGTGGGCGACGGGGCCAATAACATGGCGCACTCGTATCTGCTGGGCGGGGCGACGGCGGGGCTGAACGTGCGCATCGCCGGGCCGCAGGGGTTCCAGCCGCGCGCCGACATCGTGGCCGACGCCCGCGAGCGCGCCGGGCTCACCGGCGGCTCCGTCCTGGTCACGGCCGATCCCCGCGAGGCGATCGAGGGGGCCGACATCGTCATCACCGACACCTGGGTCTCGATGGGCCAGGAGGACGAGAAGGCCGAGCGGGTCCGGACGTTCCAGGGCTACCAGGTGACGCCGGAGCTCATGGGGCTGGCGGCCCCCGACGCGATCTTCGAGCACTGCCTGCCCGCTTACCGCGGCTACGAGGTGGCGGCCGACGTCATCGACGGCCCGCAGTCGGTGGTCTGGGACGAGGCCGAGAACCGGCTGCACGCCCAGAAGGCCCTGATGGCCTGGCTGCTCTCGCACCGGGAATCCGGTCGGTAGACTTTCGCTGAGACACCCTTGAGGAGCGTGGATTCATGACTGAACGCATCGTGCTGGCCTACTCGGGCGGGCTGGACACTTCCGTCGGCATCGGCTGGCTGAAGCAGGAGACCGGGAAAGACGTGGTGGCGCTCTCGGTAGACGTGGGGCAGGGCGGCGAAGACCTCGAGTCGATCCGCCAGCGCGCCCTCGCCTGCGGGGCGGTGGATGCGGTGGTCGCCGATGTGAAAGACGAGTTCGCCTCCGAGTACCTGATGCCGGCGCTGAAGGCGAACGCCACCTATCAGCGGCAGTACCCGCTGGTCTCGGCGCTGTCGCGTCCGCTGATCGCCAAGTATCTGGCCAAGACGGCGCACGAGCTGGGGGCGAACGCGATCGCCCACGGCTGCACCGGCCAGGGCAACGACCAGGTGCGCTTCGAGGCGGCGGTGGCGGCCATCGCCCCCGACCTCGACGCGGTGGCCCCGATCCGCGACTTCGAGCTGACTCGCGACAAGTCGATCGAGTTCGCGGCCGAGCACCACCTGCCCATCCAGCAGTCGAAGAAGAGCCCGTACTCGATCGACCAGAACGTCTGGGGCAAGGCCATCGAGACCGGCTTCCTGGAAGATCCGTGGAACGCCCCCATCGAGGACCTGTATACGTACACGAAGAACCCGGCGGAGGCGTCCCGCGAGGGGCGCGACGTGGTGATCGGGTTCGAGCAGGGCGTCCCGGTGGCGATCGACGGCGAGGCGGTCACTCCGCTGCAGGCGGTCGAGCGGATGAACGAGCTGGCCGGCAACGAGGGCGTCGGCCGCATCGACATCGTCGAGGATCGCCTGGTCGGCATCAAGAGCCGCGAGGTGTACGAGGCTCCGGGCGCAGTGGCGCTGATCGCGGCGCACGAGGCGTTGGAGAATCTGACGCTGGAGCGCGATGTGGCCCGCTACAAGCAGGACGTCGAGAACAAGTGGGCGCAGCTGGTCTACGACGGCCTCTGGTTCTCGGGCCTGAAAGTGGCGCTCGACGCCTTCATCGAAGAGACGCAGCGGTACGTCACCGGCGAGATCCGCCTGCATCTGCAGGGCGGCCGCGCCATCGTGACGGGCTCGCGCTCGGGAGCCAGCCTGTACGACTTCGACTTGGCCACCTACGACGAGGGCGGCACGTTCTCGCACAAGTCGGCGCGCGGGTTCATCGACCTGTGGTCGCTGCCGTCGAAGATCGCCTCCAAGCGCAACGCGGCGGTCGCTCAGCCGGTGGGGCAGCGCGAGCCGGTGTACGTGGAGCGCTCGAAGAACCACTCCCGTTCCGACCAGCGCGAGGCGTGATGTCGGAGCGTGCCGGGCAGGCCGGCGCGCTCTGGGGAGGCCGGTTCGCGTCCGGCCCCTCCCCGGAGCTGGTGGCGCTGAGCCGGTCGACGCAGTTCGACTGGCGGCTGGCCCGCTACGACATCGCCGGCTCCCGGGCCCATGCCCGGGCGCTGGCCCGGGCGGGGTATCTCACCGAGGACGAGCTGTCCGGGATGACCGGGGCACTGGATGAGCTGGAGCGGCAGGTCGTCTCCGGCGAGTTCCTGCCGGCTCCGGCCGACGAGGACGTCCATTCGGCCTTGGAACGCGGGCTGATCGAGATCGCGGGCCGCGAGCTCGGGGGCCGGCTGCGCGCCGGCCGCAGCCGCAACGATCAGATCGCGACGCTGGTGCGCATGTTCCTGCGCGACCACGCCATCCGCATCGCCGGGCTGGTGGATGACGTGATCGCGGCCCTGCGCGCTCAGGCCGACGCGCACGCGACCGATCCGATGCCGGGGCGCACGCATATGCAGAGCGCGCAGCCGGTGCTGCTCGGCCATCAGCTGCTGGCGCACGCGTGGCCGCTGGTGCGCGACCTGGAGCGGCTGGCCGACTGGCGGGTGCGCACGGACGCGTCGCCGTACGGCTCGGGCGCGCTGGCGGGCTCGACCCTGGGGCTCGACCCCCAGCCGGTGGCGGAAGAGCTGGGCTTCTCGACGTCGGTGGAGAATTCCATCGACGGCACGGCGTCGCGGGACGGGGTGTCCGAGTTCGCCTACGTCCTGGCCCAGATCGGCATCGACATCTCCCGGCTGGCGGAGGAGTTCATCATCTGGAACACCCCCGAGTTCGGGTTCCTGACGTTGGACGACTCGTATTCGACGGGGTCGTCGATCATGCCGCAGAAGAAGAACCCCGACATCGCGGAGCTCGCCCGGGGCAAGTCGGGGCGACTCATCGGCGATCTGGCCGGGCTGCTGGCCACGTTCAAGGCGCAGCCGTTGGCCTACAACCGCGATCTGCAGGAGGACAAGGAGCCGGTCTTCGACCAGATCGACACTCTGGAGGTGCTGCTGCCGGCCTTCGCCGGCATGGTGCGCACGGCGTCCTTCGACACGGCGCGCCTGGCGCAGGCCGCAGGCGAGCGGTTCTCCCTGGCGACGGATGTGGCCGAGTGGCTGGTCAAGCACCACGTGCCCTTCCGCGATGCCCACGAGATCTCGGGCAACCTGGTGCGGTTCTGCGAGCAGCACGGCTTGCAGCTTTCGGAGTGCACGGATGCCCAGTTCGCCGCGGTGGATGCGCGGCTGCGGCCCGGGGTGCGCGAGGTGCTCACCGTGGAGGGGTCGACGGCGGCGCGCTCGGCGCGCGGCGGGACGGCGGCGGTCAACGTGCGGGCGCAGCTGGCCGCGATTCCGCCGCGGATCGCTGCGGCGCGGGAGCGTATCGGAACGGAGCCGTTGGTAGCGTAGGTCTCGTGACCTTTGCACCGACAGAGAGCCGCGAGCAGCTGCTCGCGGCTCAGACGAACGATCCGAGTTTCCCCAACGTCCTCGACGAACTGGTGTGGCGCGGGCTGGTGGCGGTATCCACCGACCTGGGCGCGCTGCGCGCTCGTCTGGAGGAGGGGCCGCTGACCTACTACTGCGGCTTCGACCCGACGGCGGCGAGCCTTCACCTGGGCAATCTGGTGCAGCTGCTCACTTTGCGGCGGCTGCAGCTGGCCGGCAATCGCCCGATCGGCGTGGTCGGTGGGGCCACCGGGCTGATCGGCGACCCGCGGCCCACCGCAGAGCGCACCTTGCACGACAAGGCGACGGTGGCGGGCTGGGTGGAGCGGATCGGCGCCCAGGTCGGTCGCTTCCTCAGCACGGA
Organism: Pseudoclavibacter sp.; assembly: GCA_047722305.1. GTDB lineage: Bacteria > Actinomycetota > Actinomycetes > Actinomycetales > Microbacteriaceae > JAKVJE01. Next base: position 2,176 of record JBDNYM010000034.1, on the reverse strand, counting down.
GGGCGAGAACCCACTGCGGCTGGTGAACAACCTCGATTGGACGGGCCGGCTCTCGGCCATCGATCTGCTGCGGGATGTGGGCAAGCATTTCCGGGTCAGCACGATGCTGGCGAAGGAGGCGGTGTCGGCCCGTCTCAATTCGGAGGCCGGCATCAGCTACACCGAATTCAGCTACCAGGTGCTGCAGGGCCTCGACTTCCTGGAGCTCTACCGGCGCTACGACTGCGTGCTGCAGACGGGCGGCCAGGACCAGTGGGGCAACCTTACGGCGGGCATCGACCTGATCCGCCATGTGGAGGGCGTCGGCGCCCACGCGTTCGGCACTCCGATCATCACCGACGCGACCGGGCACAAGTTCGGCAAGTCGGAGGGGAATGCCGTCTGGCTCGATCCGAGCCTCACCAGCCCGTACGCGTTCTACCAGTTCTGGTTGAACGTCGACGACCGGGACGTCGTCAAGCTCTTGAAGGTGTTCACGTTCCTGCCCCGGGAGCGGATCGAGGCCCTGGAGCAGATCACGCGGGATGCTCCGCAGCGGCGGGAGGCGCAGCACGCCCTCGCCTGGGAGGTGACCTCCCTGGTGCACGGCCCGGCGGCGGCCCAGGCGGTGGTGGATGCGTCCGCGGCGCTGTTCGGCCGGGGCGAGCTCGGCGAGGTGCCGATCGACACCCTGGTGAGCGCTGTCCAGGCGCTGCCGCACGTGACCGGTGCCCCGGGCGACGCCGTGGTGCAGACGCTGGTGGCGACGGGGGTGGTGAAGTCGTCGTCGGATGCGCGCCGCGCGATCGTCCAGGGGGGCGTCTACGTGGACAACGTGAAGGTGGAAGACGCCGAGGCGGTCCTGCCGGCCTTCATCGGGGGGCGCGTTTCGGTGTTGCGGCGGGGCAAGAAGACCCTCGCCGGGGTCGTGGCGGAATCGGACGAGACGAGTTTGCCGCGCGGTTGAGCCGATCGTGGGTCGATTCCGGAAAATCCCCGCTCTCGACTTGCGCAGCTCCGAAAACCGTGGCTATAGTTACTTCTTGTCACCCCAAAGGTGCGGATCGCCGCAGAGCGTTCCGGCCTCAAGCGGGACCACCAATCACCTGATCGTGAGTTTGAAACTCATGAGAATGTCTGATACGGTGTCTTTCCGGTCCGGTTCACAGCCGATCACCTCCGAAGATGACTTCGGAAAGCGATTTGACAAAGATCCGAAACCGTGTAAGATAGAGAAGTTGCCTCGGCAGGTAAGCCTTCGGGCTGATGGTCGAGAGCATCGGATCCTTGAGAACTCAACAGTGTGCACAATGTCGATGCCAAATACCTCGACGTCGTGAGAGATCACGAACGTAGAGATTCCTTTGGATAGACGGATTGTCAGCATAGACAGTCTGAATAAGCCAAATCAACTTTTCATTCATGGAGAGTTTGATCCTGGCTCAGGACGAACGCTGGCGGCGTGCTTAACACATGCAAGTCGAACGGAAAGGCCTAGCTTGCTAGGTACTCGAGTGGCGAACGGGTGAGTAACACGTGAGCAATCTGCCCCTGACTCTGGGATAAGCGCTGGAAACGGCGTCTAATACCGGATATGTGCTGCGCAGGCATCTGCAGCAGCTGGAAAGAATTTCGGTCAGGGATGAGCTCGCGTCCTATCAGGTAGTTGGTGAGGTAACGGCTCACCAAGCCTACGACGGGTAGCCGGCCTGAGAGGGTGACCGGCCACATTGGGACTGAGATACGGCCCAGACTCCTACGGGAGGCAGCAGTGGGGAATATTGCACAATGGGCGCAAGCCTGATGCAGCAACGCCGCGTGAGGGATGACGGCCTTCGGGTTGTAAACCTCTTTTGGCAGGGAAGAAGCGAAAGTGACGGTACCTGCAGAAAAAGCGCCGGCTAACTACGTGCCAGCAGCCGCGGTAATACGTAGGGCGCAAGCGTTGTCCGGAATTATTGGGCGTAAAGAGCTCGTAGGCGGTTTGTCACGCCTGCTGTGAAAACCCGAGGCTCAACCTCGGGCCTGCAGTGGGTACGGGCAGACTAGAGTGCGGTAGGGGAGACTGGAACTCCTGGTGTAGCGGTGGAATGCGCAGATATCAGGAAGAACACCAATGGCGAAGGCAGGTCTCTGGGCCGTAACTGACGCTGAGGAGCGAAAGCATGGGGAGCGAACAGGATTAGATACCCTGGTA
>JBDNYM010000033.1:0-25788 GCA_047722305.1 Pseudoclavibacter sp. | reverse complement strand
GGGGGTGTTGTTTCCCGGGGGGGGGGGGGGGGGGGGGCGGGGCCGCCCGCCGGGCGGGGGGGGCCGCCCGGGGGCTGGCCCCCCCCGCCCGGCCGGCCTACTCCGACCTGATGCGCTCGGTGGCACATCTCGCCGTCCACGAGCACACGCTGCAGCGCCGCTCAATCACCCAGGCGGCCCTGTTCGGCGCTTTCACGGTCTTTTGGACGATCGTTCCCCTCCAGCTGCACGACGCGCTCGGGTTCACGCAGACCGGGATCGGCGTATTCGCCCTGGTCGGCGCCTCCGGCGCGGTGGCCGCCCCGATCGCCGGGCGCATGGCCGACGCGGGACTGGCCCACCGAGCGAGCGGCTGGATGCTCATACTCGCTGCCGCTGCGATGCTCGGCGCGCTGCTCTGGGGCAGTGGCCGGCTTGCGGTGCTCGTCGGATGCGCGATCGCGCTCGACTTCTCGGTGCAGGCCCACCAGGTGTTCAGCCAGTCGGAGATCTACCGAATCGACCCGGGCGCGCGGTCGCGCATCAACACCGTGTTCATGACGACGATCTTCGCCGGCGGGGCAGTCGCATCGATCGCGACGGGCCTGCTGCACGACGAGATGGGATGGGGCGGTGTGTTCACGTTCGGTCTGACACTGCCGCTCGCCGCCCTGATTGTATGGATCGTGCACGATCGGAGACTGTCCGCGTCCTGACCCCCGGGGGGGGAGGGGAAACGGACGGAGTGAGAGCCGGAGACCTGACAGCGGTCTGAAGAACTTGAGCCAAACCCTGAATCTCAGAGAGAAACCAGGGGGGCGACGGTCGTGAAGCTTTGCGCTGGACGTCGATTCAACCAGACCCAAGCGCTTCGCCACGATGGTCTGCGTCAAGCGTCAACGTCACAATCCGCTCTGACGTCAGATCTCTTTGGCCCCGGCCATTGAATCGGTCATAACATAAATGCAAGTCAGTTTCGGGATGCCTATCGAGCCCAGATGCTGCATGGTATTACGTACCGCACTATTGCTCTGCAGGTCATCGTCACGGACGTCTCGTTGACGGCACCTGGAGCGGCTGCGTGGACACGGCGCTCCAGGGCCACGATTCTTCAGCGCGACCGGCAGGGCGACCCACCTGTCCGGAAGCCGGCAAATGAGCGGCGGCTCACGGAAGACGACCTGCGCGCCAAGCCGACGCTCACACCACGGACCGTTCAGGAGGCGAAGGCCTCGGCCGTAATCCGACGGGCGAAGCCTGAAACCACCGGCCGGCCACCGGGAACCACTCCTGCCGTGATGTGGCCCCATCCGGATGACGATCTGAGGCGACGACTCATCGCCTTCGTCCCCGAAAGCATCGATCGTGCACACATCCGCGATCACCACGTCGTTGACAGCGCTCCTGCCTCCATGGGCCGGAACCACTTCGACCGGCAGCAGAATATCCTGTCCCGGAGTTGTCTGTTCCGGAGTTGTACCAGCAGCTCCGCGGTATTGAAACCATCGCCCGAAACGTCGCAGAAAGACGGGGAGGAGGGGATGGGTTCAGCATCCCTGTCGGCTGTACTCGTCACATTTCGAACGGCTGATGACAGGCCCTCGCCATGGGCCCCATGGCTGTCAGCACTCCCGCAATGCGGTGTAGTGCCCCTTCAACCCCTGTGGCCGGCAATCCGCGAGAAGAAGGATGAGATGCCCCTCATACTCGATCATCTGAGCTTGGGATTGGAACTCGGCCTTCCTGAGGTTGCCGAGGAGAATCCGGGCATCATTCCGCCGGCACTCGTCATCACCGATGCCCGTTGCCGGAGAAATGTCATAGACCATCACCAGATGCCAGTCCACCGTCGGGTCGTCAAAGCGGAATTCATAAGCCGCAACGGTCCCATACGGTCGCGGAATCCTGACATAGTTGAAAATGTAGCGATTGGTTCCGACCGAAAATGGCTGCATTCCCAGAGGGACCCATACTCCGTGTTCAGAACAATGACGTTCGAAGTCGTCCTCCAGCGCGACAAAGTGCTGCTGTGCATGTGCATCGCCGACAACAGAAAAACTTCCCTGGAACACTTTCCCTATAGTCGGGATGAAGGTCCCGTTAAGTTTCTTTGCGACAGCCCGGGCTCTCCCAGAAGGAAAAGCAATACGAATACGCTTGTCATTTCCCGTCAGATGCAAGTAGACGGCGATAATCGCAACGACGACTCCGACCAAAATGCCAACGATGACAAGTCCCGAAAGTAAAACAATGAGCCACGTCGGCATCTCATTCGAGGTATACACGCGATGAATGGGAAGATATCGCAGTCCTGAAGGCGAACGACAGCTGCACGGGAAAACCTTCGAACGAAGCCCGCTCGTGATGTAGACCGGCTCGTGGCGACATCGCTTGGCACCGCCTGCTGCACATATTATCGGGCGGCCGGGTCATCCGGATCGCGCCGCCGGGGACCACACGACCAGGCGGCAGCCGCGAAGATCGCCGACGCTCATCCATTGAGGTTGCAGAAGCGGTTTCGCCCGGCCGATGTCACCGGCTGATCTCCACAGGTGCGCCAGGGTCCGCAACCGCATCCGCTCAGTCGCCGGAATGGATCGCGATCACTCCGGAGCTGTCGTCGGCGCGGATATCCCGGAACCACTCGATCATCTGCCGCTCTCGGGGGCTCAGGTCCTGGGGGATCTCCACACTGACGGTGACGCGAAGATCGCCGCGACCCGGGCCCGTCGCCCGCGGAAAGCCCCGCTCGGGGAAGGAGAGCACCTCCCCGCTCTGCATCCCGGCCTCGACGACCACATCGACTGGGCCGTCCCACGAGACGAACGACACGGCCCCGCCGAGGACGGCGTCGGTCATGGGCACGCTCAGGGTGCAGGTGAGGTCATCACCGGTCCGGGCGAAGAAGGGATCGGGCTTCACCGAAATCTTCACATCCAGATCTCCGGCGTCGCCCCCGCGCACCCCGGCATTGCCCTTCCCTGGGAAGCGCAGCACCTCTTCGGCTGCCGCCCCGGTCGGAATCTCGACCCGGACCACTCGCCGCGCCTCTACACGCCCCTCCCCCCGGCAGCGGCGACAGGGGGTCAGGTCGAAACCGCCCGCGCCGTTGCACATCGGACACGGCGCCCCATGGAAGACCACCCCGGTTCCCATGCAGAGCTCGCAGACGCTCGCCCCCGGACGGTCCGAGAGGAAACCCAGCCCCGCGCAGTCGTCGCATACCTCGGTGGTGGCGACGCGCACCTCTCGCGTCGCACTCGAGAAAGTGTCCTTCAGGGTGAGCGACAGCGTCATCTCGATGTCCTCGCCCGGCCTTCGCTCCGGCAGGGGGCTCTGCTGCCGCCGACGGCGCGTCTCGTGCTCGGCGAAAGGGGCGGACGCGCTCGCTCGCACCTCTGCGGCGCTCCCGATGATCGCGTCGTACGCGGCCGTGATCTGCTTGAACCGCTCCGCCGCCGCCGGATCCGGATTCATGTCCGGGTGCAGGGAGCGCGCCAACTTCAGGAACGCGTGTCGGATCTCGATCTTCGATGCCGACGGGCCGACCCCCAGCGTCTGGTAATAGTCAGTGAGCACGGCAGCGCTCGCCCCCCCTGCGAATGATGACGGCACCGGCGCCGCAGCAACCCATCAGTGATCCCAACCCCTTCGAGTGCAGTGACGTCCGGCCACCCGCAGATGCGGTCACGATCGACCGCTCCGTCCCACGTCTCATCGGCCTCCCTCGGCCGCCGTCCGGGCCTCGTCGTCGCGCGCGGAGCCGAGACGAGCCTCCGGGGCCCCCCGGTCCGTCGGCGCCGAACCAGCGCCCCGCAGCTCGGCGATGTGCTCGTCCCGAAGCGAGAGCGCTCGGCGCAGGCTCTCCTGACGGCAGCGCAGCGACCACACCTGGCGTTCGCTGGCGTTGAGAGCGCCCCGAAGACGCTCCATGCGATCCCGCAGATCATCGAGCCGGGATTCACTGGTCACATAGGCCTGGTCGAGCGCCCGGACAGCGGCGGACTCGATCTCACCGACCTCGATCTCGCGGGCCCGCGCGGTCTCGGCGAGCCGACCCGACAACGCCTCGACGCGAGCGTTCGCATCGGCCAGGGCCGCCGCCAGCCGATCGTGCTCCCTGGACATCCCGGCCAGGGCGTCCGCCTGGCCCGCCTCCGGGAGTGGAGCCGGATCAGGAGTCTGGGGAGCAGGGGGCTCATCGGTCTGGAGGCGCTCGACGGCGGGCTCGATCGGCCGCCCGAGGGCATGACGGCCCCCGGACCGACGCCGCCGGTGCCGCCACATCGAGAGGACCACGATCAGTCCCGGTGCCGCCACGGCGAGCAGCGAAACCTCCACCACGGTGCGCATATCGGGATCGTACCCGGCTCCTTCACGTCGATCGCCATTTCAGTGCCCTCGGGCCGGTCAACGACTCAGTTCTGACGCGGTCGTCCGAGCTGCGCGCGCGCCTCGGAGAGCGACTCCTTGACCTGCTTGTCGCGCAGGCGGTGCAGCAGCGCCGTCGGCATGCCCGCCACGTCCAGCAGGGCCTCCTCAGACGACAGGTACACGTCATAGCTGTACCCGATCACGGCCGTCACCATGGAGGACAGACGCCGATAGGAGGCGAGCAGATCGGCGCAGTCGTCCGGGGAGAGCTGCGTCTGGGCCTGCTCGGCGACTGTCTGCCCGATGTACTCGGCCATCGCCAGCACCATCGCGGTGTTGACCCCGCGGACGACGTGCACCAGTCCGACCATCGCCATCCAGGCGAAGTAGTCGTCGTCGTGCGGCCCCTCGACGGTGTGCTTCCACCAGTCGACGAGGGTCTGCTCGCGGCGAGGGCGCTCGCCCTCTTTGAAGACCGCCGCCGTGGCGGCATTTCCGAAGAGCGAGTCGTAGAAGCGCTTCACGATCAGCGGACTCAGCGACAGCAGAAAGTCCTTGTGCGCGATGACGACCTGGGAGTCCGCATCGGTGAACGCGGTCTCCGCCGGAATCTGCTCGCGGGCCTCACGGGCGAGAGTCTTGACGTCCAGCCGATCCTGTTCGTCGCTCACCGCAGGGCCTCCGCGATCTTCGCGGCCGCCGAGCGGGCCTCGATCCGCATGAGGCCGAGGTTGCTCTGCACGGGACCCGCCAAGACGAGGACGGCGGAGTCTCCGGCCGGGTAGACGACCAGGTAGCCGTCGCGTCCACGGAAAACGCTCTCCGCCAGCGAGCCGATCGCGGTGCGCTCGGCCACGCGACCGCCCAGGCCGAGTGCGGTCGCCGCCATAGCCGCAACCTGGTCGGCCTCACCGGCCGGGAAGTCGTGCGCGACGGGCAGACCGTCATCCGACGCGATCATCACCCCTGAAAGCTCCGGGATTGACCTGCGGATCTCCGCGATCACTTCAGAAAGATCGTCCTGCCTGCTCATACGCCATTCACCCTTCACCTGTCATGACGCACCGTCGCCCAGATCGGCTGCGGTGCATACCCCTGACGAGCAGAGTCATATCGCGACACGACCGATTCCCCCGGGAAGAACACCCCCAGCCGAATGACCTCGTCATTGGCTCGCCCCGGACAGAAATTAGCAGTCGGAGCCGCGGCATGTCAATGAAACCGCGCATGACGAGGCCCGGCCCGACCGGACCGGGCCCCGACCCGTCAGAGCGCCAGGTCGAAGACCTCGGCGTCGGCCAGCGTCCCCAGGAGTTGACCGGGCACGGCGAGCTTGCTGCCCCGGACCCCGCTGCCGAGCACGACCCACGGGCTCGAGGCGACGGCCGCGTCGACCAGCACCGGCCAGCCGACCGGGAGGCCGATCGGCCCGATGCCGCCGTACTCCATACCGGTCTCGACGACGGCCTCGTCCTGCGAAGCGAAGCTCAGCTTCCGCACATCCAGGCGTCTGCGCACCCGCTTGTTCACGTCGGCGCGGTCGACGCCGCGGACCAGGACGGCGGCCGTCTTCACCGTCTCCTGCCGGTGACCGCGGACGATGACGCAGTTGACCGTGCGCTCCAGCGGCACCGTGTACGCCTCGCAGAAGGCGTCCGTGTCGGACAGGGCCGGATCGATGGGCGCCACGTACACGGACGCCGGGCCGAGCTCGCCCTGGTCGAGCGCCGCGGCGACCGGCACTGCGAGCAGGTCTCGACGATCCGGCACCGGCTGCCAGTCCAGGGTTCCCAGTCCCTCCGGAGCACTTCCCATGATCCGTCCTCCCTCGCATATCGGCGGGAGGGCCGCGACCGGCGGATGACCGGCCCGCTTCCGCTCCCCGATGCAGCTTACGACCCCGGCGGAACCGTGCGACCGGTGGGGCGCCATGGATCGTCACCGGCGGGGAGGGCGCCCCGCCGGCCCCGCACCGGATGCGAACGGAGGATGATCGTTCCATGCCCTCCTATCGCGTCACCCTGGACATCGCCGAGCTGCGCCCCGGTGCGAGCCCCGCCGCCGTGCTGCCGACGGCACGCGATGCCTGTCGCGCCGTCGCCCAGGTCGAGGCCGCCGACGTCGCCGTGACCGGTGGGCGGGCCCGCATCGTCGTCCGCTTCGCCGTCACCGATGACTCGGACGCGCAGCGCGTCGGTGCGAAGGCGAGCGCGGCCGCGGACCGCGTCGCCCGGGTGACGCGCTGGGCGGTCACGCGCCGGGCCTCGTCGCACTGGATCCCCCTGCCGACAGCCTCGTGACCGAGGGTCCCGCACACCGCCGACGGCTCCGAGAAACGGCGCTGCCGCCGGTGCAGACGCGTCCCGCGGCTCCACTAGGCTGGGGATTCGGCGCCGCATCGCCGCGGTGCCGGCTTCGACGAGGAGACGGGCGCATGACTGAGGGAACCGAACGGCAGCGGTATGACGGGAAGCAGCTGCAGAAGTGGGTGAGCGCGATCTTCGCCGGCGAGGGGTTCTCGGCCGAGGACGCCGCCACCATCGCCGGCATGCTCGTCTACGCCGATCTGCACGGCATCCAGTCGCACGGCATCCAGCGCGTCAAGATGTACGACGACAACATGAGGTTCTCGAAGATCGACACCTCGGCCCAGCCCGAGGTGGTCTTCGAGACGCCGGTCAGCGCCGTCATGGACGGGCACCAGGCCATGGGACAGCTGGTGGGCGTCGCCGGGATGAAGGTCGCCATCGCGAAGGCCCAGAGCTCCGGCGTGGGGCTGGTGTCGGTACGCAACTCCAGTCACTACGGCATCGCCGGGTACTACGCGAGCCTGGCCGCCGACGCCGGGCTCATCGGCCTGTCGATGACCAACTCGCGCCCCGCCGCCGTGCCCACCTGGTCGCAGGTGCCGTACCTCGGCACCAACCCGATCGCGTTGGCGGTGCCGGCGCAGCCGCATCCCTTCCTGTTCGATGCGGCCACCACGACCGTCCCGGCCGGCAAGGTCGAGCTGTACGGCAAGCTCGGCAAGCCGCTGCCCGCGGGCTGGGCCGTCGACGACCAGGGCGAGCCCACCCACGACCCGGCGGCCACGCTCGACGGCATCCTGAACCACGACCGTGGCGGACTGACCCCGCTCGGCGGCGGCACCGAGACCACCGGCGGCCACAAGGGCTACGGCTACGCCATGCTGGTGGAGCTGTTCACGGGCATCCTGTCGCAGGGCAACACCTCGCACGAGATCATGAGCACCGGCAAACCGGTCGGCATCTGCCACAGCTTCATCGCCATCGACCCGCGCATCTTCGGCGACACCGACACGATCATCGAGCGGTTCTCGGCCTTCCTGGAGGAGCTGCGGGCGCTGCCCGCCATCGACGGTCACCGCGTGCTGGTCGCCGGGGACAAGGAGGCGGCCGCCTTCGACGAGCGCGAGCGCCGCGGCATCCCCGTCAGCGACGCCACCATCGGCGAGCTGCGGTCGATCTCGGAGCGACTGGGGGTCTCGACCGACCGCTACGCCTCGCCCCTGGAGGGAGCGCAGGCGTAAGGCCTGCCCCGGAAGGCGGGTGCGGAAGAGATCCGCCTCACATACCGCGGTAGCGACGCGCCTGCGCGAGCGCCGCACGCAGCCGCGGGGCCGTCAGCGACGTCACGTATCCGGGAGTATCGCGCTGGATGCGCCACGATTCGCTGAGCGGACACACCGGCACCGCATCGAAGCCGAACCGGTCGATGAGGTGCGCGACGATCGCGAGCGCGGGCTCGTCATCCGATGCCGCCACCAGCGCCCGCCGGTCGGGGTCGTCGGCCGGGCGAGCGCCGGCGGTGATCTGCGCCGCCTCGATGTGATTGAACGCCTTCACCACGAACGAGTCGGGCAGGTGGGCCTGCAGCAGTTCGGACGTGGTGGTCGTCTCCGCCTCGAGCACCGGGATGCGGCCGTCGCGGGCCGGATAGTAGTTGTTCGTATCGATGACGATCTTGCCGCGCAGCGGCTCCGCCGGCACCGAGTCGATGGCCTTGAGCGGAATGGCGACGACCGCCAGGTCGGCGGCGGCCGCAGCCTCCTCCGGAGTGCCCGCCGTCGCCCGGGGGCCGATCTCGGCCAGCAGGTCGGTGAGCACCTGCGGCCCGCGCCGGTTGCTGAGCACCACCTGGTACCCGTGCGCCACCGCCTGCCGAGCCAGCTGAGAGCCGATGTTGCCTGCGCCGATGAGTCCGAGAGTGGTCATACCGGTCCCAACGATCCGCCCCGGCACAGGATTCCCAGCCCCAATTCGCATTCGGTCTGCGCCATCCCTCCTACAATGACCCTGGCCCGCAGCACCGGGCCGGAATTGCGAGGCCCCTCATGCGCCTGTTCTCCTGCCCCGAATGCGGCCGCCTGCTGCACTTCGAGGATTCCCGCTGCTCCGTGTGCGGCCAGGGCGTGGGCTACAGCCGCGATCGGCACACCCTGGTCCCCGTCGTCGACGGCACCTGGACCGATCCCGACGGCGAGCGGCACCCCGTCTGCGTCAACGCGAACAACGGCTGCAACTGGATCGCCGCCGCCCCGGACGGGCAGTGCTTCGCCTGCCGACTCACGCGGTACCTGCCGGACCAGTTGGACGAGCGCGGGACCGAGCTGCTCGTGCAGACCGCCGCCGCCAAGCGCCGGCTCATCTTCCAGCTCGACGAGCTGCGCCTGCCCATCGTGAGCTTCCAGGAGCGTCCTGTCGGGGGTCTCGCCTTCGACCTCGACGAATCCACCGACGACAAGCGCGTCATGATCGGTCACATGAACGGCGTGATCACCATCGACATCACCGAAGCCGAGGACTCCCACCGGGAGGCGCTGCGCGCCCAGCTCGACGAGCCGTACCGCACCATGCTCGGGCATTTCCGCCACGAGATCGGGCACTACTACTGGCAGGTGCTCGTCGATCCGCACGAAGACTGGCTCCAGCGCTTCCGGACGCTGTTCGGCGATGAGCGGCAAGATTACGGGGCCGCCCTCGATGCGCACTACGGCGAAGACGGCGGCAATGTCGACTGGCACGAGCACTTCATCTCGCAGTACGCGACCACGCACCCGTGGGAAGACTTCGCGGAAACCTTCGCCCACTTCCTGCACATCGCCGACACGCTGCAGACCGCAGCCGCGCACGGCCTGGAACTGCACCTGCCCGCCAGCTGGCCGGCGGCGATCCGGGAAGAGCACACCTCCGTGCCGCGCGAGGACATCGACGCCAGCTCGGACCTCGACGCCTTCCTGCAGACCTGGGAACCGCTGGCCGAGGCGCTCAACGAGGTCAACCAGTCCATGGGCAAGCGGCCCCTGTACCCGTTCGCCATCGCCGACGCGGTGCGCCCGAAACTCGCCTTCATCCTCGACCTGGTGCGCACCTTCGGCGCCCCGCCGCTGAGCCGCGCCCGGAAGTCGGCAGCACCCGTCGCCTGAGCGGAGGGTGCAGGACCGAGCGGGGCGGGCTCAGGACGCAGATGGAGCCGTTCGTCGGCGCCTGATGCACACGGGCCGACGCTCGCGCTACTGCGCCGCGATGGCGTCCTGGAGCGCCTGCTGCAATGCTGCATCGGCGGTGCCGTACGCGCTCCAGTCGCCCTGCTTCAGAGCCGCCTGCCGGTCGACCATCGCTTGCTGGGCGCGCTGGAGCGCGTCCTTGAGGGCGGCCGACGGCTGTGAGGATGCGCCTCCCGCGCCCGAGTCGCCACCGGTGGAACCAGTGGCAGCGTCGGTGGCCACATTGGAGGAGGCAGCACCCGAGTCGCCCGCGTTCGCCCCGGAGTCGCCGCCGAACACCGAGTTCAGCGCCGCATCGAGAGTGTCCTCGAACGCGATCTTGTCGCCGAACGCGACCAGCACCTTGCGCAGCAGCGGGAAGCTGGTCTCACCAGACGAGCGCACGTACACGGGCTGCACGTAGAGCAGACCGCCCCCGACCGGCAGGGTCAGCAGGTTGCCGGGCTCGACCTTCGTCTTGCCCTGCCGCAGCAGGTTCAACTGCGTCGAGACGGTCTCGTCGGAGTCGAATTGGTTCTGCATCTGCCCCGGGCCGGGCACGGAGGTGTCGCTCGGCAGCTGCAGCAGAGTGAGCCTCCCATAGGTGCCGCCCTTCTTCCCCGCCTCGTCGCCGGCGTCGGAGCTGGCGGCCAGGTAGCCCGTCAGCACGTTGCGCGAGGCGCTCTCGTCGTTGTTGGCGGGGATGTAGGTCGTGTAGAGCTGGAAGGAGGGCGTCTTCTCAGACGGCAGCTTCATGGTCAGGTAGTAGGGCGGCTGCCGCAGCGTGGACGACTTGTCGGCCTGCGGGTCCTTGGGCACCTGCCAGGCGTCCTGCAGCGAGTAGAACGACCCGGGGTCGGTGACGTGATAGGTGCCGAGCACGTCGCGCTGCGCCTTGAAGAGGTCCGACGGATAGCGCACGTGCGAGATCAGCTGCGCCGACATCTGCTTCATGGACTTCACCGTGTTCGGATACACCTTCTGCCAGGTGCGCAGCACCGGATCCTTCGCATCCCACGCGTACAGGGTGACCTTGCCGGTGTAGGCGTCGACGGTGGCCTTCACCGAGTTGCGGATGTAATTGATGCGATCCTGGGCGACGAGACCGTCGTCTGCGGCGGCGGAGCCCGACGCGCTGGTGACGTCGCCGTAGCTCTCGATCTTGGAGTACGGGTATCCGTCGGAGGTGGTGTAGCCGTCGATGATCCACTGCACCCGGCCATCCACGACCGCCGGATACGGGTCGGAGTCGATGGTCAGATACGGCGCCGCCTTCTGCACGCGCTGGGCCGGGTCGCGGTCGTAGAGGATCTGCGACTGGTCCGTGATCGCATCGGAGAGGAAGATCTCCTGCGACCCGAACTTCAGCGAGTACAGCAGCCGCACGAAGGGGTTGCTGAGTTTCGGGCCGCCGTTGCCACGGTAGGTGGTGTACGTCTGCTGCGCGGCGCCCTTGGTCGACGCCGGGTAGTCGAGCTCGCGCCGCTGACCGGTCGTGCCGCCCACGATCGAGTACTGGGGCGAGTTCTCGCCGAAGTAGACGCGCGGCTCGTATTTGCCCAGCTTGCCACTGGACGGGATGCCCGACTCCAGGAAGACCGGCTCGCCGTCGCTGGTGCGCTGGTTGCCATAGGCGGCCACCACCCCGTAGCCGTGCGTGTACACGATGTGGTCGTTGTACCAGGTGCGCGACGACGACCCCAGCCCCGACTGGTTCAGCTCGCGCACCGCGATGACGGTGTCCTGCGACTGCCCGTTCACCTGGTAGCGGTCGACGTTGAGGTCTTGGGCGAACGAGTAGTACTGCTTGTACTGCTGCAGCTGCCGAAAGGTGTCGGACACGAGGCTCGGGTCGAGCAGCCGGATCTGGGCGGTGGTCTCGGCATCCTGCCGCAGCGCCCCCGTCTGGGCGTCGGTCGTGGCCTGGTACGCCTCCGTCTTCACCTGATTGAGCCCGTAGGCGGCGCGGGTAGCGGCGATATTGCGCTGCAGGTACGTCGACTCGAGCCCGCGCTCGCTGGGTTTGACCTGGAACTGCTGGATCCCCCACGGGTAGATGAGCCCGACCACGAGCGACGACACCACCAGGACGCTCGCCGCGATCAGCGACAGCCGCCACTTGCCGGTCGTCGCCGTCAGGACGAAGGCGGCGGCGACCAGCAGCGCCGCCACCGCCAGAATGGCGCTGCCCGGCAGCACGGCGTTCACGTCGGTGTAGCCGGCGCCCGTCATCAGTCCCGAGTCGTCGGTGAGCGTGCTGTACCGGCCCAGCCAGATCTGCACGGCCAGCAGGACGACGTACACCGCGGCCGTGACGGCGATGTGGATGCGGGCGGTCTTCGCGATGCGCAGCCGGCCCTTCTCTATGCGCGCCGCCCCCGAGATGTAGCTGACCGCCAGCAGCAGGATGCCGCTGATGAGCACCGACGCCGCCGCGAACGACACCGCCCCCGTCAGGAACGGCAGTCGGAACATGTAGAAGCTGTTGTCCAGGTGGAAGACCGGATCTTTCGTGCCGACCGGGACGGCGGCCACGAACTCGGCCGCGGCCCGCCACTGCGACGAGGCCAGTCCGCCGCCCACGATGCCGAGCATGATCGGCACCGCCCACGACAGCACCCGCCGGAATGGGGCCAGCATCTCCTGGTAGCCGCTCAGCGTGCTGTTGACCACCGCGTACGTCGGCCGGGAGCGATACGACAGCCAGAGGCTGAAGGCCGTCGGCAGCGACATCCCCACGAACCCGATCGCGAACATGAGCGCCGTGATGCCCCACGTCTTCAGCAGCACCCCGGTAAATCCCAACTGGCGGTACCAGAGCACCTGCGTGACCACCTGCGCGGCCACGAACAGCAGCACGATCGCCACCACGATCGTGCCGGCCACCGCCCAGACCAGGCGGCGCGTGCGCCGACGCGGGTTCGAGGCGGTGTCCGACTGCGGCATGTTGTTGCTCCTTGGTTGTTGCGTCCCAGTGTATGGGCACCCTCCGATGCGAGCCCAGAGTCAAGGCCCGATGAGCGAGCGGCGGACTCCCGGCGACCGGCTACCGACAGGTCCGCAGCCCGGCGGCCGACTTGGATGCCGCGATCGTCTGCAGATCGGTGACCGCCTGGTCCAGCGTGCTCACCGCGACCACATGCAGACCGGCCGGAACGTGCCCCACCACCTCGTCGCAGTTCGCGGTCGGGGCCAGGAACCAGCGGGCGCCGGCGCTGCGCGCACCCACCATCTTCTGCCGGATGCCCCCGATGGCGCCCACCTCGCCGGTGGGGCTCATCGTGCCCGTGCCGGCGATGTGCTGGCCGCCCGTCAGCGACTCCGGCGAAAGCCGGTCGACCGTCGCCAGCGCGAAGGTCAGTCCCGCCGACGGCCCGCCGACATCGGCGAGATGGATCGAGACCCGGACCGGGAAGTCGTAGCTCCACGACAGCAGTACCCCCACCGCCCAGATGCCGTCGACCCGCGTCGGCTTCACCTGCACGGTGCTCTGCTGGCCGTCGCGCTCGATGAGCAGCGAGAGCGGCGTGCCGGCCGTCCCATGCGCCTTCGCCGCCGCCCGCAGCTGCGTGGTGGACGCCGCCGGCTGTCCGTCCACCGCGACGATGACATCGCCCTTCCGCAGCACGCCCGCGGCGGACGCGCCCGAGCCGAACCCGGCGACGTGCGCCGTGGCCGGCACCGTGTAGCCGAGCTGTCGCAGGGCGGCGGCCACCGCATCCTGCTGCGACTGGGTCATCTGCTGCTGGGTGGCCGCGTTCGTCTGCTTCGTGGTCGTGCCCGGCGCATAGAACGCCTCCATCGGCGTCACCGCGCTGTGGGGACGGAACCAGCCCGCGACCACATCCCCCCAGCTCGGCTGCTGATCCGGGGTGCCGAGCACGCTCACCGTCAGCACGTCGAGGCGCCCCGACGTGGGATAGGTGGCGGCGCCGCGCACCTGCACCACGTCCGCGCTGCGTCCGCCGCTCTGCGCGACCCGGCCCAGGGCGTCGAACACCGGCCCCGGCGACTCGACCACGTACGGGCAGGGCAGGAACACCGACACCGCCAGCCCCAGCAGGGCCACGATCGCCAGGCCGATGCTCCAGCGCCGCCGGCGACGGCCGGGAGCGGGGCCGTCCTGCACCGCGCGCAATGTCACGCCAGGTACTGTACCGAACCTGTTCGCCGGAGGCGCAACATCCCCCGGACGGCGCACAGCCATCCTCCCGGCGCGATCGCGTAGCGTGGGGGCAGCGGAAGGAGCCCCATGCCCACCCAGCCAGACCCAGACGGTTCCGCCTCCGGCAACGGAGACGACCTGGAGCGGATGCTGCGCAGCCTGCTGGGAGACAACGCCGCCCAGCTCTCGGCCGCGAGCGGCCTGCCCCTCGACACCGAGCACCTCTCCCAGATGTTCGCGGCGCTGCGGCGCGCCATGACCACCGACGGCATCGACTGGTCGGCCGCCGAGCAGCAGGCCCGGCAGCGCGCCGACGCCCGGCAGCTGCCCATCACCGACGAGGAGCGCACCGAGGTCGACGAGGCCACCCGCATCGCGGCCCTCTGGCTCACCGAGACCACCTCCTTCACCCCGCCCGCCGACGGCGGCGTCATGAACCGTCGAGAATGGGTGGACGCCACCATGCCGTTCTGGGAGCGCCTGTGCGAGCCCATCGTGGCGAGCATCACCCGCACCCTGCAGCGGTCGCTGCAGTCGCAGGCCCCCGAGCAGATGCGGCCCCTGCTGGCCCAGGCCGACTCGATGATGCGGGCCGTCGCCTCCACCATCTTCGGGATGCAGCTCGGCACCGTCATCGGCGACCTCGCCGGGCAGGTGGTGTCGGCCAACGAGATCGGCGTGCCCATGCTGCCCGGCCACCGCGCCGCCCTGCTGCCGCAGAACGTGGTGGACTTCGCAGACGGACTCGACGACGTGCCCGAGGAGCAGGTGCGCATCTATCTCGCCTGCCGCGAACTCGCCCACGTGGCGCTGTTCCGGGCCGCGCCCTGGCTGACCAGCCAGCTGGCGCTCACCGTGCAGCGGTACGCGGACGGCATCCCCGACGTGCTCTCGCAGGTCGACGTCGACATCGACCCCAACGATCCCGAGTCGCTGCGGGTCGCCATCGAGTCCGGCGCCCTCATCCCGCCGCCCACCGCCGACCAGCAGGCCGCCGTGCGACGGCTGGAGACCCTGCTCACCCTCATCGAGGGGTGGGTGGACGAGGTGGCGCGCACCGCCACCGCCCGGCTGCCCCGGGCGGCCGCCGTCGCCGAGATGTTCAACCGCCGCCGCGCCGAGGGCGGACCCGCCGAGCAGGCCTTCGGGTCGCTCGTGCACCTGGAGCTGCGCCCCAAGCGGCTGCGGCAGGCCGCCGCCCTGTGGGAGACCCTCACCGAGCAGCTCGGCGTCGCCGCCCGCGACCGTCTCTGGCAGCACCCCGACGTGCTGCCCGACAGCGCCGCCATCGACGATCCGAAGGAGTTCCTGGCCGCCTACCGCGCCGAGAACGACGAGCTCGACGACGACCTCGAGCGGCTGCTCGGGGGCGGATTCACCGCGCCTGGGCCGGAGGACGCGGATGAGGGCGACGCCGGGCCGGAGGACGGGGACTCCGGGGACGAGCCGGCGGACGGGGGCCAGCCGCAGCAGTAGGCGGCGGCAGCGGGTCGCCCCGGCGCATCCCCACCCCTGTGGACAACCCGCCGGCCCGGCGGAATCCAGGCAGAATCCGGGCATGGTCGCGCAGCTGCATCCCGCCTTCGCCCCGGTCTGGCTCGACCCGGACCGGGTGCGACTGGGCGTTGGGCGCGACGCTCTGGTGTTCGAGGCGCCCGACGACTTCGAGCTGGACCTGCTCGGCACCCTGCGGCGGGGCGCCACCGCCGCTGGCCTCGCCGCGCTCTGCGCCCGCCACCGGCGGCCACGGGCCGACGCCGACGCCCTGCTGACCCGACTCGGGGCGCGGGTGCAGTCCGTCGCCATCCCGGTCGACGAGCACGCCCCCGCCCCGGTGCCGGCGACGACCCCGCTCGGCGACTGGGAGCGTCAAACGGCCCGGCGCCCGCGCACGGCCATCGCCGTGCTCAGCGACGGGCCGGCCACCGCGCCGCTGGCCGCCCGCATCGCCGGGGTGCTGCGCGAGGAGGGGTGCCGCATCCGGCAGCTCCCCGCCCGTGACCTGGACGACGCCGGCGGGGCGCACGGCGACCTGGCGGTGCTCTGCGCCCACGCCCTGACCCCGCCGGAGCTGTGGCTGCCCTGGCAGCGCGCCGACATCCCGCACCTGCCGGTCACGGTGCTGCCCGACGGGGCCGTGGTGGTCGAAGCCCCGGTCGTGCCCGGCCGCACGCCATGCCTCTGGTGCCGCACCAGCCTGCTCGCGGAGCGCGACCGCGACGAGGCGGTGGCCCGGCTGCGCCACAGCTCCCGGCCCGCCGTGCGCGCCCCGCCCCTGCTGGAGACGATGGTCGCCGGGCGGGCGGCGCTGGCGGCACTCAGCTTCCTCGGCCTCGGGCCGGGTCAGGCCGCGGGGATGCGGCTGGCCGCGGACGGGCGAGTCACCGTCGAGCCCGGCCCCGCGTTCCATCCGGACTGCGCCTGCCATCGGCTGCCGGCCGCGTCCTCCGCCCGATCCGCAGCCGCTGCAGGAAGCGCGACGGGTCGCGCGGCGAGCGCCCCGCCGCCGCCGGCCAGCTGAGGTACAGCTCACGGCGGGCGCGGGTCACCGCCACGTACATCAGCCGGAGCTCCTCGTCGATCAGCTCCGGAGTGTCGGCGGCGGCGATCGGCAGCGAGCCCTCGCACAGCCCGGTGAGGAACACCGCCTCCCACTCCAGGCCCTTGGCCGCGTGGACGGTGCTGAGGGCCACAGCCCGCGCCGGAGGCGGAGCGGCGGCGTTCTTGCGCTCCAGCAGCTCGCCGTAGAAGCCCGCCAGGGCGGCGCCCTCACGCTGCTCGGCGGCGAGGTCGCGCAGCGCCTGGAGGTCCGACCAGGTCGAGCGCTCCTCGGGGCCGGCCGGCGGCCGCGGCGTCCACCCGCACTCGGCGAGCACGCGCTCCACCCGGTCGACGAGCGTGCCCGTCGCGTCTTCGGCCGCCGCGGCCCCCAGCATCACCGTGGCCTTCGCCACCGCCGGCCGGGCGAAGAACGGCACGGCCTGCCGCACCGCGCACGGCACGCCCGCGGCGGCGAAGGCGCGCTCGAAGGGGGCTGTCTGCGCGTTGACCCGTACCAGCACCGCGATGTCGGCCGGGTTCGCGCCCGCGGCGATCAGCTGCCGCGCGCGCGCGGCGACCGCCGCGGCCTCGGCCTGCTGATCGGAGAACGGCGCGATCTCGACCTTCGGACCCTCCGCATCCGCCTCCAGGCGCAGCGCCCCGGGCTGGGACTCGATCAGCCGGTTCGCGACGCCCACGATCTGGCGCGTGGAGCGGTAGTCATGGGTGAGGTGCATCACGGCGGCGGCGGGGAACTGCTCGGCGAAGCCGGTCAGCAGCCGCGGGTCGGCGCCGGCGAACGAGTAGATGGTCTGGCTGGGGTCCCCCACCACGCAGACCTCCTGCCGCCGCCCCAGCCAGGTGCGCAGCAGCTGGAACTGGATCGGCGAGACGTCCTGGAACTCGTCGACGACGAACACCCGGTATTGCTCGCGCACCTGGGCGGCGACCTGGGGCTGGGTGCGCAGCATGCCGCAGGTGGCCAGCAGGATGTCCTCGAAGTCGATCTCGCGGCGCTCGTCCTTCGCCCGCTCGTACAGCGACATGAGCTCCGCGACCTGGTCGGCGGCCAGCCCGCCGGGGGCGGGGCGCTGCAGGCGCAGGTACTGGTCGATGGTCAGGTCGCGCACCTTGCGCCACTCGATCTCGGCGGCGATGTCGCGCAGGACGTCCGTGCCCGGCTCGAGATGCAGCCGCGCGGCGGCATCCTGCAGCACCGGCAGCTTGCCGGGCAGGACGTGCGGCTGGCGCACGCCCACCGCGTCCAGCCAGAAGTGCCGCAGCTGGGCCAGCGCGGCCGCGTGGAAGGTGCGCGCCTGCACCCCCGGGACGCCCAGGCGGCGCAGGCGCACCCGCATCTCGCCCGCCGCCTTGGCGGTGAACGTGAGCGCCATGACCTGGTCGGCCCGGTAGGCCCCGGTGGCGACGCCGTAGGCCAGGCGGTGCGTGATGGCGCGAGTCTTGCCGGTGCCGGCGCCCGCCAGCACGCACAGCGGCCCCTGCTGGTGGCGGCAGACCGCCTGCTGCTCGACGTCGAGGTCGCGCAGCAGCGCCTCCGGATCAGGCCTGCTGATCATCGCGCGCCGGCGCGCCAGGCCGCGATCATGGCGGCGGCGATGGATGCGGCCGGGGGCAGGCGCAGGCCGGCCGCGGGCAGCTCGTCCCGCGTCACCCAGCGCAGCTGCGCGATCTCGTCGCCGTCCGGGCGCGCCCGGCCGGGGTCGTCGAGGGTCTCGGCGCGGAACGCCACCATCAGGCTCAGCGGATACGGCCACGGCTGCGAGCCCAGCGGAGCCGAGACGCGCACCCGCAGGCCCACCTCCTCGGCCACCTCCCGCACCACCGCCTGACGCAGCGACTCGCCCGGCTCCACGAAGCCGGCCAGCACCGAGAACCGGGCGTCCGGGCCGGTGCCATGCGAGGCCAGCAGCAGGCGGCCGTCCGCATCCTCGACCGTCATGATGACGGCGGGCTCGATACGCGGAAACACGGTGTGCCCGCAGGACGGGCACCGCCGCACCCAGCCGGCCTGCCCGACTGCGGTCGGCATCCCGCAATGCGGGCAGAACCCGTGGGTCGCGTGCCAGTTGAACAGAGCGGTGGCGGTCACCAGGGCGGTCGAATCGGCCGGGGGCAGCCCGGCGCCGACCTCGCGCGCGCGCGACCAGGCCGTGCCCTGCTGAGCCGGGCGGGCGGAGAACTCGGCGAACGAGCCCTCCCCGACGTTCACCGCCACCCGGGCGGCGCCGGCGATGCGCCCCAGGTAGGCGCGCACCAGGGTGGCGGGGGTGTCTGCCGGGTCGATCCAGCGCAGCGCGCCGCCGCGGACCGGGGCCCGGCCGTCGTGCAGGACCAGGACGCGCGTGCCCGGCTCATCCCAGAGACGGTCGAAGAGGTCGGGCTCGGTGCGGGCGGCGGTGTCGAGGGCCAGGCCGCCGCGGACCAGGGGCAGATCGGCCAGCGGGAGGTCAGACGGCGACAGGCCGGTCGGCAGCGTCCCCACGGTTCCCTCCGTCGCCGGCGACCCGGCCGTGTGATGATCGGGTTTCTCCCGAGGGTCGCCTACCCTAGTCGATATGGCCACGTCTTCCCTCACTCTAGCGGCGCTGGCGACGACCGCCGTCGCCGGGCTGGACGCGACCAGTGTCAGCCCGTACTCGTCGGGCACCAGCGGGGAGTACGAGTCGGTGCTGATCGCGCGGGAGGACGGCAAGCGCTACCTGGCCCGGCTGCCGCTGAGCGACGACGCCGAGCATGCGCTCATCGACGAGCTCAAGCCGCTGAGTGCGCTCAGCGCCGGGATCCGGGCCCGTTTCCCATTCGACGTCCCGCTGGAGGCCGGCCGGGTGCCGGCCGGGGCGCGGCGGCTGTACGTGTACTCGTTCGTCGCCGGCCAGCCGCTCAACGTGAACCGGCTGCGGCCGCTGGATGAGCTCACCGAGAGCGTCGCCGCGGGCATCGCCGCCATCCACGGCCTGCCGCGCGGGTTCGTGGACGACTACGGGCTGCCGCACCTGACCGCCGAGGATGAGCGGGCGGACGCCCGGGGCATCGCCCGCCGTGCGGCCGAGACCCGTCGGCTCCCCCCGCTGCTCGCCAGCCGCTGGGCGGAAGCCTTCGACGCCGACCCCCTCTGGGAGTTCGAACCGCTCGTGGTCCACGGCGACCTGGACGAACGTTCGCTGCTCGTCAACCGGGACCGGTTGACGGCCGTGCTGTCTTGGGGCCGACTCCGCATCGGGGACCCGGCGGCCGACTTCGGCTGGCTCGTCCACTCCGCCCGGCAGACCGTCGTCGACACCGCGCTGAACGCCTACGAGCGCGCCGTCGACACCCCCGTGGACCCGCACCTGCGTCAGCGGGCCATGCTGCACGCCGAGATCGCGCTGGCCAAGTGGCTGCTGTTCGGCATCGACGCCCACGACGACGAGGTCATCGCCGACGCCACTCGGATGCTCGCCAACCTCAACGAAGTCCTCAGCAACGGGCTCATGAACCCGCTCGTCGAGGCGGCGAGGGGTGCGGAGCCGGCGGGAACGGCAGGAACGGCGGAGGATGCTGCCAAGGGCGAGGCCGAGGGCGACGTTGCCGTTGCCGGCGCCGCCGCGACGGAGGCGGAGCCGGAATCGCCCGCGGAGGCGGAGGAACCTCCGGCCGCGCCCGCCTCACCTGCGGGGACGGAGTCCGCGTCGGAGGCACTGACAGCGGCCGAGACTGGCGTCGGGACGCAGCCGCCGACCGCGGGCGAACCGGCGACTGGCCCCATCCCGACCGCGGATGCGGATGCCGCGGCCGAAACCGGGGCCTCCGCCATCGCCGCCGTCTCCGAAGTCACCGCCGAGGACCACGACGCCGACACGGCCGAAACCGCTCCGGCATCCGAGACCACCGCAACGGCCGAGTCCCCTCGCCCTGCAGCGGAGCCGCCCCGCCCGGCCGGCTCAGCCTCGGCTCACGACGCCGACACCTCGGAGTCGCCGGCGGATCCGTCGACAGCCGGCCCCGAGCCGGCCCCGGATCGCGCCGCCGCCGACCGCACCCCGGCCCACACCGACTCCAGTTCGTCCTGATCCGACAGCTGCTGGGGCCGGATCTCGGTGTCGGTGGCGACGTAGTAGAAGCAGGCCGACACGGTGCTGGGATCGATGCCGCGGTGGGCAGCGTACGCGAGCCGGTACAGGGCGAGCTGGTACTGCTTCTGCCGCAGGTCGGCGGCGGTGACCGGCTGGGCGCCGGTCTTCCAGTCGACCACGACGTAGGCGTCGCCCTCCGGGAACACGGCGTCGAGCTTGCAGGGGACGACCATCCCGCCGATCTCGTATTCGAGGGCCAGCTCCACGTCGACCGGCTCGCGGCCCGCCCACCGGCTGCGCTCGAACGTGTCTTGCAGCCGCCGCAGCTGGGCCTCGTCGAAGGCCCCGACCGCGGGGACGGCGTCGCTGGCGACCGCATCCTCGTCGATGGATTCGATCCACCCCGCGGACCGGTACCGCCGCTGCACCCAGGCGTGGAACGCGGTGCCCAGGGCACTCGCGGCGCTCGGCGGCTGGGGCACCGGCCGCTGCAGGTCCCGGAGGGCGGCGCCAGGATCGGTGGCGAGGGCGTGGAAATGCGAGGCGGCGATCCGCCCGGGCAACCGCACTCCAACGGCGGCGTCCGGCTCGTCGAGCAGCGCCTGCGCCACCTGCATGGTGGCGCTGCCGTCGGCCGGGGGCGCCGAGCGGACGAGTGCCGCGGCGCGCTCCACCCGCTCGCGGCGGGCCCCGAGCGGGTCGCGCGGCCAGGGGGTCTGCGCGGTCTCCGCCGGCGGCGGGACGGTGTCGTCGAGTTGCGCCAGCGGCTGCTGCCAGGTCTCGGCGCACTCCTGCAGCTCGGCGGCGGCATCCCGCGGCCGCGTCCGGCCGGCCGCGAATCGGGACCCGGTCACCAGCAGCGCGCGCCGGGCGCGGGTGATGGCGACGTAGGCGAGCCGGCGCTCTTCGGCCAGCGCGCGCTCGGAGTTCTCGTGCTTGTAGGCCTTGACCGCATCCACGAACTCGCCCTGGTCCGCCAGCCCGCGCCAGCGCAGCACGGGGAGGCTCCCGGCGTCGCCCCGGAGGTCGCTCGGCAGCTGCCCGGTGCGCATCCAGCCCCCGGCGTCGCCGGTGCGGGTCACCGGGAACTCGCCATCGACCAGCAGCGGCACGCTGACAACATCCCATTCGAGCCCCTTCGCGGCGTGCACGGTCATGAGCTGCACGACGCCGGGCTCGGCCGTCCGGTCGGAGGGCTCCAGGTGCTCCCGGCGGGCGAGCTGCTCGATCCAGTCGAGCAGGCCGAGAACGGTGGGATGCCTGGCGGAGCGCTCGTACTCCTCCACCTTGTCGAGCAGCACGTCGAGGTTCTCGGCCGGGTGCGGATGCTGCTCGTTGGCGACGAGCTCGACGTCGAGGCCGAGGCGGGCGATCACCACCCGGATGAGGTCGCTCAGGCTGCTGCGGTGGTAGCGCCGCAGGTCGCGGAACAGCGCCGCGGCCTCGCGCAGCCGCGCCCACTCGTCGGCGGGGAATAGCGTGCGCACCCAGCCGGGACCGTCGGCGACCGCATCGAGAGCGTCGACCAGGGACGGCTGCTCGTCGGCCACGCTCGACGCCCGGAAGCCGGCCGCGATCGCCTCCTGCTCGCCGTCGGAGCGGTGCCCGCGCACGTATCCGCTGCGAGCCAGCCGGCGGGCCAGCTCGCCGAGGCGCACCAGGGAGGCCGGGCCGAGGCGCCAGCGGGCGCCGCCGAGCAGCCGGACCAGCTCGGGGCCGGCCCCGGCGTCGGCGATGACGGCGAGGGCGCATCGCACGTCGGTGACTTCCGGAGAGTCGATGACGCCGCCGAGCCCGACGACGGCATGGCGGATGTCGTGGCGGGCGAGGACGTCGGAGAACTCCTGCATGTGCCGCTTCGTGCGGAACAGCACGGCCGCGGTCGGCGGCTGCGCCGGATCCGGCCTGGCCGGGTCCGCACCGGCCAGCTGCTCGCCCAGCCACTCGGCGCAGGCCTCCGCCTCCGCCGCGACATCGGGAAGGTACTGCGCGGAGACGATGCCGGGGCCAGCTCCGGGCCGGGCCGCGAGCGTCCGCACCCCGGCGGCGTCGAGAGGTGCCGCGACCGCGTTGGCGGCGTCGAGGATGCGCCGGCTATTGCGCCAGCTGGTGCTGAGGGTGAACGTCCGCCGCTCGTCCCCGTGAAAATCGGCGGCGAACCGTCGCATGTTCTCGGCGCTGGCGCCCCGCCAGGCGTAGATCGACTGGTTGGGGTCGCCGACGGCCATCACCCGCAGCCCCTGGAACAGCCCCGCCAGCAGGCGCGTCTGCGACACGCTGGTGTCTTGGTACTCGTCGAGCACGATCACATCCCACTGGTCTCGCTCGGCGGCGCACAGGTCGGGACGGGCGGCCATGATCTGCAGCGCGCCCGCCACCTGGTCGCCGTACTCCATGAGCCCCCGCGCCCGTTTGCGCCGTTCGTACTCGGCGCAGAGCGGAACCAGCAGCCGCAGCCCGCGCATGCTGCGCAGCATCGTCTCGATGTCCGGCCGCCGGGCCGAGCGCTGCTTCTCGGCCGGACGCAGAGCGATGAGCGCGGCCTCGACCTGCGCCGCGTAGGCCAGGACCTCCGCGTCGTTCACCCCGTTGTCAACCATGAGCGCGGCGAGGTTCAGCACCAGGTCGGCGAGGCGGGCGGGGCGCGCACCGAAGGCGACCAGCTCGTCCAGCAGCTGCGTTCTGTCCGGGCCCGGAGAGGGACTGCTGCCGGACTCGTCAGCCCGGTCGGGCTGATCGGGCGCGCTGGGTTCGCCGAGCCGGTCGGTCTGCCCAGGCCGGCCGGTCTCATCGGCAGCCGCATCGGCGACGACCTCGTAGGCGAGCTCCCAGGCGGCGGCATCGGTGACGAGCGCAGAGTCGGGCTCGCGGCCGATGACGAGGGCGTGGTCCTGGAACAGGCGGTTCGCGTACGAGTTGTAGGTGGTGATGGTCGGGGCGTGGACGGCCGCGTCGATGGCGGTGCGCTGCTGTGGGCCGCCGACGGCGGCGATGCCAGCGCGCACCTTCGCGTCGAGCTCGGCGGCCGCCTTGCGGGTGAACGTGAGCCCGAGGATGCGCTCCGGGGCGACCCGACCGTTGGCCACCAGCCAGGCGAGGTGCTGCATGAGCGTGGTGGTCTTCCCCGACCCCGCCCCGGCGACGACGAGCGCGGGCCCGGACCCGTCGTCTTCGATGATGCGGCTCTGCTCGGCGGTGGGGACGGGCGGCTTCCCCGCCGCCCGCGTGTGCTGGTGGATGAGGGCGGCGATCCCGGCTGCGGTGATCATCGGCTGCGGTGGACGCGGACGTGCCGGCTGCGGCTGGCTTGACGCGGGCGGCGTGGGCAACGGCCGGGATGCCGAGCCCGAGGCGGATGTGGACGGCATCGACGACGCGGAAGATGCAGATGCTTCGGAGCGATTCATTCGGTGACCTCCGGGATGGCGAGCAGCTGCGAGTCGCGGGTGCGGAAGCCGTCCGCGGCGCCGACCGGGTAGGCGCCGGCCGCCATCCCGGCCCCGATGGCCTCGATGCGGGTCGTGAATTCGGCCCGCTGCGACGGGGTGTGCGGCGCCTGCGTGCGGATGGCCGCCCGCTGGCCGTTGCCGGCGACGAACAGCAGGAAGCTCTCGGACAGCGCGGCCGGCCCCGTCCCCAGGTCGAGGCCGGGCAGGGCGATCTGGTAGGCGGCCAGCTGCAGGTTCGCGGCCGCCTCGGCTACGGAGATGACGTTCGCCCCGGTCTTGAGGTCGACGATGCGCACCTCGCCGGCCCCGTTGCGCTCGACGCGGTCGATGAACCCGTGGATGTCGACCCCCGGGAGGCGAGCCTCGAAGCCGACCTCGGCGCCGATGGGCGCCCAGCCGCCCGCCGCCGCCGCGCGGAGGTAGCCGTGCAGGCGCTGCAGCATCTGCCCGACACGTTCCCATTCGAGGTCCCCCTCCCAGACGACGGGGAATTCGAGCTCCCCCCAGCGCTGCCGCACGTGGTCGGTCAGCGCCTCGAGCGAGATGTCGTCGTCTTCGGCGCTGCGCTGCAGGGCGGCGTGGACGATCGTCCCCACGCCCTGGGCGGCCCCGGCGGGTCGGGCTCCGATGCTGCCGAGGAACCAGTCGGCCGGATCGCGCTCGAAGCGTTCGAGGGCCGACGGCGAGACGACGGCCTCCC
The DNA here is from genome assembly GCA_047722305.1 of Pseudoclavibacter sp. Taxonomy (GTDB): domain Bacteria; phylum Actinomycetota; class Actinomycetes; order Actinomycetales; family Microbacteriaceae; genus JAKVJE01. The sequence goes on along the minus strand of JBDNYM010000033.1, from coordinate 1,001 downwards.
CATCGCGCAGCACCGTCGGGTGGGTGCCGGCGCCGATCAGCGGGCGCAGGCCGAGCCAATGGTCGGGGTCGGCGGGCGCGACGCCGGCGGCGGCCAGGCGGCGCAGCACCCCGGCGGCTTCCACGGATCCGGGGGCGGCGGGGTCGGCGGCGAGTTCCCGGCGCAGGCTCGCCACCAGTCCTCGCACGGTCAGCGGGGCTGCGGCGGCGAGCTGCAGGGCACGAGCGGCGACCGGGTCGGCGGGCGCGGGCGGCGCCGCGAGTGCCGCGGTCGCCACGAAGAACGAGCTGGGGGCGTCGTCAGCGGTCTCGGTCGCCACCACCAGCACGTCGCCGCGCGACCGTGTCATGGCGGTGTAGTAGAACCGCAGCTCGTCGTCGAGCACCGCCCGCCGGTGGTCGACGTCGACACCGCCGAGGATGGCGTCCTCCAGTTGCGGCGCGCCCAGCAGGGTGCCCCGCACCCGCAGGTTGGGCCAGAGCCCTTCTTGCAGCCCGGCGACGACCACGTAGGCGAACTCCCGCCCGGCCACCGCCGCGGGCGTGGCGAGCACCACGGCCTCGCTGTGCTCGTGCAGCGCGAGGGTGTCCTCGGGGACGCTCTGCCCCAGGATCGACTCGACGAAGGCGCCAGCGCCGCTGCGCGGGAACCGCTCGGTGAAGCGGTCGGCGGCGGCGAACAGCGCCAGGGCGGCATCGAGGGTGGAAGCGGCGGCGGTCGCCCCCGGACCGCCGCTCAGCGCCTGCTGCTGCAGGGCGGCGCCGAAGGCCGACCGGCGGACGTCCCGCCCCGGATGAGCCCCGCGCCGCCCGCGGGCCGCCTGCCACACGATCCAGAGCCCCTGCCCGGCGGAGACGCCCGCGGCGAGCTGGTCGCGCAGCCGCGCGAGGAGCCGGGCGGCGCCGGCCGCCGCCGCCCCCCCCGGGGTGGGGCGGGGGGGGTACCCCGGGGGGGGGGGGGCCGCCCACCCCCCGCCCCCCCCCCCCCCCCCCCCCCCCCCC
>JBDNYM010000032.1:9533-26223 GCA_047722305.1 Pseudoclavibacter sp. | reverse complement strand
CGCCGGGCCCGCCGCCGGCCCCCCGCCCGCCCCCCCCGCCGCGGCCGGGGCCCGCGCGGGGCCCCCCCCGGCGGGCCCCGGCGGGCGCGCCCCCCCCCGCCGGCGAGGTCATCCGCGCGGCCCTGGGCTGAATCGTCCCCGCTCTCCGCGCAACTCAGGTCATCCAGCCGCCCGCAGCGGAACTCAGGCGCCCTGGCGCCTGACCTCGGCCGATGCCCTGAGTTCGACGAGACTGGCCGTCCCAATCCCGCGCCCGCCGGATGCGGTACACTACTTGAGTTCTGCGTGCACCTGCACGCCGACTGACATTTCCCTCCTGCTGCAGAAGAGTTCTGTGGCCGTTCGAGTCCGAAGGAGGTGGGATACGCATGTCAGCTACCGTCCTCACCAAGTATGAGTTGATGGTCATCTTCGCCCCGTCGCTCAATGAGCGCGACGTCGCCCCGACACTGCAGAAGTTCCTCGAGGTGGTGCTCAATGAGAAGGGCGTCATCGACAAGGTCGACATCTGGGGCCGCCGTCTGCTCGCCTACCCGATCGCGAAGCAGACCGAGGGCACCTACGCCGTCGTCCAGTTCACCGCGACCTCGGTCACCGTCGACGAGCTCGAGCGCCAGCTGCGCCTGAGCGAGCACGTGCTCCGTACCAAGGTGCTGCGCGCCGAGGACGCCCACGTGCAGCTGCGCCGCCCCCGGAGGGCGTGACCGTGGCCGGCGAGCCAGTCATCACCGTCGTCGGCAACCTCACCGCCGACCCGGAACTGCGCTACACGCCCAACGGCGTCGCCGTGGCGAGCTTCACCATCGCCTCCACTCCCCGCACGTTCGACCGCCAGGCCAACGAGTGGAAGGACGGCGAGGCGCTGTTCCTGCGCGCGTCGGTGTGGCGCGACTACGCCGAGCATGTCGCCAACAGCCTCACCAAGGGCACCCGGGTCATCGCCCAGGGGCGGCTGCGCCAGCGCAGCTACCAGACCCGCGAGGGCGAGAACCGCACCAGCTACGAGATCGAGGTCGACGAGATCGGCCCGTCCCTGCGCTATGCGACCGCCCACGTCGAGCGCATCGCGCGCGGCGGCGGGTCGTCCTACGGTCAGGGCGGCCAGGGCGGCCAGTCCGGCCCGAGCAGCCAGGGCGGCTCCCTCCCGCAGGGCGGCGGCCAGTCCGGCCAGTCGAGCAACCCTTGGGGCGAGCCCGTGTCCGGCAACAACAACGGCGGTTGGAACACCCCGGGCGTCGGCAACGACGACACCCCGTTCTAGGCCGCAGCGCAGTCGCGGGATGTCGGTGCCGGGTCCCAGCCGGCCGAGGCCGGCCGGCGCAGCCAGCCGTTTCCACAGCCCGCATTCCGTAGCAGATATTCAAGTTTTGAGCATTTTCAAGGAGAACACCGCACATGGCAGGTAAAGGAGCTGCGCGCGCCCGCGCGCATCGCAACAGCAAGAAGATCGTCAAGGTCGCCCCGAACAAGGTGATCCGCATCGACGCCGTCGACTACAAGGACGTCGCCACCCTCCGCAAGTTCATCTCCGAGCGGGGCAAGATCCGCTCGCGTCGCATCACCGGCATCTCGGTGCAGGAGCAGCGCCTGGTGGCCCGCGCCATCAAGAACGCCCGCGAGATGGCGCTGCTGCCCTACTCGGGTTCCGGCCGCTGATCCGGCACCGCACACTGAGGCACTGAGGAGCAACCACATGTCGAAACTCATTCTCACCCAGGAGGTCGCCGGGCTCGGATCGGCCGGCGACGTCATCGAGGTCAAGGCCGGCTACGCCCGCAACTTCCTGCTTCCGCAGGGCGTCGCGGTGACGTACACCACCCACGGGGCCAAGCAGGTCGAGCAGCTGCGCGCCGCCCGCGCCGCCCGCGAGGTCGCCACCAAGGAAGAAGCGCAGGCCCTGAAGGCCAAGCTCGAGTCCGTCAAGGTCAAGGTCGCCGTCAAGGCCGGCCGCGAGGGGCGCCTGTACGGCGGGGTGAAGCCCGCCGACATCGCCGAGTCGATCAGCGAGGCCGGCATCGGCCAGGTCGACAAGAAGAAGATCCTGGTGGGCGCCATCAAGTCCATCGGCGAGTACCCGGCCACCGTGCGCCTGCACCCGGAGGTCGCTGCCCAGCTCACCGTCCAGGTGATCCAGGCCCGCTGAACTCTGCCGGATCGTCGAGCCGCGCCCGTCGGGGCGCGCGCTCGCCGAGCCGGGGATTGTCCGTCGCAGCGCCCCGTCGGTCTTCGGACCGCGGGGCGCTGCTGCGTGCCGGGGCGGAAGCGGCGACGGACGCGACGGATGCGACAGATGCCTCCGTCCCGGGTTCCGTGCGCTCGTGTGCGTTTGCATGGCTGTGGCCGAACATGATTGAACGGCATGTGGCTCGCCGGCACTGTCCGGAGCCCTTCCTGGCCAACTGCGAGGCCGATCTCGGCCCCTGGGCGCCCCTCCACCGCCGCACATCGGCTTGTGGATAACCTGGGGAAAACGCGAGCTAGCACACGGTGTCGCAGGCCGTCAAGCGGTCCCGAAACCCTCAAGTTAAGGTTGAATTCACTTTTCTTTCCACAGGCTGGAACCGGGGCAGATCGGCGTCATCATAGGGATGTTGTGGAAAGCCTGACCGACATCCACGGCACTTTCCACCTCATTGTCCACAGCACTCCCGCGCAATCACGTGAGTCCTCCACAAGTTATCCACAAGTGATATTTCCGGTTGCGGAAAACCGGTTTGGACGGCGCCGGTTCCGTTCCTAATGTGTGTGAAGCTTGCGCCCCGTCGAATGCCGTCGCCACCGCGTTCCAGGGCCGGAAATGTCGGTGGGTCATGTCAGGATCGAATCGGATTCCAGGAGGTGGAGCATGACGATCGCGCGCATCGGCGGAGACGTCGTGGGGGAAGGCGCCGCCGCCGACCGGGTGCCGCCGCACGACCTGCTCAGCGAGCAGTCCGTCCTTGGCGGCATGCTGCTCAACAAAGACGCGGTGGCCGCGGTCGTCGAAGAGGTGCAGGCGGGCGACTTCTACCTGCCCAAGCACGAGCTCATCTTCGACGCCATCCTCATGCTCTACTCGGCGGGCGAGCCCACCGACGTCATCGCCGTCACCGACGCGCTGACCAAGGCCGGCACGCTGACCCGCGCCGGCGGGGCCGAATACCTGCACACGCTGACCGGCATCGTCCCGACCGCCGCCAACGCCGGGTACTACGCCAAGATCGTGCAAGAGAAGGCGATGCTGCGCCGCCTGGTCGAGGTGGGCACCCACATCGCGCAGCTCGGCTACGCCAGCGAGGGCCAGGTCGACTCGCTGGTCAACCAGGCTCAGGCCGAGGTGTACGCCGTCACCGCGCCGCAGCAGAGTGAAGATGTGAAGCCGCTGTCAGACGCGGTCGAGCGTGCCGTCGAAGAGATCGAGGCCGCCCGCGGGGTCGACGGCGAGATGACCGGCGTTCCCACCGGGTTCACCGACCTCGACGCGCTCACCAACGGACTGCACCCGGGGCAGCTCATCATCGTCGCCGCCCGTCCTGGCCTCGGCAAGTCGACGCTGGCGCTCGACTTCTCGCGCAACGCCGCCATCGCGTGCTCGCTGCCCACCATCATCTTCTCGCTCGAGATGGGGCGCACCGAGATCGCGATGCGCCTGCTGTCGGCCGAGAGCGGCATCAAGCTGCAGTCGCTGCGGCGCGGCATGCTCGACAGCACCGACTGGACCAACATCGCCGCCACTCGGGGGCGCATCAACGACGCTCCGCTCTACATCGACGATTCGCCGAACCTCACCCTGGTCGAGATCCGCGCCAAGTGCCGCCGGCTCAAGCAGCAGCTCGGGCTGAAGCTCATCGTCATCGATTACCTGCAGCTGATGTCCAGCGGCCACCAGGTCGAGTCGCGGCAGCAGGAGGTCAGCGAGTTCTCCCGGTCGCTCAAGCTGCTCGCGAAAGAACTCGACGTGCCCGTGGTCGCGCTGTCGCAGCTGAACCGCGGCCCCGAGCAGCGGCAGGACAAGAAGCCGGCCTTGTCCGATCTGCGCGAATCCGGCTCGCTGGAGCAGGACGCGGACGTCGTGATCCTGCTGCACCGCGAGTCGAGCTACAACCCCGGCGCCGACCTCGGCGAGGCGCAGATGATCATCGCCAAGCACCGCAACGGCCCCACCGGCACCATCGACCTCGCTTTCCAGGGGCACCTGTCGCGCTTCCACAACATGGCGCACGTCTTCGACGACGAGCCGCCAGAGTAGCGCTCGCTCTGTGGCCCAGCACCCTCTGCGCCTTCTCCTTGCGCCGAACTCCTTGCGCCGAACTCAGGCGATTCGTCAGATTCAGGCGGATGCAGCGCTCCAGATGCCTGGATCCGACTGATCGCCTGAATTCGGCGTCGAGGAGGCTGAGCCGGGGGGGGGCAGCGCCAGCGCCCGCCTCAGCGCCCTGGTAGCGCGAGTTTTCCACAGGGCGGAACCTCGTCTATCCGCTCAGCAGGCGTCCTCGGAGGGTGCGCGCCGGCGGCGGCAGTCGTCCATCCTGTTGCAATGGACACGAGGATGGCGGTCGAGGCATGCGGGGGCCTGGCCCGGCGCAGCGAGATCTTCCGCCATGTCTCTCGCCGGGAACTCGACCGGGCAGTGCAGGCGGGCGAGGTCGCGAGGGTGGCCCGCGGATGGTTTGCGAGCAGGGACGCGCACCCGGCCATCCCCGTCCTGGGCACCGGCTGCGGGCTGGGATGCGTCTCCGCGCTTGCCGCGCTCGGGGCGTGGAGCACCACCGATGAGCTGCACATCCACGTCCCGCACTCGAACTCCGGCCGGCGGCTGCCCACCGGGGTTCTGCACTGGAGCGGGGTGCCGCTGGCCGGGTGGCACTCTCCGGTAGCCGAGGCCGTGCGGCAGGTCGCGGGCTGTCTCCCCACCGTCGACGCCGTGGCGTCCATCGACTCGGTGCTGCACCAGCGCATTCTGACCGGCGGCGCGTGGCAACGACTCTGCCGGCAGCATCCTGCGGTGGTCGGCCGCTTGAGCCGGCTGGTGGATGCCCGGGCGGAATCGGGGCTGGAATCGATCGCCCGCCTGGGGCTAGCCGCATTCTCTCCCCAGCCGCAGGCGCGTATCGGCCGGTACCGGGTTGATCTTCTCGTCGGGCGCGTGTGCGTTGAACTCGATGGCTATGCGCATCATGGTCCCGATCGTTTCGACGCCGACCGGCGGCGCGATGCCTAGCTGGTTGCTCGGGGCTTCGTCGTGCTGCACTTCTCCTATCAGCAGGTGCTCGGCGACTTCGGGGCGGTCAGGCAGGCTGTGGAGGCACTCGTAACGCGGTGACTGGGTGCGGTGCTGTGTGCGCGGGTCTCCACGCTACGAGTGCCGCCCGAGTTCAGGCGATCCGCCCACCTCAGGCAAGAGGTGAGCCCGGGATGCCTGAGTTGGGCGGATCGCCTGAGTTGGGGGGGCGGATGTGCAGCGTGGGCCCCGTGCTACCCGGTGCCTGGCGCTCTGCCCGGCGTCGAGCGCGCTACTCGCCGCGCGCCGAACCGGGTGCGCCCGCGTCGCCCGCGTACCGCACCAGCGCCGCCGCGAGCCCCGTGTACGTCTCCGGGCGGAGGGCGAGCAGGCGGGCGCGTGCCGCGTCGCCGATGTCGAGTCCGCGCACGAACTCCTCCAGCTCGGCGGCGCCGACGGCTCGGCCGCGGGTGAACTGCTTGAGCACGGTGTAGGGGTCGGTGATGTGCGAGCGCCCGGCGGCGACTTCGACGCGGATGACGGTCTGGATGGCCTCGGCGAGCACCTCCCAGTTGCGGTCGAGGTCTGCGGCCAGTGCCTCCGGCACCAGGGTGACGACGGCGAGTCCGCGGTGGACGTTGTCCAACGCCAGCAGCGAGTGCCCGAACGCGACGCCGATGTTGCGCTGGGTGGTGGAGTCGGTGAGGTCGCGCTGCATCCGGCTGGTGACCAGGTGCTCCGACAGGGTGCGCAGCAACGAGTTGCTGAGCGTGAAGTTCGCCTCGGCGTTCTCGAAGCGGATGGGGTTGACCTTGTGCGGCATGGTGGACGACCCCACCTCGCCGGCGACCGGCACCTGGTGGAAGTAGCCCATCGAGATGTACGTCCACATGTCGGTGCACAGGTCGATGAGGATGCCGTTGAAGTGCCCGACCGTGTTGTACAGCTCGGCCTGCCAGTCGTGCGACTCGATCTGGGTAGTGAGCGGGTTCCAGGTCAACCCCAGGTGCTCGACGAATCCGCGGCTGACGGCCGGCCAGTCGGCGTCGGGGTCGGCGATGAGGTGGGCCGCGAACGTGCCGGTCGCCCCGTTGAACTTGCCCAGGTACTCCTGGGCCTCCGCCCGCCCCAGCTGCCGCCGGGCCCGGCGCACGAACACGGCCAGCTCTTTGCCCATGGTGGTGGGAGTGGCGGGCTGCCCGTGGGTGTGGGCGAGCATGGGGGCGTCGGCGTAGCGCTCGGCCATCCCGGCGAGCTCGTCGATGAGGGTGCGGGCGCGGGGCGTCCACACCTCGCGCACCGCGTCGCGCACGGTCAGCGCGTAGGCCAGATTGTTGATGTCTTCGGACGTGCAGCACACGTGGACGAGCTCGGCTCGGTCGCCGAGCCCGAGCGCGTCGAGGTGGTGGCGGACATACAGCTCGACGCTCTTCACGTCGTGCTTGGTGACGGCCTCGATCTCGGCCATCTCGCGCACCGTGTCCGCATCGAAGTCGTCGACCAGCGCTCGCAGCCCGGCCTGCCCGGCGGCGGGGATGGGGACGGTGCCGAACAGCCTGTGGTCGGTGAGCCAGATCAGCCATTCGACCTCGACGCGCAGCCGGGCCCGGTTGAGGCCGGCCTCGGAGAGGAACGGCGCGAGGGGGGCGACGTCGGCGGCGTAGCGGCCGTCGAGGGGGCTGATGGGCTGCGAGGGGAAGGTGGTCACGGTGCTCCGATGTCTGCGTTGGGACGTGCTCCGAGTCTACGGCGGCCCTGCGGCGCGTCATCCCGCTGTCCTTCCCCCCGTCCTCCGGCCCGCCTCGGCGTCCTGCCGGCCCTGTCCTCCGCTCTCGGTGTTTTTCCTGAAGATCCCGGCCTGGATCGGATCGGATCCGCTTGGGAGCGCCAGAGGCGCAGTCCTGCGTAACATTGGCGAAATCACAGAGAAGTACGGTCGCTCCGGCCGGGTCTTAGTCCGGGGCGAGTCGTGCCTGAGGGCTGCAGAGCCGGCCGGAGGAGAAGATGAACATGCGTCGTGCCATGATCTGCAGCGCAGCGATCGCGGTGGCGCTGGCCAGCGCGCTTGCGCTGGCGGGCTGCAGCAACACCGAGGGGGCGAGCAGCTCAGGCGGCTCGTCGAAGTCAGTGCCCTCCGTCTCGCTGTCCGGGGTAGCCAAGGATGCATCCCTCGCGGCCCGCGTGCCGCAGGAGATCCGTGACCGCGGCACCCTCACGGTCGGATCCGACACCACCTACGCCCCGGCCGAGTTCATCACCTCGGGCGGCAAGGCGACCGGCTACGACGTCGACCTGGCGAAGGCGATCGGCCTGAAGCTGGGGCTGAAGACCGAGGTCGAGACCGCCAACTTCGACAGCATCCTCCCCGCCCTGGGCAGCAAGTACGATCTGGGCCTGTCCGGGTTCAGCATCACCGACGAACGCCTGAAGTCGGTGAACATGGTGTCGTACCTCAACGGCGGGTCTTCTCTGCTGGTGAAGAAGGGCAACCCGGAGAAGCTCACCCTCGACAACCTGTGCGGCAAGAAGATCGCGGTGCAGACGGGCACCACGCAGCAGGATGACATGACCTCGCTGTTTGATCCCAAGTGCACCGCGGCTGGCAAATCCAAGGTGCAAGTGGTGCCCCTGAACACCACGGACGAGGCGATCACCCGGCTGACCACCGGTGCGGCCGACGGGGTGATGTCCGACCAGGTGCAGATGAGCTACGCGGCGGAGCAGTCGAACGGAGCCCTGCAGGTCATCAGCGACTCGTATGCGCGCGGCGACTACGGCATCGCGGTGGCGAAGTCTGACACCGCGCTCGCCCAGCTCGTCACCGACACCGTCAACAGCCTCATCAAAGACGGCACCTACGCGAAGATCTTCCAGGCCTGGGGCGCCAAGGCGAACATGATCGATACGGCGGCCCTGAACCCGGAGGCGGCTTCATGACGGCGGTGCCCGCATCCATGTCCGCGCCGCAGGCCGCGCCGGCATCCTCGACCCCGACCGCAGCCCGGACGGCATCCCAGGATGCAGTGGCCGCTCTGCTCGCCGACTCCCAGGTGGCCGCCGAGGTGGCCGCCATCCGCGAGCGCGAGTCTGACACGATCGCCGTGCAGGTCGAGTTGACCGAGATCCCGTCGCCGACGTTCGCCGAGGGGCGCCGGGCGCGGCGCTTCGCCGAGCTGCTGGCCGAGCGCGGCGTGCACGATGTGGCGATCGACCCGCACGGCAACGTGCTGGGACACCTCGGGCCGCGCACCCCCGGCGTGCTGCTCACCGCCCACCTCGACACCGTGTTCGATGCGGACACCGACGTGTCCGTGCACCGCGACACCGGCGGCATCTACCACGGCGCCGGCATCGTGGACGACGACCGCGGGCTCGCCGCGGTGCTCTCGACCGCCCAGAGCCTGGCGCGGGTCGAGGACCGACTGCGCACCGGCGTGCTGATCGGCGCCAATGTGCGCGAGGAGGGCAAGGGCAATCTGGGCGGGTCCCAGTTCCTGCTCGAGGACTACGGCGACGAGTTCCGCCAGTTCATCACGGTGGATGGGGCGGACCCGGCCCGGATCGTGTCCGCCGGCACGGCCTGCAAGAGCTACGTGGCGCGGTTCACCGGCCCGGGCGGCCACGCGTTCGGCGACGCCGGGCGGGTCAGCGCCGTCCATGCGGCGGCGCGCGCCGTCGTGGCGATCGCCGACATCGAGGTGCCCGCCGACCCCAAGACCATCCGCAACGTCGGGGCCATGCGCGGCGGGGTGACCGAGACATCCATCGCCTACGATGCGACGATCGAGATCGACCTGCGTTCGAACGATTCCGCCGCCCTCGACACCCTCGCCGGCCAGATGCGCGCCGCGATCGCGCAGGCGGTGGCCGCCGAGAACGCGCGTGCCGACACCAGCGCCGGCGAGATCGCGGTGGACATCCGCCAGACCTGCGACATCCCCGGCGGGAGCATCCCCGACGACGACCCGCTGGTGGCGACGGCCGCGGCCGCCTTCGCGGCGCTGGGCCTGGACGTGCGCACCGGGATCTCGGTCACCACCGACGCGAACATCATGCTCAGCGCCGGCCGGCCGGCCATCTGCCTCGGCGGCGGCGGCGAGGGCGCGAACGAGCATTCGACCGAGGAGTACTACGATCCGGCCCATAGCCATCTGGGGCCGCAGGGCGTGTTCCTGACCGTCCTCGGACTGGCCGGTCTGCGGTAACGGCGATAGCGGCAGAGAGAGCGGGGAACCCGTGGCACGGCACAAGACGCAGTCAGCAGACGGCATCGACTTCATCAAAGCCAGGCCGGTGCGCCGAGTGGGGCGGATCGTGGCTGCCATCATCCTGCTCTACCTGGCCGTATGCCTCATCGACGGGCTGCGCACCAACGGCAACTACCACTGGGACGTGGTCGGCAAGTACCTGTTCGATGTGCGCATCATGCAGAGCCTCGTCTGGACGCTCATCCTCACCGTCATCTCGATGCTGCTGGGCATCCTGCTCGCCGTCGTGCTCTCGCTGATGCGCGAATCGCGCAACCCGGTGAACTCGGCCGTCGCCAACGTGTGGATCTGGTTCTTCCGCGGCACGCCCGTGTACACCCAGCTGCTGTTCTGGGGGCTGTTCGCGGTGCTGTACCCGAAGTTCACCCTGGGGCTGCCGTTCGGCGGCCCCACGTTCCTGTCGCTCGACACCCAGCAGTTCTACAACGCCGCCGTGGCCGCCATCCTCGGTCTGGGGCTCAACGAGTCCGCCTACCTGGCCGAGATCTTCCGGGCCGGCTTCCAGTCCATCCCGGTCGGTCAGGTCGAGGCCGCGGATGCGCTCGGGCTGCCCCGGCGCTCGGCCATGTGGCGCATCGTGCTGCCGCAGGCGATGCGGGTCATCATCCCGCCGACCGGCAACGAGGCCATCGGGATGCTGAAGACCACCTCCCTGGTGCTGGCCGTGCCGTTCACCATGGAGATCACCTACGTCACCAACTCGATCGCGAACCGGCTGTACCTGCCCATCCCGCTGCTGCTGGTGGCGGCGATCTGGTATCTGCTGATCACGTCCATCCTGATGGTGGGGCAGTACTTCTTGGAGAAGCGATTCGGGAAGGGGGTGGCGGTATGAGCACCCAGGCACCGGTCGCGGCCGCCGCGAGCACGCCGACCACACAGGCCGCGCCCATGGTCGAGCTCAAGGGCGTGCACAAGTTCTTCGGCGAGAACCACGTGCTCAAGGGCATCGACCTGGTGGTGCAGCGCGGCCAGGTCGTCACCCTGATCGGGCCGTCGGGCTCCGGCAAGTCGACCATCCTGCGCTCCATCAACCTGCTGGAGCGGGTCGAGGCCGGCGAGATCTACGTGGGCGGGCAGCGGATGGGATACCGCACCGACGCCCAGGGGCGGCTGTGCGACCTGACCGACGAGGAGATCGCCCAGCAGCGGCGCTCCATCGGGATGGTGTTCCAGCGCTTCAACCTGTTCCCGCACATGACCGTGCTCGACAACGTCGAGCTGTCCCCGAAGCTCACCCAGCACCGCAAGGGCCCCGAGCTGCGGCGCGAGGCGCTGGAGCTGCTCGATCGAGTCGGGCTGTCCGAGAAGGCGTCGTCGTACCCGGCGCAGCTCTCCGGCGGGCAGCAGCAGCGCGTCGCCATCGCGCGCGCACTGGCCCTGCACCCTGAACTCATGCTGTTCGACGAGCCGACCAGCGCCCTCGACCCCGAACTGGTGGGCGACGTGCTGCGCGTCATCCGCGACCTGGCCGAGAGCGGGATGACCATGCTGATCGTCACCCACGAGATCGGCTTCGCCCGCAACATCTCCGACCGCGTGCTGTTCATGGACCAGGGCATCATCCAGGAGCAGGGGACGCCCGAGCAGGTCATCGGCAATCCGCGCGAGGAACGGACGCGGGAGTTCCTGTCGAAGGTGCTGTAGGGCGTTGCGTTCGAGGTCGGACCGTTCGGGTCGGCTCAGCGGCGCAGAGACTGGCGCAGTTCGGCGAACGTCCGGTCTGAGAGGGTTTCACCGCTCATCGAACGGCAGCCCACCGCGAGGGCGGTCGAGAACCCGATGATGGATGACGTCGGCGTGTGCCCGCCGCTGCCGTTGGCGCGGAGGTCCCTCACCAGGGTGGGGCAGCAGAAGAGCGCAGAGCGGACGACGTCCTCCCAGTCCGCGGGCAGCAAGCCACGATCGGCGAGTACCGCGAGGAGCGGCCGCCAGAGGTGGTCGATCTTCGATCGCAAGAACGCGAGCCGCAGCGGGCTCGGCGCCCAGGTGTGGGTCACCCGGATCTCGCCGTCCTCGTAGCGGAGGTCGGCATCGAAGCGGTGCGCTGCGGCTTCGGGCTCGTACAGCCAGAACGGGTGGGCGAAGATGTTGTGGAACGTCGCCTTGACCTCGGCGAGCAGCGCGGGGATGGCGTTGCCTGCGAAAGCGGGATCGAAGAAGACCTCAGCGGCCTGGGCGGTCGTCGTCGCGCCAGACGGTGCCGAGCGGGTGCCGGCCGGCTTGATCCCGGCCGGGCCTTGGACGAGCCAGACGTTCGCGTTGTGCGCATCGCCGTGGGCGGTGGTGACCCCGCAGTCTAGGAGACGGTCGGGAGCGAGCCGGGTCCGAGCCAGGTCGAGCATCTCCCCGAAGGTCCGGGTGAGGCGAACGCCGTTGACCGTCCAATGGGCGCACGCGAACTCGTCCCAGGTCAGCTTCGACTGACCGAAGAGGAAGGTCTGGCCGGCATAGTACGCGGAGGCCCGTCCTCCAAGCGTCTGCGCTTCGAACCCGTCGCCATCTACCAAGCGCCGCCAGAACAGCTGATGGATGGGTTGGGCGGCGACCTCGTCGAGGGAAGGCGCCGGGTGCAGCGCGGCGACCATGCGCTCGAGTACCTCGCGGTCGGTCTGCTCCTGCAGGGCGATCAACGCTGCTGCCGAATATGCGTTCTCTCCGAGCTCCACGCTGCGGCAGGCGTCCGAGAGCCGGGGGTCCGTGCGTCGCCGGTAGAGCAGTACTTGCCGGCCAGGCTCCGTGGAGCAGTAGACGGGCAGGTCCACCCGGTAGCCGGCGTCGGCCAGGAGACGGGCGTTGTAGTACTCGCCGGCCGAGGCCTCCTCGTGCTCCTCCTGGTGGTACTTGAAGAAGAGCCGCTCACCGGTGCGCAGCTCGGTGAAGCCGTTGAGCGAGTTCAGACTGTACTGGTCATGGTTGATCGAGAGCGCGACGACGTTCTGGCCGGTGACCTCAGTGACGAGCCGGTTGAGCAGCCGCACTGCGCGCGGCGAGTCCCCTTCCAGCTCGGCTTGCCGGGCGAGCGCGGCGAGGGGAATGGGCATGTGGGCTCCTGTCGGGTGAGGTGTTCGGCCCATGCTAGTGTTTCAGCCATTTCAGCGAGGGGATGGCCATGGATGCACGGGAACGGGTACCGGTCGAGGCCGTTCTCCTCCATTCCGATTTGCATTTGACGGCAGGTCCGGCCTGGATCGGCTGGGACCCGGAGACCGAGTTGCTGCTGGAGCCGATCCGGGTCGGGATCTGCGGCTCCGATCTCCATGTTCGTGCCACCGGAGACTGGGTCGAGCATTCGCCAGCGATCCTCGGGCATGAGGTGGCAGCTCGGGTCCTGGAGTCGAATGCGACAGGGTTCCGGCCGGGTGACTTGGTGGTGGCGGACTCGCGCATTCCCTGTCGCGCGTGCTCGGGCTGTCGCCGGTCGCCGCGTCTCTGCGAGCAACTGCGGTGGCTGGGAGAGGCCCGGCCCGGAGGCCTAGCGACGCGTCTGGCGATGAGCCCGCGGGCAGTGGAGAAGGTTCCAGCCGAGTTGCCGGCGGGGGTCGCGGTGCTGGCCGAGCCTTTGGCGGTCGCTCTCGCGGCTATTGACCCGGTGCTGCGGGCGATCGATCTGGAGAACGGGTGCGTCCTCGTCTGCGGCTTTGGGCCGGTCGGAGCTCTGTGGTGTGCCGCGGGACTGCGGGCGAACGGCTTCCGCGGCACCCTGGTCGTCGCCGAGCCGGACTCCCGTCGAGCGTGCTTCGCCGAACGGGTCGGTGCGGCAGTGCAGCCGAGCGTCCTGGCGGCCACAGGACATCCCGATGCGGTGATCGAAGCCGCCGGATACGCGACAGCGCTCGCTGACGCGCTCGCCGCGGTTGTCCGGGGAGGAATCATCGCCTCCGTTGCCCTCGCGCATACTCCGGTGACGGTGCAACCGGCCGATATCGTTGAGAAGTCGATCATGATCACGGGTTCGAACGGGTTCGAGGACCACCACCTGGGTGATGCGGTGCGCCTATTGGTCGCGGCTCCAGATGCTTTCGCCTGGGTCGTGGACGAGACGGCGATGCCGTTGGCGTCACTACCTGACGTCTGGGAGCCGAGGAGACTCCTTGGTGCGATGAAGACGACGGTGCGGGTTGGAGAGGACTGACCATGCAAACGAAGCCGCGGCGGTATCTGGTGACGGGCGGGACGAGTGGCATCGGTGCCGCTGTGGCGGGGTATCTGACCGACTGCGGTCACCGGGTCTGGGTGACGGGGACACGGGAGGCGACAGTGGCCGCGGTGCTCGCCGGCGGAGGGATGTCCGGCGGCTCGGTTTGCGACGTTGCGATGGCGGAGCAGGTCGAGGCGGCGTTCGCTGCGGCGGTGCAGTCGCTGGGCGGCCTGGATGGAGTGTTCTCGAACGCGGGTGTCGACGGGGCGGGGACGAGCGCCGAGAAGATCGAAGCGGAAGGCTTCCGACGGGTGCTCGAGGTCAACGTCGTCGGGACGTTACTCGTGGCGCAGGCGGCGTTCCGACACCTCGACCGACCGGGGCGGCTCGTCATCAACGCCTCAGTCAACGCGACTCGCCCGGAGCGGCACTTCGCCGACTACAACGCGAGCAAGGCCGCCGCTCTCTCCTTGGCCCGTTCGCTGGCCTTGGACTGGGGGGCTAACGGGGTGACGGTCAGCTCGATCTCACCAGGATATTTCCGGACCTCGATGACGAGCCGGTACTTGGACGATCCCGAGGTCGGGGCCCAGCTGCGCTCTCGCATTCCGATCGGTCGGACGGGACGCCCGGAAGAGGTGGGCCGGACGGTGGAGTTCCTGCTCGGTCCCGACACTGAATATCTCAACGGGGCGAACGTCGAGATAGACGGCGGCAGTGGCGTGTAACGAGCTGATTGCCGAAATGCGTCGGGTCCGAGATTCCGGAAACGACTTCGATGGGGAAACACCCGCGTAACGCACCACTGCGGAGTCTTGTAGGCAATACAGAGTCCGAACGGCGGAGGTGCAGGCATGAACAAGCCATTGCGCGAGTACGGGGCATGGAGAGACCTGGACGAGGGACAGCGAGCTGAACTGCTCACCCGGGGTGTGGGGAAGATTTTCGACCCGCAGTTGCGAGCCGGGATCGTGGATATCTTCGAGGACGTTAAGGCTCGCGGTGATGCCGCCGTCATCGACGCCCTGGAGAAGTTCGACCACTGTGAAGTCCCGGCTGGGGGCCTCCGGATCACGGAGGCCGAGTTCGCCGAGGCTCGGGACTCCGTGTCTCCTGAGCTCCTGGCCGCCATCCGCGACGGTATTCGCCATGTGCGCCGCTACAACGAGCAGGTACTGGCCCATACGCCGGACTGGAGTTTCGAGAGCGATCCCGGGCTGACCGTGGGGGAGAAGTCCTCCCCGGTCCTCTCTGCAGGGTTGTTCATTCCCAGCGGCAAAGGCTCGTACCCATCCGTGCTGGTGCAGCTCGGGGTCCCCGCCGTCGTGGCAGGCGTCCCCGAGATCAACGTGGTATTGCCGCCGGTACCCGGGCAGGGCGGACGAGTCGACCCGGCGTGCCTGGTGGTTGCCGATGAACTCGGTCTAAGCAACGTGTTCCGGGTGAACGGCCCGGCCGGCATTGCCGCGCTCACGTTCGGCACCGAGTCCATCTCTCAGGTGCAGAAGGTGTGTGGACCCGGTTCGCCGCCAGTGACCTGCGCCCAGGTCGAGATGCAGCGCTACGGGACTACCGGAGTCATGCTGCTGGGGCCGAGCGAGAGCCTGATCATCGCAGATGACTCCGTGGACGTTCGGTTGCTGGCGGCTGATCTGCTCAACGAGGCCGAGCACGGCGCGGATTCGACGAGCGTCTTGGTCACCAACTCCGCAAGCTTGATCGACGCGGTGCAGGATGAGGTCGCCGAGCAACTCGGCGCCCTGCCGGAGCCGCGGCGCACCTTTGCGACCTCGGCGCTGGGGGTCAACGGCGGTGCCGTGCTGGCCGCCGACCTCTCCGAGGCCGCCGAGATCGCCAACACCTTCGCCCCCGAGCACATGCAGATCGCGGTCGCCGACATCCCGGCGGTCTTCGCGCAGATCCACAACGCCGGTGAGATCCTGCTGGGCCAGTACACGACGGTCTCGATGGCCAACTACGTGATCGGCTGCCCCGCGGCGCTGCCCACCAGCGGGTATGCCCGGGTCGGCAGCGGTATCACCGCGGCAGCGTTTCGGAAGTCGTCCTCATTTGCGCAGGCCACCCCGGAGGCTCTGCGGAACCTCAGCGGCTCGGTGATCGCGTTCACTGAGCACGAGGGCTTCCCCGCCCATCGGGAGGCGGTTCTGAAACGCCTCGACCAGCCGGTGTCGGCCTGAACCGGCCACCATCCACAACCTCGGCGGAACCCGCCGATCACCACCCCCTCATCTAAAGGAGAAGTCGACCATGGAAGCGAAGACGAAGACACACCGGGCACTTGCGCTCGTCGCGGTACTGGCAGCGGCTGGCCTCGCCCTGGCAGGGTGCGCAAACACTTCGGGTGGGAGCGGCAGCAGCGGCAGTACCGCGTCGGTGGCCCTGGGCGTCGAACCGTGGATCGGCTACGGGCCTTGGCACGTCGCCGAGAAAAAGGGCTATTTCACGGACAACGGGGTGAAAGCCAAGATCACCAACTTCGACACCGACTCCGACATCAACGCCGCCCTCGCCTCCGGGAAGCTGCAGGCCGCGAGCGTGGCCTCGCACACCGCCCTGGAGTTCGTGGAGAGCGGCGTGGACGTCTCAATCGTGCTGGTGCTGGACGCCTCCGAGACGGCCGACGCCATCCTCTCCGGGCCGGACGTCTCCAGCATTGCCGATCTCAAGGGCAAGCAGGTCGCCTATGAGGAGGGGACCACGAGCGACCTGCTGCTCAACTACGCGCTGGCGCAGAACGGTATGAGCTTGTCCGACATCAACCGAGTGCCCATGGATGCGAATGCCGCTGGGACGGCTCTGATCGCGGGCAAGGTCCCCGTCGCCGTGACCTACGAGCCCTACATCACAGAGGCGAAGCAGAAGGACCCGCAGATCAAGGCGCTGTATACGGCATCGGAGAAGGAAGGGCTCATCAGCGACGTGCTGGTGGTTCGCAACGACTTCCTGAAGAGCAATCCCAAGGCAGTGGTCGGCCTGGCCAAGACGTGGGGGCAGGCCCGGGACTAATACTAGGCGAACACGCACCACCCGCACTCCGGAACCGCCAGCAGCGAGGGGGGG
>JBDNYM010000032.1:0-9523 GCA_047722305.1 Pseudoclavibacter sp. | reverse complement strand
ATCCCACGGCAGGGGGCGGCGGGGCAACGACGTGGGGCCAGGCCGTCGACTACTACAAGTCGAACACGAACGACGCTCAGTCGATCATCGCCAAGGCAGTCGGGTCGAGCGCCGCTGATCTCAAGACGGCGTTCGAAGGAGTGAAGTTCTTCAGCCTCGCCGACAACAAGGAAGAACTGACCGGTAACTTCAAGACGTCGACCCTTCCATCCATCAATAAGGCGGCCATCAGCGCGAAGCTGCTTACCAAGACGACTGATCCATCCAAAGTCATCGATGCGTCCTTCGTCGAGAAGGCAGCGAAGTAGTCGTGAGCGCGAACGCCCAGGTCCGCCGGCGTCCGGCGCGGCGGCTGCGGACTCCTTTGCCCCGCGGGAAGCGGCTGAGCATCTCGCTCGGCACGTTCCTGGTGCTGTTGCTGATCTGGTATGCGGCGACAGCATTCGGCACGATCAATCCGATGTTCCTGCCTTCTCCGGGGCGGGTCGTCACGGCGCTTATCACCCAGTGGCAGCAGGGCAACCTCCTGCCCGACATCGGGGTGAGCGTTTACCGCATCACGGTCGGCTACCTCATCGCCACGGTCATGGCCCTTCCTCTCGGCGTCGCGATGGGCGTCAGCGGGTGGGCGCGGGCGGCGGCGGAGCCCCTGATGGACTTCATCAGGTATATGCCGGTGGTGGCATTCGTTCCCCTGACCATCATCTGGGCTGGCACTGACGACTTGCAGAAGTTCCTGATCATCTGGCTGGGCACGTTCTTCCAGCAGGTGCTGCTGATCTGCGACGCGGTCGCCATCGTCCCGGCTTCGCTGATCAACTTCGGGGAGACGCTGGGGCTGAGCCGGTTCCGCATCGTCATGCGAATCGTGTTCCCGGCAGCATTGCCGCGCATCTGGGACGCGCTGCGTGTCAGTCTCGGATGGGCCTGGACCTGGCTGGTCGTTGCCGAACTCGTGGCGGCCACGTCTGGACTGGGGTACCGCATCACCGTCTCGCAGCGCTACTTCGCCACAGACGTGATCATCGGGTACGTCATCGTCCTGGGAGTGCTGGGGCTCTTCTTCGATCAGGTCATGCGAGCGGTCAGCCGCATGGCATTCAGCCGGTGGGAGGTCTCGCGATGAGCGATCCGTCGTCAACGGCCACAGCGCAGGCGCCGCGCATCTCCGTGCAGGGGGTCACGATGCGCTTCGGCGACGTGGAGGCGCTGCACCGCGTCGACCTCGACTTCCGCGAGAATGAGTTCGTCGCGGTGGTCGGGGCCTCCGGATGCGGCAAGAGCACTCTGCTCTCAATCATCGGCGGGCTGCTCGCTCCCACGGAGGGCGACGTCCTGGTTGACGGTGAGCCGGTCACGGGGCCGGGTCGGGACCGGGGCATCGTCTTCCAGACCCCGGCACTCCTGCCCTGGCTGACTGCACAAGGCAACGTCGAGTTCGCTCTCCAAGGGGAGCCGATGTCTCGCGCCGAACGCCGCGAGGTCGCTCGGGCGCGACTGCAAGACGTCAAGCTGAGCGGCTTCGAAGAGGCCTACCCCGCGCAGCTGTCCGGTGGGATGCAGCAGCGGCTGGCGCTCGCTCGGTCGCTGTCGTACCGGCCCTCCATCCTGTTGATGGACGAGCCATTCGGTGCACTGGATGCCCTCACCCGACAGGAGATGCAGCTATTGCTGACCCAGGTCTGGGAGGCCAACCGGATGACGGTGATGATGGTCACGCACGATATCGACGAAGCCATCTACACCGCCGATCGCGTCGTGGTGATGACGCCTCGACCGGGGACGATTCGTGAGGAGATCAAGATCGACCTGCCCCGTCCGCGCATGCAGGCGGAGATGGACAGCGATCTGTTCCGCGACTACAAGACGCGAATCTGGGATCTCATCCACGAGCGTCCATAGACACCGCGACGGCCCAATATTTCGGCCTTGTGCGCGTGGTGTTACCTATCCGGTATTTCGGAAGGTTCCCGGCCCTCGGGTGCGGTGGTCCCGCATCCCGGGGGCCAACCTGTATTCATCAGCAACTCGGACGCGATCGTCCTGCCCGCCGGCTCCCTCAAGGACCGGCGGACGAGCGGGACAGAGTGAGGAGGTCGGAATGCGGCTGACGGAGGAAGAGCAGCGGATGCTCGACGGCGACTACGGCGTCGGCACCGCGACTGCCATGAAGATCCAGGCGGCTATCGGCGAGGCCATGGACGCACCCTACATGGTGCCGGTGACGCGTACGCACGTCGCGCTGAGCAACCAGGAGGCGGATCTGTGGTTCGTCGAGAAGCTGGTCAGCGGCGGCGCCACCTGCCGGGTGCGCCCGACGGTGAACCCGAGCTTCAACTGGGAGCAGCTGAGCAAGGTGACCACGCTGCGGCCGGAGGACGAGGAGATCGTCCATCGCACCCATGACGCCTACACGAAGATCGGCGCCATCATGACCTACGACTGCACGCCGTACCTGGAGCGCAACGTGCCCCGCTACCGCGAGGTGATCTCGTTCTCCGAATCGAGCGCGACACCGTTCGTGAACTCGGTGTACGGAGCGCGCACGAATCGTGAGTCTGCGCAGAGCGCCTTGTGCGCGGCGGTCACCGGCGTGACCCCCTACTACGGCTACCTGCTGGACGAGAACAGGTACGGCGAGGTGCTCGTGGAGGTGCAGGCCGACATGGATGACGACTTCGACTACCAGCTGCTCGGCTATTTCGTCCCCAGCGTGATTGGTTTCAAGATCCCCGTCTTCGAGGGGCTGCAGCACCCGTCGAAGGAGGCGCTGATGAACCTTGGCGCCCAGCTGAACACGGGCGGCAACGTGGCGCTGTACCACATCGTCGGCTTCACCCCCGACGCCCGCACCCGGGAAGAGGCCTTCGGCGGCCGCACCGATTACGAGACGGTGGTCATCACCCAGGCGGACCTGGATGGGATGCGCGCTCGCCTCACCGCCCCGTACGGCAAGATCGACTTCGCCCTGTTCGGCTGCCCGCACCTGACCATCGACCAGATCACGACCATCGCCGACATGGTGCGCGGGCGCAAGCTCACGGTGCCCTTGTTCGCGATGACCTCGTCGCTGACCTACGACCTGGCCCGCGAGATGGGCTACCTGGCCGACATCCAGCAGGCGGGCGGCGAGATCTTCTCCAACACCTGCATGGATCAGCCCTGTTGGGAGTTCCTGTACGGCAAGCGCGGGGTGACCGAGTCGCCCAAGTGCGCCTACTACACGAAGCGCCGCGACATGGACTTCGTCATCACCGAGCTGGAGAACGCTGTGCAGGGCGCGCTCGACGGCGAGGTCTCCCCATCCGCCCGCACCCGCCTCCAGGAGGTCGCCCGATGAGCGAGTTCAACTGCCACAAGATCAGCGAGGGGCGTGGCGAGGGCGAGCTGCTCGTCACCTCCGACGACATGTGCTTCTACCTGGTCGACCCGCCCACCGGCAAGGTCATCGAGGACGGCCACGAGCTGTACGGCACCAGTATCGCCGGCAAGGTGCTGGTGTTCCCGAACGGCAAGGGGTCATCGGTCGTGCAGGCCGACGGGCTCTTCCAGTTGCAGAAGGCCGGCAACGCCCCGAAAGCGCTCGTGATCCAGAACCCGGACACCACGCTGGTCGCCAGCGCGATCATCCTGGAGATCCCGATGGTCGACCGGGTGGATGCGGCCTTCTACGAGCATGCCCGCAGCGGCATGCCCGCGGTGGTGGACGCCGATACCGGTTCGATCGCGGTGGAGGCGGCGTCGGTGCCGGCGGGGCGGTCGTTCCGGTGAGTGCCGCTGGTGTTGCCGGCGCAGCTGGCGCGGTGGACGGGGTCGAGGTCCTGGCTCGCGGCGACGGTCCGGTGATCTGGATATCTGACGAGGAGTGGGCCGATGTCGACCTGGAACGACAGCTGCTGCTCGACCGCCTGCCCGGCGTCACCATCCTGAAGACCGGCTACGACGGTGCGAGCCGACTGGCCAATCTCCAGGCTGTGGACGGCGTGCTGGCTCAGGTGTACGCACCGCTGCCGGCCCGCACCCTCGCCGGGCTGCGGTCCTGCCGCGGCATCGCGGTGATGGGCGGCGGCTACGACCGCGTCGATCTCGACGCCGCCACCCGCGCAGATATTCCGGTCTGCAACGTGCAGGGGTACTGCCGCGAGGACCTCGCCCAGTATGTGGTCACCGCCATCCTCGAGCACTTCAAACCGCTGCGACCGGCCTCTCGTACGGTGCCATGGGGCGTGCAGGCCTACCCCGTCCTGCCACGCCGGGTGGCCGGGAGGACGCTGTACCTGGTCGGCTACGGCCGCATCGGCAGCTGTGTGGCTGAGCGGGCCGTCGGGCTCGGGATGCGCGTGATCGCCCACGACCCGAACGTCGGGCCGGACGAGATGGCCCGGCACGGCGTCGAGTGGGTCGAGTTCGAGGAGGGCTTCCTGCGGGCGGATGTCGTGTCCGTGCACGTCAACCTCACCGAGCAGACCCGGGGCCTGATCGGGGCACCGGAGCTGCGGCGCCTCTCGTCCGAGGCGCTGCTGGTCAACACCTCCCGCGGCGCGATCCTCGACGAGGGCGCCCTGATCGAGGCGCTGCAGGCGGGGTACCTCGCCGCGGCGGTGCTCGACGTGATCGAGCATGAGCCGCCGGACTACTCGGAGGGGATCTTCTCTGCCCCGCATGCCACCGTCACCCCGCACGTCTCGTACGCCTCCGTCGAATCCTTGGAGGAGCTGCGGACGCGTGCGGTCGCCAACCTCGTCGACCTGCTCGCCGGTCGTCGACCTGCAGACTGCGTCAACGCCGAGCGGCTGCCCGCCGCCCGAGTTGATATCAGCGGACCGGAGCCCCCGGTTCGACACCTTGAAGAAGGAGCACGCAAGTGAGAAGGAAACAGATGCGGCGCCTGCTCGGCGCCCTCGCCCTGCTGACAGCCGGGACGATCGCCCTGTCCGGTTGCGCGTCCGGCGGTTCCAGCTCGTCGTCGAACGGCAAGTACAGCGGGACTGTGACGATCGCGCACTCGTCCTGGATCGGGTTCTACCCTCTCGACCTCGCGGTGCAGAAGGGCTTCTTCAAGAAGCACGGTGTGAACGTCAAGATCAGCGACATCGAGTCGAAGTCCGATTCTCGTGCCGCCCTCATCTCGAACAAGATCCAGGGCGTGGCCACCACGATCGACACCCAGGTGGTCACCGCCTCCAGCGGCGCGAAGATCTCGGTGCCGCTGGCGCTCGACACCTCCTACGGCGGGGACGGGCTGGTCGCCAAGAAGGACATCACCTCCTTCTCCGACCTCAAAGGGAAGACCGTCGCCCTCGACACCACCGGTGGGGCGAGCTTCTTCTGGTTCAACTACGAGCTGCAGCAGCACCACATGAAGCTCTCCGACATGACCGTGGAGAACATGTCATCGGGTGATGCGGGCAGCGCCTTCGCCGCCGGCAAGGTGGATGCGGCCATGACCTGGGAGCCCTGGCTCACCAAGGCCAAGGCGACCTCCTTCGGCCACGTGCTCATGGACTCCACCGAGGCGCCCGGCGTGATCGTCGACACCCTCGGCCTCAGCCGCGACTTCATCCAGAAGTACCCGAAGTCGACGCAGGCGATCGTGGACGGCTGGTTCGACGCCATCAACTACCTGAAGTCGAACGAATCCGACGCGCTGAAGATCATGGCCAAGGTGTCCGGTTCGTCGGCCGATGAGCTGAAATCCGAACTGACCGGCATCAAGTTCTACACCAAGGCGCAGAACAAAGATCTTTTCGGCACCAAAGACAAGCCCGGCCAACTGGTGAAGACCGCCAACTACGCCAACCAGCTGTGGGTCGACACCAAGATCACCACCAAGAAGGCCGACATCGATGCCCTGCTCGATTCGTCCTTCGTGAAGTAGCACCCGGCACGAACTGACTGCCGGCAGAGCAGAGTCGGAGCCACCGGGGACCGGCGGAGCACATCCACCGGTCCCGGGGCGGGGCGTCGCCCAGTACGGCGCCCCGCCCCGATGGGCGGCCCGAGAGGAGTTGGGAACACACATGAGTGAATCGACCATCGTCGCGAGACCCGCCGAGGGCGCGCCGGGCGCGGATCAGCCCTCGGGGCGCCATCGCCTGCGC
This sequence comes from Pseudoclavibacter sp., assembly GCA_047722305.1. Lineage (GTDB taxonomy): Bacteria > Actinomycetota > Actinomycetes > Actinomycetales > Microbacteriaceae > JAKVJE01. The sequence goes on along the minus strand of JBDNYM010000032.1, from coordinate 3,422 downwards.
GACGCCTTCACCCCCAAAGGGCGGATCAGCGCCCGCAACGGGCTCATCCTCTCGGTGGCGAGTTTCGCGCTGCTCATCGGGATCTGGGCCCTCGTCACCTACACCGGCATCGTCGACCCCATGTTCGTGCCCACCCCGGGTGCGACGCTCGCCGCCGGGGTCGAGATGCTGAAAGGCGGGTTCCTGGGCGATATCTGGGCCACCGTGTTCCGGGTCATGGCCGGGTTCGTCATCGCCGCGGTGGTGTCGCTGCCGCTCGGCATCCTCATCGGCACGTATGCGCCGGTGTCGTCGTTCCTGCAGCCGCTGTTCTCGTTCGTGCGCTATATGCCGGCATCGGCATTCATTCCGCTGTTCATTCTGTGGATCGGCATCGACGAGTCCGAGAAGATCGCCATCATCATCCTCGGCAGCCTGCCGCAGCTCGTACTCATGATCGCCAACAACATCCGCTCAGTCAGCCTGCCGCTGGTCGAAGCCTCATACACGCTGGGAACCAACCGGGCCAACGTGCTGTGGAAGATCATCCTGCCGCGCACCTGGCCCGACATCGTCGACACGATGCGCATCGTGCTCGGTTGGGCGTGGACCTACGTGATCGTGGCCGAGATCGTGGGTGCCAGCTCCGGCATCGGCTTCACCATCCTGCAGGCGCAGCGCACCGTCGCCGTTGACCGCATCTTCTTCTCGATCCTCGTACTGGGGCTGATCGGTCTGATCGTCGACTACGTCCTCATCTTCGTCAACCGGGTCGTGTTCCCGTGGAACAACCAGCAGAAAGGATGACCGCCATGACCGCCACGACCGCGACCCTGTCGCGCACCGACCAGCGGATGCTGATCTCGGACGTCTCCAAGGTCTTCACCACCTCCCGCGGGGAGGTGCAGGCCCTCGACCACATCAACCTCGAGATCGAGCCGCAGGAGTTCGTCACCCTGCTCGGCACCTCCGGCTGCGGCAAGTCGACGCTGCTGCGCATCATCGCCGGCCTGGAGACCGCCAGCACCGGCAGTGTCACCATCGCCGGCACGCCGGTCGACGGACCCGGGCCCGACCGGGGCATGGTCTTCCAGGCGTACACGCTCTTCCCCTGGCTGAGCGTGCTCGACAACATCGCGTTCGGGCTACGGCAGAAGGGGCGCTCCCGCAGGGACGCCCGCAAGACGGCGCAGCGATTCATCGAACTGGTCGGGCTGCACGGCTTCGAGGACTCGTACACGACCGCGCTGTCCGGCGGCATGCAGCAGCGCGTCGCCCTTGCCCGCGCGCTCGCCAACGACCCCGAGGTGCTGCTGCTCGACGAGCCCTTCGGCGCCCTCGACATGCAGACCCGCGAGACCATGCAGGACCTGCTGCTCAAGATCTGGGCCGACTCGCCCAAGACGGTCATTATGGTCACCCACGACGTGGAGGAGGCCATCCTGCTGGCCAACCGCGTCATCGTGATGTCCGCCCGGCCCGGCCGGGTGCGCGAGATCATCGACGTCGACCTCGGCGAGCAGCGGACCGGCGAGACCCGCCTGACCGAGAAGTTCCTCGACTACAAACGCCGCGCCACGCACCTGCTGCACTCGAACGGGTGAGACCGGCGTGCCATTCGCCAGAGGTCGTCGTCCGCTGACCGTGCTGGGCGAGCCGATCCACGACGACTACGCCTACGTGCTGGCCCACGAGCACGTGTTCATCGACATCCGCTGCTGGACGGATACCGATAGCCCGGTGTACGCGGAACTCGGAGCGCAGACTGTGACGGCGGACAATGCCGCGCGCGTGCGCGCCAACCCGTTCGCCTGCCCCGACAACATCGTTCTCTCCGACCCACGGATCGCCGAGCAGGAGCTGGGCGCCCTGCCCCCGGACGGCCTGCTGGTGGATGTGACCCCAGATGAGCTCGGCGGCGCTCCGGGGCTGCTGGCGCGGGTGAGCGAGCGCACCGGGATCGACATTGTCACCGGCTGCGGCCTCTACATCGACGCAGCCTGGTCGTCCCGCCACGGCGATGCTCCGACCGCGTGGTTCGCCGACCGCATCCTGCGACGATTCGACTCCGAGCGACCGCCGGCCGTCATCGGGGAGATCGGCACCGGGGCGCCCATCACCGCCGCCGAGCAGCGTTCCCTGGCCGGGGCGGCCATCGCACAGCGGGAGACCGGGGCGCCGCTCTACGTGCACCTCCACCCCTGGCATCCGCAGGGGGCCCAGGCCTTGGACATCGTCGAGGAGAACGGCGGCGATCTCGAGCGCACGGTGCTCTGCCACTGCGACGTGACGGCCGGTCGGCAGCTGGACGCGCTCGAGGCCCTGCTGCGGCGCGGGTGCCTGGCGGGATTCGACATCTGGGGCGACGACTACGACTACGGGGACGGAGCGATGCCCGCGGATCGGGAGCGGGCCGCGACCGTGGCTGAGCTGATCGAACGGGGATGGGGCGATCGCCTGGTCCACTCGCAGGACGTCTGCGAGAAGACCCAGCTGCGGCGCTGGGGCGGAGCGGGATACGGCCACGTGCCCAGAGATCTGCCGGGCCTGCTCCGGGAGCGGGGTGTGGCGCCCGAGGAGATCGATCGTCAGCTCTCCGGCAATATGCTGCGGCTGCTCCGGGGCTGACGGCACCCGTCCGCTTCAGCGGGCGTCGCCCCCCAGCCGCCGCCCCAGTTCCCCGGCGAAGCGCCGCAGGTGCGGGTAGAGGTCGCGGCTGGTGCGGTCCACGTCCGGATGCCGCGGGATCTCGAACGTGATCCCGAGTGCCGCCAGCGGCCAGTTCTCCTGCCCGAACACGGGCACCACCACGGAGGCGAGGCCGGGCGTGACCTCCTCGACCTCCATGGCGAACCCGCGCCGCTTCGTCTCGGCCAGGATGTCGGTCAGCTGCCGCAGGTTCGCCGGCGAACGGCCGTCGACGCGCGACGGCAGGTCGTTCGCGTGCGGATACAGCGCCCGCACCTGCGGCCGCGGCATCCAGGCGAGGATGGCGCGCCCACTGGCGGTCTGATGGGCTGGCAGGCGCACGCCCGATTCGGTGACCAGCGGCGGGCGGTGCGGGGCGCGCTCCTCCACCAGGTACACCACATCCGACCCCTGCAGCACGGCCAGGTGCGCGGCCTCGCCCACGCGGTCCACCAGGTTGCGCAGCAGCACCTGCCCCAGCCTGGTCAGCGGCTTCTGGCGCGAGTACGCCGAGCTGAGTTCGAAGGCGCGGGTGCCGAGCGAGTACTGGTGGGTCGACGCCAGCGACACCGCATACCCGTACTGGCACAGCGTGTCGAGCAGCTCATAGGCCGTGGACCGGGGGATGCCCAGTTCGCTGATGATCGACTGCGCCGGCGCCGGCCCCCGCTGCGACCCGAGATACGTGAGGATGCGCAGGATGTTGGCCGTATTGCGCGTGCTGCGCGACTCGCGCCGGGAGCGGGGGCGGGCGG
>JBDNYM010000031.1:0-26391 GCA_047722305.1 Pseudoclavibacter sp. | reverse complement strand
CGCGGGGGGGCGGGCGCGGTCTGGGGTGTCCCCCGCCGGGGGCCCGCCCCCCCCCCCGCGCCGGGGGGGGCCCGGGGGGCCCCCCCGCGCCGGCAAGAGCGTGCTGCCTTCAAGATACGCGTCGACGGCGGCGGCCGCGGAGCGCCCCTCCGCGATGGCCCAGACGATGAGCGATTGACCGCGTCCGGCGTCGCCGGCGACGAACACGCCGGGGATGGGGGTGGCGTAGTGATCGTCGCGTACGAGGTTGCCGCGGGTGTCGGTGTTGACGCCGATCTGTTCGGTGGCGTTGGCGGCCTCGGTGCCGCCGAATCCCATGGCGATGAGCACGAGGTCGGCGGGGATCTCGTGCTCGGTGCCGCTCTTGGGCAGGCGGCGCCCGTCGGGGAGGTATTCGGTGTCGGCCATGCGCAGGGCGCGCACGTGCCCGTTCTCGTCGCCGAGGAATTCGACGGTGGAGGCGAGGAACTTGCGGTCGCCGCCTTCCTCGTGCGAGGTGGACACCTCGAAGACTTTGGGGGTGGTGGGCCAGGGGTCGTTGTCGCCGCGGGTGAGTCCGGGCTGGCGGCCGATGGCGAGGTTGGTCACGGAGGCGGCCTGCTGACGCAGCGCGGTGCCGATGCAGTCGGAACCGGTGTCGCCGCCGCCGATGACGACGACGTGTTTGCCGGCAGCACTGATCTGGTCGGGGACGTCGTGCCCGGCGTTGACCCGGTTCTGCTGCACGAGGTAGTCCATGGCGTAGTGGACGCCGGCGAGGTCGCGGCCGGGGACGGTGAGGTCGCGGGGCATGGTGCAGCCGGTGGTGATGACGAGCGCGTCGAAGCGGTCGCGGAGGCGGGCCCAGGAGATGTCGACGCCGACGTTGACGCCGGGACGGAAGCGGGTGCCTTCGGCCATCATCTGGTTGAGGCGCGCGTCGAGGACGGATTTCTCCATTTTGAAGTCGGGGATGCCGTAGCGCAGCAGCCCGCCGATGCGGTCGTCGCGTTCATAGACGGCGACCGTGTGGCCGGCGCGGGTGAGCTGCTGGGCGGCGGCGAGCCCGGCGGGGCCGGAGCCGATGACGGCGACGGCTTTGCCGGTGAGACGCTCGGGCGGTTCGGGCTCGATCCATCCGCGATCGGCGGCCTGCCGCGCGATCTCGACTTCCATCTGCTTGATGGTGACGGCGGGCTGGTTGATGCCGAGCGTGCAGGCGTCTTCACAGGGGGCGGGGCAGAGCCGTCCGGTGAATTCGGGGAAGTTGTTGGTCTCCAGCAGCCGCTCGCTGGCCATGCGGCCTTCGCCTTGGCGGACGTAGTCGTTCCAGTCGGGGATGAGGTTGCCGAGGGGGCAGCCGAAGTGGCAGTACGGGATGCCGCAGTCCATGCACCGGCTGGCCTGCTGGCGGAGCACGTCGGGGTCTTGCGGCTCGGAGACCTCATGCCAGTCGCGGATGCGCACGGGGATGGGGCGGTGGGGCGTCTCGACGCGGGTGCGGAACTTCAGAAAGCCCTTGGGGTCAGCCACGGGTCACCTCCAGGATCTGCTGCCAGGTCTCGGTGCCGTCGGGGTCGATGCCGGCGTCCTCGGCCTGCTGCCGGGTCTGCTGCACCGCCGCGTAGTCGGTGGGCAGCACTTTGGTGAAGTGCGGGGCTTCGATGTCGAAGTCGGCCAACAGTCGGGTGGCGACGGGCGAGTCGGTCTCGGCGCGGTGGCGTTCGAGAGCGGCACGCAAGGCGCGGCGGTCGGTCTCGGTGAGCGCGATGAGCTGCAGCTCGCCGGCGTCGAGCGCCTCGATGTTCACGTTAGCGGGGTCGAGGTCGTGCACGTAGGCGATGCCGCCCGACATTCCGGCCCCGAGGTTGCGCCCGGTGCGGCCGAGGATCACGGCGAGGCCGCCGGTCATGTATTCGAGGGCGTGGTCCCCCACTCCCTCGACGACGGCGGTGGCGCCGGAGTTGCGCACCAGGAAGCGCTCGCCCACGAGGCCCCGGATGAACAGGTGCCCGCTGGTGGCGCCGTACCCGATGACGTTGCCGGCGATGACGTTGCGCTCGGCGACGAACGTGGCGTCGTGGGGCGGGCGCAGCACGAGCGTGCCGCCGGAGAGCCCTTTGGCGACGTAGTCGTTGGCGTCGCCTTCCAGGCGGAGGGTGATGCCGGCGGGCAGGAACGCGCCGAGCGACTGCCCGGCGGAGCCGTGCAGGGTGACGTCGATGGTGTCTTCGGGCAGGCCCTGTTCGCCGTAGCCGGTGGTGACCCGGTAGCCGAGCATGGTGCCGACGGCGCGCTCGGTGTTACGGATGGGCAGGTCGAGCCGGACGGGCGAACCCGATTCCAGGGCGGGCGCGGCGAGGCGGATGAGCTGCTGGTCGAAGTGCTTCTCCAGCTCGTGGTCCTGGGCGACCATATGGCGCCGCGGGGCGTCGGCCGGGAATTCGGGGCCGTGGAGAATGGGGTCGAGGTCGAGGGCGGCGGCCTTCGACCCGGGCCGGGCGCGCGCCGAGAGCACCTCGGTGCGACCGATCATCTCATCGATGGTGCGGAACCCGAGCTGCGCCATCAGCTCGCGCACTTCGCGGGCGATGTACTGGAAGAAGGTCACCACATCCTCGACCCGGCCGCGGTAGCGGCGACGCAGCTCGGGGTTCTGGGTGGCGACGCCGACGGGGCAGGTGTCGAGGTTGCAGACGCGCATCATGACGCAGCCGGTGACGACCAGCGGCGCGGTGGCGAAGCCGAACTCCTCCGCCCCCAGCAGCGCGGCGACGACGACATCGCGGCCGGTCTTGAGCTGGCCGTCGGTCTGCAGGACGACGCGGTCGCGCAGCCCGTTGAGCATGAGGGTCTGCTGCGCCTCGGCCAGGCCGATCTCCCAGGGGGTGCCGGCATGCTTGAGCGAGTTCAGGGGCGCCGCTCCGGTGCCCCCGTCTTCGCCGGAGATGAGGATGACGTCGGCCTTGGCCTTGGCCACCCCCGCCGCGACGGCCCCGATGCCGCTCTCGCTGACGAGCTTGACGTGCACGCGGGACTTGGGATTGGCGCGCTTGAGGTCGAAGATCAGCTGCTTGAGGTCCTCGATGGAGTAGATGTCGTGGTGCGGCGGCGGGGAGATGAGTCCGACGCCGGGGGTGGAGTGCCGGGTGCGCGCGATCCAGGGGTACATCTTGGGCGCGGGCAGCTGCCCGCCCTCTCCCGGCTTGGCGCCCTGGGCCATCTTGATCTGGATGTCGTCGGCGTGAGCGAGGTACATGCTGGTGACCCCGAAGCGCCCGGAGGCGACCTGCTTGATCGCGGAGCGGCGCTCCGGGTCGAGCAGGCGGTCGGTGTCTTCGCCGCCCTCGCCCGTGTTGGAGCGGGCGTGGAGCCGGTTCATGGCCTTCGCCAGGGTCTCGTGGGCCTCCTGCGAGATGGAGCCGTAGCTCATCGCCCCGGTGGAGAAGCGCTGCACGATCGAGGACACCGGTTCGACCTCGTTGAGCGGGACGGGCGAGCGCTGGGTGGTGTCGAACTCGAACATCCCGCGAATGGTCTTGAGCTCGGCGTCCTGGTCGTCGACCAGCTGCGTGTACTGCTTGAACAGGTCGTAGCGCTGCCGGCGGGTGGACTGCTGCAGCCGGAACACGACTTCGGGGCCGAGCAGGTGCGCGGGGCCCCCGCGGCGCCACTTGTACTCGCCGCCTTCGGGGAGGTGCTCGTGGGCGATGGCGGAGGGCACCAGCGGGTACGCCAGGGCGTGGCGGGCCGCGGTCTCGCGCTCGATGGTCTCGAGCCCGACGCCGCCCAGCTTGGAGGTGGTGCCGGTGAAGAACTCGTCGATGAGGGCCTGGCTCAGCCCGACCGCCTCGAAGGTCTGCGCGCCCGCATAGGAGGCCACCGTCGAGATGCCCATCTTGGACATGATCTTGAGGACGCCGGCGCCGAGCGCCTTGATGAGGTTGCGCACCGCCTGCTGTGCGCTCACTCCGGTGAGCAGCCCGCGCCGCACCAGCTCTTCGCAGCTCTCCATGGCCAGGTACGGGTTCACAGCAGAGGCGCCGTAGCTGATGAGCGTGGCGACGTGGTGCACCTCGCGCACATCCCCGGCCTCGGCGATCAGGCTCACCCGCAGGCGCTGCTCCTTGCGGATGAGGAAGTGGTGGACGGCGGCTATCAGCAGCAGCGACGGCACCGGCGCCAGTTCGGCGCTGGCGTCGCGGTCGCTCAGCACGATGAAGTGGGCGCCCTTCTCGACGGCGCGGAGGGCTTCTCTGCAGACCTCGTCGATGCGGCGGCGCAGTGCCGGCGCTCCCCCGGCGACCGGGTAGAGGCCGTGCAGGGTGACGGTGGGCGGGAAGCCCTGCCGGTCGTCCAGATGCTGGATCTTGGCCAGTTCGTCGTTGTCGATGACCGGGAAGTCGATCTCCAGCTGCCGGTTGTCCTCCGGGGCCAGGGAGAGCAGGTTCTGCTCCGGGCCGAGCCCGATCGACAGCGAGGTGACCACGTGCTCGCGGATCGAGTCGAGCGGCGGGTTGGTGACCTGGGCGAACATCTGGGTGAAGTAGTCGAACAGCAGCTTGGGCCGCTCGGAGATCGCGGCGATCGGGGTGTCGTTGCCCATGGCGCCCAAGGGCTCCTTGCCGGTGCGGGCCATGGGCTCGATCAGCATCTTCACGTTCTCTTCGGTGTAGCCGAACAGGCGCTGCCGGCGCTCGACCGAGGCGGCGGTGTGCAGGATGTGCTCGCGGTCGGGCAGCTTCGCCAGCGGCACCTGGGTGTTCTCGACCCACTGCTTCCAGGGGTGCTCGTGGGCGAGCTGCTCCTTGATGTCGGAGTCGGGGATGAACCGGCCGTGCTCGGTGTCGACCAGGAACATCTTGCCCGGCTGCAGCCGTCCCCGGGTGACGACCCGCGACTCGTCGATGGGCAGCACGCCGGTCTCGCTGGCCAGCACGACCAGGCCGTCGTCGGTGACCATGTAACGGCCGGGGCGCAGGCCGTTGCGGTCGAGGGTGGCGCCCACCAGCGTGCCGTCGGTGAACGTGATGGCCGCCGGCCCGTCCCACGGCTCCATGAGCGCGGAATGGTAGCGGTAGAACGCGCGCAGAGCCGGGGCCATGTGCTCCTGGTTCTCCCAGGCCTCGGGCACCATCATCATCATGGCGTGCGGCAGTGAGCGTCCGGCCAGCTCCAGCAGTTCCACGACCTCGTCGAACGACGCCGAATCGCTGCCCCCGTCGGTCACGATCGGCAGCAGCGGTTCGAGGTCGCCCAGCTCGTCGCTGTGCAGCTGCGACTGGCGGGCGCGCATCCAGTTGCGGTTCGACCGCACCGTGTTGATCTCGCCGTTGTGGGCGATGTAGCGGAACGGCTGGGCCAGCGGCCACGACGGGAACGTGTTGGTGGAGTAGCGCGAGTGCACGATGGCCAGGCGCGAGGCGATGCGCGGGTCGGCGAGGTCCGGGTAGAACGGCTCGAGCTGCAGGGTGGTGACCATGCCCTTGTAGACGAGGGTGCGCGACGACAGCGACGGGAAGTACACGTCGCACTCGTGCTCGGCGCGCTTGCGCAGCCGGTACACCACCCGGTCGAGGGCGCGCCCGTGCAGGCTCGGGCCCTCCAGGCCGAGCTTCGAGACGAACAGCTGCTCGACCGCCGGCATGGTGGAGCGCGCCTGCACGCCGATCACCGTCGGGTCTGTCGGCACCGGCCGCCAGCCCAGAACGGTCAGGCCCTCCTCGACGGCGATGCGCTGGATGCGCACCTTGGCGTCGGCGCGAGCGTCCGCATCCATCGGCAGGTACGCCATGCCCACCGCGTACTGGCCCGCCTGCGGCAGCCGGAAGTCGGTGGCCTCCTGCAAGAAGGCGTCGGGCACCTGCATGAGGATGCCGGCGCCGTCGCCGGTGCCCGCGTCGGAGCCGACGGCCCCGCGGTGCTCCATGTGGCGGAGGGCGTCGAGGGCGGCGTCGATGATGTCGTGGCCGGGCGTGCCGCGCAGCGTGGCGACCATGGCCAGGCCGCAGGCGTCGTGCTCGGCCGCGGGGTCGTACAGCCCCTGGGCGGACGGCACCGAGGAGAAGCGGGAGAACGGACTGCCTGCGCGTGCTGCCATGAGCTTCCTTCGTGTAATGACGCGACGAGACGGGGATGGAGGCTGGCCTCCGGGGCGCGGCCGCGTCTCCCCATCCTAGGGCAAACGGGCGGAGGCGGGCCCCGTCAGGGGCGGGGCGAGGAGGCGTCCGCCGCGGCGGAAGGGGCCGGGGCGCTGGACGGTTTCCCGGCGGTCGCCGCTGCATCCGTGGCGGACTCGGGGGCGGCGTCCTCCGCAGCTGCGGGTGCGGCGGGCTCCGCCTCCCCTGCGGCGGGCTGATCGTCATCCGCATCTGCATCCGCATCTGCATCCGCAGTCGCATCTGCATCCGCAGTCGGCTCGGTCTCCGCATCCGCCGCGGCGGCATCTGCGCCCGCGGCGGCGGCCGGCGCCGGCTCGCGGCCCGGCAGGTAGCCGCTGGGCTCCGGTTCCGGATGCCGGCGTCGCTGGACGATCACCAGTGCGACGCCGATGGCGACGGCCAGCAGCGCGCCCCAGGCGTTGTAGCGCAGGCCCAGGAACACGCCGAGCGGGTCGATGCGCAGGAACTGCTCCAGCCAGAAGCGGCCGAAGCCGTACCAGATCAGATAGCAGCCGAACAGCCGGCCCCACTGCAGCCGCCAGCGGCGGCCGACGTAGATGAGCAGCGCCGCGCCGATCAGGTTCCAGATCGACTCGTACAGGAACGTCGGCTGGAACAGCGTCCCCGCGGGCAGGCCGACGGGGAACGCCGGGTTGCTCTGCTCGATCTGCAGCCCCCAGGGCAGCGTGGTCGGGATGCCGAACAGCTCATGATTGAACCAGTTGCCCCAGCGCCCCGCCGCCTGCGCGATCAGCAGACCGGGGGCGAGCGCATCCGCGACCGTCCAGAACCGGAGGCCGCCGATGCGGCAGGCGATCCAGGCGCCGAGGGCCCCGCCCGCCAGCGCGCCGAAGATCGCGATGCCGCCCTGGTTGATGCTGACGACGCGCAGCATCATGTCGCCGAACGTGCCGGACCCGAAGAAGAGGTCCCAGTGGGTGAGGACGTGCCAGAGCCGCGCCCCGATGATGCCGAGCACCACCGCCCACAGGCCGATGTCGATGACCACGCCGGGCTCGACGCCGCGCCGCTTCAGCCGGGCGGCGGTGATGAGCATCGCCAGGACGATGCCGGTCAGGATGCACAGCGCGTAGGCGTGGATGAAGACGGGGCCGATGGCGAACCCCTGCCAGGAGGGGCTGGGGATGGAGGTACGGATCACTGGGCGTCCTTTGCTGTTCTGGGGGCGGCGGGCGTGGCGGTCGCCGGGGCGGAGCCGTCCAGCTCGCGGCCGTCGAAGCAGGTGTGCGTGCCGGTGTGGCAGGCGTCGCCGACCTGGTCGACCCGGGCCAGCAGGGTGTCGGCATCGCAGTCGGCCTGCAGCGAGACGAGGCGCTGGGTGTGCCCGCTGGTCTCCCCCTTGCGCCAGTACTCCCGCCGCGAGCGCGACCAGAACACGGTGCGCCCCTCGGTCAGGGTGGCGGCGACGGCGCGGGCGTCCATATAGGCGAGCATGAGCACCTCGCCGGTGTCCCACTGCTGCACCACGACGGGGACCAGCCCGTCGGCGTTGTAGTGGATGCGATCGAGGGCGACGGTCATCGGGCATCCCCATCGACGGCGGCGGGAATGCGGACGGGGAAGCCGGCCTCGGCCAGGGCGGCCTTGACCTCGCCGATGCTCACTTCGCCGCGGTGGAAGATGCCGGCGGCGAGCACCGCGTCGGCCCCGGCGCGGGCGGCGTCGACGAAGTGCGAGGGGCGCCCCGCGCCGCCGGAGGCGATGACCGGCACCGTGACGGCGGCGCGGATGCGCTCGATGAGCGGCAGATCGAACCCGGAGGCGGTGCCGTCGGCGGCGATGGAGTTGACGAGCATCTCGCCGGCGCCGAGGTCGACGGCCCGGCGCGCCCAGTCGATGGCATCGATGTCGGTGACCTCGCGGCCGCCGTGGGTGGTGACCGCATAGCCCGAGGGGGTGTCGGCGCTGGGGGCGATGTCGAGCGAGAGCACGCTCACCTGCGCGCCGAAGCGGTCGGCGATCTCGGTGAGGACGGCGGGGCGGGCGATCGCCCCCGAGTTGATGCCGATCTTGTCGGCGCCGCTGGCGAGCAGGGCGGCCACGTCGTCCACGCTGCGCACGCCTCCCCCGACGGTGAGCGGGATGAAGATCTGCGCGGCGGTGCGGGCGGCGACCGTGCGTATGGTGCCGCGGTGCTCCACGGTGGCGGTCACGTCGAGGAACGTGATCTCGTCTGCGCCCTCCTCGCCGTAGCGGGCGGCCAGCTCGACCGGATCGCCGGCGTCGATCAGGTGCTGGAAGCGCACACCCTTGACGACGCGGCCGTGGTCGACATCGAGGCAGGGGATGACGCGGACGGCGAGGGCCATCAGATTCTCGCCGTGGTGACGGTGGAGACCAGGATGGCGCGCGCCCCCACCTCGTAGAGCTCGTCGATGATGTCGTTGATGCGGTCGCGGGGCGCCATGGCGCGGACGGCGGACCAGGTCCGGTCGGCCAGCGGCGACACGGTGGGCGATTCGAGGCCCGGGGTCACCCGGGTGGCGGCGTCGAGCTTGGCGGTGGGGATGTCGTAGTCGATGAGCACGTACTGGTGGGCGACGCGCACTCCGATGAGCCGGCGCGAAAGGGTGAGCGCCTGATCTTCGAGCGCGCCATTGGCGACGGTGTCCGGCGAGCCGATCAGCACCGCGGTCGACTTCAGGATGGTGGGGCCGAACATCTCCAGTCCGGCGTTGCGCATCGTGGTGCCGGTGGACACCACGTCGGCGATCAGGTCGGCCACGCCCAGTCGCACCGAGTTCTCGACGGCGCCGTCGAGTCTGACCAGTATCGCCTCGACGCCCGCCCGGTCGAGGAAGTCGCCGACCAGGCCCGGGTAGCTGGTGCCGATGCGCAGGCCGCGGACCTCATCCAGCGTGCTGAATTTGCCGGCGGGACCGGCGAAGTGGAACGTGGAGTCGCCGAACTGCAGGTCGGCGACCTCATTCGCATCCGAATGCGAGTCGAGCAGCAGATCGCGGCCGGTGATACCCACGTCGAGGGCGCCGGAGCCCACATACGTGGCGATGTCCCGCGGGCGCAGGTAGAAGAAGTCGACGTCGTTGTGGCGGTCCGAGACGTACAGGTCGCGGGAGTCGCGACGCACCGCGTACCCCGCTTCGCGCAGCATCTCGATGGCCGCATTGCTCAGGATGCCCTTGTTGGGCACGGCGACTCGCAGCATGGGGTGTGCTCCTCGGGTGGGTCAGAGGACCCGGTAGACCTGCTCGAGGCTGATGCCCCGCTTGATGAGCATCACCTGCAAGTGATACATCAGCTGGCTCGCCTCGGCGGCCAGGTTCTCGTCCGACTCGTGCTCGGCGGCCAGCCAGACCTCGCCCGCCTCCTCGACGATCTTCTTGCCGATGGCATGGATGCCCCGGTCGAGTTCGGCGACGGTGCCGGAGTCCGGATCGTGGGCGGCGGCTTTGGCAGAGAGTTCCTCGAAGAGCTGATCGAACGTTTTCACGACAACGAGGATAGCGCTATCGCTGCACCGCGGCCCGGAGCCGCGCGATGGCGGCGGCCGGATCCGGGTCGCCGTACACGCTGGAGCCGGCCACGAGGCTCGTCGCCCCGGCCGCGGCGGCCGCGGGGGCGGTGCCTGGAGTGATGCCGCCGTCCACCTGCAGGATCATCCCCTCCGGGGCGCGCTCGGCCAGGCGACCGAGCTTGGGCAGGACCGACGACTGGAACGACTGGCCCCCGAAGCCGGGCTCGACGGTCATCACCAGCACCTGATCGAAAGCGTCCAGGTGCTCGATGACGCCGGTCTCGGCGGTGGCCGGGCTGAGCGCGATCCCCGCCCGGGCACCGAGCCGCCGCAGCTCGGCGGCCAGCCGCAGGGGGGCGGCGGCGGCCTCGGCGTGGAACGTCACCCGCTGGCAGCCCATGGCGGCGTAGGCCGGGGCCCACCGGTCGGGGTCGGCGATCATCAGGTGCACGTCCAGCGGCACCGGCGAGAGTTCCAGGATGCGGCGCACCACCGGCGGACCGAAGGTGAGGTTCGGGACGAACGCGTTGTCCATCACGTCCACGTGCACCGTGTCGGCGGTCGCGATGCGGGCCAGCTCACCGCCCAGATCGCCGAAGTCGGCCGACAGCAGGCTGGGCGAGATCTCGATGCGGGGGGAGGCGGAGCGGAGATCGGTCATGGGCTCAGCCTATCGGCGCGGCCGCGGAGGGGAGGCGGCGCAGCAGCGAGATGAACATCGCGTCGGTGCCGTGCACGTGGGGCCAGAGCTGCACGCCGGCCGGATTCGCGCCCGTCTCCAGCTGCGGGCTCACGCGGCGGAGCACGGCGGCGGTGTCGAGCAGCTCCAGCTCGGGATGCCGGGCGAGCACCTCGTCGATGCGCGCGGTGGTCTCGTCCAGGTGCGGCGAGCAGGTAGTGAAGCAGAGCACGGCACCGGGACGCAGGGCCGCGGCCGCCGCGTCCAGCAGCCGGGACTGCAAGCGGGCCAGCCGGCGCACATCCGCCGGCCGCTTGCGCCAGCGGGCCTCTGGACGGCGGCGCAGCGCTCCCAGACCGGTGCAGGGCGCATCGAGCAGGATACGGTCGGCGGCCGCGCCCTCCTGCACCAGGAAGTCGGCGCCGTCGAGCTCGCGCACCGGCACCCGGAAGCGCGCGGTGGCGCGCCGCACCAGCTCGGCGCGGTGGGCGACCGGCTCGTTGGCGATCACCGACGTGCCGCTCGGGGCCACGGCGGCGAGCAGCGCGGTCTTGCCGCCGGGGCCGGCGCAGACGTCGAGCCAGCGCTCCCCCGAGCGCGGCGGCGCAGCGGCGGCCAGCGCCAGGGCCGCCAGCTGGCTGCCCTCGTCCTGCGCCCGGATGCCCGGACGCTCCAGCTCGGTGTGCGCGCGGCCGACCGGGGCGATCATGCCATACGGGGAATATGCCGATGCGAGCTCGGGGTCGCGCTCCGCCGCACCGGGCAGAGCCACCAGGTGCACCGCCGGGGCGCTGTTGTCGGCGGCGAGCAGGGCCTCCAGGTCGGCCTTGCGACCGTCCCGGGCCAGGGCGGTGCCGAGGGCGCGCACGATCCAGCCCGGATGCGACCAGCGGACGCCCCGGAACGTCTCGGCGTCCATGTCGCGGCCGAGGACGTCCAGCCACTCCTCCTCGGAGCGGCGCGCGACCCGGCGCAGCACCGCGTTGATCAGTCCCGATGCGGCGCGCGCGGGTCCGGCCTTCGCCGCCCGCACCGCCGTGTCGACGGCCGCGTGAGCGGGCACCCGCAGGTGCAGCAGCTCATGGGCGCCGATGCGCAGGATCGCGCGGACGGCCGGGTCGAGGTCCTGCGGGTCGCGGCCGCCTGCGGCGTTCAGCACGGCATCGAGGAGGCGGAGCCACCGCAGGGTGCCGTAGACGAGCTCGGTGGTGAGATTGGCATCCCGGGGCTCCATCCCGGTGCGGTCGAGCAGCGGCGGCAGCAGCAGGTTCGCATATGCGTCGGTGGTGTCGACACGGACGAGCACCTCGGCGGCGAGCCGGCGCGGATCGCTCATGACAGCACCGTTCGTTCCGTGAGGCCGTGGGCCCAGTCGCGGGCGCGCATGGCGCGCTTTCCCGCCGGCTGCACCTCGACCAGGCGCACCCAGCCGTCGCCGGCGCGGACCAGCGGGTCGTGGCCGGTGGTGTCGACCAGCCCCGGCTCGGCCACGCCGTCCCCGGGCGCATCATCCCCGTCGCGCCCGGCCGTCTCGGCCCGCAGCAGCTTGAGGTCGGCTTCGCGCCACCGGCACCAGGCGCCGGGCTCGGGGCTCATGGCGAGGATGCGGCGCACGACCGCCGCCGCGGGCGCGGTCCAGGCGATGCGGCCGTCCTCCCGGCTGAGCTTGGGCGCGTAGGTCGAGGGGGCGGTCTGCGGGACCTCAGCAGGATCGTCCCCGGACTCGCCGAGCTCCTCCCAGCCGTCGACCAGATCGACCAGCGCACGGGCGCCGTCCTCGGCGAACCGGTCGGTCAACTCTCCTGCCGTCGCCCGAGGGTCGCGATCGACCCGGATCTGAGCGAGCACGCCCCCGGCGTCGAGGTCGTGCACCACCCGCATGATGCTGAAACCCACCGGGTCGTCCCCGGCGAGCACGGCCGCGGCCACCGGCGCCGCCCCCCGCCAGCGGGGCAGCAGGGAGAAGTGCAGGTTGATCCATCCCCGCTCCGGGACGGCGAGGGCCGCGTCCGGCAGCAGCGCCCCGAAGGCGACCACGACGCCGAGCTCGGGCCGCCAGGAGGCGAGCACGCGCCGTGCGTCTGCATCGAGGCGGCGGGTCTTGAGCACGGGCAATCCGGCGTCCGCGGCGGTCTGCGCGACCGGCGAAGCGGTCAGCCGCCGCCGTCGCCCGACGGGCGCGTCGGGGGCGGTGACGACGCCGACCACGTCGTGGCGCGACTCCAGCAGCGCCAGCAGCGCGGGCACGGCGGCGCGGGGGGTTCCTGCGAAGACGATGCGCAACGGTGCTCCTCCGGTGTTCGATGGGGTCAAGCTGGCGGGCCGGCGCGCTACAGCGATTCCACATCGTCGGCGTGCACCCGCAGGCGGGCGTCCGCGCGGCGCGACGACCAGGTGCGCAGCACCCGGGCGAGTGCGGCGGCGCAGGCCGGACCAAGCGCATATGGTACCCGCAGCGTGGTGCGTTCGTCCTCGTCGATGGTGACGGTCTCCAGTCGCTCCGCGCCGGCGGGCAGCTGCGCCTCCTGCAGCGCCTCCGAGACGGCGCCGGGGACGGCACTCACCGTGAACCACCGCGTCGCCGGTGGCAGACCGGTCGCGCGCCGGGCCGCGAGTTCGTCGGCGGCGAAGGCGCTGGGGTCCCACTGCCGCAGGGCGGCGGCGAGGCGCCCGACCACCTGGGTGAGGACGACGGCGCCGTCGGGGGCGGCCAGCGCGGCCGCATTCATCCAGTTGCGCAGCGCCTGCTCGGCCGCCCACAGACTGGGGCGCGAGACGATCGCCCCGGAGTCGAGCAGCACGACCGTGCGGTAGCCGCCGGGGGTGCGCGGCTCGGCGCCGGCGGTGGAGACCACCAGGGCCGGGGATGCGGGCACGGTCTCGACCACGTTGGCGGCGCCGGCGGCCACGATGGGCTGCCCGGGGAACGCGCGTCCGAGCTCGGCCGCAGTGCGCTGCAGACCGGCGCCGGGCGCGAGGTCCTCCGTGGCCCGGGCCACCTGGACCAGTACGGGGCCGTCGCGCAATCCGTCATGGAGCGTCTGGAAGGCGATCGGCGGCAGTCGCCAGGTGCCGGCATCCTCGATCAGCTCGGCCGGGATGACCCGCGGATGGGCGGGGCGGGCGGTGGCGGGTTCGACCCAGCCGATCTCGATGAGCCGTTGCACCGCCGTGGACCGCGAGTTCGCGCACAGGACGAGGTCGCAGCCAGACTGCCGCTGGCGCACCAGGGCCACGTCGCGGGCGTGCGGGTAGGGGGCGTGCGGCTCGGCGTACGACGGGTCGCCGTCGTCGACGAGGATGATGGCGGCCAGCCCCGCGGCCGGCGCGTACAGCGCGCTGCGGCGGCCGAGGATGATGCGTGCCGACCCGTCCAGCGCTGCCAGAAAGGCGGCGTAGCGCTCCGCATCCTCGGCGCGGGAATCCACCCGGCACACCGGCGTGTCGGGGTGCAGGGTCGCCAGGGCCGCGCTCACCTGGTCGAAGTCGCGGAAGTCGGGCACGATCAGCAGCACCTGGCCCTCCTCGCAGCGGGCGCAGGCGACGTCGACGGCGCTGATGACCCAGCCGGCGACCGCTCCCCCGTCGGGCAGGGGCTCGCAGCCGGTGCGCGGCCGCAGCTCGACGCGGTGGGCAATGCGGTCCGGGGCACGGTCGGCGGGCGACGCGTTGAGGGTGCGAGGGTGCGACGATGCGTCCGGGGGCCCTCCGCCGGGCGAGGCGTCAAGCGGATGGTCGGCCAGCCAGGCGCGCTCGGTGCGCGCGTGCCGGCGCGGCACCGCGAGCCGCAGCATGTCCGCGCGGGTGCCGGCCTGTCGATCGGCGACCTCCTCGACCAGGCGCCACACCGCCGGGGTCAGCACCGGCACCGGCGACACCACGCTGCGCAGGGGCTGCAGTCGGCCCGAGAAGTCGGGGGTGTCGGACAGAGCGGTGATGAAGCCGTCCAGGCGCCGTCTGCGGGCGCCGAACGATACCTTCACCCGGACGCCCGGACGCGCCGCCTCGGCCAGCTCGGCCGGGATCGAGTATTCGAACGGGTGGTCGAGGTGCGGCAGCGGTGTGTCGAGGCATACCCGCGCGACGGTCATGCCTCAGCAGTATCAGAGACCGGCCGCGGCGCGCAACGCGTCCACCCGATCGAGCCGCTCCCAGGTGAAGCCGGGCTCGGTGCGTCCGAAGTGCCCGAAGGCCGCGGTGGGCAGATAGATGGGCCGCTTCAGATCGAGGTCCCGGATGATGGCCAGCGGTCGCAGATCGAAGACCTGGTTCAGCACCTCGGAGATGCGGTCGTCGGGGAGGACGCCCGTCCCGAAGCTGTCGGCGTACAGACCCACCGGGTGGGCGGTGCCGATCGCGTAGGCGGCCTGCACCTCCAGGCGCCGGGCCAGGCCGGCGGCCACCGCGTTCTTGGCCAGCCAGCGCAGCGCATAGGCTCCGGAACGATCGACTTTCGAAGGGTCCTTGCCGCTGAACGCCCCGCCGCCGTGGTGGGCGGCGCCGCCGTAGGTGTCGACGATGATCTTGCGCCCGGTCAGCCCGGCGTCGGCGCGCGGCCCGCCCAGCACGAACCGCCCGGACGAGTTGATGAGGATGCGGGCGTCGCCCCAGGGCAGTCCGAACGCATCGAGCACCGGCGCGATCACGTGGCGGCGCAGATCGGTCTCCAGCTGGGCGTTGGTGACGTCGGGATGATGCTGGGCGCTGAGCACGATGGTCTCGACCTCGACCGGGACGTCATCGTCGTAGCGGAGGGTGACCTGCGACTTGCCGTCGGGGCGCAGGTAGGCGAGCGTGCCGTCCCGACGCACGTCGGAGAGCCGCCGGGCCAGCGCGTGGGCGAGGGTGATGGGCGCGGGCATGAGGGCGGGCGTCTCATCGGAGGCGTAGCCGAACATGATGCCCTGGTCGCCGGCGCCGCGGGCGTCGAGCGGGTCGGTGCTGCCGTGACGCGCCTCATACGAGGTGGCGACTCCGTCGTCGATCTCGGGCGACTGCTGCCCGATCGAAATGGAGATGCCGCACGAGTTGCCGTCGAAACCGATGTCGCTGGAGGTGTAGCCGATGCGGCGCACCACGTCGCGCACCACGTCGGGAATCTCCACATAGGTGGTGGTCTTGACCTCTCCGACCACGTGGACGAGGCCGTTGGTGGCGATGGTCTCCACCGCCGAGTGCGCCTCCGGGTCGCCGCGCAGCAGGGCGTCGAGGATGGCGTCGGAGATCTGGTCGCACAGCTTGTCGGGATGCCCGTCGGTGACGGATTCGCTGGATACGAGTCGCTGTCCACTGCTCACGATATCGGGTTCTCCTCTCGGGCCGGCGTCTGTCCGGCGACGGCCAGGCGGGCCGCGACCTCGTCGAGCAGCCGCTCGGCGACGGCCGCCTTCGTCCCGTCCACGGACACAGTCTGCCCGTTCGCGGCGACGATGGTCGCCGTGTTGCGATCTGTGCCGAAGACCCCGGCGCTGACGTCGTTGGCGACGATGAGGTCGCAGCCTTTGCGGACGAGTTTGCCGCGGGCCAGATCGAGCAGGCGCTCCCCCGATGCGGTCTCGGCGGCGAAGCCGACCAGGACGGGGGGCCGCAGCGGCGAGCGGGACACCCCGGCCAGCAGGTCGGGGGTCGCCTCCAGCTCGAGGGTGGTGCGCTCGCCCAGCTCGTCCTTCTTGAGCTTGTGGCCGCTGATGCTGCGCGGGCGGTAGTCGCAGACGGCCGCCACCATGATGAGGGCGTCCGCGCCCGGCAGGGCCGCATCGAGGGCCCGCTGCAGGTCGGCGGAGCCGGACACGCGCACGACATCCACGCCGCTCGGCAGCGGGGCGTCGACATCCCCGGCCATCAGCACGACCTCGGCTCCGCGGGCACGGGCCGCCGCGGCGACGGCGAGGCCCTGTCTGCCCGACGAGCGGTTGCCGATGAAGCGGACCGGGTCGATGTCCTCATGCGTGCCGCCGGCGGTGACCACGATGCGGTGCCCGCGGAGATCTTGCGGGCGCAGCAGGGCGAGCGAGCGCTCGGCGATCTCGGCCGGGTCGAGCAGGCGCCCCATGCCGGAGTCGGCGCCGGTGAGGGGCCCGGAGACGGGGCCGAGCAGATGCCAGCCGCGCTCGACCAGCGTCGCCACGTTGACCTGCGTGGCCGGGTGCTCCCACATCCGGGTGTGCATGGCGGGTGCGGCCGCGATCGGGGCTCCTGTGGCGAGGAGCGAGGCGGTGAGGAGGTCGTCGGCCCGGCCCGCGGCGGCGCGCGCCAGCAGATCGGCCGTGGCGGGGGCCACGACCACCAGGTCGGCCCAGTCGCCCAGCTCGACGTGCAGCACCTCGTCGACGCGCGCGAACACGTCGACGTCGACGGGATGGTGCGAGAGCGCCTCCCAGGTGGCGGTGCCCACGAACTTCAGCGCCGCCGCCGTGGGAGCGACGCGCACGTCGGCGCCCGCTTTGGCGAGCCGGCGCACGACATCCGCGGTCTTGTAAGCGGCGATGCCCCCGCCCACGCCGACCAGGACGTGCGCTGACACGAGACTCGGGGCGGCTTACTCGGCGTCGCCGGCGGCAGCCGCCGGAGCGTCGTCAGCAGTCGTGTCGGTCGCGGCAGTGTCGGTCGAAGTCACGTCAGTCGCTTCGTCGGGGAGCTCGGCGCCCTCAGCCTCCGCCGCGTCCGCATCCGCGTCGACCTGAGCGGCCGCCTCGGCGGCGCGCTGGGCCTCGACCTCGGTGCCCGGGGTGAGGACGAGCTTGTCGGCGGCGATCTCGCGCAGGGCGACGGTCAGAGGCTTGTCGTCGACGGTCGACTCGACCAGGGGGCCGACGTTGTTGAACAGGCTCCCCTCGTGCAGCTGCGTGTAGTAGTCGTTGATCTGACGGGCGCGCTTCGAGGCGAAGATCACCAGCCCGAACTTCGAGTCGACGCGCTTCAGCAGCTCGTCGATCGGGGGGTTGATGATGCCATCAACATACTGTTGCTCAGCCATGTACAGGGTGCTCCTCGATTTTGGATCCAGCGATCAAGTCTACGACGCGTGCAGCGGCCCGCGCCACATCGTCATTGACGACCACCGCGTCGAACTCGCTCTCGGCGGCCAGTTCGACCTTCGCGGTGCGCAGGCGGCGGGCCTGCTCCTCAGCGCTCTCGGTGCCGCGGCCGCGCAGTCGGCGCACCAGCTCGTCCCACGACGGCGGTGCCAGGAACACCAGCCGCGCCTCGGGCATGTGCTGGCGCACGAGGCGGGCTCCCTGCAGATCGATCTCGAGCAGGACGTTGCGGCCGGCTGCCAGCGCCTTCTCGACGGGGCGGCGCGGCGTCCCGTAGCGGTACGAGTTGTGGACGGTCGCCCATTCCAGCAGCTGGTCGTCGCGGATCAGACGGTCGAACTCGGCGTCGTCGACGAAGTAGTAGTGCACGCCGTCGATCTCGCCGGGGCGCGGGGCGCGGGTCGTGGCCGAGATCGACAGCATGATGTTCGGGTGGTGGCGGCGGATGTACCCGGCGACCGTGCCCTTGCCCACTGCGGTGGGGCCGGCCAGCACGGTCAGCCGCGGGCGGGCGCCTGGTCTGGTTTCACTGGGCATGTCCGTTCCTCCTCCGCTGCATTCCATCCGTCCGCCAGGTCGGTGGTGAATGTCTCAATGGTAGCGGCCGCCCGCTCGGGGCCCGCCGCGGTGATGGCGCGGGAGACGGAGGCGAGGAGGCGATGGCGGGCGCCCGGGAACAGCCGGCCGGCATCGCGCAGCGTGGCGCCCTGCGCGCCGAACCCGGGCGCCAGCACCGGTAGGCGGGATGAGGTGCGGCGGATGTCCAGACCGCGCGCGACCGGCGCGCCGGTGGCCCCGAAGACGATGCCGAACGATCCCAGCGGCCCCGGCGCGGCCTCCTCTTCGCTCCACTCCCCCACGGCGGCGGCGATGCGGGCGGCGACGGAGGGATCCCCGGTCCCCTGCATGGCGTCGGCCTCCGGGTTGCTGGTGGCGGCCAGGACGAACAGGCCCGCCCCGGCCAGCGTCGCCGCCTCCTTGAGGCCGAGCAACGCCCCGACGCCCAGGTACGGCGACACGGTGAGGGCGTCGCAGGCGAAGGGGGCGGTTTCCCCCAGCCAGGCGCGGGCGTAGCCAGCGTTGCTCGATCCGATGTCCCCGCGCTTCGCATCGGCGATCACCAGCAGCCCGGCCGCCCGCGCGGCGGCGATGATCCGTTCCAGGGCGGCGAATCCGGCGGCCCCGAAGCACTCGAACAGCGACACCTGCGGCTTGACGATCGCCACCCGGCCCGCGGCCGCGGCGATCAGGGCCCGGCCCAGGCGCTCGGCGCCGCCCGCATCCACCGGTAGCCCCCAGGCCTCCAGGGTCGCCGGATGCGGGTCGATGCCGACGCAGAGCCCGCCCCGGTGTGCGATGCCGGCGTCGAGGCGCTCCCCGAACGGCGTCCCCATCAGACGGCGGCCGTGGCGGCGCGGGCGTCCGCGCGCTGGGCGCGGCGGCGGTCGTACTCCTGCAGCGAGCACACCCGGAACGGCCGCTGCACCGTGTCGATGGCGGCGACCAGGGCGTCCAGGGCCGAGATCGTGCTGACCAGCGGCACGTTCTGAGCGGTGGCGGCGGCGCGGATCTCATAGCCGTCGGCCCGGGCGGCGGCGCCGTCGGGGGTGTTCACGATCAGGTCGATCCGGTGGTCGTGGATGAGTTGCGTGATGGGCGTGTCGTCACCCGCGTCCGACACCTTGCGCACCACCGTCGACTCGATGCCGTTGCGCTGCAGCACGGCCGCGGTGCCCGAGGTGGCCAGCACGGTGAAGCCGATCTCGTGCAGGCGCAGGATGGGCAGCGCGATCTGGCGCTTGTCGATGTCGGCGACCGACACGAACACGGTGCCCGAGGCGGGCAGCACATTGCCGGCGGCGATCTGCGACTTCGCGAACGCGGTCGGGAAGTCGCGGTCGATGCCCATCACCTCGCCGGTGGAGCGCATCTCCGGGCCGAGCAGCGAGTCGACGATCTTGCCGTCGCGGGTCTGGAACCGCTTGAACGGCAGCACGGCCTCCTTGACGGCGATCGGCGTGTCCAGTGGCAGGATGGTGTGGTCGCGCTCGGGCAGGAGGCCCCGTTCGCGCAGGTCGGCGATGGTCTGCCCGGCCATGATGAGGCTGGCCGCCTTCGGCAGCGGCACCCCCAGCGCCTTCGACACGAAGGGGACGGTGCGCGACGCCCGCGGGTTGGCCTCCAGCACGTACAGCACCCCGGCGGCGATCGCGTACTGCACGTTGAGCAGGCCGCGCACGCCCACCCCCTCGGCGATGCCGAGGGTGGCCTCGCGGATCTGGCGCAGCATCCGCTCGCCCAGGCTCACCGACGGCAGGGCGCAGCTGGAGTCGCCGGAGTGGATGCCGGCCTCCTCGGTGTGCTCCATGATGCCGCCGATGAACAGGTCGGTGCCGTCGTAGAGGGCGTCGACATCGATCTCGGTGGCATCGGAGAGGAAACGGTCCACGAGCAGTGGGTTCTGCTCGCTGACGAGCGCCTGCGAGCCGATCCGCTCGAAGTAGTCGTCCATGGCGGCCGCGTCGTAGACGATCTCCATCCCGCGTCCGCCGAGCACGAACGAGGGCCGCACCAGTACCGGGTAGCCGATGTGGGCGGCGACCTCGCGCGCCTCCTTCACATCGGTGGCGGTGCCGTTGCGGGGGGCCAGCAGGCCCCGCCGGTCGAGCACCTCGGCGAACTCGCCGCGCTCCTCCGCCATCTCGATGGCGTGCGGACTGGTGCCGAGGATGGTCACCCCGGCGCGCTCCAGCCCCCGGGCGAGCCCGAGCGGGGTCTGCCCGCCCAGCTGCACCACGACGCCGACCATCTCGCCGGCCTCCGACTCGGCGTGGATGACCTCCAGCACGTCCTCCAGGGTGAGCGGCTCGAAGTAGAGCCGATCGGAGGTGTCGTAGTCGGTGGACACGGTCTCGGGGTTGCAGTTGACCATGACGGTCTCGTACCCCTCGGCGTGCAGTGCGAAGCTGGCGTGCACGCATGAGTAGTCGAACTCGACGCCCTGCCCGATCCGGTTCGGGCCCGAGCCGAGGATGACGATGCGCTTCTTGCCGCTGACCGCCACCTCGGTCTCCTGCTCGTAGGTCGAGTAGTGGTAGGGCGTCAGCGCCGGGAACTCGCCGGCGCAGGTGTCGACGGTCTTGTAGACCGGCCGGATGCCGTGGCTCCAGCGCAGCTCGCGCACTTCATCCTCGGCCAAACCGCGCAGCTGCGCGATCTGGGCGTCGCTGAAGCCGTCGTCCTTGGCCTCGCGCAGCAGGTCGGCATCGAGATCGCGGGCGTTGGCGATCTCGCGGGCCCGCTCGTTGATCTGGGCGATCTGGTCGATGAACCAGGGGTCGATGCCGGTGGCGGCGTGCGCCTGCGCGACGGTGGCGCCGGCCCGCAGCGCCTGCTGCAGCCGCACGATGCGTCCATCGCGGGGTGCCGCCGCCTCAGCGAGCAGGTCCTCGCTGCGCTCGGTGAGCGGACCCCAGTCGAACACGGCGCCGCGCTTCTCGACACTGCGCAGCGCCTTCTGCAGCGCCTGCTTGAACGTGCGCCCGATGGCCATCGCCTCGCCCACCGACTTCATGGTGGTGGTCAGCGTCGGATCGGCGGCCGGGAACTTCTCGAAGGCGAACCGCGGCACCTTGACCACCACGTAGTCGAGGGTGGGCTCGAAGCTGGCCGGGGTGACCTTGGTGATGTCGTTGGGGATCTCGTCCAGGCGGTAGCCGATGGCCAGCTTGGCGGCGATCTTGGCGATCGGGAAGCCGGTGGCCTTCGACGCCAGCGCACTGGAGCGCGACACGCGCGGGTTCATCTCGATGACGATGATGCGCCCGTCCTCGGGGTTGACCGCGAACTGGATGTTGCAGCCCCCGGTGTCCACCCCCACGGAGCGGATGATGTCGATGGCGATGTCGCGCATCCGCTGGTACTCCACGTCGGTGAGGGTCAGCGCCGGGGCGACGGTGATCGAGTCGCCGGTGTGCACGCCCACCGGGTCGAAGTTCTCGATCGAGCACACCACCACCGTGTTGTCGGCGCGGTCGCGCATGAGCTCCAGCTCGTATTCCTTCCAGCCGAGGATGGACTCCTCCAGCAGCACCTCGGTGGTGGGGCTGGCGTCCAGGCCGGCCTCTACGATGCGCCGCAGCTGGGCCTCGTCGTAGGCGAAGCCCGACCCCAGCCCGCCCATGGTGAACGAGGGGCGCACCACCATCGGGTAGCCGAGGTCGTCCGCGGCGGCCAGCGCCTCGCCGAGGGTGTGCACGATGTGGCTGCGGGCCACCTCGGCGCCGCACTCGACGACGAGCTCCTTGAAGATCTCGCGGTTCTCGCCCCGCTCGATGGCCTCGACCTTGGCGCCGATCAGCTCGACGCCGTACTTGTCGAGGATGCCTTCGCGGTCGAGCTCCATGGCCGCGTTGAGCGCCACCTGTCCGCCCAAGGTGGGCAGGATGGCGTCCGGATGCTCTTTGGCGATGACCGCCTCCAGCACCTCGGTGGTGATGGGCTCGACGTAGGTGGCGTCGGCGAAGTTCGGGTCGGTCATGATCGTGGCCGGGTTCGAGTTGACCAGGATGACGCGCACCCCCTCGGCCTGCAGCACCCGGCACGCCTGGGTGCCCGAGTAGTCGAACTCGCAGGCCTGGCCGATGACGATCGGCCCGGAGCCGATCACGAGCACACTGTTGATGTCCTGCCTGCGTGGCACTACTTGTCTCCTTCTGCGGTGGCGGCGATGAGGGCCGTGAAGCGATCGAACAGGTCGTTGGCGTCGTGGGGGCCGCCATGGGCCTCGGGGTGGAACTGGACCGAGAAGGCGGGGATGTCGAGGCAGTCGAGGCCCTCGACCACCTGGTCGTTGAGGCCGAGGTGGCCCACCCGCACCCGGCCGTAGCCGTTGGGGCTGTCGAACGGTTCGTCCAGGCTGGGGGCCTTCACGGCGAACCCGTGGTTCTGGGCGGTGATCTTGACCCGGCCGGTGCGCTCCTCGCGCACCGGCTGGTTGATGCCGCGGTGCCCGAACGGCAGCTTGTAGGTGTCGAGGCCGAGGGCGCGACCCAGCAGCTGGTTGCCGAAGCAGATGCCGAAGAACGGCACGCCGGCGTCGAGCACGGCGCGCAGCGCCGCCACCGCATCCCCGGAGGCGGCCGGGTCGCCCGGGCCGTTCGAGAAGAAGACGCCGTCGGGATGCTGCTCCAGGATCTGCTCGCCGGTCGCGTCGGCGGGCAGCACGACCACCTCGTAGCCGCGGCGGGCGAAGTTGTGCAGGCTGGCCCGCTTGACGCCGAGGTCGACGACCGCCACCCGGCCGCGGCGCTCGCCCTCGGGGGCGATCACCTCCGGCTCGGAGACGGTGACCTCGGTGGACAGGTTGAGCCCGCTCATCTCGGGGGACGCGGTGACCGCGCGCAGCTGTCGATCCGGCGCCCACTGCGCGGCCGGCCCGGAGAAGATGCCGGCGCGCATCGCGCCCCGGTCGCGGATGTGCCGGGTGATCGCCCGGGTGTCGACGTGGCTGATCCCGACGATGGCCGAGTCGGTCAGGTCGGTGGCCAGGTCGCGCTGGGCGCGCCAGTTCGAAGAGATACGGCTGGGCTCGCGCACCACGTAGCCGGACACCCAGATGCGCGCCGACTCCATGTCTTCGTCGTTGGTGCCGGTGTTGCCGATCTGCGGCGCGGTCTGCACCACGATCTGACCGGCGTACGACGGGTCGGTGAGGGTCTCCTGGTAGCCGGTCATGCCGGTGCAGAACACGATCTCCCCCACCGTGGTGCCGGCGGCGCCGTAGGGACGGCCGCGGAAGCGGGTGCCGTCCTCGAGGACGAGGTATGCCGGTTCTGTCATGCGTGTGCTCCTTCCGAAGCGGATGCGGTCGGGGATGAAGGCGTCGGGGCGGCCGGACCGTTGAGATCCTGCAGCACGCCGTCCCGGACGGTGGGGCGCCCGCGGAACAGGACGTCGCGCACCGACCCGGGCAGCGACATCCCCAGGTACGGGCTGTTGTCGGAGATGCTGACGATCTCGTCGGCGGTGACCGTCGACTCGGCGGCGGGGTCGTAAAGGGTGAGATTCGCCGGGGACCCGACAGCGATGGGCTGGCCCTGGTCCGCCACCGAGCCGATGCGGGCCGGGGCGGAGCTCATGATCCGCGCCGCGTCCTCCCAGCCGATCAGCCCGGTATCGACCAGCGTGAGCTGCACGATCCGCAGCGCGTGCTGCAAACCCAGCATCCCGCAGGCGGCGGCGTGCCACTCGCAGTCCTTGTGATCGGCGGGATGCGGCGCGTGGTCGGTGGCGACGACGTCGATGGTGCCGTCGGCCACGGCCAGCCGCACCGCGTCGATGTCCTCCTGGCTGCGCAGCGGCGGGTTGACCTTGAAGTTGGCGTCGAAGCCGCCCACCAGGTCCTCCGGCAGCAGCAGGTGGTGCGGGGTCACCTCGGCGGTGACCGGCATCCCCCGCTGCTTGGCCCAGCGGATCAGATCCACCGAGCCGGCCGTGGAGACGTGGCAGATGTGGATGCGGGAATGCACGTGGTTGGCGATGAGGATGTCCCGGGCGATGATGTCCTCTTCGGCGACCGTCGGCCAGCCGGTGAGGCCGAGGCGGCTGGACAGCTCCGACTCGTTCATCTGGGCGTCGATGGTGAGCTCGTCGTCCTGCGGATGGTCGGCCACCACCCCGCCGAACGCGCGGACGTACTCCAGGGCACGGCGCATCAGCAGCGAGCTGGCCACGCAGTGCCCGTCGTCGCTGAACACCCGCACCTGGGCGTGCGAGCCGGCCATGGCGCCGATCTCGGCCAGGCGCTCGCCTTTCAGCCCGGCGCTGACGGCGCCGATGGGGCGCACCTCCACGTACCCGGCGTCGAGGCCGAGGCGATAGACCTCGTCCACGATGCCGGCGGTGTCGGAGGCCGGCTCGGTGTTCGCCATCGCGTGCACGCAGGTGTACCCGCCGACCGCCGCCGCGCGCGAGCCGCTCAGCACCGTCTCGGCCTGGGCGTTGCCCGGCTGCCGCAGGTGCGTGTGCAGATCGACCAGCCCGGGCAGGGCCACCAGCCCGGCCGCGTCGATCACCTCCGCGCCGTGGGCCGTGAGATGGGCGCCCACGGCGGTGATCCGGCCGTCCTGCACCAGGATGTCGGTCGCCTCGCCTCCGAGGGGGGCCGCTCCGGTGATGAGGATGGGCTGGGATGCAGGCATCGGTTCCGTTTCAGATCGCGAGTTCGTGGTTGGCGTCGGTGTGGTTTCAGGCATCCGCGACCTCCCGATCGCTCAGCAGGCTGTAGAGGACGGCCATCCGCACGGACACGCCGTTGTGGACCTGCTCCCGCACGGTCGCCTGCGGCGAGTCGGCCGCCTCCGAGCAGATCTCCAGCCCGCGGTTCATGGGCCCGGGGTGCATGATGAGCGTCCGCGGCGACAGCCGGTGGAATCGGGCCGGGCCCAGGCCCCAGAGGTTCACATACTCGCGGCGGCTGGGGAAGAACGCCGCCTCCATCCGCTCCAGCTGGATACGGAGGGTCATGACCGCGTCGAAGTCCTGCGCGAGCGCGGTGTCGAAGTCGTCGAACACCTCGCAGGGCCAGGTGCCGATGTCGTAGGGCAGCAGCGTGGGAGGGCCGGCGAACGCGACCCGGGCACCGAGCTCCGAGAGCAGCCAGACGTCGCTGCGCGCCACCCGCGAGTGCAGGATGTCGCCCACGATGAGCACGCTCACCCCGTCGAGGTCGCGGCCGCGGGAGTCGTCGCCGTGCAGGCGCTGGCGCAGCGTGAACGCGTCGAGCAGCGCCTGGGTGGGGTGCTCGTGGCAGCCGTCGCCGGCGTTGACCACTCCGGCGTCGATCCAGCCGTTATGGGCCAGCACCATGGGGGCGCCGCTGGCCTGGTGACGGATGACCACCGCGTCCGCGCCGATGGCGGCCAGCGTCTGGGCGGTGTCCTTCAGCGACTCGCCCTTGGAGACGCTGGAGCCCTTCGCGCTGAAGTTGATCACATCTGCCGAGAGGCGCTTCGCCGCCGTCTCGAACGAGGTGCGGGTGCGCGTGGAGTCTTCGAAGAACAGGTTGACCACGGTGCGCCCACGGAGCACGGGGAGCTTCTTGATGGCCCGGTTGTTGACGTCGGACATGTCCTCGGCGATGTCGAGCAGCGCCACCGCCGCGTCGTGGTCGAGGTCTCGGGTCGAGAGCAGGTGTTTCATGCGATCTCCACCCCGTCATGATCGTCGATCGGTGTCAGCACGGCGGTCACGCGCTCCCGCGACGACGTGGGCAGGTTCTTGCCCACGTAGTCGGCGCGGATCGGCAGCTCGCGATGACCGCGGTCCACCAGCACGGCCAGGCGGACCGCTCGGGCCCGGCCGAGCTCGCTCAACGCGTCCAGAGCGGCGCGGACGGTGCGCCCGGAGTACAGCACGTCGTCGACCAGCACCACGGTGCGTCCCTGGATGCCCCCGGCCGGAATGGTCGTGCGCTGCGGAGTGCGCAGCGGGTGCCGCGTCAGGTCGTCGCGGAACATGGTGATGTCGAGCGCCCCCCAGAGCGTGGAGGGATCGGCGATGTCCTCGGTGGCGGCGATGCGCTCGGCCAGGCGCCGGGCGAGTTCCACGCCGCGGGTGGGGATGCCGAGCAGCACGAGATTGTCGCTGCCTTTGTTGCCCTCGAGGATTTCGAAGGCGATGCGGGTGAGCGCCCGATCGATGTCGGGCGCCTCCATGACAAGAGCGGTCAAGAGGTTGCGTTCCTTCCCCGCCTCACAGGACGGTCGTTAAAGGATGTCCGCGTCATCCTACTCCGGTCCGCAGTGGAGAACCCTCCCGGGATCGGCACGACCGGTACCATGCGGGTATGACCGCGGCGCTCGACATCCTGCGGCGCACCTTCGGATACGCCGCCTTTCGCGGCAGCCAGGCGGAGATCATCGAGCGCGTCGCCGCCCCCGGGGCCGCCCCGGGGGGGGTGCCGCCCCCCGGGGGGCAGGGGGGGGTGGGTCAGCGGCCGGCCCGCCTGCGGCCCCGCCCCGGGGGGGCCCCCCCCGC
>JBDNYM010000030.1:13742-26482 GCA_047722305.1 Pseudoclavibacter sp. | reverse complement strand
TTTGTCCTCCCCTCCCCGGGCCACCCCGTCGGTTGTCCGTTTGGGGGGCTGGGAGAGGGGTTAACCCCCCAGGGCCGGCCCGGCCGCGGGCCACGCCCTGGTGCTGATGCCGACCGGCGGTGGCAAGTCGCTGTGCTATCAGATCCCGGCCCTCATGCGTCCCGGCACCGGG
Source organism: Pseudoclavibacter sp. (assembly GCA_047722305.1). Taxonomy (GTDB): domain Bacteria; phylum Actinomycetota; class Actinomycetes; order Actinomycetales; family Microbacteriaceae; genus JAKVJE01. The sequence continues at coordinate 26,310 of JBDNYM010000030.1, read as the reverse complement.
GTGGTGATCTCGCCGCTCATCGCGTTGATGCAGAACCAGGTGCAGGCCCTGCGGGCGCAGGGCGTGAGAGCGGCGGCGCTCAGCTCGGCGCACGACCCTGCCGAGCAGGCCGAGACCGAGCGGGCGCTGCTCGCCGGAGACCTCGACCTCGTCTACCTCGCCCCGGAGCGACTCGCGTCGCCGCGCACCCTCGACGTGCTCGGCCGCTGCCGCATCGCGCTGTTCGCCATCGACGAGGCGCACTGCGTGGCGCAGTGGGGGCACGACTTCCGCCCCGACTACCTGCGGCTGGCGGTGCTGCACGAGCGCTGGCCCGACGTCCCCCGCATCGCCCTCACGGCCACGGCCACGGCCGAGACCCGTACAGAGATCGTCGAACGTCTCGGCCTGCAGGGCGCAGAGCAGTTCGTCTCCAGCTTCGATCGTCCCAACATCGAGTACCGGATCGAGACCAAGCAGCAGCCGGCTCGCCAGCTGGAGGCGTTCATCCGCGCCGGGCACGTCGGCGAGGCCGGCATCGTCTACTGTCTGTCGCGGGCGCAGACCGAGCGGGTCGCCGCCGGGCTGGTGCGCGCCGGCATCCCCGCGCTCCCCTACCACGCCGGGCTAGACCCGGCCACGCGGGCCGCCAATCAGAACCGCTTCCTCAAAGAGGACGGGCTGGTGATGGTCGCCACCATCGCCTTCGGCATGGGCATCGACAAGCCCGATGTGCGCTACGTCGCCCACTTTGCTCTCCCCAAGAGCGTCGAGGGCTACTACCAGGAGACCGGGCGAGCCGGTCGCGACGGGGCGCCGGCGGTGGCCTGGATGGTGTACGGGCTGCAGGATGTGGTGCAGCAACGGCAGCTCATCGAGCGCTCCGAGGGCGATGAGACCTACCGCCGCAACCAGACGCGGCACCTCAACGCGATGCTGGAGCTGTGCGAGACCGCCGCGTGCCGCCGGGTGGGGCTGCTGCGCTACTTCGACGAGGAGTACCACGGGCCCGACGGGGATGGGCCCGCGGGTTCGCCCTGCGGCAACTGCGACACCTGCCTGGACCCGCCCGAGACCTTCGACGCGACCATCCCCGCCCAGAAGCTGCTGTCCACCGTGGTGCGGCTCGACCGCGAATTCCACCAGCGGTTCGGGGCCGGACAGGCCATCGACATCCTGCTCGGCAACCGCACCGAGAAAGTCGAGCGCTTCGGACACGATCGACTCACGACGTTCGGCATCGGCGGCGAGCTCGACCGCAACGGCTGGCAGGCCGTGGTGCGGCACCTGCTGGCGCTGGGGCAGCTCGGCGTCGAGGAGCGCTTCGGGGCGTTGGTCGCCACCGCGGGCAGCCGGGGCGTGCTGCACGGCGACACCGAGGTGCGGCTGCGGGTGCCCGTGCGGCGGCCGGCGCGCGCGGCAGGGGCGCCATCCCGCTCGCGGGCGGCGGCGGACATGGCGCCGGAGGACCGCGACCTGTTCGAGCGGCTCCGCGCCTGGCGGCGCGACACCGCGCGCGCGGCGGACGTGCCCGCCTATGTGGTGTTCCCCGACGCGACGCTGCGCGAGATCGCCGCCGGCCGGCCGAGCGATCGCGATGCGCGCTCCGCCGTCAACGGCGGGGGGGCGACGAAGCTGGAGCGCTATGGGGCGGCGGTGCGGGACGTCGGCGCGGGCGGCGCCGGCGGCGCCGGCGAGGCCGGCGAAGCGGGCGAGAACGGGGACACTGCGCTGCCGGCGAGGCCGGCGCGGGCGATACCTCCGAGTGAGCTCTGAGCCGGGGGCCGCGCATCGTCCTAGAGTCGGACTGCGGGCTTCGTCGTGCATCGGGGAATCGCCCTGAGGCGGGGTCCAGAAGTGAGGTTCGACATGAACATGACATCCGAGATGATGGACATGCTCGACGGCACGATGCCCGGCATGGACATGCAGATGATGCAGGAGTGCATGGAGTCGTGCATGGCCTGCGAGCAGGCCTGCACCATGGCCGCCGGCATGATGCCGGAGGACGACATGATGATGAAGCACATGATGCCGATGATGTCGATGCACATGAACTGCGCCGACATGTGCGGGGCCATGGGCCGTGCGATGATGCGCCCGGCGGGGATGGAGCGCACCTCCATGATGGCCATGTTGGAGGCCTGCATGACCATGTGCCGCGCCTGCGCCGACATGTGCATGATGCACGCCGACATGATGCCGTCGTGCAAGATGACGGCCGAGGTGTGCAGCAACTGCGCCGACGCCTGCCAGAAGATGATGGACTCGATGAAGTCCATGATGGCGACCGACTGAGTCGCCTGACCGGAGTCGTCGAGAGCTAGAGCGCCTGGTCGAGAGGGAGCGCGCTGACGCTGATCCACACTCGACCAAGCGCTACGACTCCGTACTGGCGGTGGTAGGCGACCACATCGCCGGGCGTGGCCACGGCGGCGAGATCGCGATGGTGCCAGACGCGCTGCGACCGCTCCCCGAACAGGTCGCGCAGCTCGAGCACCTCGCCGTCGACAGCGACGATTTCGGCATCCACCCACTGCGACGGCGTGGCCGCTGCGGCCGCCCGCACGATCGGGTGCAACTCGTGGCCGCCCGCGAACCGCGCCCGCATCGCGCCGCACTCGCACTGCGAGGCGACGGATGACGGGGCGGAGGGGATGCGGTTCGGATCGACCATGCGAAGAACGTACGTCGCCGGGCCGCGGGGGTCGAGCCGAGGCGACGCATAGCGCAACATTTCGCTGGGCTCCCCCACTCGTACTTCTTGTCCTGTCTTCCTGAGCGCGTTCGCCCTCTTCTCGGAGTCCAGCCGTCGTCCCGTGACCCGGTGCGCCGACGCTGTCGCACGCCGATCGGCAGAGTCTCTGTTCGACGGGTGTGTTCTCAAGCCGACCGCCTCTTCCAGCAGGCTCTCTCGCTCGCGATCGCTGTGCGCCGGCGTCCACTCCCTCGCGTGCCGGGCCGTCGCCGCGAGCTACCGGATGGCCGGGTGCTCGGCGTCGTACCGGCTGCGGGCGGCCTCGATGCCGTCCCGGTGATCGCGCGACCAGGCGGCCATGCGTCGCAGCAGCTCGGTGAGGCTGGTCCCGGTCTCGGTGAGCCGGTAGTCGACGCGGGCCGGCACGGTCGGGTACACGGTGCGCTGCACGAGGCCGTCGCGTTCGAGACGGCGCAGGGTGAGCGTCAGCATCCGCTGGGAGATGCCGTCGACGCCGCGCTGCAGCCGCCGGAAGCGGAGGGGGCCGTCGGTCAGCTCGACGATCACCAGCACGGTCCACTTGTCGCCGATGCGGTCGAGGACGTCGCGGATGCGGCAGCGGGATGTTGTGGGCACAGGGATGTGCGCGGGTGACATGGAAGTGCCTCCTTGCGGCTGATCCGGTTCCGTCGGATGCTCTGAGCATAGTTACCGAAGAGAACCACCCCGGTTTCGCAGCGGGCGTGGAGAGAGCGAGGAGCACGTGATTCTGGTGACGGGTGCGAGCGGACGCCTCGCTGGAAAGGTCGTCGACCATCTGCACCGCCGGGGCGCAGACGTGGTGGGCGGCAGCCGTACTCCGGCGGACGGCATGCGCCGCGTGGACTTCGACCGGCCTGATGAGCTCGACTTCCGCGGTGCGAACACGTTGGTGCTGGTCTCCGCCGGGCGCGGCGACGACGACATCGTGATCGGGCGGCATCGGGCGGCGATCGCCGCGGCGCAGCGCGCCGGGGTCGGGCACATCGTGTACACGAGTCTGACCACGGCGGGCGACCACCTCATTCTCGCGACGGCTCACCGGGCCACCGAGCGTCTGATCCGGGAGTCGGAGATGGCGTGGACGATCCTCCGCAACGGCATGTACGCGGAGGCCTTCGCGACGCTGCTCTCGCGGAGCGCGGACAGCGTGATCGAGTCGCCGTACGGAGAGAGCGCACTGGCGGCGGTGACCCGCGATGACCTGGCCGAGGCGGCCGCAGTCGTGGCGGCCGCTCCCGCACCGCATGCCGGAGCCGTGTACGACCTGGTCGGGCAGCCGATGACCACTCGGGATGTGGCTCGCGAGCTCGGCGCCGACTTCCGCACGATCGGCCTCACCGAGCTTCGGGGGCGGTTGCAGGCGCAGGACGGGCTGTCGCCCGAACAGTGCGAGCGGGGCGTGTCGATCGCGTCGAACGTGCGCCACGGCTTCCTGGCCGCGCCCGGCCCCGATCTCGCTCGCCTGATCGGGCGGCCGCTCGCCGATCCGGTTCAGATCGCCGCCAGGATCTGCGGAACCGGACGCTGACGCGCAGCGATGGTCCTAGATCTGATGCCGGCGCGCACCGACCTCGGCGCGGTCGGGAGCGCCGCCGCATGACCACGCCGTTCCGAGCGCACCGGAGGGCGATCGGATTCGAGCACGGTGCAGCAGCGTTCACTCCCGATGAGCCCACTGTTCCGGGGCAGTCGCCCCGGGCGAGTTCTCGCGCTCAGCCCACCCACACCGTCTTCAGGTTGCAGAATTCGCGGATGCCGTCGGCGGCGAGCTCGCGGCCGAAGCCGGAGCGCTTGATGCCGCCGAACGGCAGCGGCGCGTACGAGACGGTGATGCCGTTGATGGTGACGGTGCCGGCCTCGATGCGGCGGGCGAAGAGGTCCTGCTCATCGGGGTCGTCCGTCCAGGCGGCGGCGCCGAGCCCGAACGGGGTGTCGTTGGCGAGACGGATGGCCGCCTCGTTGTCGGGGACGCGGAACAGGGATGCGACCGGCCCGAATGCCTCCTGGGAGTAGAGGTCCATCTGCTCGGTCAGGCCGGCGACGACGGTCGGCGGGTAGAACCAGCCCGGTCCGTCCGGGGTCTCGCCGCCGAGCAGGATCTGGGCGCCCTTGACCCGGGCGTCGTCGACGAGTGCGGCGACGTCGCTGCGACCGCTCTCCAGTGCGAGCGGCCCGATATCGGTGCCCTCGTCGCGGGGGTCGCCCATCCGCAGCTCGGCCATGGCCTGGGTGAAGCGCTCGGCGAAGTCGTCGTAGACGGCGTCCACGACGATGAACCGCTTGGCGTTGATGCACGCCTGCCCGTTGTTGCTGGTGCGTCCCTTGACCCCGGCGGCGACCGCGGCGTCGAGGTCGGCGGCGGCGGATACGACGAAGGGGTCGGACCCGCCGAGCTCGAGCACGGCCTTCTTGACTTCGTCGGCGGCGATGCTGGCGACCGAGCGGCCGGCCGGCTCCGACCCGGTCAGAGTGACGGCCTGCACACGGGGGTCGCGGATCACGGCCTCGACGCGACGCGACCCGATCAGCAGGGTCTGGAAGGCGCCTTCGGGGAACCCGCCGCGCGCGAAGAGCGTATCGAGGTACAGGGCGCTCTGCGGCACGTTGGAGGCGTGCTTGAGCAGGCCGACGTTGCCGGCCATGAGGGCCGGGGCCGCGAAACGCACCACCTGCCAGATGGGGAAGTTCCAGGGCATGACCGCCAGCACCGCCCCGATGGGCTGGTAGACGGTGTAGGCGGCGGAGGCGCCGATGGTGCTGGGGTCGGCCAGCGGGGTGCGGGCGAGGAAGGCCTCGGCGTGCTCGGCGTAGTAGCGCAGGGCGCCGGCCGACTTGACGACTTCGGCTTCGGCCTGGGCGAGGGGCTTGCCCATCTCCAGGGTGATGGTGGCGCCCAGGGTGTCGGCGTCGCCTTCGAGGAGGTCCGCGGCCCGGTTCATCCAGGCGGCGCGCTGCGCGAAGGTGGTGGTCGCCAGCTCGGCGTAGGCCCGTTGGGAGGCGGCCAGTTTGCGCTCGATCGCGGCGGCGTCGTCCTCCGTGAATTCCCGCTCGACGGTGCCGGTGGTGGGGTTGATCGTCGCAATCGCCATGCTGCGCTTCCTTACGTTGATGGGTCGTCCGTCCCAGTCTGCCACCGGTGCGGGCGGACGGGCTCTGTCAGTGCTTCGAGATCGCGCTCAGCACGCCGGTGACGAAGCGCCGGGACGCGTCGGTGCTGAGCTCTTCGGCCAGGCGACCGGCCTCGGCGATGGCCACGGCGTCGGGCACGTCGGGGTTGTGGAGGATCTCCCACGCCCCCAGCCGCAGCACCGCCAAGTCGACGGCCGGCATGCGGTCGATGGTCCACTGCTCGGAGTATTCGGCGATGAGTTCGTCGATGCTCGACTGGTGGTCGATGAACCCGGACACGGCTTCGCGCGCGTACGGGAAGGATGAGGCGCGCTCGGGCTGGTCCTCGGCTTGCCGCTCGGCGTCGGCCAGCGCGGTGGCGACGGGCACGTGCCGCACCTGGGCGCCGTAGAGGATGTCGAGGGCGCGCTTGCGCGCCTTGCTGCGGGCGCTCACGCTTCGGTGATGCGGCCCAGGTACTCGCTGGTGCGCGTGTCGACCTTGACCTTGGTGCCGTTGTCGACGAAGAGCGGGACCTGGATCTCGTAGCCGGTCTCCAGCGTGGCGGACTTGGTGCCGGCGCTGGAGCGGTCGCCCTGCAGGCCGGGCTCGGTGTAGGTGATGGTGAGCTCCACGGAGGCGGGCAGCTCGACGAACAGCGGAGTGCCGTCGTGGAAGGCGACGATGGCCTCCTGGTTCTCGAGCAGGAAGTGAGCCGCGTCGCCCACGACCGTCGCCGAGAGCGGGGTCTGCTCGTAGGTGTCGGAGTCCATGAACACGAAGTCGTCGCCGTCGCGGTACAGGTACTGCATGTTGCGTCGGTCGACGGTGGCGGTCTCGATCTTGGTGCCGGCGTTGAAGGTGCGGTCGACGACCTTGCCGGTGAGGACGTTCTTCAGCGTGGAACGGACGAACGCACCCCCCTTGCCGGGCTTGACGTGCTGGAACTTGGTGATCGTCCAGAGGTTGCCGTCGAGGTTCAGCACCATGCCGTTCTTGAAGTCGTTCGTATTCGCCACGATCTATCCGTCCATCGAGTCTGAGGAAACGCGCCCGGAAGTGCGGGCACACGAGGGCCGATTATACCGCAGGTGGCTGCAGACCGGCGATGGCGGCCAGTGCGAGCCGGTACGAGTCGAAGCCGAATCCGGCGATGGTACCGGTGGCGACGCCCGAGATGACCGACCGGTGGCGGAATTCCTCCCGGCTGGTGGGGTTCGTCAGGTGCACCTCGACCAGGGGCAGTCCGGCTCCGGTCACCTGGGCGGCGGCATCTCGCACCGAGTACGAATAGTGCGTGAATGCGGCCGGGTTGAGCACCACGGCCCGGCGGGTGTCGACGGCCTCTGCGAGCCAGGCGATCAGCTCGGCTTCGTCGTTGGTGACCCGGGTCTCGACGGTCAGCCCCAGGACCTCGCCGTAGCCCCGGCAGGCGACGCGAAGGGCGGTGTAGTCGAGCGTGCCGTACTTGTCCGGTTCCCGACTGCCGAGCCGGGAGAGATTGGGACCGTTGAGCACCAGGACGCGGGTCGGTTCGGCGGCGGTCATGCGGACATCTCCTCATAGATGCGGCGCAGTCGTGGCTCGTCGTCGACGGGCAGGATGCGCGGGTGCCCGATGCCGTCCAGCACCACGAAGCGGAGGACGCCGTTGCGGGTCTTCTTGTCGCGGAGCATCTCGGCGTACAGCTCGGGCCAGACGTCGCGCCGGTACGTGGTGGGCAGTCCGAGAGCCTGAACCAGGAGGAGGTGCCGGTCGACATCCGCATCGCTGAGCAGCCCCTGGTCGCGGGCGAGCCGGGCGGCGAAGATCATGCCGGTGGCGACGGCCTGCCCGTGGCGCCAGCGGTAGTGCTCGGCGTGCTCGATGGCGTGCCCGAGCGTGTGCCCGTAGTTGAGGAACTCCCGTTCCCCCGACTCGCGCAGGTCGGCGGCGACCACCCGGGCCTTGAGCCGGATGGCCTCCTCGATCGCGGCCTGCTGCGGCTGCGAGCCGGAGGTCAGCACGGCGTCGGGGTCGGCGTCGAAGAGGTCGAGGATGGCGGGTGCTCCGATGAGCCCGCACTTGAGCACCTCGGCGAAGCCGCTGCGGATGTCGAGACGGTCGAGCGTGGACAGCGCGCCGGTGTCGCACAGCACGGCGATGGGCGTGTGGAAGCTGCCCACCAGGTTCTTGCCCTCGGCGGTGTTGATGCCGGTCTTGCCCCCGACGGCGGCGTCGGCCATGGCGAGGGTGCTGGTGGGCAGCTGCAGGACGCGCACCCCGCGCAGCCAGGTGGCCGCCACGAATCCGGCCAGATCGGTGGCGGCCCCGCCGCCGAGGCCGATGACGAGGTCGCGACGGGAGAAGGCGAGCTCTCCGAGCTGGCGCCAGCAGTCGGCGGCGACCGGGAGGCGCTTCCCGTCCTCCGCATCCGGAATCTCGTGGACGGTGACGCGAACTCGATCAGCCAGGGCCCGGGCGATGAGGCCCGCGCGCTCGGCCTGCACCGGCTGGTGCATCAGGTAGACCTGGTGCACGTCGGCGGGGACGAATTCGGGGACCCGTCGCAGCAGCCCGCGCCCGACGAGCACCGGGTAGGGCCGGTCTCCCCCCACTTCGATGCGCGCCGGCGGAGTGGGCTCGGCGAGGCGTTCGCGCAGACGGGCCCGGACCTGGGCGACGGTGAGCCCGCTGGTGTCGCAGACGACGTCGGCCAGCTGCCGGTACTGCTGTCGGCGCTCGGCGTGCAGCCGCTCCCAGCCGGCCAGGCCGTCGCGCAGCAGCGGGCGACCCGCGCCGGTACCGACGCGCTGCCGTGCCGAGTCGGCATCGAGATCGAGCAGCACGACGGTGTGGCCGGCCAGCAGCGGCGCCGCATCCGGCTGGACGGGCGCTCCCCCGCCCAGCGACACGACCCGGTTCCCGTCGGCGAGCAGTTCGGCGACGATGTCCGCCTCCGCCCGCCGGAACCAGGCTTCGCCGTGCGCGGCGAAGAACGCGGGAATGGGGCCGTGGCGGCGCGTGAACACCTCGTCGCTGTCGACCGCGGTCAGGCCGAGGTCGGCGGCGAGCAGCGGCGCCAGGGTGGACTTGCCCGCCCCGGGCGGGCCGATGAGCACGATCGACATCAGGCCTCGCGCTCCTCGGCCCCGGCATCCGCGGCGGCCCTGATGCGCTCGGGCTCGGGGATCGCGGCCAGGAAGGCGTCCCGGTTGCGCCGGGTCTCGGCGATCGAGTCGCCGCCGAACTTCTCCAGGACGGCTTGGGCGACGATCAGGGCCGTCATGGCCTCGGCGACGACCCCGGCGGCGGGGACGGCGCAGATATCGGAGCGCTGGTGGTTGGCGGCGGCGGCGGCGCCGGTGCTGACATCCACGGTGCGCAGGGCCCGCGGCACGGTGGCGATGGGTTTCATGGCGATGCGGGCCCGCAGCACGGAGCCGTTGGATATCCCGCCCTCGATGCCGCCGGCGTGGTCGGTGAGGCGATGGATGCCGGGAGCGGCCGGCTCCATCTGATCGTGAGCGGCGGAGCCGGGCACCGCGGCCAGGGCGAACCCGTCGCCGATCTCGACGCCCTTGATGGCCTGGATGCTCATCAGCGCACCGGCGAGCCGGCCGTCGAGGCGGCGGTCGGCCTGCACGTGCGACCCGAGGCCGACCGGCAGCCCGTACACGAGGATCTCGCAGATGCCGCCGAGGGTCTCGCCGTTGTCGTGGGCGGCCCGGATGGCGGCGATCATGCGGGCGGAGGCCTCCGGGTCGGCGGCGCGGACTGGGTCGGCGTCGATGCGATCGAGATCGCCCGGGACCGGGTGAGCGGCGCTGTCGCCGGCGCCGCCGATGGAGACGGTGTGCGAGAGCACGTGGATGCCGAGTTCGGACAGGAACGCCTTGGCGACCGCGCCGAGCGCGACGCGCGCGGCGGTCTCTCGGGCGCTGGCGCGCTCGAGCACGGGGCGGATCTCATCGAAGCCGTACTTCTGCATCCCCGCGAGGTCGGCGTGGCCGGGGCGGGGTCGGGTCAGCTTGGCTCCGCGGGCGCTGGTGACGGCCTCGGGCGGCAGCGGTCCGGCGGCCATCACCGCCTGCCACTTGGGCCACTCGGTGTTGCCGATGCGGATAGCGATCGGAGAGCCGAGCGTGTGGGCGTCGCGGATGCCGGTCGACAGTGTCACAGCGTCCTGCTCGAACCCCATGCGCGCCCCGCGACCGTAGCCCAGGCGACGGCGGGCGAGCTCCCGGCTGATATCGGCGGCCAGCACGGGTACTCCGGCGGGCAGCCCTTCGAGAACGGCGATGAGTTCCGGGCCATGCGATTCCCCGGCGGTGATCCAGCGCAGCATGCCTCCCAGTCTCCCACAGTGTCGCCGGTTGGCGGGGCGATCGGCCGGCCGGAGGATGCGGGCGCCGGTTGAGCGACGGGCGAATGGGTGCGATCGACTGCCGCGCGGGCGTGCCGGCGGGACGGTCCGCTGCCGTCAGCGGGCGACGGCGGCCTGCATCGCGGCCCGGGCCCGGTCGAGACCGGGGACGTCCGCACGGGGATCGCCGGTGAGGAAGAACGCGTCCTGCGCCAGCGCCTGCTCGATGAGCAGGGCGGTGCCGTCGTGGGCACGACCCCCTTCATTCCGCCACGACGCCACCAGCGGCGCGGTGCTGGCCCCGTACGACACGTCGATGAGCAGCTGGCCGGCCACCGGATGGAAGCGCAGCCCATCCGCGGCGCCCGGGGGCAGCGTCGAGATGACGACGGCATCTGCGGGGGCCGAGGACGGCCGGCGGTCGAGCAGCTCCACGTCGAACGTCAGCCCGTGGGCGGCGGCGTACGCGCGTAGCGGATCGGCGTGGCCGGGGGTGCGCGCGTAGCTCGTCACCCGGTGCACGCCCACCCGGTCGAGGGCGGCGAAGGCGCTCAACGCCGTGGCGCCGCTGCCGAGCAGGACGGCCTGCGCGCAGCCGGCGGCGACCGGCCCCCGCAGCAGCCACTCGAAGCCGATGACGTCGGTGTTGGCGCCGTGCAGGGCGCCGTCTTCGAAGCGCACCGTGTTGGCCACCTGCAGCTCGGTCACCAGGGCGTCGCGGCGGTCGAGCAGGGGCACGATGGGGCGTTTCAGCGGCATGGTGAGACTCAGCCCGAGCCAGTCGTGGCGCACCTGGGCCACGAACGCCTCCAACTGATCGGCCTGCACATCGAAGCGCCGGTAGTCCCAGTCGAGGCCGAGCGCCTGGGCGGCGGCGGCGTGCAGCACCGGGGACAGCGAATGCGAGATGGGATGGCCGAGGACGGCGAGCCGGGCCGAACGGCCCGGTGACATCGGGTCCGGCACCGGTGCCGTCACTGGCACCGGTCCGTGTGCTGGCGACACCATGACTGGAACTCCTTCACATCCGCCGCGTGGTCATCCGCGTTGGATTCGAACTTGGTCTCTCCAGTGTCGAGGTTCACCGTCACGAAGTACAGCCAGTCCCCCGGCACCGGCGAGGCGGCCGCGGCCAGGGCCGCATCCCCGGGGTTGCTGATGGGACCGACGGGCAGCCCGCTGTGGGCGTAGGTGTTGTACTGGTTGTTCGCATCGGCCCGCTCGGCGTCGGTGGTGGTGACCCGACCGGTGGTGCCGGCCCCATAGGCGACGGTGGCGTCGGACTGCAGGTTCATCCCCCGATCGAGGCGGTTCTGGAATACCCGGGCCACTTTCGGCATATCGGCGGTGGAACCCGCCTCCTTCTGCACGATGGAGGCGAGCGTGAGGATTCGGTACTCGTCCGCCGAGGCGATACCGGCCTGGGCCAGCGCCTGTCGGGCACGGGTGACCATGGCGGTGAGGGCCTGCTGGGCGGTCGTCCCGGGATCGAACTGGTAGGTGGCCGGAAACAGGTACCCCTCCAAGGTGGTCGCCTCGGGTGCGACCTGGAACTGGTGCACGTTGGCGGCCGCGGAAGCGAGTGCGTCCTCCGAGATGCCGGTGCGGGCGTGGATGCGGGCCAGCGTCTGCTTCAGCGTGAACCCTTCCGGGATCACCACGGTCGCGCTGACGATGTTCGTCTTGTCCCGCAGCACATCGAGGGCTCCGCTGGCGGTCATGTGCTTCTTGAGCCGGTAGGCGCCAGGCTGGAACACGGGCGCCGGCGTGTGCTGGTTGTACGCGGTCAGGAAGGGGCGGTAGCTCTTGATGACGCCGTCGGTGACCAGCCGCTGGCCGATGGTGCTGCCGGTGTCGCCCTCGGTGACGGTGAAGACCACCGACCCGGTGCCGGGGCCCGGGTAGTCATCCGACTGGCGCAGCGTCTGATAGACCCCCCGGCCGAACACGAGCGCGGCCACGACCAGGGCGACGACGATCACCAGACTGATGCCGCCGGCGATCCACCCGCGGAGGCGGCGGCGAGGACGGCGGGTGCGCTCGGATCCGGCCGGGCCCGCCGGTTCGGTGCCGGCGGGATCGAGGGTCACACTGAGACCGAGCAGCGCGGCGGAGACGGACTGGTCGTCTTCCGGAGCGGGTTCGTCAGCCGGCGCCGATGGGGACTCTGTCTCCGGCTGCGTGTCACGGGGAGTCATGGCCGGGGCCGGGGAGGGCACCGCTCCGGAGGAGGGCGGTAGGAGCGGGGAGGCGGCGGCATCGGGACCAGGAGTCGGCTCCGAGCGGACGGTCTCCTCGGCACCCGCGGCCGCGGGGTCGGGGAGCGGGGGCACCCCCCCCGCCGGCGCCCCGCCGGCCCCCCCGGGGGCCCCCCGCCCGGCCGGCCCCCGCGGGGG
>JBDNYM010000030.1:13095-13732 GCA_047722305.1 Pseudoclavibacter sp. | reverse complement strand
CGCGCCGAGGCACTCGGCGCGGCATCGTCGGGGAGCTGTTTCCCGGGGTGGGCGCGCTCCCACTCGCGACGCTCGCGCCGGGTGGCGAAGCGCTGAGCGAGGGTCGGGCCGTCTCCGGGCGGCGTGACGGGCGGTTCGGCACTCATTCGGACACTCCGCTCTCGGACATTCCGCTCATTCAGATGCCTCGCTCATCGGGGATTTCCTCGGCGGCGGTTCCTGCCAGCGCCCCGAGCCGGTGCTCGATGTCGAGGGCCGACTGCAGGATGGCCACGGCGGCGGCTTGGTCGACCACTTGCCGGGCGCGGGACCGCTTGCGCCCGCTGGGGCGCAGCTGCTGGGCGGCGATGTTGGTGGTGAAGCGCTCATCGATCAGCCGCACCACCCGCCGCGGTGCGGCGGGGACGGCATGGGCGCAGCGGATGGCGTCGTCGGTCGACGGCGTGTAGTCGCCCTGCAAATTGAGGGGCAGCCCGACATAGATCACGTCGCACTCATGCTCACGGGCCAGCTCGTCGATCCGCTGTCCGAGCTCCGCCGGGTCGGGGCCCGCGGGGCAGCCCCGCCGGGGGCCCCGGGGGGGGCCGGGGTGCCCGGCCCACCCGGCACGCGAGCGGCCCCCGGCCGCGGGCGCCGG
>JBDNYM010000030.1:0-13085 GCA_047722305.1 Pseudoclavibacter sp. | reverse complement strand
AAATTCTGGGCCACCCCGACATCCCCCCCGCCCCCCCCAGGCGCCCGGGCCTGCGCGCCCCGCCGCGGCCCGAGCTCCGCCGGGGCGGCGCCGGGACGGCGCCGGACGGTCTCCACGGGGAAGGCGAGGGTCCGCTCGACGTCCGAGCAGGCGATGCCTACGCGGGCGCGGCCGATGTCGACTCCGAGCCTGGCGGTCATCGACGCAGGGCGGACTCGATCGCGGCGATCGCCTGCGGGATGGCCGCGACGTCGGCGCCGCCCCCCTGGGCGAACTGGTCGCGTCCGCCGCCGCCTCCGCCCAGGGCGCGGGCGGCCGCGGAGACGAGCCCTCCCGCCGTCGCGCCGGCCTGGACCGCCGCCGGAGTGGCGGCCACGACGACCAGCGGGCGGCCGGAGACCACGGCCAACAGGGCGACGACCGCGGGGCGCGCGCCGAGGGCGCGGCGGACCGCTTCGGCGAGCTGGCGCAGGGCCTCGGCGTTCGGAACGTCGGACACCTGCTGGGCGATGAGCTCGACGTTCCCGACCGGGTGGGCCATGGCGGCCAGTTGCGGCACGCGGGCCTCGTTCTGGGCGCGGGTGAGTTCGGCGATCCGGTGCTGGGCCTTCTGCAGTGCTGCGACGAGGGATTCGACGCGCTGGGGCACCGCCGCCGGGTCGGTCTTGAGCGTCCCCGCGATCTGCCGCAGGACGGTGCGCTGCGTCTGGAGCGCATCGAGGGCCTCCAGCCCTACGAGCGCCTCGACGCGGCGGGCGCCGGAGCCGACCGACGACTCCCCCAGCAGGTCGATCGCGCCGACCTGCGACGAACGGGCCACGTGGGTGCCGGCGCAGAGCTCGCGAGACCAGGGCGAGCCGATCTGCACGACGCGCACGACGGAGCCGTACTTCTCGCCGAACAGGGCCATGGCCCCCGACCGGCGGGCCTCGTCGAGCGGCATCTCCTCGATGGTGACGGGGAGGTCGTCGCGCACGGCGCGGTTGGTGATCTGCTCGATCTCGCCGACGGTCTCGGGGCTGACGCGCTCGTTCCAGGCGAAGTCGAGCCGCAGATAGCCGGGGCGGTTGAGCGAGCCCGACTGCACGGCCGTCGGTCCGAGCAGCTGCCGCAGAGCGGCGTGTACGAGGTGCGTGGCCGAGTGGGCCTGGCACGACTCCAGGCGGTGCTCGGCATCGACCTCGGCGGTGAGGCGATCCCCGACGGCGATGGTGCCGGCCTCCACGTGCACGTGGTGGCTGACGAGGCCTTTGACGGGCTTCTGCACATCGGCGACGGCCGCGTGGGCATTCGGCCCGGCCAGCGTGCCGATGTCGGCGACCTGGCCGCCGCCCTCGGCGTAGAAGGCGGTCTCGTCCATGATGATCTCGGCGTCCTCGCCGGCCTGCGCCACCGGCACCGAGGCGCCGTGGCGGATGATGCCCAGCACCGTGCCGGTGGAGTGCAGCGACTCGTAGCCGAGGAAGGCGGTCTCGCCGCGGTCGCGGAACTCGCTGTACACGGCCAGGGCGGTCTGTCCGGTCTTCTTGGCTTTCGCGTCGGCCTTGGCCCGCGACCGCTGCTCGGCCATGAGCTGGTCGAACACGGCGCGGTCGACGGTCAGGCCGGCCTCTTCGGCGATCTCCTGGGTGAGGTCGATCGGGAATCCGTAGGTGTCGTGCAGCGTGAACGCGGTGGAGCCGGGCAAGGCGGTGTGATGCTGCTTGGCGGCGGCGTCGATGGCGGTGTCGAGGATGGTGGTGCCCTCGCTCAACGTGCGCAGGAAGGAGTTCTCCTCGGCGTACGCGATGCGCGCGATGCGCGCGAAGCCGGCGTCGAGCTCCGGGTAGGCGGCGCGCATGGCCTGGTACGATGCGGGCAGCAGCTGCGGCATGACCGGCTCCTGCACGCCCAGCAGGCGCATGGCACGCACGGTGCGGCGGATGAGGCGCCGGGTGACGTAGCCGCGGCCGTCGTTGCTGGGGGTGACGCCGTCGCCGATGAGCATGAGGGCGCTGCGCACGTGGTCGGCGACGATGCGGAGGCGCACATCGTCTTCGTGCCCGTCGCGACCGCCGTAGGTGACGCCGGCCATCTCGGCGGCGAGGTCGAGCACGGGGCGCACCTGGTCGATCTCGTACATGTTCTCGACACCCTGTTTCAGGAAGGCGACGCGCTCGAGGCCCATGCCGGTGTCGATGTTCTTGTGGGGCAGCTCGCCGACGATGTCGAACTCGGTCTTGGAGCGGACGTTGTCGATGCGGTACTGCATGAACACGAGGTTCCAGATCTCGATGAACCGGGTGTCGTCGACGGCGGGTCCGCCGTCGGGCCCGTAGGCGGGTCCGCGGTCGTAATAGATCTCGGAGCAGGGGCCGGCGGGGCCGGGCTGGCCGGTCGACCAGTAGTTGTCCTCGCGGCCGAAGCGCTGGATGCGCTCGTCGGGCAGGCCGGCGATGCGCTTCCAGAGCGCGCGGGCCACCTCGTCATCTTCGTAGACGGTCACCCAGAGGCGGCTCTCGTCGAACCCGTAGCCGCCATCGGCCTCGGATGAGGTCAGCAGCTCCCAGGCGTAGCGGATGGCGCCCTCCTTGAAGTAGTCGCCGAATGACCAGTTTCCGAGCATCTGGAAGAAGGTGCCGTGCCGGGCGGTCTTGCCGACCTCTTCGATGTCGTTGGTGCGGATGCACTTCTGGCAGTCGGCCGCGCGCGGGTACGGTGCGGGGACGGTGCCGGTGAGGTATGGGATGAACGGCACCATCCCGGCCACAGTGAACAGCAGGGAGGGGTCGTCGGAGATCAGTGAGGCGGAGGGCACGATGGTGTGCCCGTTCCGCGCGAAGTAGTCGAGCCAGCGTTGCCGGATATCAGCGGATTTCATCGGTTCGTTCAGGACTCGCTCTTCAGATCGGACTTCAGGTCGTCGATGGCGTCCTGGAGTTCGTCGGTGCGCTCCTGGAAGCCGGCCATGAAGGCCTCCTGGGCGTCGTCGAACTTGCCCTTGAGCGTCGCGAGGAAGGACTCGGCCGGATCGGTCTTCGCCAGGTACGACCCGACGACGAATCCGGCGGCGAACCCGCTGGCGAATGCGAACAGCCTCTTCATGGTGTCTACTTCCTGTTCTTCTGCGCGCTGCGGCGGAACGTGGCGGCGAACCCGGCGATGCGGGCCAGCGGAGCCCCGAGGGCGGAGGTGAACGACTCGACCACGCTCGACACGTTGGCCGAGATGCGCGACGCGTTGTCGGTGATCACGTCCACCTTCTCGAGCTGCTTGTTCGTCTCTTTGACGGTGGTGGTGGTCTCATCGAGCAGGGGGGCGACGTTGTCGGTCAGGTCGTGGACGGTGAGACGCAGCTCATCGAGCAGCTTCCCGAGCTTGAACAACGGCACCGCCAGGAGGACGACGAGCAGGAGGAAGACCCCCGCGGCGATCAATCCTGCGATATCTCCACCGGTCATGTCTTCCTCCTCCTCTGGTCCCGAATGTCAGCGGGCGGCGTAGTACTCGACGACGAGCTGCACGTCGCAGGTGACCGGAACCTCGTCGCGCTTGGGGCGGCGGTCCAGTTTGGCCTCCAGTTTATCGAGGGCGACATCCAGATACCCCGGGACGTCGGGCAGCACCTCGGCGTTGCCGCCGGACGCGGCCACCTGGAAGGGCTCCAGCGATTCGCTGCTGGTCTTGACGCCGATGACCTGGCCGGGCTGCACCTCGAAGGAGGGGCGGTCGACGATCTGGCCGTCGACGGTGATGTGGCGGTGGACGACGAACTGACGGGCCTGGGCCATGCTGCGAGCGAAGCCCGAGCGCAGCACGAGCGCGTCGAGGCGCATCTCGAGCAGCTCGACCAGGTTGGCGCCGGTCATGCCGGACGCCTTGGTGGCGCGGGTGAACGTGCGGCGCAGCTGCTTCTCGCGGATGCCGTACTGGGCGCGCAGGCGCTGCTTCTCCTTCAGACGCACCGCGTAGTCGGAGTCGCTGCGGCGCTTGGTGCGGCCATGCTCGCCCGGCTGGTAGGGGCGGTTCTCCATGATCCGCGCCGCCTTGGGCGTGAGCGCCACGCCGAGGGCGCGGGAAAGACGGGTCTTGCTGTGTGTGCGCGACTTCTGAGCCACGATTTCCTCTCGATTCACCGATCCGATTATGGCGGGGTTCCCCGCGGTGCCGGGAATCGTTCGGCTACAGAACGTCCCATCGGCGCGCGACCGGGCAGCCGCTCCCTGAGCGCGCATAGGCAAGGGACAACGATATCACTCTTCGGCGGATTTCCCGGCAGCGTCCGCGCCGTGGACGATGGCGCGGATCTGGGCGATCCGATCGGCGATGCGGCCCTCGTAGCCGCGGTCGTTCGGCTGGTAGTAGCGGGCGCCCAGCAGCCGGTCGGGCAGGTACTGCTGGGGCAGAACGGCGTGCGGCGCGTCGTGGGGGTACTGGTAGCCGGCCCCGTGCCCGAGCGCGGCGGCCCCGCGGTAGTGGGCGTCGCGCAGGTGTGCGGGGACGGTCCCGGCCCGTCCGGCGCGGACGTCGGCCAGCGCCCGGTCGATGCCGAGGTACGCCGCATTCGACTTCGGGGCGGTGGCCAGGTACACGACGGCCTCGGCGAGCGGGATGCGCCCCTCCGGCATGCCGATCATCTGCACGGCGGTGGCGGCGGCGACCGCGACGGGCAGTCCATTGGGGTCGGCCAGCCCGATGTCCTCTGCGGCGGACACGATGAGGCGCCGGGCGATGAACCGGGGGTCCTCTCCCCCGTCGATCATGCGGGCCAGGTAGTGCAGGGCCGCGTCCGGGTCGGAACCGCGAATCGACTTGATGAACGCGCTGACCACGTCGTAGTGCTGGTCCCCGTCACGGTCGTAGGCGACCAGGGCGCGGTCGGCGGCGGCGGCGACGTCCGCCGGAGTCACCTCGGGGACGGGTGCGGGCGCCTCGTCGTGAGCATCGCCATCCGGCGTCGTATCTCCGCCCTCGGCCGCCTGCGCGTTCGGAACCGCGCTGTCTGCGGCGGCGCCGTGGATGCCGGGGGCGGCGAGGGCGGTGGCAGCGGCCGCCTCCAGGAGCGTCAGAGCCCGGCGGGCGTCTCCGCCGGCGAGGGCGACGAGCTGCTGCTCGGCCGTCGCGGCGAGCGTGACCCCGCCACCGAGCCCGCGCGGGTCGGTCACGGCCCGGCGCACCAGGGTGAGAATGGCCTCGTCGTCGAGCGGTTGCAGGCGCAGCACCAGCGATCGGCTCAGCAGCGGGGTGATGACCGAGAACGACGGATTCTCGGTGGTGGCGGCGATGAGGATGACCAGGCCGTCCTCGACGGCCGGCAGCAGTGCGTCCTGCTGGGCCTTGGAGAAGCGGTGGATCTCATCGAGGAAGAGCACGGTGCGGCGACCGTAGAGGTCGCGGGCGGTCTGCGCCCGGTCGAGCACGGCGCGCACGTCCTTGACCCCGGCGGTGACGGCCGAGAGTTCCACGTAGTCGCGCTCCCCCACGCCGGCCACAACGTGTGCGAGCGTGGTCTTGCCGGTTCCGGGTGGGCCGAAGAGGATGACCGAGACCGGCGCCCGCGCGGCATCCGACTCCGGATGGCACAGCACCCACAGCGGCGTGCCGGGGGCGGTGAGGTGCGTCTGCCCCACCACGTCGTCCAGCGTTTCGGGGCGCATGCGGGCTGCGAGCGGGCGGGAAGATCCGGGTGCGCGCAAGCCGTCCATACGAGGTAGCGTATCCCGACGCTCCCAGCGTGTGCCGGATGCCGGCGACGCGATGACGGGGTTCCGGAGAATTCGTAGAATGGGCGCACGATCAAAGGCGGTTCAGGTGGACGAGCAGAGTGCGAAGACGTACGGACGCGTCGACGAGCAGGGCAATGTGTATGTGCGGACCGGGACGGGCGAGCGCATGGTGGGCCGGTATCCCGGCTCCGACCCGGATGAGGCGTTGGCGTTCTTCACGCGCAAATACGACGACTTCGACGCCGAGGTGCGCATCCTCGAGCAGCGGGTGCGGGGCGGGGCGCCGGCCAAGTCGCTGCAGCACAGCCTGCGACAGCTGCGGGAGCGTCTTCCCGAACTGGCGGCGGTCGGCGATCTCGACGCCCTGCAGCGCCGGCTGGACGCGCTGACGGCGAAGGTCGACACCGTCAAGGTGCAGCAGACGCAGCGCGACGAGGCGGCGCTCGCCGAGGCCGTCGCCGCCCGCACCGCGATCGTCGAGGAGATGGAGGCGCTGGCGGCCAAGCCGGCGGCCTCCGTCCGTTGGAAGGACAACCTCGACCGGGCGATCTTCGCCCGCTGGCAGGAGCACCAGAAGACCGGGCCGCGCCTGCCGAAGGCCACCGCAGACGCGCTCTGGAAGCGGCTTCGCGACGCCCGCAAGACGGTCGAGGCGAACCGGCGCGAGTTCTTCTCGCACCAGGACGAGCTGCATCGCAGCGCCCGCTCCCGCAAACAGCAGATCGTGACGGAGGCCCAGAAGCTGGCCGAGCGGCGCGAACCGGCGATCCGCGAGTACCAGGCACTCCTCGACGAGTGGAAGGCCGCCGGCCGGGCCGGATCGAAGGCCGACGACGAGCTGTGGGCGCAGTTCAAGGCCGCGGGCGACGCGATCTTCGCCAAGAAGCATGAGCAGGACGCGGTGGTGCGCTCGGAGGAGCGCGAGAACCTGGTGAAGAAGCAGGCGCTGCTGGCCGAGGCCGAGGCGCTGCTGCCGATCACCGACCAGCGGGCGGCCCGCTCCGCCCTGCGACGCATCGAGGAGCAGTGGGATGCGATCGGTCATGTGCCGCGCGATCAGGTGCGCGTGGTCGAGCAGCGGCTGCAGACCGTCGAGGACGCGGTGCGTCAGGTCGAGCAGCAGCGGTGGGAGCAGACGGCGAGCCCGCAGCAGGAGCGCGCCGCGGATCTGGCCGGGCAGCTGCAGGCGTCGATCACCGAGCTCGCAGCGAAGGCGGAGGCGGCTCGGACGGCTGGCGATGAGAAGGCCGCCGCCGGCTTCGAGGCCGAAGCGGCGACGAAGCGGACCTGGCTGGCGGTCGTCGCGAAGTAGCCGTCGCGAAGTCGGGCTCGCAACGGAGCCCGACGCCGGCCGGGCGGGGCCGTTCTCCACCGCCTCGGCCGTCGCCCGGGCCCGGCACGCCGGCTGCGGGCATGATCGGGGCATGGACGATTCCACCCGTTCCCCGTCGCCGCGCCCTTCGCCGCCGCTCTGGTCGGCGACGGCACTGTGGACGCGGGCGGCGCCGGTGCCGGACGCGATCCGAGCCGATGCGCTGCCAGCCGTCGAGGCGGCGGGCCTGGTGCGCGACGGACTGCTGGTGCGCTGCGGGCGTCACTATCGGGCCGCGGCCGTGCCGGAGTGCCCGGAGGTCCGGGCCCGGACGCTGTCGTTCGATCTGCCGCGCCGGCTGGGGGTGCGCGGACGGACGGCGGCCTGGGTCTGGTGGGGCGAGCCGGCCCCGGCCTGGCCGCCGGAGGTCTTCCTCGCCGCCGGTCAGGCCGGGGCGCTGCACCTCGACTGGCGCGGTGCCGGGGTGGGTCGCCTCCGCGGCGTGCAGGAGGGGGATGTGCTGCGCCTCGGCGACATCCTCGTCACTTCGCCGGCACGCACGCGCCGCGACCTCCGGGCGGGGGCGGCGCGGCCTCTTGGTGCGGCGTCATCCGGTGCGGCGCCATCCGATTCGGCATCAGCCGCCCCGCCCGCGGTGTCAGCCGTCGCTGACGCGGTACACGTCGTAGACGGCGTCGATGCGCCGCACGGCGTTGAGCAGCCGGTCGAGGTGCACCGTATCGCCCATCTCGAACACGAACCGGGAGATGGCCAGACGGTCCTCTGATGTCGAGACGGTGGCAGTGAGGATGTTCACGTGGTGCTCCGAGAGCACCCGGGTGACGTCGGAGAGCAGCCCGGCGCGGTCGAGGGCCTCGACCTGGATGTGCACGAGGAAGATGCTCTTGTTCGTGGGCGCCCAGGAGACGTCGATGATGCGGTCGGGCTGTTTGAGCAGCTCTTTCACATTGTGGCATTGGCGCTGGTGCACCGATACGCCCGCCCCGTGGGTGATGAACCCGACGATGTCGTCGCCGGGCACCGGGGTGCAGCACTTGGCCAGTTTGACCAGCACGTCGCCCTGCCCCTTGACCAGCACGCCGGAGTCGGTCTTCTTGGGGCGCTCCGGCAGCAGGTGGCCATGGCCGCTCAGCACGGCGCGCTCGGCGTCTTCCTCGGGAACCTCGTTGCCCTCCACGGTGAGGGTCAGCTTCTCGATGACCGACTGGGTGGAGACGTGGCCCTCCCCCAGGGCCGCGTAGAGCTTGGCCACCGAGTCGTAGCCGAGGCCGGCGCCCACCTCCTGCAGCACCTCGCCGTCGATGACGTCGTGGATGTTGAGCTTGTGCTTGCGCAGGGCGCGCTGCAGGGCGTCGCGCCCCTGCTCGATGGCCTCCTCGCGGCGCTCCTTGGTGAACCACTGCTTGATCTTCGAGCGGGCGCGGGGGCTCTTGACGAACGAGAGCCAGTCTTTGCTGGGGCCGGCGTCGGCCGACTTGGAGGTGAGGATCTCCACCGCGTCGCCGCTGGTCAGCTCGGTCTCCAGCGGCATGAGCCGGCCGTTGATCTTCGCGCCCATCGCGCGGTGCCCGACCTCGGTGTGGACGGCGTAGGCGAAGTCGACGGGGGTGGAGCCCTGCGGCAGGGCCACGACCTTGCCGGCGGGGGTGAACACGTAGACGGCGCTGGCCCCGATCTCGAAGCGCAGGGAGTCGAGGAATTCGCCCGGGTCCTTGGTGTCGGACTGCCAGTCGGAGAGGTGCTTCAGCCAGACCATGTCCTCTTCGGGATGCGAGCCGTTCGACGCCTTCTGCGTGACCGGCTGGCCCATGTCCTCTTTGTACTTCCAGTGGGCCGCGATGCCGTACTCGGCGCGCTTGTGCATCTCCTCGGTGCGGATCTGAATCTCCACGGCGCGCCCCTCGGGGCCGATCACGGTGGTGTGCAGCGACTGGTAGAGGTTGAACTTCGGCATGGCGATGTAATCCTTGAACCGCCCGGGCACCGGCTTCCAGCGGGCGTGCACCGCGCCCAGCACGGCGTAGCAGTCGCGGATGGTGCCGACGATCACCCGGATGCCGACCAGGTCGTAGATCTCGTCGAACTCGCGCCCCCGCACCACCATCTTCTGGTAGACGGAGTAGTACTCCTTGGGCCGCCCCGAGACCCGGCCCTTGATGCGCTCGGCGCGCATGTCGTCGTTGAGCAGCTGGATGACCTGGTCGATGTACTCCTGCCGCTTGGGCTGGCGTTCCCGCACCAGCCGCGCGATCTCCTCGTACACCTTCGGGTACAGCACGGCGAACGAGCGGTCCTCCAACTCGTGCTGGATGGCGCTGATGCCGAGCCTGTTGGCCAGCGGCGCATAGATCTCGAGGGTCTCCTGCGCCTTGCGGATCGCCTTCTCGGCGGGCACGTACTGCCAGGTGCGGGCGTTGTGCAGGCGGTCGCCGAGCTTGATCACCAGGACCCGGATGTCCCGCGACATGGCCACGACCATCTTGCGGACGGTCTCGGCTTGGGCGGAGTCGCCGTACTTCACCTTGTCGAGCTTGGTGACGCCGTCGACCAGCATGGCGATCTCGGGACCGAAGTCGGCGGTGAGCGCCGCGAGAGAGTAGTCGGTGTCCTCCACCGTGTCGTGCAGCAGCGCGGCGGCGAGCGTGGTGGAGCCGATGCCGAGGTCGGCGAGGATCTGGGCGACGGCGATCGGGTGGGTGATGTACGGCTCGCCGCTGTGCCGCAGCTGGCCGGCGTGCGCGTGCTCGGCGGTGCGGAAGGAGCGGGTCAGCAGCGCGACGTCGGCTTTGGGCGAGTTGCGGCGCGCGGTGCGGACGAGTTCGTCGAAAGCGGCCTCGTACGGTTGCGGAGGGGCCGCTGCGGCGCGTCCGCTGAAGATCGCGGGCAGGTGGGCGCGCTTGGCGACCTTCGGCGTGCTGTCGGTCATGGCGCCCCTCCCCGGATGTGTGGTCGTTTAACGCCCGGCGACGGCCAGGGATTCCCGTTCATCGAGGACGAGCCGACGGTGCTCGCGGATGGGCTCCTCGCCGGATCGCAGCAGCGCATACAGCGGCGAGGCGATGAATACGCTCGAGTACGCGCCGACCAGGATCCCGACGAACAGCGCCACCGAGATATCTTCCAGCGTACTCGCGCCCAGCAGCGCAGACCCGATGAAGAGGATGGACGCGACTGGGAGCAGGGCCACCACCGAGGTGTTCAGCGAGCGGATGAGGGTCTGGTTCACGGCCAGGTTGACGAGTTCGGAGAAGGTGCGGGTGCGCTGCTCGGCGAATCCGGCGGTGTTCTCGCGGATCTTGTCGAACACCACCACGGTGTCGTACAGGGAGTACCCGAGGATGGTGAGCAGCCCGATGACCGCCGCCGGGGTGATCTCGATGCCGAACACGCCGTAGAACCCGGCCGTGATGACGAGGTCGTGCAGCAGCGCCAGGATCGCCGCCAGCGACATCTTCCAGGTGCGGAAGTAGAGCGACATCCCCAACATGGCCAGCAGCAGGAAGATGATCAGGCCCTTGACCGCGGAAGCGGTGATGTCGCCGCCCCACGAGGCGTTGATGTAGCTCGCGCTCACCCGCGCGTGGGGAACCTTGTAGGCGCTGGCGAGATGGTTCACGATGGTCGCGCTCTGCGACTCGGTCACCCGGAACGTCTGGATGCGCAGCGCATCGTCGCCGACCGTGGTGACGGTCGGCTCGGCGGCGGGCACCACATCCTGCACCGTCGTGCGGGCGAGCTGCTGATCGGCGTGGGTGACGCCGGTGACGCGGAACTCGCTGCCGCCGACGAACTCGATGCCGAACACGAACCCGCCGCGGATGAACGGCACGACGATCGCGATGAGCAGCAGCACGATCGAGACGCCGAACCAGATGCGGCGGTGGCCGATGAAGTCGACCGACCGCTTGCCGGTGTAGAGGTCGTTTCCGAGTTGAGCGAATCCTGCCATCAGCTCTGACCTTTCTGATCGTGGTCGTCCGGAGCGGTGTCAGCGCCGGCGTCCGGGACGACATCCTCCGCAGCCGCATCCGGCTCCTGCTGCTCGGCCGATTCCGCCTGCTGTTCGGCCTTGCGCTCGGCGATGGTGAGCTGTTTGGACGAAGTCGCCCCCCGCCGCAGCGGGCCGTGGGCGCTGGCCCCGAGCAGCGTGGGGGACAGCCCCGAGAAGTGGTGGCCCTCGCCGAAGAAGCGGGTGTTGGCCAGCAGCTGCATCATCGGGTGGGTGAAGAACATCACCACGAACACGTCCACGAAGGTGGTGAGCCCCAGGGTGAAGGCGAAGCCGCGCACGTTGCCGACGGTCAGGATGTACAGCGTGATCGCGGCCAGCAGGTTGACCCCGTCCGAGGCCAGGATGGTGCGCAGGGCGCGGCGCCACCCCAGCTCGACCGACGAGACCAGCGAATGGCCGTCGCGCAGCTCATCCCGGATGCGTTCGAAGTACACGATGAACGAGTCCGCGGTGATGCCGATGGAGACGATCAGGCCGGCCACCCCGGCCAGCGACAGCCGGTAGCCGGCCGCCCACGACATGATCGAGATGAGCAGGAGGGTGATCACGGCCGAGATCGCCAGCGAGAGGATCGTGACCCCGCCCAGCGCCCGGTACTGGAACACCGAGTAGGCGACCACCAGCAGCAGGCCGATGAGGCCGGCGAGCAGACCGATGTTCAACTGCGACGAGCCCAGCGTCGGGCTGATGTGGTCCTGGGACTGCACCACGAAGTTCAGCGGCAGGGCGCCGTACTTCAGCTGGTCGGCGAGCGTCTGCGCCTCGTTCTGGGTGAACGAGCCCTCGATCTGCGCCTGGCCGTTGGTGATCGCGGAGTTGATCGTCGGGGCGCTGACCACCCGGCCGTCGAGGACGATGGCGAAGCGGTTCTGCGGCGCGGTCTGCGTCACCAGGCTGGTGGTGACCTGCCCGAAGAGCCGGCTGCCCAGGCTGTTGAAGGTCATGTTGACGACCCAGTTGGATGTGCTCGCCCCCGTCGAGGTCTGCTGCAGCCCGGCGGTCGCGTCGGTGAGCGTGCTGCCGTCGAGCATCCGGCCCGAGGCCTTGCTGCCGTCGCGCTGCACGGGGCCGAGCAGGTATTTTGCGGTGGCGGTCCGGTCGCAGGTCAGCAGCGGCAGGTCGCTGCGGGAGACGCCGGCGACCGTCAGCTTCTCCGGGACCGGGTTGGAGGGCTTGGTCTTGGGCGAGGCGCTGGCGGACGCCTGGGGCGACGCCGAGGCTTTCGAAGACGCGGAGGGGCTCGCCGAGGCGCTGGCGCTGGCGGACTTCCCGGACGTCGCGGTCTGGTCGGCCGCCCCGGTCTTGGACGAGGACGAGTCCGCGAGCGTCTGGCAGCCGTATTGCGAGTAGGCGGCCACGATCTCCTGGGCGGCCTCCTCCCGGGTCTGGGCGTGCTTGGTGCTCAGACCGGACAGCTTTGGCAGCGCCGGGGACTGGACGGTGCTGATGCTGTCGGTGCCGGAATCGTTGGTGGCCCACACCTGCCGGAATTCGAGCTTCGCGGAGGCCTTGACCAGATCGATGGTCGCCTGCGAGGGGTTGCCCGGCAGGGCGATGTCGATGTTGCTGGATCCCTGAGTGGTGATCTGGGCCTCGGACACGCCGGTGGAGTCGACGCGCTGGCGGATGATGTTGACCGCCTGATTCATCTGTTGGGCGCTCGGCGCGCGGCCGTTGTCGGTCTGCGCCTTCAACAGGATCTCGGTGCCGCCCCGGAGATCGAGACCCAGCTTGGGCATCCAGGTGGCGGATCCCCAGGTGATGCCCGCGAACAGCGTCCCGAGCATGACGAGGATCACACCCGCCAGGACGATCAGCGAACGAATGGCTTTGCGAGTCGGCCCGGTCACTCCAGTGTCCATTCCATTGTCGAGCGAAGGCGCTGTGGCAGCTCAGGCTGCGCGCGGCGCAGTGATAGCGAGGCGCCGGTCAGTCTTGCGACTGCTTGCCGTACTTGGGCTCGTCACCGGCGGGCGCGGAGGTCTCGGCGTCATCGGCGGGGGCGGCGGGTTCGGTTTCCGGCGCCGCGACGGGC
>JBDNYM010000029.1:0-26720 GCA_047722305.1 Pseudoclavibacter sp. | reverse complement strand
CCCCCCCCCCCACGGGGGGCCCCCCCCCCCCCCCCCCCCCCCCCCGCCGGCGCCCCCCCCCCCCCCCGCCGGGGGGGGGGGGGGGGGCCCGCCCCCCCCCCCCCCCCCCCCCCCCCCCGCTCTGTCGTAAGATGCGGGTCCGATCCGAGACCCCGCGAGGAGGAGAGCATATCGTGACTGAGGTGAGTCCGGCCGTCGCGCCGGTCAACACGCGGGGGCGACGCCGCCTCGCGGCGTTCGGGGCGCTATGGCGGTACATCCTGGTCCGGTTCCTGCTGATCTTCCCGACCATCTTCATCCTGGTCACGCTGGTCTTCCTGCTCATGCGCGTCACCGGCGACCCGATCACGGCCGCGCTCGGCGGCCGACTCCCTCCCGACCAGCTGGCCCAGCGCATCCACGACGCCGGCTACGACCGGCCCGTCCTGCTCCAGTACGTGCAGTATCTGGGGCAGCTGGTGCGGGGCAACTTCGGGACGACGCTCAGCGACCACATCCCGGTCACGCAGGTGCTGCTGACCTACGGCTCGGCGACGCTCGAGCTCGCCATCTACGCGCTGTTCGTGGCACTGATCGTCGGCATCCCGCTCGGCCTGGTGGCCGCCCGGTTCCGGGATCACTGGCAGGACGCGGGCCTGCGCGTCTTCGCCATCCTCACCTACGCCACCCCGGTGTTCTTCGCCGGCCTGCTGCTGAAACTCGTGTTCTCCACCTGGCTGGGGGTGCTGCCCGTCTCCGGGCGCGCCACCACGCAGAGCGAGCTGACCCTGCAGACCCTGCCGGTGCGCACCGGGCTCTACACCATCGATGCGATCAGCACCGGCAACCCGCAGCTCATCGGCGACGTCTTCGCCCACCTCGTGCTGCCGGCGATCGCGCTGGGGCTGCTCACCGCCGGGGTCTTCCTCCGGCTGGTGCGCACCAACGTCATCGGCACCTTCGGCGCCAACTACATCACCTCGGCCCGCTCCCGCGGCGTCAGCGAGCACCGCCTGCTCAACCGGCACGCCCTGCGGCCCGCGCTCATCCCGATCATCACGGTGGTGGGGATGCAGACCGCCATGCTGCTGGGCGGGGCGGTGCTCACCGAGACCACCTTCGAGTGGAAGGGGCTCGGCTTCATGCTGGCCCAGTACCTGCAGGCGCGCGACTTCGTGGCGGTGCAGGGCATCGTGGCGCTGCTCGCGGTCATCGTGGCCGTCATCAACTTCATCGTCGACATCGCCGCGGCGATCATCGACCCGCGAGTGAGGTACTGAGATGAGTGAGACGAAGACCGCCCGGCGGGCGGACCGCGAGCCGTTCAGCATCTGGCAGGTGCCGGTGCTGCGGCAGATCCACGAGGCGATCGGCGTGCAGCGGTTCATGCTGGTGCTCGGCACGGTGCTGACGGTGCTGTTCGTGCTCGTCGCCCTGCTCGCCCCGCTGCTGGCCCCGTACGGGTTCGGGCAGCTGCGCACGAATGCCGGGGGCAGCTTCGGGGCCCAGCAGCCGCCGTCGGCCGCGCACCTGCTGGGCACGACCCAGGGGGGATACGATGTGCTCTCGCGCGTGATCTGGGGCGCGCAGACGGCCCTACTGGTGATCATCATCGCGATCGCGCTGTCGATCTTCCTGGGCGTCTTCGTCGGGCTGCTGGCCGGGTACTACGGCGGCTGGTTCGATCGCATCCTGGTCATGGTCTCGGACGCGATCTACGCGTTCCCGTCGCTGCTGCTGGCGATCGTCATGGCGATCATCATCAGCGGCGGGCAGTCGGGGCTGTGGAGCGGCATCCTGGCCGCCGGCATCTCCATCACCGTGGTGTTCGTGCCGCAGTACTTCCGGGTGGTGCGCTCGGAGGTAGTGCGCATTAAGTCGGAGGCCTACATCGAGTCGGCCCGAGTGCTGGGCTCGTCGAATTGGCGGATCATGTTCGTGCACGTGCTGCGCAACTCGGTGCGCACCCTGCCGCTGATCATGACGCTGAACGCGTCCGAGGCCATCCTGACTCTGGCCGGGCTGGGCTTCCTCGGGTTCGGCATCGAGCCGTCGGCGGCCGCCGAGTGGGGCTACGACCTCAACAAGGCGGTCTCGGATGTCACCAGCGGCATTTGGTGGACGGCGGTGTTCCCCGGCCTGGCGATCGTGCTGGTGGTGCTCGGCATCACGCTGATGGGAGAGAGCTTGAACGACCTGGCCGATCCGCGGCTGCGGGTGCGGCGGGCAGTGAAGGCGTCCGGTGGCAATGTGGAGGCCACGTCGGTCTCCGCACCCGGCGCGGGCGCGACGAAGGAGGACCAGTGATGACTGCGCATTCGATGCCGCCGGCCGGCCGGCACGCGACCGAGGGTGAGCCCGCCCAGGGCGTTCCCGACACCCTCGACGTCCGCGACCTGCGGGTCGCGTTCTCCTCCGACCGGGGCGCCGTCCAGGCCGTGGATGGCGTGAGCTTCGAGGTGCATCCCCGCGAGATCGTCGCCGTGGTGGGCGAGTCCGGGTCGGGCAAGTCGGTGACGGCGCAGACCGTGCTCGGGCTGCTGCCCGAGACCGCCACCACCTCCGGCGCGGTGCTGCTCACGCAGCGCGGCACCGGGAAGTCGCAGGATGTGGTGTCGCTGACCGGCACCCGGCTGCGGGAGCTGCGCGGGCGCGACGCCGCCATGATCTTCCAGGAGCCCTCCACTGCGCTCAACCCCGTGTACACGGTCGGTTGGCAGATGGCGGAGGGGCTGCGCGCCCACGGCATCACCAACCGGCACGAGATTCGGCGCCGGTCGATCGAGATGCTCACCAAGGTCGGCATCCCCGACCCCGAGCTGCGCATCGACGACTTCCCGCACCAGTTCTCGGGCGGGCAGAAGCAGCGTGTCATCATCGCCATGGCCCTGCTGCTGAACCCCGGGCTGATCATCGCCGACGAGCCGACCACCGCGCTCGACGTCACCGTCCAGGCGGAGATCCTGGAGCTGCTGCGGCTGTGCCGGGATGAGTTCGGCGCCTCGGTGCTGATCATCACGCACAACATGGGCGTCGTAGCGGACCTGTCCGACCGCGTGGTGGTCATGTACGAGGGCAAAGTGGTCGAGCAGACGGACTCGCGCACGCTGTTCACCAATCCGAAGGCGGCCTACACGCGCCGCCTGCTCGCGGCCGTGCCGCGCATCCGCGAGGGCGCCGACCGGGCTGCGCACCCGCGGCCGGCCCAGACGTTCGGCGAGCCGGTGGTGGTCGCCCAGCAGGCCCGCGTGCAGTACCCGGGCCGGTTCCGCTCCGCTGGGTACGTGGCCGTGCCCGGCGTCGACTTCCGTATCAGCGCCGGCGAGGTGTACGGGCTGGTGGGCGAGTCGGGCTCCGGCAAGACGACCATCGCTCGCGCCGTGGCCGGGCTCACCCCGGTCACCGGCGGGTCGCTGACCGTCTTCGGCCACGAGATGCGCGGGTTCCGCGAGAAGGAGTTCCGCCCGGTGCGGCAGCGCATCGGCTTCGTGTTCCAGGACCCGGCGTCGAGCTTCAACCCGCTGCTCACCATCGCGCAGTGCGTGGCGGAGCCGATCGTCATCCACCGCACCATCACCGGCGCGAAGGCGATCCGGGCCCGGGTGGACGAGCTGCTCGAAGCCGTGCAGCTGCCCCGCGCCTACGGCGACCGCTACCCGCACGAGCTCTCGGGCGGCCAGCGGCAGCGGGCCAGCCTGGCCCGGGCGCTGGCGCTCGACCCCATGCTGCTGATCGCCGACGAGCCGACCAGCGCCCTCGACGTCTCGGTGCAGGCGAAGGTGCTCGAGCTGTTCCACGAGCTGCAGCAGCGGCTGCGGTTCGCGTGCCTGTTCATCACGCACGACCTGGCCGTGGTCGACCAGGTGGCCGACCGGATCGGGGTGCTGCACCACGGCATCCTGGTCGAGGAAGGCACCAACGACGAGGTGCTGGGGGCGCCGCAGGACGCCTACACGCAGCGCCTGCTGGCGTCGCTGCCCGTCCCCGATCCAGTGGTGCAGGAGCAGCGGCGCCGCCGCCTGCTCGACCTGATCGCGGCGGACGCCGCCGCCGCCTGATCGCTCAGGCGACGGGCAGTGCCCCGAACTCGACATCGCTGAGGCTCAGCGCGTCGTCGGCACCGGTGCGGATGCTCAGCTCCTCGGCCTTGGCGACCGCCCTCAGGTCGCCGAGCGCGGCCTGCAGCAGCGGCGCCTGCTCGGCGGGGGCCGTCAGCGTGGCGTGCTCGATGGGCGTGCGGTTCTTCACCTTGGCGTCGGTCTTGGCCCGCCGGATGACGACCAGCGCGTCGCTCACGACCGCGAACACGTCCTGGTCGGCGGTCAGCTGCCCGGCGGTGAGGTCGGCGACGGCCTCGTCCGGCTGCGGCCAGGCCGCGCGGTGGATGGAGCCCTCGTCCTCGTGCGACCAGCTCCACGCCTCCTCGGTGGCGTAGGCGAGCACCGGGGCCAGCAGCCGCAGCACGATGTCGAGCACCCGGCGCAGGGTCACCAGGGCGGAGTCGCGCGCGGCGGCGGCGAAGCCGTTGCCGTGGGCGCGGTCCTTGACCAGCTCGATGTAGTCGTCGCAGAACGCCCAGAAGAACGTCTCGGCCGTCTCCAGCGCGTGCGCGTGGTCGTAGGCGGCGTAGTCGGCGGTGACCTGCTCCACGACCGTCGCCAGTCGGGCCAGGACGCTGCGGTCGAGGGGCTCGGTGACGGTCGCCTCGGCTGACGGCTCGCCGAAGCTCAGTACGAACTTCGCCGCGTTCAGCACCTTGATGGCCAGCCGGCGGCCGATCTTGATGAGCTTCGGGTTGCGCGGGTCGAAGGCGGCGTCGGTGCCGAGCCGGTAGCTGGCGGCCCAGTAGCGCACGGCGTCGGGGCCGAACTGCTCGATCATCGACAGGGGCGTGACGACGTTGCCCTTCGACTTGCTCATCTTCTTGCGGTCGGGGTCGACGATGAACCCGGAGATGGTGGTGTGCTTCCAGGGGAGGCGGTGATCCTCGAACTCGCTGCGCAGCACGGTCGAGAACAGCCAGGTGCGGATGATGTCCTGGGCCTGCGGGCGCAGATCGAAGGGCGCGACGAGGTTCCACAGCTCCGGGTCGCGCTCCCAGCCGCCCACGATCTGGGGGGTCAGCGACGAGGTCGCCCAGGTGTCCAGCACGTCGTGCTCGCCGACGAAGCCGCCGGGCTGGTCGCGCTGCGACTCCTCGTAGCCGGCGGGCGTCTGCGAGGACGGGTCGACGGGCAGGTCGTCCTCGGCGGGCAGCAGCGGGTGCTCGAAATCGGGCTGCCCGTCCGCGTCGATGGGGTACCAGACGGGGATCGGCACCCCGAAGTAGCGCTGCCGGCTGACCAGCCAGTCGCCGGACAGGCCGTCGACCCAGTTCTGGTAGCGCACCTGCATGAACGCGGGATGCCAGTCGAGCTCGGTGCCGCGCTCGCGCATGGTCTGCTGCAGGGCGGGGTCGGTGGCGCCGTTCTTCAGGTACCACTGGCGGGTGGAGACGATCTCCAGCGGTCGGTCGCCCTTCTCGAAGAACTTGACCGGGTGGGTGATGGGCCGGGGCTGCTCCAGCAGCTCGCCGGACTCGTCGAGCAGCTCGACCAGCCGCTTCCGAGCAGCGAACACGGTCTGGCCGGCCAGCTCGCGGTAGACGGCCATCCCGGCGTCGGTGGTCAGCCAGTCGGGATTGATGTCGAGGATGCGCCCGTCGAAGCCGATGATGCTGCGGTTGGGGAGGTGCAGCTCGCGCCACCACACCACGTCGGTCACGTCGCCGAAGGTGCAGATCATGGCGATGCCCGACCCCTTGTCGGGCTGGGCCAGCGGGTGGGCGAGCACCGGCACCTCGACCTCGAACAGCGGGGTGCGCACGGTGGTGCCGAACAGGTGCTGGTAGCGCTCGTCATCGGGGTGGGCCACCAGGGCGACGCAGGCGGGCAGCAGCTCGGGGCGGGTGGTCTCGATGACCACGTCCTCGTCGGCGCCGTGGAAGGCGAGCTTGTGATAGGCGCCGGGGCGCTCCCGGTCCTCCAGCTCGGCCTGGGCGACGGCGGTGCGGAAGGTGACGTCCCACAGGGTCGGGGCGGCGGCCTGGTAGGCCTCCCCGCGCTTGACGTTGCGCACGAAGGCCCGCTGGGAGGCGACCAGCGACTCGTCGCCGATGGTGCGGTAGGTCTGCGCCCAGTCGACGGACAAGCCGATGGCGCGCCAGACGTCGGCGAACTGCTGCTCGTCTTCGACGGTGAGCTTCTCGCACAGCTCGATGAAGTTGCGGCGCGAGATGGGCTGCTGGTCGCGGGCCTTGGAGCTCTTGCCGTCGCCGCCCTCGTACGGGGGCACGAAGCCGGGGTCGTAGGGCAGCGAGGGGTCGCAGCGCACGCCGTAGTAGTTCTGCACGCGGCGCTCGGTGGGCAGCCCGTTGTCGTCCCAGCCCATCGGGTAGAATACCTCGGCGCCGTTCATGCGCTGGAAGCGCGCGGTCACGTCGGTGTGGGTGTAACTGAACACATGCCCGATGTGCAGCGAGCCGCTGGCCGTGGGCGGCGGGGTGTCGATGGAGTAGACGCCCCGGGCACGGGCCGCCGCGCGGTCGAACCGGTATACCCCCTGGTCATCCCAGCGTTGGTTCCACTTCTGCTGCAGTCCATCGACGGTGGGCTTGTCTGGGATGCTGGCGTGGTCGGCCATCGACTCTCCTCTATCGGCGGCACCGTGTCTCGTGCGGAGGCCCGCAACCGGGTGCCTGAATATCAGCCGCCAGTCTACGCGGCACCGGGCCGGTCTGTGCCGGGAGGGCCGGTTTCGGGGCTCAGCGGGGCCTCAGCTGGGCTTCAGTACCAGTTGGTGGCCTGCGAGTGCGCCCAGGCGTTCGCCGGGGAGCCGTACGAGCTGGCGATGTAGCTCAGTCCCCACGCGATCTGGGTGGCGGCGTTGGTCTGCCAGTCGCCGCCGGCGCTGGCCATCTTGCCGCCGGGCAGCGACTGCGGGATGCCGTAGGCGCCGCTGGAGGGGTTGGAGGCGTTGACGCGCCAGCCTGACTCCTTGTTCCAGAGGCTGAGCAGTGCGCTCCACTGGCTGCCGCCCCAGCCCCGGGCTGCAGCCATCGCCTGACCGGTGGCCTGCGCGGCGGCGGGGGTCCAGGACGTGGCGGCGGGAGCAGCGGAAACGGCCGCTGCTCGCGAGCCGCCGGTGTTCGCGGAGGCCGTGGCGGCCGGGGCCGGCGCGGCATGGGCGTTGACGGCGGCCTGGGCGATGGCGGCGCGCTGCTGGGCGGCGCGCTGCGCGGCGGCGGCCTGGGCGGCGCGCTGGGCGGCGAGCTCGGCGGCGATCCCGGCCTGCCGCTGGGCGATGAGCTGCGCGGTCTGGTTCTGCAGGGTCCCCAGCTGCGCGGTGAGTTCGGCGGCATGCTGCTGCTGGGCGGCGAGCGCGCTCTGGGCGTCCTGCTGCGCCTGCTGGGCCTCGTTGACCTGCTGGGCGAGGGCGGAGGTCTGGGCGTTCAGCACCTGCTGGGCCGACTTGGCCTGATCGGACAGCGAGGTGGCGGTGCGTTCTTCGGCCTGGGCTTGGGTGAGGATGCGCTGGTTGCGGTCGCCGATCCAGGCGAGGGCGCTGTACTGGGACAGCGTCGCGTCGACGTTGGCGCTCGGGAGGGCGGCGGTCATGCCGATGCCGGACCCCTGGGTGCGCGACATGGCGGCGACCACCCGGCCGGCCTGCTGCTTGGCGGTCTTGGCGCTGGCGCGGGTGGCGGCGGCCCGCTGCTGCAGCCCGAGGTAGGTGGACAGGGCGTAGGCGAGCTTGGCTTGCGACGCGGAGAGCGCGTTCTGGGTCGACTGGGCCCGGGCGGACGTGGCGGTCACGTCGGCGTTCAGCTGCGACAGGGTGCCCTGGACGACGTTGATCTCCTGCTGGGTCGCGGCGGTGGACTGCTGGGCCTGCTGGATCTGGTCCCAGGACGGGTAGTCGGCGGCCCGAGCCGCCGGGGCATGGATGAGGCCGCCGACGAGCGCCAGCGCCGTGGCCGCGGCCAGTGCGAAAACCTTCAACCTGGAGTTGAACATAACCCCTCTACGCTACGGCAGAGGACGGCCTGCGCACCATCTTCGTCGCGGCGTGTGCGTCGATCCGCGGGCGACGGCGACTCGCTGACGACCCGGGAGCCCCGGCGACTCCCGGAATCGACGATCGGGGGAATACCACGGCCCGGCGACGCGCTATAATCGGCGCTGCATCGACCCGGCAATCACCGGCGAGCACCCGGAAGAACGGGCCCCACGGCCCCAGTAGAACCGGGCGGGGAGGCCCGTCACAGCCCGGTATGAGCGGTGGGCCCCTGGGCTCGCAAGCGAGGTGGTACCGCGTCGCCGATCGCCGATCGGTGACGTCCTCGTATTGGTCGAGCATCGCGGAGCAGAACACATGTCGTATCCGATCGGATCAGACCGCGCCGGGGCCAGCGTCCCGGCCTCCCCATCCTTCTCCCGCCTGGAAGAGGGCATCCTCGCCTTCTGGAAGCGGGACGACACCTTCCAGAAGTCCATCGACCGGCGGCGCAACGCGCACGCCGAGGAGTGGGTCTTCTACGACGGCCCGCCGTTCGCCAACGGCCTGCCCCACTACGGGCACCTGCTCACCGGCTACGTGAAGGACGCCTTCCCGCGCTACCAGACCATGCGCGGCCACCGCGTCGAGCGCCGGTTCGGCTGGGACACCCATGGGCTGCCGGCCGAGCTGCAGGCCGAGAAGGAGCTCGGCATCGTCGACAAGCGCGACATCGAGAACAAGATCGGCATCGCGGCCTTCAACGCCGCCACCAGGAAGTCCGTGCTGCGCTACACGGAGGAGTGGCGCGAGTACGTCACCCGCTCGGCGCGCTGGGTCGACTTCGACCACTCGTACAAGACGCTCGACCTCACCTACATGGAGTCGGTGATCTGGGCGTTCAAGCGGCTGTACGACATGGGGCTGATCTACGAGGGCTACCGCGTGCTCCCCTACTCGTGGCACGAGCAGACGCCGCTCTCCAACCAGGAGACCCACCTCGACGACGCCTACCAGATGCGGCAGGACCCGACGGTCACCACGACGTTCCCGCTGCAGGGGGAGCGGGCCGAGGCGCTCGGGCTCGCCGGGGTCAAGGCGATCGCCTGGACGACCACGCCCTGGACCACGCCCACCAACCTCGCCCTGGCCGTGGGCCCCGACATCGAGTACGCGATCGTCCCGGCCGGTCCCGGCGGCGCCGGGGACGGCGCTCGCGAGGGCTCGTACCTGCTGGCCAGCAACCTGGTGGGGAAGTGGGCGACGCAGCTGGGCTACGAGTCGGCCGAGGACGCCCAGGCCGCGGTGTCACGCACCGTGCGCGGCGCCGAGCTGGAGCACGTCCGCTACCGGCCGCTGTTCGACTATTTCACCGACACCGAGAAGTGGCACACCGAGAACGCCTGGCAGATCCTGGTCGCCGACTACGTGTCCACCGAAGACGGCACCGGCATCGTCCACCAGGCCCCGGCCTACGGCGAGGAGGACCTCGCCACCTGCCAGCGGTACGGCATCCCCGTCATCATCACCCTCGATCAGGCCGGCGACTTCCTGCCGCTCGTGCCCGAGGTCGCAGGCGTCAACGTGTTCGAGGCCAACAAGCCGCTCATCCGCCTGCTCAAGCAGCGCGGCCGGCTGCTGGAGCAGGCCACGATCGAGCACAGCTACCCGCACTCCTGGCGCTCGGGCAAACCGCTGATCTACATGGCGCTGCCGGCCTGGTTCGTGAAGGTGACCGCGTTCCGCGACCGGATGGTCGAACTCAACCAGCAGATCAACTGGGTGCCCGCCAACGTCAAGGATGGACAGTTCGGCAAGTGGTTGGAGAACGCGCGCGACTGGAACATCAGCCGCAACCGCTACTGGGGCGCACCCATCCCGGTGTGGAAATCGGACGACCCGAACCACCCTCGCGTAGACGTCTACGGCTCGCTGGCCGAGCTGGAGGCCGACTTCGGGGTGAAGGTCGACAACCTGCACCGTCCCGACATCGACGAGCTCACCCGTCCCAACCCCGACGACCCCACCGGCACGTCGACCATGCGCCGCGTCCCGGAGGTGCTCGACTGCTGGTTCGAGTCGGGGTCCATGCCCTACGCCCAGGTGCACTACCCCTTCGAGAACAAGGAGTGGTTCCGCACTCACAGCCCGGCCGACTTCATCGTCGAGTACATCGGGCAGGCCCGCGGCTGGTTCTACAACCTGCACGTGCTCTCGACGGCCCTGTTCGACCGGCCCGCGTTCCGCAACGTCATCGCCCACGGCATCGTGCTGGGCGACGACGGCCAGAAGATGTCCAAGCACCTCCACAACTATCCCGACGTCAACGAGGTGTTCGACACCTACGGCTCCGACGCCATGCGCTGGTTCCTGCTGTCGAGCCCCGTGCTGCGCGGCGGCAACCTCATCGTGTCCGAGAGCCGCATCCGCGACTCCGAGCACCAGGCCCTGCTGCCGCTGTGGAACACCTGGTACTTCTTCCAGATGTACGCCAATCGAGCCACCGCGGGCGGCTACCGCGCCCAGTGGCGCACCGACTCGGAGGATGTCCTCGACCGCTACCTGCTGGCCAAGACCGGTGCGCTCGTCACCGACGTCGCCGCCGACATGGACGACTTCAATACGGTGGCCGCCTGCGACCACATCCGGCAGTTCATGGAGGTGCTCACCAACTGGTACGTGCGCCGCAACCGGGCGCGCTTCTGGAGCGGGGACGACCCGGCGGCGTTCGACACGCTGTACACCGTGCTCGAGACGCTGTGCCGGGTGGCGGCGCCGCTGCTGCCGCTCACCACCGAGCGCATCTGGAAGGACCTGACCGGCGAGGAGAGCGTCCACCTGACCGACTGGCCGGATGCAGCCGCCTTCCCGGCCGACGACGACCTGGTCTCCGACATGGACGCGGTGCGCGCGGTCACCTCGGCGCTGCTGGCGCTGCGGAAGGCCGATCACCTGCGCGTGCGGCAGCCGCTGGCCTCGGCCGTGGTGGTAGCCGCCGGCGCCGAGCGCCTGCAGCCCTACGCCGCCATCCTCACCGACGAGCTGAACGTCAAGGACATCGCCCTGGTGGAACTGGACGAGTCGTCGGCGGCGCGCTTCGGCGTCTCCAAGCGCCTCACCGTCAACGCCCGGGCGGCCGGGCCGCGGCTCGGCCGCGACGTGCAGGGCGTGATCCGGGCCGCGAAGGCGGGGGAGTGGACGCAGACCGCGGCCGGCTTGGTCTGCGGCGGCGTTCCGCTGCGATCAGAGGAGTACACGGTCACCCTCGTCGCCGGGGACCTGTCCGGCGCGGCCCACCAGGCCGTGGGGGTGCTCCCCGACGGCGGCTTTGTCCTGCTCGATACCGAGGTCACTCCGGAGCTGGCGGCGGAGGGGCTGGTGCGCGACACCATCCGAGCCGTGCAGCAGGCGCGCCGCGACGCCGATCTCGACGTCTCCGACCGCATCCGCCTCCGCATCGCCACCGATGCCGAGGCGGCCGCGGCGGTCGAGCGCTACCGGGACGACCTGGTGCGCGAGACCCTGACCGTCGACCTGGACGTGGCGACCGACGCGGCGTCCGCCGCCGGCGAGGCCGCCCCGGTCGCCGTCGGCGATCCGGGAGCCCCCCATGAGATGCGCGTACACGTCGAGAAGGCCGAGGCCGCCCGGTGAGCGCGAGCATCCCCGGTCCGCTGATGGAGAGCGTCGACCAGCTGGTCGAGCACCTCTACGGGCGGGCTCCCGAGCACCGCCTGCAGCCGCGCCTGCAGGCGGTGCGACGGACGCTCGATCTGCTGGGCGATCCGCAGCGTTCGTACCGGATCGTGCACCTGACCGGCACCAACGGGAAGACCTCGACGGCGCGGATGGTCGCGTCCGTGCTGCGGGCCCACAACCTGCGGGTGGGGCTGTTCACCAGCCCCCACCTGGTGTCGTTCACCGAGCGGATCGTGATCGACGGCGAGCCCATCGCCGACGAGGCGATCGTGCGGATCTGGAACGAGATCGCCCCGTACGTCCAGATGACCGATGCCGAGCTGCAGCAGGCCGGCGAGGCGCCGCTGACCTTCTTCGAAGCGCTCACGGTGCTGGCCTTCGCCGCCTTCGCCGACGCCCCGGTGGATGTGGTCAGCCTGGAGGTCGGGATGGGCGGCGAGTGGGACTCCACGAACGTCGCGGACGGCGAGGTGGCGGTATTCAGCCCGATCGCCCTCGACCACACCGGCTGGCTCGGCGACACCGTGGCCGAGATCGCCCATACGAAGGCCGGGATCATCAAACCCGGCGCGATCGCCGTGAGCAGCGAGCAGGAGCCGGAGGCGATGGCGGAGCTGCTGGTGCGCGCCCACGAGCTGGGGGTGCCGCTCAAGCGCGAGGGGCAGGACTTCCGCGTGACCTCCGCCCGCCCGGGCGTCGGCGGGCAGCTGGTCTCGATCTCGGGGCTGGCGGGGACGTATGCGGACCTCCCGCTGCCGTTGATGGGGGAGCACCAGGCCCGCAACGCGGCGCTGGCCGTGGCGGCCGTCGAGGCGTTCCTCGGCGGTGGCATCCGGCCGCTCAACCGGGACATCCTGGCCGACGGCCTGGCCCAGGCGACCTCGCCCGGTCGGCTGCAGGTGGTGTCCCACGACCCCACCGTGGTGGTCGACGCGGCCCACAATCCGCATGGGGCTGCGGCGCTGGCCCAGGCCTTTCCGGAGTACTTCCACTTTCCGAAGACCGTCGGCGTGGTGGGCATCCTCTCCGACAAGAACCGGCTGGGCATCCTGCGGGCGCTAGAGCCGATTCTCGCCTCCGTGGTGGTCACGGCGTCGGAGTCAGAGCGGGCGGTCGCCCCCGACGACCTCGCCGTCGACGCGATCGGCGTGTTCGGGGCGGACCGGGTCACCGTCGCCGACTCGCTCGACGAGGCGCTCGACGAGGCGCGGTACCAGTGCGGCGAGGGCGACGGCATCCTCGTGACCGGATCCATCACCCTGGTCGGCGAGGCGATCGGCGCGCTCGGCGCATCTGCGCACTGACGGTCCGCGGGCTCACCGGTCGCGGCGGCGCCGTGATGACCGGGATGCCATGGGGTACCCTGGCCACTATGCACGGGTCGCCCCGTGCAGCAGACTTCGCGAGTGGAGAATCCCACCGCGCGTGATCGGAGGAGGGCCGCAGCCGGCCGTCCGTGAGCTTCGCCGGTTCGGCCGGCGACCGATGAGTGAGACGGCGGCGTCCAGGCGACGTGGATGCGGTACGTCGAAGGAGTGCGCCAGCAATGGTGGATGACCAGCCCCAGCCCGATGCCCAGGCCGAGCAGCCGCGACCCGAGGAGACCTCGGCGGATGGGCCGCAGGCACTGCCCGCGGCGCCGGTGACGACCTCCCTCCTGTTCCAGGCGCCGGTGCTGCCCGAGCCCGCCGAGGAGCCCGCTTTCGACGACGAGCCGGAATCGTCCGAGCCGGACACGCACCGCTCGCGGCACCGCTCGCGCAAGCGCTCCGGCGACGACGAGGGCGCCCCGAAGCGCGTCTCGGAGCCGATGAAGGTCAAGGGCTCCACGCGCCTGGAGGCCAAGAAGCAGCGGCGCAACGCGGGCCGCGACGTGGGGCGCCACCACGGCACCATCACCGAGGTCGAGTTCCAGGCCCGCCGCGAGGCCGTCGACCGCGAGATGATCGTCCGCTCCGAGCAGGGCAAGATGCAGATCGGGGTCCTGGAGGACGGGGAGCTGGTCGAGCACTACGCGGCCCGGTCCGAAGACCTCTCGCTGATCGGCAACGTCTACCTGGGACGGGTGCAGAACGTGCTGCCCAGCATGGAGGCGGCGTTCGTCGACATCGGGCGCGGCCGCAACGCGGTGCTGTACTCGGGCGAGGTCGACTGGGAGGCCGCCGAACTCAGCGGCAAGCAGAAGCGCATCGAGCTGGCGCTGCATCCCGGCGACGTCCTGCTGGTGCAGGTGACGAAGGACCCGGTCGGGCACAAGGGCGCGCGGCTGACCTCTCAGGTCTCCCTGCCGGGGCGCTACCTCGTGTACGTGCCCGGCGGGCAGATGAGCGGCATCAGCCGCAAGCTGCCGGACACGGAGCGGGCGCGGCTGAAGAAGATCCTGAAGGAGATCGTCCCGAGCGACGTGGGCGTGATCGTCCGCACCGCCGCCGAGGGCGCCACGGAGGAGCAGCTGCGGCGCGATGTCGACCGCCTGCGCGCCGAGTGGGAGGACATCGAGGCCCAGCGGGCGTCGGCCGAGGCGCCGGCGCTGCTGCGCACGGAGCCGAACCTGCTGATCAAGATCGTGCGCGACGTGTTCAACGAGGACATCACCAAGATGGTGGTCAGCGGCGCCGAGGCGCAGGATGTGGTCGACCGGTACCTGGGCAAGGTCGCGCCCGATCTGGAGGACCGGGTCGAGCGCTACACCGGCGATGAGGACGTGTTCGACGCCTACCGCATCAACGAGCAGCTCGACAAGGCGCTGCAGCGCAAGGTGTGGCTGCCCTCGGGCGGCACGCTGGTGATCGACCGCACCGAGGCGATGACGGTGATCGACGTCAACACGGGGAAGTTCGTCGGCACCGGCGGCAACCTCGAGGAGACGGTCACGAAGAACAATCTGGAGGCCGCCGAGGAGATCGTGCGCCAGATGCGGCTGCGCGACTTGGGCGGCATCGTGGTGGTCGACTTCATCGACATGGTGCTGGAGTCGAACCGCGACCTGGTGGTGCGCCGGCTGGTCGAGTGCCTGGGCCGGGATCGCACCAAGCATCAGGTCGCCGAGGTCACCTCCCTCGGCCTGGTGCAGATGACGCGCAAGAAGATCGGCATCGGGCTCGCTGAGACCGTTGATCGCCTGGAGGGCGGCGGGCACAGTCCCGACCAGCCGGAGCCGCGCCCCCGGCGGCGCGGCCGCGGCCACTCCGCCCCGGCGCACAAGAACACCATCAACGCCAAGATCACCAGCGCCATCGCGCAGGTGGCCGCGTCCACGCTGAGCGGACACGAGGACGCCGAGGCGGAGAGCGCAGCGGAGGCGCCGGCCGCGCCCGTCCCAGCCCGGGCCCCGGCCGCCGCCGAGGCGGCGGTTGCCCCCGCTGAGGCGGAGGAGGACCGGAGCAGTGCGAAGGAGAAGGCGCCCCGGCGTCTTCGCACGTCTGCTCGGCGTCGCCACTCGGAGCCGGACGCGCCGGCGATCGACCTGGAGCTGCCCGCCCCGCGGGCGGCGCGGACAGCCCGTTCGGCGGGCGCCGAGCGACTGCTCGACCAGATGCTGGAGCACCTGCCCGAGGGCGGCCAGGGCGCCGGCCGCCCCAAGCGCCGCCGGGTGACGCTGCGCCCGGGGCAGTCCACGCCCGAGCCGGTGGACCGCGGAGACGACGCGGACCAGTCGTGAGTTGACCCCCGGGTCGGCTCCGGCTAGAATATTCCGTTGGTGCGCATCGTCTGCGTGCCGACAAGCTTCGAACGAAGGTAGGCAACTGTGGTGTACGCGATCGTGCGGGCCGGAGGCCGGCAAGAGAAGGTCGAGGTCGGGTCTGTCGTGACTCTTGACCGCATCAACGACGTCGAGAACGGCTCGGTCGAGCTGCCGGCGCTGCTCCTGGTCGACGGCGACACCGTCACCTCCGAGGCCGATGCGCTCGCGAAGGTCACGGTCACCGCTGAGGTGCAGGAAGACCTGCGCGGGCCGAAGATCGCCATCCAGAAGTTCAAGAGCAAGACCGGCTATCGCCGTCGCCTGGGGCACCGTCAGGAGCTCACTCGCGTGAAGATCACCGGTATCAAGTAGACGGAGAGCACTCATGGCACATAAGAAGGGCGCAAGCTCCACCCGCAACGGGCGCGATTCCAACCCGCAGTACCTCGGCGTGAAGCGGTTCGGCGGGCAGGCCGTCGAGGCCGGCGAGATCCTGGTTCGCCAGCGCGGCACGCATTTCCACCCCGGTCAGAACGTCGGCCGCGGCAATGACGACACCCTCTTCGCGCTGTCCGCTGGCGCGGTCGAGTTCGGCGCGAAGGGCCGGCGGAGGGTCGTCAGCGTCCTTCCGCAGCAGCACTGAGCTTTTCGCAGCGCCGATCTCTGCCGCGGCACTGAGTTTCAGCAGAATACCGTTCGCCGTCGCGCTGCGCCGAGCGGTTCCGTTGAACGGAGGCGCATTTGCGGGCCGGGCACCATACAGGTGTCCGGCCTTTGCCATCCTCGGGGTGGCGGAAGGAGCCCCATGCCGGCCACATTCGTCGACACCGTCGTCCTGCACGCCCAGGCGGGTGACGGCGGGGACGGCTGCGTCTCCATCAAGCGCGAGAAGTTCAAGCCCCTGGCCGGCCCGGATGGCGGTTCCGGGGGCGACGGCGGCAGCGTCATCCTGGTCGCCGACCCCCAGACCACCACGCTGCTGACCTACCATCGCAGCCCGCACCGCCGTGCGGCGTCGGGCACTGCCGGGCTGGGGTCGTACCGCAGCGGGATCGCGGGGGAGGATGCGGT
Organism: Pseudoclavibacter sp.; assembly: GCA_047722305.1. Lineage (GTDB taxonomy): Bacteria > Actinomycetota > Actinomycetes > Actinomycetales > Microbacteriaceae > JAKVJE01. The sequence continues at coordinate 10,252 of JBDNYM010000029.1, read as the reverse complement.
GCTGCCGGTTCCGATCGGGACGGTGGTGCGCAGCCTCGACGGCGAGCTGCTCGCCGACCTCTCCGCGCCCGACGGCCGCTTCGTGGTCGCGGCCGGGGGCCGGGGCGGACTCGGCAACTGGGCGCTGTCCGGAACGCGGCGCAAGGCGCCCGGGTTCGCTCTGCTGGGCACCCGGGGCAAGCAGCGCGATGTCGCCCTGGAACTCAAGACGATCGCCGACATCGGGCTGGTGGGCTTCCCCTCGGCGGGCAAGTCGAGCCTGGTCGCGGCGATGAGCGCCGCTCGGCCGAAGATCGCCGACTATCCGTTCACCACGCTGGTGCCCAATCTCGGCGTGGTGGATGTGGCGGGCACCCGCTTCACCATCGCCGACGTCCCGGGCCTGATCCCCGGTGCGGCCCAGGGCAAGGGGCTGGGCCTCGATTTTCTGCGGCACGTGGAGCGCTGCCTGGGCATCGTGCACGTGATCGACTGCGCCACCATCGAAGCGGGGCGCGACCCGGTCAGCGACTTTGACGCGATCAGGGCCGAGCTGGCCCAGTACGAGGTGCCCGCCGGCCAGACGCCGCTGCAGGAGCGCCCCCAGCTGGTGGTGCTCAACAAGGCGGACGTTCCGGATGCGGCCGAGCTGGCTGCGATGGTGACCCCCGAGTTCGAGGCGCGCGGCCTGCGCGTGCTGACGGTCTCGGCGGCCACCCATACGGGGCTGCGCGAGCTCGGCTTCGCCCTGGCGGAGCTGGTCACCAAAGCGCGCGCGGCGGCGGCGCCGGCTCCGGTGCACCGCACGGTGCTGCGTCCACAGCCGCGGCGCGCCGCCGAGTTCGAGATCGCCCGTGAGCAGCACGGCGGCGAAGAGGTCTTCCGCGTCAGCGGCGAGAAGCCCGAGCGCTGGATCGAGCAGACCGACTTCTCCAACGATGAGGCCGTCGGCTACCTGGGCGACCGCCTCACTCGCCTGGGCATCGAGGACGGGCTCTACCGGGCGGGCGCGCGCGCCGGCGCCACGGTGATCATCGGCGACGACGGCCTGGTCTTCGACTGGGACCCGACGGTTACCAGCGGGGCCGAGATCGCGGGCCCGCGCGGGTTCGACCAGCGGCTGCACGACACGCGGCGGGCCAGCCGGGCCGAGCGGCGGGCCGCCTACTACGAGCGCATGGACGCGAAGGCCGGGGCTCGCGATCAGCTGGAGCAGGAGCGTCGCGCCGGCTTGTGGCAGGACGGCCCCGTCGGGCCGGACCCGACGGAGGGAGACCGCTGATGGCGATCTCCGGCATCGCGGATATCGGCTCCGCCCGTCGGGTGGTGGTGAAGATCGGCTCGTCGTCGATCACCGGCGACAACGCCTACCAGCTGCCCGTGCTGGTGCACGCGCTGGCGGGCCTGCGGCAGCGCGGCGTGGAGGTGGTGCTGGTGTCGAGCGGCGCCATCGCCACCGGGATGCCCCTGCTGCGCCTCGATGGCCGTCCCCTGGACCTGGCCACCTCCCAGGCCGCCGCGGCGGTGGGGCAGGGGCGGCTCATGTACCGCTACGAGCAGGTCTTCAACGAGTACGGCATCGTCGTGAGCCAGGTGCTGCTCACCTCGCACGACCTGCAGGACCACGATCACCGCGCGAACGCGCTGCGGGCGCTCGACCGGCTGCTGCAGCTCGGGTCGGTGCCGATCGTCAACGAGAACGACACCATCGCGACCCATGAGATCAGCTTCGGCGACAATGACCGCCTGGCCGCCCTGGTCGCGGTGCTGGTGCGGGCCGACCTCCTGCTGCTGCTGAGCGATGTCGACGGTCTGTACACGGCGCCCCCGGATCAGCCCGGGGCGCGGTTCATCGCCTCGGTGAGCCATGGGGACGCTCTCGGAGACGTCGAGTTCGGCGCGGCCGTCGATACCGGCGTGGGCACCGGGGGCGCGGTGACGAAGGTGGCCTCGGCGCGCATCGCGGCCGACGCCGGGGTGCCCGTCTTCCTGACGGCGACGGCGACGGTCTCCGACGCGGTGCAGGGGCGGGCCCGGGGCACCTGGTTCGAGCCCTGGCTCGACGGTCGTCCCGGACTGACCGTGACCGGTGCCATCTCCACGATCGACGAGGCCGTCCACGACTGAACCGGTCCGATCCGCGGCGCTGAGCCGAACCGTCCAGATCTCACAGCTCAGGCATAAGCGACGCACAGGTCGCGCGGGAACATCCCGACCATCCTGAGAACGTGCAACCGATACCAGCCACCACCCAAGACGTTCGCGTCCTCATCGTCGACGACGAGCTGAACCTCGTCGAGCTCGTCGCCGCGGCCGTCCGCTTCGAGGGCTACACCGTCGACACCGCCCTGACCGGGATGGATGCGGTGCGCCGGGCCCGCGCGCACCGTCCCGACGTGGTGGTGCTCGACATCATGCTGCCAGACATCAGCGGCATCGAGGTGCTGCGTGAACTGCACGAGGTGGACGAGGGCATCCCGGTCCTGTTCCTGACGGCCAAGGACGGCGTGGACGACCGGATCGCCGGCATCACCGTCGGCGCCGACGACTACGTGACCAAGCCGTTCAACCTCGAGGAGCTCATGGCCCGGGTGCGGGGGCTGCTGCGGCGCTCGCGCAAGTGGCAGTCGTCGGAGTCGGCGCTGCTGCAGGTCGGCGATCTCGAACTCGACGAGGACGCCCGCGAGGTGCGTCGGGGCGGGGAGGAGATCCATCTCACCGCCCGCGAGTTCGATCTGCTGCGCTTCCTGATGCGCAACCAGCGCAAGGTGCTCTCGAAGGCGCAGATCCTCGACCATGTCTGGCACTACGACTTCGGCGGCGAGGGCAACGTGGTCGAGCTCTACATCTCGTATCTGCGCAAGAAGATCGACCGCGGGCACGAGCCGCTCATCCACACCGTGCGCGGGGCCGGGTACGTGGTCAAGACCAAGACGAAGCCCCAGCCGAGGCCATGAGGTGGCTCCGGCTCCGGGACTGGCCGCTGCGCTGGCGGGTGGTCGGGATCCTCTCGACCCTGCTGGCGCTGGTGCTGGCCGTGGTGACCGTGACGGTCACACTGGTGCTGTCGGGCACGCTGATCGGCGGGGTGGACGAGAAGCTCGACGCGGCGGCGAATCGGGCGCAGAACGCGCCGTCGCTGGCCGGGGGAGCATCCGAGGCGGCGACGCCCTCGCCCTCTGATCGGCCGTCCGCGGCACCCGTGCCGGGCTCCTCCGCCGTCCCGCGCCCGTCTGCCCGCAGCAATGGGACGGACCCCCGCCCGCCGGGCCTGCTGCGCGGCGGCCAGGAAGCGGGCCTGCTCAACCTGGTCCGGGAGGACGGGATGACCCGGTCCGGGTACTTCGACGAGCACGGGAGGTTCCAGCGGCTGACGGACGCCCAGCAGCGGGTGCTGCTCGGCGTCTCGTCGCAGCGGGGCGCCACGACGGTGCAGGTGCCGGACCTCGGCCCGTATCGGGTGATCGCCTCGACGGGACCGGCGGGGAAGCGGATGGTGATCGCTCTGCCGCTGCGGGATATCCAGGACACGACCACGCGCACGGCGCTCGTCCTGATCGTGATCGACATCGCGGCGTTCCTGCTCGCTCTGGTCCTCGGCCTGTTCATGACCGCGCGCGCCCTGCGTCCATTGCAGGCCGTGGCGACGGTCGCGACGCGGGTCACGGCGGTGCCACTCGCGCAGGGGGAGGTCTCACTGACTGAGCGGGTGCCGGCCGAGTACGAGCGGGGCCAGACCGAGGCCGGGCAGGTCGCCCGCAGTATGAACGTGATGCTCGATCACATCGAAGAGGGCTTCGAGGCCCGCGCCGGGGCGGAGCGCAAGCTGCGGCGGTTCGTCGCCGACGCCAGCCACGAGTTGCGCACCCCGCTGGCCTCGGTGCTGGGCTACACGCAGCTGGTGCTGCGGCGGGGGGAGGAGCTGAGCCCCCAGGTCCGGGAGGCCCTGCAGCGGGTGGGCAGCGAGGCGCAGCGGATGAGCGGGCTCGTCGACGATCTGCTGCTGCTGGCCCGCCTCGATTCGCAGCCGGTGGTCCGGCAGGACCCGGTGGATGTCCGCGAGGTGCTGATCGAGGCGGTGGCGGATGCGCACGCCGCCGGCCCGGATCACGGCTGGCATCTCGATCTCGACGGCGACGAAGATCTGGTGGTGGTCGGTGACGAGGCCCGCCTGCGCCAGGTGTTCGGCAATCTGCTCACCAATGCCCGGGTGCACACCCCGACCGGCACGCAGGTGCGGGTCACGGTCCGCGGGGAGGGCGGCTGGGTGCGAGTGTCGATCGTCGACGACGGCCCCGGCATCCCGGCCGAGGTGCTCCCGCACGTCTTCGACCGCTTCGTGCAGGCGAGCGGGTCGCGAACGTCCCGCGCCGGTTCCTCCGGGCTGGGGCTGTCGATCGTGCAGGGGATCGTCACGGCCCACCACGGGACGGTCACGGTCGACTCGCATCCGGGGCGGACCGAGTTCGTGGTGCGCATTCCCCTGAGCGAATGACCGGCACGCTCTAAACTGTTGCTGATGATCGGAACCAAGACGGGCGTGGAGGCGCTGCTGCGCGCCGCCGCAGAGTCAGCGCGGCAGCTGCGCAGCGCTCCCACCAAAATCAAGGATGCAGGTCTGCTGGCCATGGCGGCCGCGATCGAGCGCGAGGCGGGCCGCCTCCTGGCGGCGAATGCGCAGGACGTGCAGGCGGCCCGGGGGACGCTCGCCCCGGCGCTGGTCGACCGGCTGAGCCTGGACCCGGCCCGCGTGGCCGGCCTGTCGGCGGCGCTGCGCCGCACAGCCGCCCTGGAGGACCCGGTCGGCCAGGTCGTCCGCGGCCATCGGATGCCGAATGGCGTCTCGCTGACCCAGGTGCGCGTCCCCTTCGGAGTGGTGGGCGCCATCTACGAGGCCCGCCCCAACGTGACCGTCGAGATCGCGGCGCTGGCCGTCAAGAGCGGCAATGCCATCGTGCTGCGCGGCGGGTCTGCGGCCGCGCAGACCAATGCCTGCCTGGTGGACGTCCTGCGCTCGGCACTGGCCAGCGTGGGGCTGCCCGAGGATGCGGTGGTCTCGATCGACCGGTACGGACGCGAGGGCGCCGGAGAGCTGATGCGGGCCCGGGGGCTGGTGGACCTGTTGATTCCGCGCGGCGGCGCCGGGCTGATTCGCAGTGTGGTCGAGCAGGCCACGGTGCCGGTCATCGAGACGGGGGCGGGCAATGTGCACGTCTACGTCGATGCCAGCGCCGACGCCGAGATGGCCGCCCGCATCATCGTGAATGCGAAAGCGCAGCGCCCCAGCGTGTGCAACGCGGCCGAGACGCTGCTGGTGCACCAGGATGCTGCTCCCCGCGTGCTGCCGCTGATCGGCGAGCGCCTGCGTGCGGTCGGCGTCCGTCTGCACGCCGACCCGGCGGCCGCGGCGCTGGTGGGCGAGTCGGTGCCCGCCACTGAGGACGACTGGGGGCGCGAGTACCTCTCGCTCGACCTGGCCGTGCGGGTGGTGCCCGACCTCGACGCCGCCATGGCGCACATCGCCCAGTACTCGACGCACCACACCGAGACGATCGTCACCGAGGATCGCCGCAGCGCCGAGCGGTTCCTGGCGGGCGTCGACTCGGCGGTGGTCATGGTCAACGCCTCGACGCGGTTCACCGACGGGGGCGAGTTCGGCTTCGGCGCCGAGGTCGGCATCTCGACCCAGAAGCTGCACGCGCGCGGGCCCATGGGGCTGCGCGAGCTGACCAGCACCAAGTGGCTGGTGCGCGGCGACGGCCAGGTGCGCGAGTAGCCCATCCATGGCCGTTCTCAATGGGAGTGCCGCCGACGCGGCCCCGCGCCGCATCGGCGTGATGGGCGGTACGTTCAACCCCATCCACAACGGCCACCTGGTCGCCGCCAACGAGGTGGCGCACGTGTTCCATCTGGACGAGGTGGTGTTCGTCCCCACCGGCGACCCCTGGATGAAAGACGCCTCGCGGGTGGCCCCGGCGGAAGACCGCTACCTCATGACGGTCATCGCCACCGCGTCCAACCCCCGGTTCACGGTGTCGCGGGTCGATATCGATCGGGGAGGCCCCACCTACACCGTCGATACTCTGGCCGATCTGCACCGGGTGTACCCCAACGACCGCCTGTTCTTCATCTCGGGGGCGGACGCGATCGCCCAGATCCTGCAGTGGAGGCGCGTTGACGAATTGTGGGCCCTGGCGCATTTCGTCGCTGTGACCCGGCCCGGCCACCCGCTCTCGTTATCGTCATTGCCCCACGAGGACGTAGACTTTTTGGAAGTACCGGCCTTGGCGATCTCGTCGACCGACTGCCGGGACCGGGTCGCCCACGGCGGTCCGGTCTGGTACATGGTGCCGGATGGGGTTGTCCAGTACATCAATAAACGCGGTCTGTACCGCAGTGAGGAATAGCGTGGCAGAGCAGGAACACCGACTCACCCGTCGCGAGATGCGGGCCCGGGAGAGAGCGGCTGAGCAGCGGACGCAGGGCGCCACGGAGGCCCCCGTCGCGGATGGTCAGCCGTCGGCTCCCGCCACCGCCCAGCTGGACGGGCAGGCCGCCGTCTCCGCGCCGCTGGTCTCGGGGCCGCTGCTCGGGGACGAGACTCCGCAGCCGCACCACTCCCACCATCATCACGCCGGCCTGCCCGAGCCGGCGCCCGAAGCCGAGGCTCTGACCGCAGCGGGGCCGGCGGCAGAGGCATCAGCCCCGGCTGAGGATGCGCCAGCGAGTGTCGAGCCCGCCGCCGCGCCCGTCGTGTCGGACGAGTCAGCGGGGCAGCCCGGGGAAGTGGCGGCGCCCCTGCCCCCCGCCGGGGCGCACCGGAAGCACCGCCATCGGCGTCTGGGGTCCGGGCCGCAGGCGGAGACTCCGGCCGAGCAGAGCAGTACCCCCGTCGCACCGATTCCCGCGGCGAAGGTCGCGGCCGCGCTCGAGTCCGCGGGGCGGGCTTCTTCGGCGCCGGTTCCCCCGGTGCCGGTCGCGCTGGGGAACGTCGCCGAGCAGCCGATCGTTCCGCACGCGCCGGCCGCCCCGGCGCCGCAGCCGGTGCCGGAGGCGTTCCAGACGCCGTCCCCTGACCAGCGGCAGGAAGGGCTGGAGGCGGTCGGCAGCACCGCGCCGCCCACCGCGAGCGTGCTCATCCTGCCCCAGGTGCCCCATGCCGATCTGACCAAGCCGCTCGACGAGACCGGCGAGGTCGTCCTCACCGGCAGCATCACGCTGCCGTCGATCACCAGCCGGACCGGCCGCATCCCCTTCGCGTTCGAGAAGGACCAGGGCAGCGTGCGCGAAGACGCCGCCTCGATGATCCCCGTGCAGGAGGAGGCGCAACCCATCCGGGCCCTCGACATGGTGAGCCGCTACCAACAGGAGCCGGTGCTCCCCACGGCGCGCCGCAGCGGGGTGAGCCGGGCCGGGATCGTGCTCGTCATCGTCTCCGCGACCATGCTGGCGCTGGCGATCGGCATCGCCGCGCTCACGATCATCGGTTCCCGCTGATGGGCGCCCAGTCCGACGCCGTCCTGCTCGCCCGCAGTGCCGCCGAGGCGGCCCTCGACAAGGGCGGCAGCGAGCCGGTCGCCCTGGATGTGAGCGGGTTCACCCCCTTCACGGACGTCTTCCTGGTGGTGACCGGAGAGACGGAACGCAACGTGCAGACCATCGCCGACAGCGTCGCCGACCGGCTGCGCGAGGCCGGCCACCGAGCGCGTGCGAGCGAGGGGCGCGCCCTCGGCCAGTGGGCGCTGCTCGACTTCGGCGACGTCGTGGTGCACGTGATGCAGCCAGAGGCCCGCGAGTTCTACGCACTGGAGCGCGTCTGGCGCGACGCCCCCGTGCTCGACCTGGCGCTGCCCGCATCCGCGTGACGTCCTGAGCCGATCCGGACGACGCCGGGTCCGGTACGTCGCGCGCAGCGCGCACGGATGCTATACTCGTCGAGTTGTCCGTTTGGGCCTATGGCGCAGTTGGTAGCGCGCCTCCATGGCATGGAGGAGGTCGGGGGTTCGAATCCCCCTAGGTCCACAGAAGTGCCGCCGTGATATGCATCTGCACGTCCGATCATGCGCGCATCTGGCGCGAAGTGCGCTCGACTCCCGGGCTCTAGCCTTGTTCCTCTTGAAACGAATGTACGACGGAGCCCCGCCCCAGTCTGGCCAGGTGCTGTAGAGGGAGTAGGCGCTGCCGAGCAGGGTGGCCGGCGAGCAGGAGCGCCACGTAGAGCGTCTGGAGCGCGCCGGCGTGCGCGCCTGCGTGGCCCATTGGCCCATTCGACCAGCACCGGGACCGTGCAGCCGACGAGCGTGACCGCGAGGATCGCGATCCCCGCCCACCTGCCGGCCGCGAACAGGGGGATGAGCGCGAGCAGCACGATGCAGGCGAGGACCGCCATGGAGATATGGGCGCTGAGCTGGGCGGAGAGGGCGCGGGGTCTCGGGGCTGCGATGACGTCGGTGCTGTGGGAACTGCTGGTGCTGGTGCCGCTGGTATCGCTGGACGCGTTCGCTATTCTTGTACCGGTTCGCGTTCGAGGACAGGCGCGAGGTCGCGCACGGCCAGCTCGATGCGGGAGTGCACCTCGGGATTGAGCACGGCCTGGCCGGCGAAGTCGCCGTTGCTCGCGTAGACGCCGCCCGGCGACGTGTGCGCCTGCATGAAGGCGAACAGCGGGCGCAGCTCGTGGTCGATCATGAGCATGTGCCGGTCGCTGCCGCCGGTGGCCGCGAGGATGACGGGCTTGTCGGCGAGGGCGTACTGGTCGAGCAGGTCGACGAAGTGCTTGAACAGGCCGGAGTAGCTGCCGCGGTAGACGGGGGACGCGGCGATGACGAGGTCGGCCTGCTCGACCGCGTCGACGGCGCCGGCCGCCTCCCGGTCGAGCCCGTCGCGGGCCAGCGCCGTGGACAGCCCCGCTCCGAGGAAGGCGACGTCGATGCGCCGGTAGTCGGTCTCGTAGCTGCGGGCGGCCTCCTCGGCGATGAGGTCGACGAGGGCCGCCGTCTTGCTCGGCGTGCTGTAGGAGCCGTTGATGCCGGCGACGCGGATGGTGCGGGCCGTCATCGGGTCGACTCCGGGGACTGCCCGGCGGCGGTCGCCGCTGCGGTCGCGCTGGCGGTTGCCGTCGCATCCTCGTCCGCGGTCTGACCGAGGGCGGCGCGCACCGCGGGCAGGATCTCGGTGCCGAGCAGCTCGATCGCCTCGAGGGTCTCCTTCTGGGGGACGTTGCCGTAGCCGATCTGCATGATGTAGCGGTCGTGACCGTACGCCTCGCGCTGGGCGAGGATCTTGTCGATGATCTGGGCGGGGCTGCCCACGAACAGGGCGCCCTCGTCGGAGGCCATCGCCTGGTAGGCGTTCCGCGGCACGCGGTATCCGCGTCCGCGCTGGTGGAAGTTCTCCTGCATCCCGGCGGCGAAGTACGGGTAGGAGATGTCGATCGCGGCCTGGCTGGTGCGGGCCACGAAGCCCGGGCCGTTGACGCTGACGCGGGCCGAGGCCGGATCGTGCCCGGCCTGCGCCCAGGCGTCGCGGTAGAGCTGCACGAAGGGGGCGAACCCGTCGATGCGGCCGCCCAGGATGCCGAGGGCCATCGGATGGCCGTGGCGGGCTGCGCGGACCGTGGACGCGGCAGTGCCGCCGACGGCGATCCAGGTGGGGATGCTGCGTCCCCCGTAGGGGCGCGGCGCGATGTCGGCGTGGTCGAGGGCGGGTCGGAGCCGGCCCGACCAGGTGAGCGGGTTCTCGGCCTGGATCGCGTCGAGCAATTCGAGCTTCTCGTCGAAGAGCTCGTCGTAGGAGGTGAGCGGGTAGCCGATCAGCGGGAAGGATTCGGTGTAGGAGCCGCGGCCGACGATGAGTTCGGCGCGTCCGTCCGAGATGTTGTCGACGGTGGATATCTGCTCGAAGACGCGCACCGGATCGTCGGAGCTGAGCACGACGACCGCGGGGGACAGGTGGATCCGGCTCGTGTGCTCGGCCATGGCGGCGAGCACGACGGAGGGCGCGGAGACCGCGAAGTCGGTGCGGTGGTGCTCGCCGAGCCCGAACACGGACAGGCCCGCCTGATCGGCGACCTCGGCCTGTTCGATGAGTTCCCGCATCCGCTGGTGGGGGCTGCGGCGCACGCCGGTTTCCGGGTCGGCGGTGAGCTCGCCGAAGTGATAGATGCCGATCTCGAAGGTCATGCTGCGGTCGTCTCCTGAATGTCTGGGGTGGGGGTGTGTGGGGTGCGGGGTGGTCGGGGCGAGCTCTGGACGGCGCCGGGCTGGGCGGCGGT
>JBDNYM010000028.1:0-27545 GCA_047722305.1 Pseudoclavibacter sp. | reverse complement strand
GGCCCCGACCGGACAGCTGACCATCCCCTGGTGGGCGGCGGTGCTGATCATGGTGGTGCTGGCGTCCGCCTTCGCCTACACCACCGGCATCCTGGCCGCCGCCCGGCTCGGGGCCCGCCCGGCCGCCTTCCTCGACCTCACCGAAGTGCTGTTCGCCATCCTCACCGCCTGGCTGCTGCTCGGGGAGGCCCCGACGCTGCAGCAGGCGATCGGGGCGGCGCTCATCGTGGCCGGGCTGATCGTCATGCAGCGTGATCCAGCCCCGACTACCTGAGCGGAGCACCCGCAACTGCGCCTAGAATGGATCTCATCGCCGCACCGCTGGTGAGCCGATGGCCGCCGGCGCAGCCGTTCGAGTCTCCCGGAAATTCCGGGGCGCCCGGCGGGGGGTACAGTTCCAACTCGGAGAGGAGCACGCTCATGGGCAGACACAGCATGCCTGAGAACGCCGATTCCACCAGCTCCTCGCAGCCGGCGGGCACGCCTGAACCGGCTGAGCCATCCGTCGACCAGTCGGCCGCCACCACGTCATTCCCGGTCGCCGGGGGCGAGGTCAGCGACTCCACCATGCGCTTCAGCGGCGAATTCGCCGCCCGCCTGCTCAACACCGGCGCCATCCATATCGGCATCGGACAGGACGAGCTCGAGGCCATCGCCTCGCTGCCATCCGGTTCTGCACTGCTGGTGGTGCGCAGCGGTCCCAACAAGGGCAGCCGTTTCCTGCTCGACTCCGACGTGACCACCGTCGGCCGCCATCCCGACGCCGACATCTTCCTCGACGATGTGACCGTGTCGCGCCGTCACGCCGAGTTTCGGCGCAGCGGCACCACCTTCAGCGTCGTCGACCTCGGCTCGCTCAACGGCACCTATCTCGAAGGGGCCCGCATTGAGGAGGCCCGGCTCACCGACGGCGCCCAGGTGCAGATCGGCAAGTACCGCATGACGTTCTACCCGTCCCGATACGACGTCGAGCCGCTGCCGGACGGCGGAGTCGCCTGATGCCGCCCCGCGCCGCCGGGGCAGCGGCGGAGCGGCCGGCGCCGAAGCTGTCGAGCATCGGGCAGGTCCTCAACCGACTCTCCGGCGACTTCCCCGACCTCGCCCCCTCCAAGCTGCGGTTTCTGGAGGAACAGGGGCTGGTGCAGCCGCAGCGCACCGAGGCGGGCTACCGCAAGTTCACCGAGGACGACATCCAGCGGCTGCGGTTCATCCTGTCGCTGCAGCGCGACCACTACCTGCCGCTGAAAGTCATCCGGGAGTATCTGGACGAGATCGACCGCGGCGGCTCGCCGACCCTGCCCGGGCTGGTGGCTCCCGCCGACCACCTCGCGCCGCAGCGCACCAGCCGCTGGCTCAACCGCGCCCAGCTGCTGGCTGAGACCGGCGTCGGCGCGCAGTTGCTCACCGAATGCGTCAAGGTCGGTCTCATTCCGGCCACCAACCGCTATTCGGAGCGGGATGCGACGGTGCTGACCGCGGTGCATCGCCTGCGCGAGTTCGGCATCGAGCCGCGGCATCTGCGCGGCATCAAGGCCGCCGCCGACCGCGAGGCGGGGCTGATCGATTCCGTCGTCGCCCCCGAGGGACGATCGGGGGACGAGGAGCGCCGGGCGCGCGCCGCCTCCGACGCGAGCACGATCGCCGACCTGCTGCTGTCCATCCACGCCCAGCTGCTGGGCGAGGCGACGGGCCGCTTCGAACCGTGACCAGCGACCATGACTAAAGTTTCACGTGAGGGTTGAAAGTTCGACACGCCGGGCCGCGGCCGCGGCCGGCCCCCCACGCCGCGGCACACAGAATGCACCGCTGCGGCGGCCCAACAGAGAAGCGGAGGACGCGAACGTGGATGGCGCCCCCCCCCGCCCCGCTGGGGGGCGCGGCGCCGGCCCGCGTCGAACCGTCCCCCCCCACAATGAATAAAGTTTCACGGGGGGGTTGACCGTTCGACACGCCGGGCCGCGGCCGCGGCCGGCACCCCTCGCAGCGGCACACTGAATGCAGCGCTGCGGCGCCACATCAGAGAAGCGGAGGACGCGAACGTGGATGACGACACCACCGGCCCCGGGCGGTACGAACTGGACCCCCTGTTCACCGACGGGCTGCCCCTCCCGCACGAGGACGCCGGCTACCGCGGCGCCGTCGCCGCCGATGTCGCCGGCATCACCTACCGCCAGCTCGACTACTGGGCGCGCACCGGGCTGGTCGTCCCCAGCGTCCGCGGGGCCAGCGGCTCCGGCTCGCAGCGGCTCTACGGCTTCCACGACATCCTGGTTCTGAAGCTCGTCAAGCGCCTGCTGGAGACCGGTATCTCGCTGCAGCAGATCCGCGCCGCCGTGCAGCGGCTGCACGACATCGGGGTCTCCGACCTCACCGGCGTCACCCTCATGAGCGACGGCGCCAGCGTCTACCTCTGCACATCGAACGACGAGGTCATCGACCTGGTCCACCAGGGGCAGGGCGTGTTCGGGATCGCCGTGGGGAAAGTCATCCACGAAGTCGAGGACAACCTGGAGCGACTGGGCGCCAGCGAGACCCCCATCGACGAGCTCGCCGAGCGCCGGCGCCGCCGCGCCAGCTGAACTCCAGCTGTGCTGTCCCCAGGCAGCCCCGTCCCGCGCTTTGGGCAGCGGTGAATCAGCCGGATGTCAGTGGTTCTGCCACGGTGGCGCGCTCACTGGCGGAACGGCAGTGAGGCTGGCAGATCCTTCGAACTGAACACGCTTTTCTTGACCGCGGTGAATCAGCCGGATGTCGGCGGTTCTACCCCAGCGGCGCGGTCACTGGCAGAACGGCGGTGGGCCCGGCAGATTGTGCGGCCTGCCCCCGTTCTTCGAACCGCACCCGGCCGTGGCGCGGCTCGTACTTGCGCCCGCGACTACTTGCGCCCGCGCCGCCGCGCCCCGTCGGAGACCTCCGACAGGAAGCGCTCCAGCGTCTGGTCGAACACCTGCGCGGCTTCCTCGGCCGACTCGCTGGGCCAGCCGTGCACCGGCCGGGCCGCCCCCTGGGCCTGCTGCAGGCTGGCGCGCTCGGGCAGCGTCATGGGCAGGATGAGCGAGGGGTAGAGCTCCTTGAGCTCCTTGACGCGGTACTGGTGCTCAAGCGACTTGGACCGGTACCGGTTGATGAGCACGCCGAACGGCAGCACCGAGATGCGCTGCGCGTCACCGAGCTCCTGCATGGCTTTCAGCGCCCGGCCGACGGCCGACACGGCGAACAGGCTGGGCTCGCTGACCAGCAGGATGCGGTCGGACGCCACCCAGGCGTTGCGCGTCAGTGCGTTGAGCGAGGGCGGGCAGTCGATGAGCACCAGGTCATATGCCTGCTCGACCATCGACAACGCCTCGTCGAGGTGCCAGATCTCGGCCGACGACGGCGTCGGGGAGTCGAAGGCGATGGTGGACGGCGAGCCGACCATCACATCCACCGAAGCCTTCTTCCCCAGTGTCCAGGCGCTGGGGACGATCGCCTTCCGCACGGTCTCGGGCCGGGGCTGGCTGAGAACGTTGGCGACCGAGACCCCGCTGGTCGCGGTCGCGGCCAGCCCGGTCGTGACGTCGGACTGCGGGTCGACGTCGACGATGAGCGTGCGCAGGTTCTTCGACAGCGCGGAGGAGGCCAGGCCGAGGGCGATCGTAGTCTTGCCGACGCCGCCCTTCAGCGAGCTGATACTGAGAACATCCACGAGACGATAGGCTAGCGTCGAATCCGCGAACTTCATAACGGTGTGAGGTTCGGTGTCCCGGGAGGAATTGCATGTTTCAGAAGATCCTGATCGCCAATCGCGGGGAGATCGCCATTCGCGGCATTCGTGCCGCTCACGAACTCGGCGCCGAAACTGTCGCGATATATCCGTTCGAGGATCGGCATTCCGCCCACCGTGTCAAGGCCGACGAGGCCTACCAGATCCAGAGCCAGCCCGGCCGCCCCGTCCGCGCCTACCTCGACATCGACGAGATCATCCGCATCGCGCTGGAATCGGGCGCCGATGCCATCTACCCCGGCTATGGATTCCTTTCGGAGAACGCCGGGCTGGCTCGCGCCGCCCGCGACAACGGCATCACGTTCATCGGCCCCACCCCGGAGGCCCTGGAGCTCGCCGGCGACAAGGTGAACGCGAAGCACGCGGCGAACCGGGCGGGCGTCCCCACGCTGCGCTCCACCGATGCGACGCTCGATCTGGAGAGCCTGGTCGCGCAGTCGGACGAGGTCGGCTTCCCCCTGTTCGTCAAGGCGGTCGCCGGCGGCGGCGGTCGCGGCATGCGTCGCATCGAGACCAAGGATGAGCTGCTCGCCGCCCTGCAGCAGGCCTCCAACGAGGCCGCCGAGGCGTTCGGCGACGGCAGCATGTTCCTGGAGCAGGCCGTGCTGCGGCCCCGCCACATCGAGGTGCAGGTGCTGGCCGACGCGACCGGCGAGGTCATCCACCTGTTCGAGCGCGACTGCTCCATCCAGCGGCGCAACCAGAAGGTGGTCGAGATCGCCCCGGCGCCGAACATCAGCGCAGAGCTGCGCGCGGCGCTCACCACCGACGCGATCAAGTTCGCCCGCGAGATCAACTACGTCAACGCCGGGACCGTCGAGTTCCTGGTCGACACCGTCGGCGACCGCGCCGGCAAGCACACCTTCATCGAGATGAACCCCCGGGTGCAGGTCGAGCACACCGTGACCGAGCAGATCACCGGCGTCGACATCGTGCGCTCGCAGATGCTCATCGCCGCCGGCGCCTCGCTGGCCGACCTCGGCTTGCAGCAGCAGAGGATCACCCGCACCGGCGCCGCCATCCAGACCCGTGTCACCACGGAGGACCCGGCGGCCAACTTCATGCCCGACACCGGCACCATCACGGCGTTCCAGCAGCCGGGCGGCGACGGGGTGCGCATCGACGGCGCCACCGCGGCGGTGGGGGCCGAGATCAGCCCGTACTTCGACTCGCTGCTGGCCAAGCTGGTGTGCAGCGCGGAGGACTTCCCCTCCGCGGTGCGCCGCACCCGCCGGGCGCTGGGCGAGTTCCGCATCGGCGGCGTGAAGACGAACATCCCGTTCCTCATCAACGTGCTCGACGACCCCGACTTCTCGTCGGGCAACCTCAGCACCAAGTTCATCGACGAGACCCCGGAGCTGCTCGACGTGCAGCCCACGCCCGACGACGAGGGCAAGGTGCTGAAGTTCCTGGCCGAGGTCACCGTCAACCAGCCCAACGGGCCGCGCCCGGCCGGGCTCATCCCGCCTGCGGACAAACTGCCCGCCGCCGATCTCAGCGCCCCCGTCCCGGACGGCGCCCTGCAGCAGCTGCGCGAGCTCGGTCCGACCGGGTTCGCGGCCGCCCTGCGCGCCGAGACCCGGCTGCGGGTCACCGATACCACGTTCCGCGACGCTCACCAGTCGCTGCTGGCGACGCGGGTGCGCACCAGAGATCTGCTGGACGCGGCGCCGTACGAGGCGCGGCTGCTGCCGGAGCTCTGGTCGGTCGAGGCCTGGGGCGGCGCCACCTACGACGTCTGCCTGCGCTTCCTGGGGGAGGACCCCTGGGAGCGGCTCGACAAGCTGCACGCCGCCATGCCGAACCTGCCCATCCAGATGCTGCTGCGCGGCCGCAACACCGTCGGGTACATCCCCTACCCGCAGAAGGTGTGCGACGCGTTCGTGCAGGAGGCGGCGGCGTCGGGCTGCGACATCTTCCGCATCTTCGACTCGCTCAACGACATCAACCAGATGCGTCCGGCCATCGAGGCCGTGCTCGCCACCGACACCGCGGTGGCAGAGGGCGCGCTGTGCTACTCCGGCGACCTGGCCGACCCGGCCGAGGACCTCTACACCCTCGACTACTACCTGAAGCTGGCCGAGCAGATCGTGAAGGCCGGCGCCCACGTGCTCGGCATCAAGGACATGGCCGGGCTGCTGCGTCCCGAGGCGGCGCGCCGGCTGGTCACCGCTCTGCGCAGCGAGTTCGACGTGCCCGTGCACCTGCACACCCACGACACCCCGGGCGGGCAGCTGGCCACGCTGCTGGCCGCCGCCGAGGCGGGCGTGGACGCGGTGGATGTCGCCAGTTCGCCCATGGCCGGCACCACCAGCCAGCCGTCGATGGCGGCCCTGGTCGCGGCCCTGGCCCACACCGAGCGCGACACGGAGCTGTCGCTGGACGCGGTCACCGACTTCGAGCCCTACTGGCAGGCCGTCCGCGAGCTCTACGCCCCCTTCGAGAAGGGGTTGCGGGCGCCGACCGGCCGCATCTACCGCCACCAGATCCCGGGCGGTCAGCTCACCAACCTGCGCGCCCAGGCGGACGCGCTGGGGCTGGGCGACCAGTTCGAGAAGATCGAGGACATGTACGCGGCGGCCAACCTCATGCTCGGCCGTCCCACCAAGGTGACGCCGTCGTCCAAGGTGGTCGGCGATCTGGCCCTCATGATGGCCGCCAAGGACATCGATCCGGCCGACTTCGAGGAGCACCCCGAGAAGTACGACGTGCCCGACTCCGTGGTGAACTTCATGGCCGGCCAGCTCGGCGACCTGCCGGGCGGGTGGCCGGAGCCGTTCCGCACCAAGGTGCTCGCGGGTCGCACCGTCGACATGTCGATCACCCCGATCAGCGCCGAGGCGGAAGCCAACCTGGACGGCGACTCCGCGTCGCGCCGCGACGAGCTCAACGAGCTGCTGCTGGCCGCCCCGACCAAGATCTACCGCGACGGCATCGCCGCGTACGGCGACCTGTCGGCCGTGCGCACCGACGACTACTTCTACGGACTGCAGCCCGGCGTCGAGCACGGCACCGAGCTGCGCCCCGGCAAGACCGTCTACACGGCGCTGTCGGCGATCGGGCCGGCGGACGAATCCGGCGAGCGGATCGTCTACGGCCTGCTCGACGGCGAGGTGCGGCCGGTGACGGTGCGCGACACCTCGGTCAAGGTCGAGACCACCGCCGCCGAGAAGGCCGACCCGTCCGACCCGACCCAGGTCGCCTCGCCGTTCAGCGGTGTCGTGACCACCAAGGTCAAGCCCGGCGACGCGATCGAGGAGGGGCAGCCGGTGGCGAGCATCGAGGCCATGAAGATGGAGGCCAACATCAATGCCACCGTCTCCGGCACGGTGGCGCGGATCGTGTTCGCCGCCCCGACCCAGACGAGCGCCGGCGACCTGCTGGTCGTCATCGACCGCGCGGCCGAGTAGGCTGCGGGGCGCAACGAATCGAGAACCAGGAGGCGGCGCCCAGTGGCCGTTCGCGACATCCGCATCTACGGTGACCCGGTGCTGCGCACCCCGTGCGCACCCATCGAGGCGATCGACGACTCGGTGCGCGCGCTGGTGACCGATCTGTGCGACACGG
This sequence comes from Pseudoclavibacter sp., assembly GCA_047722305.1. GTDB lineage: Bacteria > Actinomycetota > Actinomycetes > Actinomycetales > Microbacteriaceae > JAKVJE01. Next base: position 20,215 of record JBDNYM010000028.1, on the reverse strand, counting down.
TGGCGCTGCCCGGCCGGGCCGGCGTCGCAGCGCCCCAGATCGGCGTCGCCCTGGCCGCGTTCAGCTACAACGTGGACGGTCGTATCGGCTACGTGCTCAACCCCGAGGTCGTCGAGACCTCGGGGGAGCGGCGCGAGATCGAGGAGGGGTGCCTCTCGGTGCCCGACCTCTGGTTTCCGACCCCGCGCTTCGAGCACGCCACCGTGCGCGGCATCGACCTCGACGGCCGGCCCGTCACCCTCGTCGGTGACGGGCTCATGGCCCAGGCCCTGCAGCATGAGACCGATCACCTGCAGGGCATGGTCTACCTTCGCCGCCTCAGCCCCGAGGTGCGCAAGCAGGCCATGCGGACGCTGCGCCAGCAGCCCTGGTTCTGAGTCCTGGTTCTGAGTCTGACCCGCGTCCCGGTGACCGGGTACGCTTGCTGACCGGGGAAGGAGACGTCTGGTGCTGTATTGGCTGTTGAAGTATGTGCTGGCCGGACCGCTGCTGCGCGTGCTCTACCCTGCACGGGTGACGGGCCGCGAACACGTGCCGCGCAGCGGGCCGGTGGTGCTGGTGGGCAACCACCTCTCCGTCATCGACTCGATCTTCATGCCGCTGTATGTGCCGGGGCGGCCCGTGCACTTCCTGGCCAAGAGCGACTACTTCACCGGCCGGGGGCTCGGCGGGTGGGCCGTCCGCCGGTTCATGATGTCGACCGGGCAGCTGCCCATCGACCGCTCCGGCGGCAAGCGTTCCGAAGCCTCGCTCAACACCGGGCTGCGGGCGCTGGCCGAGGGGCGCATCCTGGCGCTGTACCCGGAGGGGACGCGCAGCCCCGATGGCGAGCTGCACCGGGGGCGCACCGGGGTGGCCCGCACCATCCTGGCCGCCAAGTGCCCCGTCGTCCCCGCCGTCGTGGTGGGGACGGAGAAGATGATGCCCATCGGCTCCCGGCGGCTGCGTCGGGTGCCGATCGAGATCCACTTCGGGGAGCCGCTCGACTTCAGCCGGTTCGCTGGGATGGAGGGGGACCGGTTCGTGCTGCGCTCGATCACCGACGAGATCATGCTCGAGATCCAGCGGCTGAGCGGCCAGCCCTACTCCGACATCTACGGGTCGGTGCTGCGTTCCCGGATGGGGGCGGCGGCGCAGACGCCCGCCGCGACCGAGCCGAGCGACGGCGAGGTCACCGCCGAGCCGGGCACCGAGCCCGTGGCCGCCACCGGCCAGTTCACGACTTCCACCACCGCAGCAACCACGACGATCCAGGAGAACGATTCATGACGGCAGCCGCACCCACCGTGCCGACCTGGCGGGACCTCGAGGCCAGGCAGCAGCCGGACTGGCCGGATCTCGCGGAACTGGCCGCGGTCAAGGCCCGCCTGGCCGATCTGCCGCCACTGGTGTCGCCGCGCGCGGCCGACGCGCTGCGCGTCCGCCTGGGGGAGGCCGCCCAAGGCCGGGCGTTCCTGCTGCAGGGCGGCGACTGCGCCGAGACCTTCGCCGGCATCACCGCGGCCGAGATCGAGGGGCGCGTCAAGACGCTGCTGCAGATGGCCATCATCCTCACCTACGGCGCCTCGGTGCCGGTGGTGAAGATGGGACGGATGGCCGGCCAGTTCGGCAAGCCCCGCTCGAAGCCGACCGAGACCCGCGACGGCGTGGAGCTGCCGTCGTACCGGGGGGACGCGGTCAACGGATACGAGTTCACCGCCGAGTCGCGGCGCCCCGCCCCGGACCGGCTGCTGCAGGCCTACGAGGCGGCCGCGGCCACCATCAGCTTCGTCGACGCCTACACGCGCGGCGGGGCGGCCGCGCTCACCCAGGTGCATGCCTGGAACCAGGGCTTCGCGGAGAATCCCGCCAATGCCCGCTACGACCAGATGGCCCACGAGATCGACCGGGCGGTGAGCTTCCTGCAGGCGTGCGGCGCCGGCGGGGAAGACCTGCAGCACGTCGACTTCGCCATGGGCCACGAGGGGCTGCTGCTCGACTACGAGCGTCCTCTGACCCGGATCGACCCGCGCACCTCCGCGCTGTACGACACTTCGGCGCACTTCGTGTGGGTCGGCGAGCGCACCCGCCAGCTCGACGGGGCCCATATCGACTTCTTCTCGCGCATCCGCAACCCCATCGGGGTGAAGCTCGGACCGGGCACCACCCCGCAGGAGGCCCTCGACCTCATCGCGGCGCTCGACCCGGACCGCGTTCCCGGCCGGCTCACGTTCATCACCAGGATGGGGGCGGGCAAGATCCGCTCCGTCCTGCCGCCCATCCTCGAGGCGGTGCGCGACTCGGGCGCCACCCCGCTGTGGATCACCGACCCGATGCACGGCAACGGCTTCACCGCCTCGAACGGCTACAAGACGCGCCGGTTCGACGACGTCATGGACGAGGTGCGCGGATTCTTCGAGGCGCATGCGGCCGCGGGCACCTACCCGGGAGGCATCCACGTCGAGATGACCGGAGACGACGTCACCGAGTGCCTCGGCGGCGCCGAGCACATCGACGAGAGCGATCTGGCCGACCGGTACGAGTCGCTGTGCGATCCGCGCCTGAACCACCAGCAGTCGCTCGAACTCGCCTTCCAGGTGTCCGAGCTGCTCGCCGAGAGCCGCGAGGGCAAGTAGGGCGAGGGCGAGCCGGGGAGCGCTGCACGCCGATTCGGGGCTGCTGGGCTGATTCGCCCGGCGCCGCTGAAGGCTCGATTCAGACGCTGCGTGTCAGTACGACAGGAACGCGCTGATCGTCACCGTCGCCCCCTTGGCGACCTGTGTCCCGGCGGCGGGGTTGGTGCTGGTCGCTGGCAGGACGCTCTGCAGGGCTCCCGGCACGTTCGTCGCGGGCGTCAGCCCGGCCGCCTTCAGCACGCTCATCGCGTCGGCCACGGTCTTGCCGGACACGTCCGGCACGGCGACCGGCTGCGGGCCGCGCGACACGACCACGTCCACTGTGCCGCCACGCCCCATGGGGCTCTGCTGGTCGCTCTGCGAGATGATCGCCCCCTCGGGCACGGTGTCGGAGTAGTCGGTGCCCGTCTGGGCGACCTGCAGCCCGACCGCGCTCAGCGCCTCCCGGGCGCCGGCCAGCGACTTGCCGGTCACCTTCGGCACCGCGCCGAGCGATACGGTCAGGCGGAGGCGGGTGCCCTGCGGGCGGTGGTCGGTGGCGGTCAGCACCGTCCCGGCGGCATCGGAGGCCTGGATGACCGCACCCGCGCCCACCGCATCGTCGAACAGCTCGTCGTGGGTGCCGTCGACCTCGAAGCCCACCTGCTGCAGGGCCGCCTCCGCGGTGGAGAGCGCCGATCCGCGCACCACCGGCACCCGCACGGTGCGGGGGCCGGTCGAGACGGTGATCGTCACCCGCTCGCCGCGCGCCACGCGCGCGCCGGCCGCCGGATCCGACCCGATGACCGTCCCCTGCGGGACGGTGACCGAGTCGCTGGTCCGCTGGGTGGCCTCCAGGCCGAGTTCGTGCAGGGCCCGCACCGCGTCGGCGACGGCCATCGAGGCCACCCGCGGCACGGTGCGCGGCGCCCCGGGACCGATCCCGGTGAACCAGCCGAGCACTCCGGCCGCCGCCACGAGCAGCAGGGAGAGCACGGACGCCACCGCGGTGCGGCGCGTCCGCCGGCGCAGCGAGGCGCGCAGCAGGTCGTCGGGGATGGTTGCCAGCTGGGGCAGTGCGGCCGACACGGTGCCCTGCGGGCGGATGCCCTCCGGGGCGGCGACGGCGGTGGGGGTGAGCACCTGGGTGGCGCGCAGGCTCGGGTCCTCGGCCTCGGCGAGCAGCGGGAGGAAGCTGCGCCCGCTGGCGGGCGGGAAACCCACCTCGTCGCGCACCCAGCGGGTCTGCTCCAGCAGCTCGCCGGCGTCGGCGGGGCGGTCGAGGGGATCGCGGCGGGTCATCCAGACCACCAGGTCGTCGAGGCCGCTCGGCACCAGGGGGGCGGCGGCGCTCGGCAGCGGGATGTCCGAGTGGGCGTGCTGGTAGGCGATCTGCATCGCCTGCTCGCCGCGGTAAGGCTGCATCCCGGTGAGCATCTCGTAGAACATGACCCCGAGCGAGTAGATGTCGCTGCGCTCGTCGGCGGCGGTGCGAGCCAGCAGCTCCGGAGCCAGGTAGGCCACGGTGCCGAGCAGCGCCCCGGTCGACCCGGTGCTGGCAGTGGCCGGGCGGGCGAGGCCGAAGTCGGCGATCTTGACAGACCCGCTCGGAGTGATGAGGACGTTCTCGGGCTTCAGGTCGCGGTGGATGATCCCGGCGGCGTGGGCGGCGGCCAGGCCCGCGGTGATCTGTTCGAAGACGTCCAGCGCCTCCAGCGGCGCCAGCGCACCGTGCCGGTTGAGGAGGTCCCGCAGCGTCCGGCCGGGCAGGTACTCCATGACGAGGTAGATGACGTCGCCGTCGCGGCCCTGGTCGAAGATGCCCACGATGTTCGGGTCGCTCAGCCGGGCCGTGCTGAACGCCTCGTGGGTGAACTTCTCGCGGTATTCGCGGTCGGCGGCCAGGTCGTCGTGCAGCACCTTGATGGCGACGTCGCGATTGAGGCGGGTGTCGAACCCGCGGTACACGGTGGCCATGCCGCCGCGGGCGATCCGCTCCTCGACGCGGTAGCGCCCGTCGAGCGTCATCCCGACGCGGGCGTCTGCGCTGTCTGTCTGATCCACCACGATCTCATCCTAGGAACCGCGCCGGGCGGAGGGCCGCCGACACGGGGCCGCGACTAGTGATTCCGCGTCCCGGCGCGGCGGGCGAGGCCCCGGAGGGCGTCCACCGCCGGCTCCGCGAGCCGGCCGCCGTGCAGAGCCGCCACCGCCTGGGCCGTCCACTGCGCGATGAGCTCCTCGCACTGCTGCAGGGCGCCGCAGTCGCGGATGGTGGTTCGCAGCGTGGAGATCTGGTCGGCGGTGAGACGGGGAGAGCCGAGCATGTCGTCGAACACCTTGGCCACCGAGCCGCTGACGCGCTCGCGGGTCAGCGCCACCAGCAGGGTGCGCTTGCCCTCGCGCAGGTCGTCGCCGGCGGGTTTGCCGGTCCGGTCCGGGTCGCCGAACACCCCGAGGATGTCGTCGCGCAGCTGGAACGCGAGCCCCGCGTTGCGCCCGTACTCGGACAGGTGCCGCAGCTGCACCTGATTCGCCCCGGCGATCGTCGCCCCCAGCAGCAGCGGGTGCACTGCGGTGTACCGCGCCGTCTTGTACGTCATGACGCGCTCGACGCGGCCGCGCGCGTCGCTCGGGGGGCGGCGGCGCCAGTCGTTCTCGGCGGCGAGGTCCAGGTACTGGCCGACCATGACCTCGCGCTGCATCCGCTCGAAGATGGTGCGCGCCGCCGCGGCCCGCTCCGGCGGACGCGCCGACGCCAGGGACTCGGTGAGCGCCTGGCTGCTCCAGGTGAGCAGCAGGTCGCCGAGCAGGAGGGCGGCGGAGCGGCCGTACGCGCCGGCATCCCCGTCCCAGCCCGCCCCCTGGTGCCAGTTGCCCAGGGCGACGTGGGCGGCGGGGCGACCCCGGCGGAGATCGGAATCGTCGATGAGGTCGTCGTGCACCAGCGCCGAGGCCTGGAACAGCTCGATGGCCACCGAGAGGTCGAGAACGGTCTGCAGCTGGTCCCGGCTCTCGCGGTCGGTCGCGTTCTCGTCGATCGCGCACCATCCCCAGTAGCAGAACTGGGGACGCAGCCGCTTGCCTCCCGCCAGCAGCTCGCGGGCCTGCCGCAGCAGGGGAGCGGTCTCGGGCGAGACCCGCTCGGTGCGGGGGATCGCGCGGTCGAGGAACGCCCCGACGCGCACGCGCACGAGCTCGATGAGCGTGTCGGTGGTGGTCACGGGCTCCAGCATAGGGGGTCGGCTGCCGGGGAACTCTCGGACGCGGGCGCCCCGGATGCCCTAAACTGGAGGCCACGGGATGGTCTCCCAGATGAGAGGGTCGGGATGCCGCTATCAGACTCCGAAAGGCAGCGGCTCGAAGAACTCGAGCAGACGCTGTACCGCGATGAGGCGGACGAGGTCCGTCCCCAGCGCCGCGGGCATTCGCGGCGCCTCATCCTGCTGGGCATCCTGGTCGTCGCCGCGGGGCTGGCCCTGCTGGTCGCGAGCATCCCGCTGAAGAGCGTCCTGCTCGGCATCCTCGCCTTCGTGCTCATGGTGCTGGGGATCGTCCTGGTCACCATGCCCGGGCAGTCGACGCGCGCCGACACCCCGGCGGCGGGCGCCGCCCCCAAGAGCGGGGCCGGCGGCGCCGGTTCGAGTTCGGGCGGCTTCGCCGACCACCTGCGGCGGCGCTGGGAGCGCAAAGACTGAGCTGAGGCCCGGCCGGGGGCGCGCGCTCATCGTGGCCGTCGTCGGGAGAGCAGCCGGGGCGCACGGAATGGGCTGCGACTCGGTCTGAGGCGCGTTCGCCGCCGCCTTCGCGTCGTGCTTCGGCGCGACATCCGGGCCCTCCATGCCTCTCCGCACCGTCCTCGGGCGTCAGGCAGGACCCAGGACATCCGGGCCGATCTGGCCGAAGCCAGGACTGCTGCGTCCTGATCTGTGAAGGATGTCCTGCGTTTCGCGCCCGGACTTCGCTCAAATCCCTCCACCGCGCACATCCGCGTGGTTGGGGGGATTTTTCGTTTCCATCGGCATGTCGCAGCGGTTGTGACGGGCTTCGGTGGAGGGATGTGGGGTAAAGTGGGGCTCACTGGCGGACGAGCGAAAAGGGGGGTCGTGATGTTCCTCGGAACCCACACGCCCCGGCTCGACGACAAGGGGCGGGTCATCCTCCCGGCGAAGTTCCGCGAGGAGCTCGCCGGCGGCGTGGTGCTGACCCGCGGGCAGGAGCACTGCATCTACGTGTTCTCGGCCCGCGAGTTCGAGCGCATCCACGAGACCATCCGCCAGGCCCCGCTCACCAGCAAGCAAGGGCGCGACTTCCTGCGCCTGCTGCTCTCGGGCGCCTCCGACCAGGTTCCCGACAAACAGGGCCGGATCACCATCCCCGCCGACCTGCGCCGGTACTCCGGCCTCGACCGCGACCTCGCCGTGATCGGGGCGGGCAACCGCGCCGAGATCTGGGACGCCGAGGCCTGGCAGCAGTACCTCGCCGCCCAGGAGGAGCCCTTCGCCGATACCGCCGAGGAGGTGATCCCCGGCATCTTCTGAGGCTGGGCGGGATCTGTCGCCCTCGGCCCCTGACTCTCTTCCCCGATGGCAGGAGACGACGGCGGCGGATCCGGCCCCACCTCAGACGGGAACACGATGAACACCACCGACGCGACCCCCACCGCCGACCCGCGCGAACTGCACATCCCCGTGCTGCGCGACCGCTGCGTGGCTCTGCTCGCCCCCGCCCTGCAGGATGCCGGCAGCGTCTACCTCGACGCCACCACCGGGCTCGGCGGACACAGCGAGGCCGTGCTCACCGCCTGCCCGGCCGCGCGGGCCATCTGCCTGGACCGCGACAGCGAGGCGCTCGCCCTCGCCGCTCAGCGCCTAGCCGCCTTCGCCGGGCGCACGACGTTCGTGCAGACCGTGTTCGACGGCCTCGGCGAGGCGGTCGCCGCCCACGGACGGGACGGACGCGTCGACGCCATCCTGTTCGACCTCGGCGTCTCGTCGCTGCAGCTCGACAGCGACGCCCGCGGCTTCGCCTACTCTCGGCCGGCCCCGCTGGACATGCGCATGGACCGCACCACCGGATCCACCGCCGCCGACCTCGTGAACTCGCTGCCCGAGGCCGAGCTGCGCCGCATCCTCCGCGTCTACGGCGAAGAGCCCCACGCTCGCGCCTACGCCCAGGCCATCGTCGCCCGCCGCGCCGAGCGGCCACTCGCCACCACCGACGAGCTGGCCGGACTCATCATCGCCGCCGCCCCCCGCGGCGAGCACCGCGGCCACCCGGCCAAGCGGGTCTTCCAGGCGCTGCGCATCGCCGTGAACGATGAGCTGGGCGCCATCGAGCGCGCCCTGCCGGCAGCGATCCGGGCGCTGCGCCCCGGGGGACGGCTGGTGGTCATGAGCTTCCAGTCGCTGGAGGACCGCATCGTCAAGCGCTGCTTCGGCGCCGGCGCCTCTGTGAGCGCCCCGCCCGACATGCCGGTGGTGCGGGCGCAGGACGAGCCCGTCCTGCGGCTGCTCACCCGCGGCACCGAGCAGGCGGACGCCGCCGAGGTCGCCGCCAACCCCCGGGCCGCATCGGTGCGGCTGCGGGCCGTCGAGAAACTCCGGGAGGCCGCATGAACGCCGGACGCGCTCGTATCTGGCATGTCGCCATCCTCGTGCTCATCATCGTGGCGGCCTTCACCGGCCAGCTGTTGACGAGCATCTGGGTTGCGCACGGGACCTACCGCGTCACCGCGCTGCAGCAGCAGCAGCGGACCATCCAGCAGCAGACGCAGCCCCTCCAGGAGCGCCTGGCGGCCAAGAGCTCCCCGCAGAACCTGTCGCAGGCCGCGCAGAAGCTCGGCATGGTGTCGTCCGGCAACCCGCAGTTCATCGACGTGGCCACGGGCACCGTGCTCGGCGCCGCCGGCCCCGACGGAGGGGCGGTCACGGGCGACAGCACCATCGCCAACGCCGCCCTCGACCAGGCCGTACAGCAGGCCGCGCCGGCCCAGACCGCCGCTGCGCAGCACGTCACGACGTCGAAGTCCGGGTCCCAGACGGCCGAGTCCGACGGGCGGTCGTCCTCGTCCACCACGACGGGCACCGGATCGAGTGCGGGCGCCGGCTCCGACGCCGGGCAGTCCGACGCCCTGCCGCAGGCGGACCTGCGGTAGCGGGGAGGCGGACAACATGGGCCGGAACCGGATCGGGCGGCGGATGGGCGGTCTGCTCGTCCTCGTCCTCATCGTCGCCGTGCTGTGCGCTGCCCGGCTGGTGCAGTTCCAGGTCGTCCAGGCCAAAGAGCTCGACGCCCAGGCCCAGGGCAAGCGGGAGGTGCCGGTGACGCTCTCCGCCACCCGCGGCCGCATCCTCGACCGCAATGGCAACGTGCTGGCCGAGACCGTGAACCGCTACCGGCTGGTCGTCGATCAGACGATCGTCGGCAAGACCACCGGCCGGGTGAACGGGAAGACGCAGGACCTCACCGTCGCGCAGGTCGCCGCCGAGGTGGCCCCCATCGTGGGCAAGAGCGCCACCGACGTCGAGCAGGCTCTCACCGGCGTCAAGGGCGCCTCGAAGGCACGGTACAAGATCGTGGCCGACGGCCTGACCCCGCAGCAGTATGCGCAGCTGAAGAAGCTCGGCGTGTCCTGGCTCGACTACCAGGTGGTCCCGCACCGGATCTACCCCTCCGGCGCCGTCGCCGGCAACCTCATCGGCTTCCTCGACTCGGAGGGCAATGCCCAGGCGGGGGTGGAGCGGATGGAGAACACCTGCCTGTCCGGCACCGACGGCCGCCAGACCTACGAGCGCAGCGCCACCGGGGTGCGCCTGCCCGGCACCACCGTCACCACCAAGCCGGTCCGCAACGGGCAGGATGTGAAGCTCACCATCGACCGGGACCTGCAGTGGTACGTGCAGGAGAAGCTCGCGGATCGCGCCGCCCAGCTCGACGCGAAGTGGATCACGGCCACCGTCATGGACGTGAAGACCGGCCAGCTGCTGGTCGGCGCCGAGACCCCCAGCGTGGACCCCAACAACGTGTCCGGCGTGTCCGCCAGCGACCGGGGGTCGCGCATCTTCCAGGCCAGCTACGAGCCGGGCTCGCCCATCAAGATGGTCACCGCGGTCGACGCGCTGCAGCACGGGACCGCCACCCCCACCAGCCAGTACGTGGCCCCGAACTCGTACGACACCGGTGCCGGCGCCTCCATCACGGACGCCTGGGACCACGGGCCCCTCCGGCTCACCCTCGCCGGCATCCTCATGTACTCGTCGAATACCGGCATCATCCAGGTCGGGAAGACGGTCACCGACCAGAGCCGCTACGAGCTGCTCAAGAAGTTCGGGTTCGGGCAGCCCACCGGCGTCGGGTTCCCCGCCGAGGCGTCGGGCATCGTGCACCCCTACCAGAAGTGGGACGCCGTGACCCACTACACCACCATGTTCGGGCAGGGGATGACCGCGACCCCCATCCAGGTCGTCAGCGCCTACCAGGCCCTGGCCAACGGGGGCACGAAAGTGTCGCCGTCGCTGGTCGCGGCCTGCGGATCGAAGCAGACCCAGTCCACGTCCACGAGCGTCATCCCCGCCGACATCGCGAAGACGACCATCGGGATGATGGAGCAGATCGTCTACAAGTACGACGCCAAACCCGCCCAGGTGCCCGGCTACGTGCTGGCCGCCAAGACCGGGACCTCGCAGATCGCCTCGCCCAGCGGCGGCTACGAGAAGAACCACTTCGTCACCTCCGTCATGTTCATCGCCCCGGCGGACTCGCCTCGGTACGTGGTCGGGATCACCATCTACGATCCCCAGGGCGAGCAGACCTCCGCCAACACCATGACGCTGGCCCACGACATCCTCACCCAGGTGCTCAGCACCGAGAAAGTCGCCCCGTCCAACGCGCAGCCGGTCGACATCCCGGTCACGTGGTGAGCGGTGAGACAATGACCGTCGAACCAAACCGTCTCAGGAGGCTGGATCCATCGTGTCGAACCGCCGTGCGCCGCTGATCAGACCCCGGGTGTCGCCCCGGCATGGGATCGGGGATGTCGCCGCCCGGCTGGGGGCCGAGGTCCAGGCCGACTCGGCCGCGGCCGTCCTCACCGGTATCACCATGGCCAGCGGGGACGTGCGCCCGGGCGACCTCTACGTGGCCATGCCGGGCACGCGGACGCACGGGGCCCGCTTCATCGGCGACGCCCAGGCCCGGGGTGCGGGCGCCGCGCTCACCGACGCCGCGGGCGCCGCGATCGCGGCGGCGGACCCCGGGGTGCCCATCCCGGTGCTGACGGTGCCCGACGCGCGGCTCGCACTGGGGCCGCTGAGCGCCTGGTTCTACGGAAACCTCGACCACCACGTGCTCACCGTGGGCGTCACCGGCACCAACGGGAAGACCACCACCGCGTTCTACATGGACGCCCTGCTGCGCCACGCCGGCCGGGTGACCGGACTGAGCACCACCGTCGAGCGGCATGTGGGCAGCACCCTCTTCGGCAGCGCGCTCACCACCCCCGAGGCCTCGCAGCTGCAGGCCCTCATCGCGGCCATGCGCGAGCTCGACGCCGACGTCATCGTGCTGGAGATCTCTGCCCAGGCGATGTCGTCGCACCGGATCGACGGCACCTTCGTCGACGTCGCCGGCTTCACCAATCTGAGCCACGAGCACCTGAACGAGTACGCCGATATGGAGGCCTACTACCAGGCCAAGCGGCGGCTGTTCGAGCCCGACCTGTGCGGGCGCGCCGTGATCTCGCTCGAGACCCCGTGGGGGGAGCGGCTGGCCCGCGAGTGCACGGTCCCGGTCACCACGGTGGCCGTCGGCGGCGATCGCGACGCCGACTGGCGCATCGAGCTGGAGCACCACCTCGGCGGGGGCACCAGCAGCGACGTGACCGGCGCCGATGGGCAGCGCTACCACATCGAGCTGTCGGTGCCGGGCGAGCACATGTGCGTCAATGCGGCCATGGCCGTCATCGAGCTCGCCACGGCCGGCGTCGAGCCGGCGGCGCTGCAGCGCGCCCTCGCCGACGACATCCTGTCGCACGTGTACGTGCCGGGCCGTCTCGAGAAGGTGTCCGGGCCGGAGGGCCCCACGTTCTTCGTCGACTACGCCCACACCACCGACGCCATCCAGCGCACCCTCGACGCGATGCGCGCCCAGGCACGTGGCCGGGTGATCTGCATCCTCGGCGCCGACGGCGGGCGCGATCCCTACAAGCGCCCCGACATGGGGCGCGCCGCGGCCGAGCGCAGCGATGTGCTCATCGTCGACGACATCAACCCGCGCTTCGAGGACCCGGACGCGATCCGGGCGGCGGTCATGCAGGGCGCGGTCGACGCGCACTCGGGGGCCGAACTGCTCGACGTGGGCGATCCGGCGACGGCGATCCGACGGGCCGTCGCCCTGGCGCGCCCGGAGGACACCATCATCGTGTGCGGGCCCGGCGACGAGGACTACCACGAGGTGCGCGGGCGCAAACTGCCGTACTCGTCGCGCGGCGCCGCGCGCGCGGCGCTGCGGGAGGCCGGGTGGGAGCCGGCCCAGCCGCCGGCCCATCGGCTCTCGACCGGGGGAGCGGCCCGATGATCCCGCTCGATCTGCATCGCGTCGCCACGGAGCTGGACGGGCGCCTCACCGCCGCCGCGGGCGCTCTGGTGACCGGCCCGGTCGTGACCGACTCGCGCCAGGCTGAGCCCGGGGCGCTGTTCGTCGCCCTGCGCGGCGAGCAGCAGGACGGCCACCGCTTCGTTGACGCCGCCGCCGGCCTCGGCGCCGTCGCCGCCCTGGTCGACCACGAGGTCGATCTGCCGCTGCCGCAGATCGTGGTCGCCGACACGCTGCGCGCGCTGCAGCAGCTGGCCGCGGTGGTCGTGGCCGAGGCCCGCGCGCACCACCGGCTGCGCCACGTCATCGGCATCACCGGCTCGGCGGGCAAGACCACCACCAAGCTCATGCTGGGCGAGATCCTCGGCGGGGCCGCCCCGACCGTGGTGCCGGAGCAGTCCTTCAACAATGAGGTGGGCGCCCCGCTCACGATGCTGCGGGTCGCCCCGGAGACCGAGTTCCTGGTCTCCGAGATGGGGGCGAACCACCGCGGTGACCTGCGGATGCTGGCCGGCCTGTGCCATCCCGATCTGGGCGTCGAGCTGCAGGTGGGCCGGGCCCACATCGGCGAGTTCGGGTCGCAGGACGCGATCCGGGTCGCCAAACAGGAGCTGGTCGAGGCGCTGCCGCCCTCGGGCACGGCGGTGCTGAACGCCGACGACGTCCGGGTGCGTTCGATGGCCGCGCACACCCCGGCTGCGGTGACCTGGTTCGGCCGCGACGAGTCCGCCGACGTGCGCATCCTGTCGGTCCGGCAGGATCGCGCCCGCCTGGAAGTGGTGCTGCGCACTCCCGACACGAAGCGGCTGGTCACCCGCGTCGGGCTCATCGGCGAGCACAACGCGTACAACGTCGCGGCCGCGGTGGCCGCCGCCCGCGCCGCCGGCATCGGCGACGACGCCTGCCAGGCGGGCCTCGACCGGGTGACGCACGGCGAGCGCTGGCGCATGCAGCTGATGCCGCGCCCGGACGGCGTTCTGATCGTCAACGACGCCTACAACGCGTCGCCGGGGTCGATGGCGGCGGCGCTGGAGACCCTGGCCGGCTTCGCCCGGCAGGGGCACCGGACGGTGGCCGTGCTCGGCGCCATGGGCGAGCTGGGCGACGAGTCGACGGCGGAGCACGCTAAGATCGGCGAGGTCGCCGCCCGGACCGACGTGGATGCGCTGGTCGTCGTGGGCGAGGGCGCGCGGGCGATCTTCGATGCCGCTCAGCGATCGGAATGGAGTGGGACGGCCATGTTCGTGAAGGACGCCGCGGCCGCGGAGGCGTGGCTGCGGCCCCGGCTGCGGCCGGGGGATGTGGTGCTGGTGAAGTCGTCGAACCTCTCCGGGCTGCGCCTGCTCGGCGACCGGCTGGCCGCCGAGGGCGACGACCGTCCGGCCGGAGCCGCCGCGTGATCGCCGTCCTGATCGCCGGCGCGGTATCGCTGTCCATCACGCTGTTCCTCACCCCCTGGTTCATCCGCATCGCCCACCGGCTCTCACTGGGGCAGTTCATCCGCGAGGACGGGCCGAAGAGCCATCTCACCAAGCGCGGCACGCCCACCATGGGCGGGGTGATGCTGCTGCTCGGCACCGTGGTCGGCTATTTCGTGGCGAAGCTCGTCACCGAGGAGGCCCCGACCCCGTCCGGGCTGCTCTATCTGCTGCTGATGGTCGCCTTCGGGGCGGTGGGCTTCATCGACGATTTCATCAAGATCCGCAACCACCGCTCGCTGGGCCTGCACGCCGCCGCGAAGATGGGGCTGCTGCTGCTGGCCACGGTCGCCTTCGCCATCGGCACCACCCGGTTTCCGGATGCGCACGGGCTCACTCCGGGGTCGCTGCACATCTCCATCGTGCGCGACCTCCCGTTCAGCTTCGCCGCCTGGGGGCCCATCGCGGGGCTGGTCGCCTACGTGATCTGGATCGAGGTGATCGCCTCGGCCGCCTCGAACTCCGTGAACCTGACCGATGGCCTGGACGGGCTGGCCACCGGTGCCAGCATCATCGCCTTCGGCGCCTACGGGCTGATCACCTTCTGGCAGTTCAACCAGTCGTGCCTGCGCGTGCACACCGGCGCCGGCTGCTACTCGGTGCGCGATCCTCTGGACCTGGTGATCGTCACCGCGGCGGTCTGCGGCGCGCTCGTCGGCTTCCTGTGGTGGAACACGAATCCCGCCGGGCTCTTCATGGGCGACACCGGGTCGCTGGCGCTCGGCGGCGGACTGGCCGCGGTCGCCATCCTCAGCCGCACGCAGCTGCTGCTGGTGCTGGTCGGGGGACTGTTCGTGATCGTGGCGGCGTCGGTGATCATCCAGACCGGGTACTTCAGATTGAGCGGCGGCAAGCGCGTCTTCCTGATGGCTCCGCTGCATCATCACTTCGAATTGAAAGGATGGCCGGCGGTGCAAGTCGTCATTCGCTTCTGGATCCTGGAGGGGCTGTTCGCTGTTTCCGCCCTGACGCTGTTCTACGGCGAGTGGCTGGCGGTGACCCACTGATGGGCGACTTCCGGAAGACGGCGGGGCCGCAGCGGCCCCGGGACTGGTCGGGGCAGCGCATCGGCGTGCTCGGGCTGGGGGTGAGCGGCTTCGCGGTCGCGGACACCCTGGCGGAGCTGGGCGCCCAGGCGACGGCGATCGGGCAGCGGATCGACGATCGGCGCCGCGCGCTGTTCGAGGCCGTCGGCGTGCCGGTGCAGGTCGTGGCCGACGAGGATGCGGAGGCGGCTGCACTGGCTGCTCTCGCCCCCGACCTGGTGGTGACCTCGCCGGGGTATCGCCCGGCGCATCCCGCGATCGCCTGGGCCGGCGCCGCCGGCGTCCCCGTGTGGGGCGAGGTGGACCTCGCCTGGACGCTGCGCTCCTGGCGCGCTCCAGAGGCCAAGTGGCTGGCCGTCACCGGCACGAACGGGAAGACCAGCACCGTCGAGCTCGCCACCGCGATGTGCCGGGCGGCCGGGCTGCGCGCCATCGCCTGCGGCAACATCGGGACGCCCGTGCTGGATGCGGTGCGCGACCCCGAGGGCTGGGACGTCATGGTGGTGGAGCTGTCGAGCTTCCAGCTGCACTATGCCGACCGGCTGCGCCCGTGGGCCAGCGTGTGCCTGAACATCGCCGACGACCACCTCGACTGGCACGGGTCCGCCGCCGCCTACCACGCGGCCAAGGCGAAGGTCTACGCGCGCACCCAGTGCGCCTGCGTCTATAACCGCGACGACGCGATCACCGAGCGCTTCGTCGAGGACGCCGACGTACAGGAGGGCGCCCGGGCCATCGGCTTCGGGCACGGCGTGCCGGCCCCGTCCGAGTTGGGCATCGTGGATGGGGTGCTGGTCGATCGGGCGTTCCTGGCCGAGCGCGCCGAGCGCGCTCTGGAGCTCGTCACGGTCGCCGACCTGGCCGACCACGGGCTGGGCGCGGCGCACCTGGTCTCCGACGTGCTGGCCGCCGCCGCCCTGGCCCGCAGCGTGGGGGTCCCGCCCGCGGCGGTCCGCGTCGGGGCTCTGGGGTTCCACCCGGACGCCCACCGCATCCAGCCTGTGCTGGAGGCGGACGGGGTGCGCTGGATCGACGACTCGAAAGCCACCAACCCCCACGCCGCGCACGCCTCGCTGCAGGCGTTCGATTCGGTGGTCTGGATCGTCGGCGGGATGCTCAAAGGGGTCGACATCGACCCGCTGGTGCGCGACAACGCCGATCGGGTCCGCGCCGCGATCGTGATCGGCGCCGACGAGACCCCGGTACTGGAGGCGTTCTCCCGACACGCGCCGAGCGTCCCCGTCATCGCCATCCCCGACGGCGACACTGGTAGCGTCATCGGCCGGGCCGTGGCCGCCGCGGCGGCGCAGGCGCAGCCGGGCGATGTGGTGCTGCTCGCTCCGGCGGCGGCATCGTGGGACCAATTCGACAACTACGCGCAGCGCGGCGACTTGTTCGCCCAGGCGGTGCGCGCGCAGACGGGAGGCAACGCCGGCGATGACCGCGACGAAACCTCCGCGCAGCGTTCCTGAGCCGGCTGCCCCGCTGCAGCGCATCCGGCTGGGCGCCCTGCGGGCCCCTGTCCCGCGCCTGTACGGGCAGACCCTGGGACTGGTGACGCTGCTGGTCCTGTTCGGGCTGATGATGGTGCTGTCGTCGTCGTCGATCGACTCGTACGCGCAGACCGGCAGCTTCTTCAACACGTTCCAGAAGCAGGCGCTGTACGCCGTGCTCGGCTACTCGGCCATGCTGGTGATCTCCCGGCAGCGGCCGGAGGCGCTGCAGCGCTTCACGAACCTGTTCTTCGTCGGCGCCCTGCTGCTGCAGCTGATGACCGTGTTCGTGGGCCGCTCCGTCAACGGGAACCGCAACTGGCTGGTGATCGGGCCGGTGCAGATTCAGCCCTCCGAGCTGCTCAAGGTGGCGCTGGTGCTGTGGACGGCCCGGGAGCTGCAGCGCCTCGGCGACCGCACCGCGAGCCTCCGGGCGCTGCGCTGGCCGCTGGGCGTCGGGATGGCGGCCGCGCTCGGACTGGTGCTGCTGGGAGGCGACCTCGGCACGACCGTCATCATGTCCATGATCTGCTTCGGGGCCCTGGTCGCCGGCCGCGTGCCCTGGAGGTACCTCATCGCCCTGGGCGTGGTGGCCGCGGGCGTGGCCATGATGTTCGCCATGGGCGGGCACTCGCGCGCTTCGCGGATCGGCGCCTGGCTCAAGGGCGGGTCGTGCGACGACTACACCACCTCGTGCTGGCAGTCGATGCACGGCAAGTGGGCGCTCGCCAACGGCGGCTGGTTCGGGGTCGGGCTCGGCAACTCGAAGTCGAAGTGGGCGTGGCTGCCCGAGGCGGGCAACGACTTCATCTTCGCGGTCATCGGCGAGGAGCTCGGGCTGGTGGGGGCGCTGGCGCTCATCGGCCTGTTCGTCGCCCTGGCGGTGCTGAGCGTGCGGGCCGTCATGCGCACCGATGACGTGTACGCGATCGTGGTGCTGGTCGGCGGGATGGTCTGGACGGTGGGGCAGGCGCTGGTGAACATCGCCGTTGTGCTCGGTCTGCTGCCCGTGCTCGGCGTACCCTTGCCGCTGGTCTCCAGCGGAGGGTCGGCGCTGGTGGCCAACCTGGTGATGCTGGGTGCGATGCTGTCCGTGATGCGAAAGGAGCCACAACCCCGATGACGACCTATCTGCTGGCTGGAGGGGGCACCGCCGGGCATGTGAACCCGCTGCTCGCCACGGCCGATGAGATTCGCCGGCAGCACCCGGATGCGACGGTGCTGGTGCTGGGCTGCGCCCACGGCCTGGAGACCCGCCTGGTGCCGGCCCGCGGCTACGAGCTGCTGCTGGTCGATCAGGTGCCGTTCCCGCGCCGGCCCGATCTCGCCGCGGTGCGGTTCCCCGCCCGACTGCGGCGCTCGATCCGCCAGGCCGAGTCGCACCTGCGCACCCGCGAGGTGGACGTCGTCTGCGGGTTCGGGGGCTACGCCTCGGCTCCGGCGTACCTGGCGGCGCACCGTCTGGGCCTCCCGTACGCGGTGCACGAGGCGAATGCGCGCCCTGGCCTGGCCAACCGGCTGGGCGCCCGCTGGGCAGCCGCAGTGGCGGTCACCTTCACCGGGACGCCGCTGCACGGCGCGACGGTCACCGGGATGCCGCTGCGTCCCGAGATCGAGCGGATGGATCGCGCCGCGGCCCGCACCCAGGCGCACGCGTTCTTCGGGCTCGACACGGGGCGCCCCACCCTGCTGGTCACCGGCGGGTCGCTGGGTGCGGCCCGGCTGAACCACTCGTTCGTGGCCGCCGCGGATGCGCTGACGGCGGTCGGCTGGCAGGTGCTGCACATCGGCGGCGACCGCTCCGACGTCACCGACCCGGGGGTCGCCGGCTACCACCTGGTGGGCTACTGCGACCGCATGGACCTGGCGCTGGCCGCAGCCGACTTCGCGGTGTCGCGCTCCGGGGCGTCCACGGTGTCGGAGCTGTCGGCGCTCGGCATCCCCGCCGTGTACGTGCCGTACCCGCACGGCAACGGCGAGCAGGCGCTGAATGCCCGTGCCGCGGTGGATGCGGGCGCGGCGCTGCTGCTGCCCGACGCCGAGGCGACGCCCGGATGGGCCGCCGACCGGCTTCCGGGCATCCTGAACGGGGACGAGCGCATCCGGATGGCCGCGGCGGCGCAGCAGCACGCCATCGGCGACGGCAGCTCGCGGCTGGTCGCGCTGATCGACGGCGTGCTGGCGGCCGCGGCGACGAAGGAGTCTCAGGAATGAACATCGATTTCCAGTTGCAGGTGCCGGCCGAACTCGGCCGCGTGCACTTCATCGGCATCGGAGGCTCGGGCATGAACGGGATCGCCCGCATGCTGGCGGCCCGCGGCGTGCCGGTGCAGGGCTCCGATCGCGCCCGCAGCGCCGTCACCGACGACCTGGCCGCGCAGGGCATCCAGGTATTCATCGGGCAGGACCCCGCGCACCTCGACGGGGCCGACACGGTCGTCGTCTCCAGCGCCATCCCGGAGACCAACCCCGAGCTGGCCGCTGCCCGCGCGCGGGGGCTGCTGGTGCTGCACCGCTCCCAGGCCCTGGCCTGGCTGGCACGGGGCCACCGCGTGGTCGCGGTCGCCGGGGCCCACGGCAAGACCACCAGCACCGGGATGGTGGTCACCGGCCTGCGCCGCCTGGGCCTGCGCCCCAGCTTCGTCGACGGCGACGTGATCCGGGAGCTCGGCACGAACTGGGGCATCGGCGACTCAGACGTCTTCGTGCTGGAGGCCGACGAGTCCGACGGGTCGTTTCTGAACTACCGGCCCTCCATCGAGCTCATCACCAACCTCGACGCCGATCACCTGGACCACTACGGCGACCGGGAGCACATCGAGGAGGCCTTCATCCAGTTCGCCGGGCTGGGCGAGCAGACCGTCGTCATCAACGGCGACAACTCGATGTGCCGGGCGATCATGCCCCGCCTCGACCACCCCGTGCGGTTCGGCACCGGCACCGGGCTGCCCGCCCGGATCGTGACGTTCGAGCAGCCGCGCCTGGTGTGCTCGTACCGGGGCGAGACCGCGACCGCGCAGCTGGTGCTGCCTGGCGCCCACAACGCCCGCAACGCCCTGGGGGCGGCGGTGGTGCTCACCGAGTTCGGCTTCCCGTTCCCGGCGGCGCTGGATGCCGCCGCCGCCTACCAGGGGACGCACCGGCGCTTCCAGCTGATCGGCGACGTGGACGGGGTGCGGGTGCTCGACGACTACGCGCACCACCCCACCGAGGTCGCCGCGGTGCTGCAGGCGGCCCGGTCCGTGCTGGCCCCCGGCGGGCGCATCATCGCCGTCCACCAGCCCCACCTCTACACGCGCACGCGCGACCACGTGGACGAGTTCGCCGACGTGTTCTCCCGCCTCGCCGACTTCACCGTCGTGCTGGACGTGTTCGCGGCGCGCGAGCAGCCCATCCCGGGCATCACCGGCGCGTGGGTGGCGGAGCACTTTCCCGACCCCACGGCGGTGCGGGCCGAATCCGACTGGGACCGCGCCATCGCCGACGTGGTCGGCCGGGCGCGGCCGCACGACATCGTGCTGACCCTCGGCGGGGGCGACGTGAACCTCCTCGCTCCGCGGATCGTGGCGGCGCTGCAGGAGCGCACCGCGGCATGAGGCGACCCGACGTCGACCCGCGCTCCCAGAGCCTGCGCCTGCGCCTCGCGGCCTGGTGGAACGGGGTCCGGGACCGGGCCGCCGGGCGGCGGGCGGCGTCGCGGCGGGCGCGGGCAGACCGCCCGGACCGTCCCGCGGCGGCGGAGCCGCGCCATCCCGTCGCCTCGTCGGCACCGACGCGTCCGCCGCGGCCGGAGAAGACCGCGGCCTCGACAGCGAGCGCCCCGAAGGCCACGCTGCCCATCTCGGAGGCCCGGCGTGCCCTGCGCGAGGCGATCCGCCGGCGCCGGGCCTATCGCCGGGGCCTCGGCCGGCGGCCGGGCCGGCGTCTGAGCGCGCGGGCCACGGGGTGGGTGGGCGCGGTGGGGGTGCTGGGGGGGCTGGGGGTGGCGGCGGGGGGGGTGCGCGTCTCGC
>JBDNYM010000027.1:0-29046 GCA_047722305.1 Pseudoclavibacter sp. | reverse complement strand
CGCCCGGGTCGTTGCGATCGGGCGAGGCGGTGGCCGCGCGGGATGGCGAGGGCGACGAGGATGCGTGGGCGGGTTTCGCCGTCGAAGTGGCGGAGGCGGTGGTGCGGGCCGCCGAACCCGTGGCGGAGGCGGAAGCCCCCACCGGCTCGGTGCGCCTGGCTGCGAGGTGCCACCACAGCACGCCGCCGGCGGCCAGCAGCACGACTGCCGCCGCCACGCCGATCAGGACCCGCCGAGAGCGCAACACTTTTCAACTCTAACGTGAAAGTTGAAGCTTTGCCGGGTCAAGGCGTGTCGCGTCCGGAGCGGGGCCGGCGCGTCGAAGCCGTCGGCCCTGCCGGCGGCTCAGAGCAGCTGCCATGCCGGCTTCGCTGCCCAGGTCTCCCGGTAGTAGTCGCTGCGGTGCAGCTGCGCGGCGGCCTCGCGATCGACGAAGAACACTGCGTGCTGATGCAGCTGCAGCACCGAAGCCGGGCAGGATGCGCTGACCGGCCCCTCGACGGCCCGGGCCACGGCCTCCGCCTTATGGCCGCCGAACGCGAAGAGGAACGCCGTGTGGGCGTCGAGAATGGTGCCCAGCCCCTGCGTGAGGCAGTGCGACGGCACGTCGTCCGGAGAGGCGAAGAAGCGGGCGTTGTCATGCCTGGTCTTCGAGGTCAGCGTCTTGATCCGGGTCCGGCTCAGCAGCGAGGACCCCGGCTCGTTGAACCCGATGTGCCCGTTGGCCCCGATGCCGAGAATCTGGACGTCGACGCCGCCTGCGGCCTGGATCGCGCGCTCGTATCGGTGGGCGGCCTCCTCGAGATCGTCGGCGTTGCCATCGGGCAGGTGGACCAGCTCGGGCCGGAGGCCGAGCGGCCCGGTCACGTTCTCGGCGATGTAGCGGGCGTAGCTCTGGGCGTGCTCCGGCGGCAGCCCCACGTACTCGTCGAGGGCGAAGCCGCGCACGGAGGAGAAATTCACCCCCGCCGCGTGCTGCTGGGCGAGATCGCGGTACAGGGGCAGCGGCGTCGAGCCGGTCGCGAGGCCGAGCACCAGATCTGGTGAGCGCTGCACCCGGCGCACGATCGCCTCTGCGGCCAGGTGCGCCAGCTCCTCCTCGGTGTCGAGGATGATGATCTCCATGCCGTTCCTTTCTCTGGAAGACCTTGCGGTCCATTCGAATCCGATGTCGCCCGGAGCCTGACGCCTGATGTCAACGGCCGATCCCCGGGACCTCCGCCCCGTCCGCCCAGCCCCTGACGAGCCGGAGGTCCGGATCGAACAGCAGCAGGTCGGCGGCGAACCCGGGATCGAGGCGTCCCAGCCGGTCATCGAGGCCGAGCGTCCGGGCGGGGATCTCCGTCAGCATGGCGGCGGCCTCGGCGATGGGGACGCGCAGCCGCTGCACCGCCCTCCGGAACGCCCGGTCCTGCGTCAGGGTCGAGCCGGCGATCGCGCCCCCGGCGCGCAGGCGCGCGACGCCGTCAGCGACGGCGACCGGCAGCGCTCCGAGCAGGTAGTCGCCGTCCGGCATCCCGGTCGCCTCCATGGCATCGGTGATCAGCGCCATGCGGGCGGGGACGGCGGCGAGCAGAAACCGCATCACCGGATCGGCGACGTGCACCCCGTCGGCGATCAGCTCAAGGGTGACCCAGTCGCGCTCCGCCGCCGCCGGGAGAGGGCCCGGCCGGCGATGCCGGATGTCGTCCATCGCGTTGAACGCGTGGGTCAGCACGGAGGCGCCGGCGTCGAACGCCGCCGCCGCGATCTCGTAGTCGGCCGCCGTGTGCCCGACGGCGACGACCACGCCGGCCCTCTGGAAGCGGCGCACCGCGTCGAGGCCGCCCGCCAGCTCGGGGGCGATGGTGATCTGCGCGATGCGGCCCGCCCCGGCCTCGATCAGGCGGTCGACGGCGGCGGGGGTCGGCGCCGCGAGCAGTCCGGGGTCGTGCGCGCCGCGGTGGGCGTCGGCCAGGAACGGCCCCTCCAGGTGCGCGCCCAGCAGGGTGGAGTCTGACTCGCAGAGCTCGGAGATGCGTGCGAGCGACGTGCAGAGATCGGGAATCGAGGCCGTCACCAGCGACACGGCGGATCGGGTGGTCCCGTGGGCTCGGTGGACCGCCCGGGCGCGGGCGATCGCGTCCGCGCCCGAATCGTAGGCGAACCCTCCGGCGCCGTGGCAGTGCAGATCGATGAACCCGGGCGTCGCCCACTGCCCCTTCGCGTCCACTCGCGGGACGCCGGGGACCGGCGGCAGCGGCCCGCCGCCGGCGGCGAGGACGGTGCGGCGGCCCAGGAGGACCCAGTGATCGTCGGCGACGGCTCCGCCGGAGACGACGCGGGCGTGCGTGACCAGCACCGACGGCTGATCGTCGGCAGCGAATCTCATCGCTCAGACCTCCTCGCGCAGATGCGTACCCGGGATCGCTTCGACCAGGCGCTGGGTGTAGGCGTGGTGCGGGTGGCGGAAGAGCTCATCCGGCGCCCCGCTCTCCACCATCTGGCCGTGCTGCAGCACGTAGGCGTAATGCGAGACCAGCCGCACCACCGCGAGGTCATGGCTGATGAAGAGGAACGACAGCCCCGTGTCGTGCTGAAGGGAGACCATCAGCTCCAGGATCTGCTCCTGGACCAGCACGTCCAGCGCACTGACCGCCTCGTCCATGACGACGAGCCGCGGCTCCAAGGCCAGTGCGCGGGCGATGGCGACCCGCTGGCGCTGCCCGCCCGAGAGCTCGGCCGGGTACCGAGACGCTGTGTCGGTCGGCAGGGCGACCCGATCGAGCAGCTCGGCGACTCGGCGCCGTCGGCTGCGCCCGTCGCCGATCCGGTGAACGGCCAGCGGCTCCGAGATCGTCTCGGCGATGGTGCGCCGCGGGTCGAGCGAGGCGTAGGGGTTCTGGAACACCGGCTGGACGCTGCGCCGGAACGGCAGCAGCGCGGCCCCGCGCGAATGGGTGATGTCGGACCCCTCGAAGCGGATGGCGCCCGCGGCCGGGTCCTCCAGCCGCAGCGCCAGGCGCGCAGTGGTCGACTTGCCCGACCCCGATTCTCCGACGAGGGCCACGGTCTCGCCCGCCGACACGGTCAGGGAGATGCCCTCGAGGGCCACGAACGGCTCCCGCCGGCCCCGTACCCGATAGGTCTGCCGCACCCCGTCGAGCTCCAGCAGCGGCTCGGACGCCGGGGCGCTCGCGGGCGTCGCCTCCGGCGCGGCGGGGCTCGTCGCGATCAGCGGCGTCGCGACCATGCCCGGCGCCGCGCCCAGCAGCCGACGGGCGTAGTCCGTCTGCGGGGCGGTCGACAGGGCCTGCGCCGTGCCGGACTCCACGATCCGGCCGTCGTGCATGACGACGATCCGGTCGGCCCGCTCCAGCGCCAGCGCCAGGTCGTGGGTGATGAGCAGCACCCCTGCCCCGATCTCGTGGGCGAGGCGCTGCATCTCGTCCAGTACGACGCGCTGCACGGTCACATCGAGCCCGGAGGTGGGCTCGTCGGCCAGCAGCAGCCGCGGTCGGCACGCCAGTGCGATCGCGATCAGGACGCGCTGGCGCATCCCGCCCGAGAACTCATGCGGGAACTGCCCGGCCCGGACCTCCGGTTCGGAGAGCCCGACCCGGTCGAGCAGGCTGACCGCCTCGCGCTTCGCCTCGTCTTTGCTCATGCGGCCATGTGCGGTCAGCGCCTCGGCGATCTGGGCGCCCACCTTCATGGTGGGGTTCAGGCTCGTCATCGGGTCCTGGGGGACGAGGCCCACATGCTGGCCGCGGATGCGGACCATGGCCCGGTCCGATTGCGTCTGCAGGTCGATGCCGTCCAGGACGATGCGGCCGTGGGCGATCCGCCCGTCCGCCGCCAGCAGACGGATCACGCTGCTGGCCAGGGTCGACTTGCCCGAGCCCGACTCGCCCACGACGGCCACCGTCTCGCCCGCGTCGACGTGCAGGGTGGCGCCCTCGACCGCCGTCCGGGGTCCATTGGGCGTGTCGTAGACGACCGAGAGGTCCTCGATCGTCAGCACCCTGCGCTGATCGTCAGTGTCGCTCATGGTCGCGAGTCCTCTCGTTCCCCTCCGGGACCGAGCCCGGCGTTGTCCAGCAGAATGGAGCAGATGGCGTCTCCCGACAGCGGCCGCCCCGGGGCCGGCTCGTCCATCGCAGACGACCGATTGCCGAGCAGGCGCAGTGCCGACCCCGCCACGGCGGTCCGTCGCTCCGGGCAGAACGCCAGCAGCGTTCCGGTGTATCCGCCGTGCCAGAGCACGGTGACCGGGCCGTTGGCATCCCGGCGGACGATCCGCCGGAATCCCAGCGCCTGCGCCGGATGGATCGGCGTCGGCTGCGAGAACTCGGCGACCGTCGGCTCCGGGACCACCGTGCCGTGGGCGAGCGCGGAGCCGAGGACGAGCAGATCGTCGATCGTGGCGAAGAGCCCGGCATGGCCGGAGACGCCGCCCAGTGCATGGGCCGCATTCCCATCCTGGGCCTCGCCCCGGATCAGGTCGCGCCGCCAGCCGATGAAATCGTCGGGCGTGACCGGGACCGCATACGGCTCTCCGCTCGCGATCATCCGGTACTCGATGCCGTCGCCGTCGGCGCTCGCAGCCGCCTGGGCGCTCGGGACCGGCCCGAAGCGCGCGTGCAGCCCCAGCGGCGCGGCGACCAGAGTGCGGAAGGCCGTCCCGAGCCCGCTGCTGAGCACCCGTTCGATGAGACGGCCCAGCAGCATGAACCCGAGATCCGAGTACCGCCAGGCGTCTCCCGGGAGAGAGGCCAGCGGCAGGGCCGCGGCCAGCGCCAGGGCGCCGGCCCGGTCCGCGGCGGCGGTGTAGAGCGGGAACCACGGCTGTAGGCCGGCCGTATGCGTCAGCAGGTGCCGGACGGTGATGCGGTCCTTGCCGTCGCCGCGGAACTCGGGGAGGAACCGCTGCGCCCGGTCGTCCAGCTGCACCCGGCCGGTGGCGATCAGCTTCATCAGGATGACCGTGGTGCAGGCGGCCTTGGTGACCGAGGCGAGGTCGAACAGGTGGGAGCGCCGGAGGGGGACGCCGCTGCGTCCCGCGGATGGGGGCACCGCCCAACCGCGCACCGACACATCGCAGCTGCCACCCGCCTCGATGCCGACTGCCGCCCCGGCGGGGGTGCAGTCGCCCGGGGCGAGCAGCCGATCTAGCGCTGTCGACGCACTCATGAGATGGTCTCGCTGTCGCTGTCGCTGTCGCTGTCGCTGTCCGAGAAGGCGACCGTCTGCGGCCACGAGGTCAACGGCAGCTGCAGGGCGAACGCTCCGTCGGCTCCGGGGGTGACCCGCCCGAGCACCCGCGGTTCGGTGGCGCCGGTGCAGCTCGGGACGTTGGCCGGAAGCCCGTGGAGAGTCGCCCAGCCGATCAGGGCGAACGCCACCGCCTCCTTGCCGTCGACGGGGACGTGCACGGCGGTGGTGTCGAGCACCTCGATCTCCGGCAGCTGTGCGCGGATGCGGCCCATGAGCACCGGATTCCGGACGCCGCCGCCGGAGGCGACGAGCACAGCGATGCCGGCGTCGCGCACCGAGGCGGCGACCGTCTGCGCGGTGAGCTCGGTCAGCGTCGCAACCAGGTCCGGAAGGTCTGGCGCCGTCCCGGCGCGATTGACGGCGTCCCGCACGTAGGCGAGATTGAACAGCTCCTTCCCGGAGCTCTTCGGGGCGGGCAGCGCGTAGTACGGCTCCGTCAGGAGCAGATTCAGCAGCGTCTCGTCGATGCGTCCCGCTGCGGCCAGGCGGCCGTCTCGGTCGAAGGTGCCCGAGCATTCCGGTGCCGCCGTCACCACGGCGTCGATCAGCGCATTCGCCGGGCCGATGTCCCAGGCCCGGGGCGCTTCGTCCGGAGCGCAGCGGGTGACATTGGAGATTCCGCCGAGGTTCAGGGCCCCGGCCACCCGCCCCGAGAGCACATACGGCTGCAGCAGCAGACGATCGAGGATCGGCACCAGGGGAGCCCCCTCGCCGCCGGCGGCGACATCGGCCGCTCGCACATCGGAGACCACCGGCAGTCCCGTCGATTCGGCGATCCAGGCGGGCTGCCCGATCTGCAGGGTCCCCAGCGCCTTTCCCTCCTCGACCCAGTGATAGACGGTCTGGCCGTGTGTGCAGATCGCGTCCACGGGATCCGCCTCCGGGCCCCGATCTGCGAGCATCCGGGCGGCGGCCGCGGCGAAGGCCTGCCCGACGCCGGTGTCGAGGCGGCAGACGCGGGCGAAGTCCACCGGCGCCGGCGGGAGCGCCCCGATCAGCTCGCGCTGCAGCTGCCCCGGATAGGGGATCGTCGCGGCGGCCTCGATCGTGGCCGTCAGGCGATCCCCGGCGACCGTGAAATCGACGATGGCCGCGTCGATGCCGTCCAGCGACGTGCCCGAGATCATGCCCATGATGCGCATCAGGCGCCGGCCTTCCCCGAGGCTGGGGCGACGACTCGGCGCAGCATCCCGTCGGCCGCGTCCAGTCGGCGGCGCGCCTCGGCGGCGGACGTGCCGGTGGCGATGGCCGCGATGGCGACCTTGACCTGCCAGTCTGCGTCGCGCAGCGCGACGAGGGCCGCGGACTCGTCGACCCCGGTCGTGTACTCGACGATCCGCACCGCCCGGCGCACCAGCTTCCGGTTCGTCGCCCGCAGGTCGACCATCAGCGTGCCGTAGGTCTTCCCCAGACGGATCATGCAGATCGTCGAGATCATGTTCAGCACCATCTTGGTGGCCGTCCCGGCGCCCATCCGGGTCGAACCGGTGACGATCTCGGGGCCGACCGTGACCTCGATGGGGAATTCGGCCGCCTGCGACAGGACCGCCTTCGGGTTGCAGGAGAAGCCGATCGTCAGCGCTCCCAGACTCCGCGCGAAGCGGACGGCGCCGAGCACGTACGGGGTCCGTCCGCTCGACGCGATGCCGACGACGACGTCATCGGCGGTGAGCGCGAGCTCTGCGACCGCGCTCGCGCCCGCCTCCGGGTCGTCTTCGGCCGCCTCGACCGAGGAGACCAGGGCCCGGGGCCCACCGGCGATCAGCCCTACGACCAGGTCCGGGCCGGTGCCGAACGTCGGCGGGATCTCCGAGGCGTCGAGCACGCCGAGCCGGCCTGATGTCCCCGCCCCCACATAGATCAGGCGCCCGCCGCGGCGCATCCGGTCCGCCGCCGCGGCGATCGCCGGGGAGATCTGCGGCAGGGCGGCGCCCACCGCCGCCGGGATGGTGGCGTCGCGCTCGTTGAGCAGGCGTACCAGTTCCGGGACGGACATCGCGTCCAGCGCGGGCTGCCGCTCGTCGATCGCCTCGGTGAGCAGCCCGTCGAGGTCCTGATCCTCTTCGACGTTCACTGCTGGGCCTCCCCCTTCGGATCGAGGGCGACTCGGAGCGAGTCGCCGACCAGGTTCAGGCCGATGACGGTCATGACGAGCACCGCGCCCGGGAACAGGAGCATCCACGGGGCCACTCCGGCCAGCGTCTGGGCGTCGTAGACCATGCCGCCCAGAGAGGCTGCTGGCGGCGGCGTGCCGAACCCCAGGAAGCTCAAGGAGGCCTCGGTGAGGATCGCCCACGACAGCGACAGCGTCGTCTGGACCACCAGGATGCCCTGGATATTGGGCAGGACGTGCGCGAACAGCGTTGACAGACTGCCGCGGCCGAGGGCGGTGGAGGCGACGACGTAATCCGAACCGCGCAGCGTCAGCACCGGCCCGCGCGCCACCCGGGCGAAGATCGGCGTGTACACGACCGCGATCGCCACGGCGACCGTCACCCAGCTGCGCTGCAGCGTGGCGGCCAGGGCGAGCGCCAGCAGCAGGGAGGGGAAGGCGAACAGCACGTTGGTGAACACCCCGACGATCCGGTCCAGCACCCCGAGGTAATACCCGGCGAGCACCCCCAGCAGGATGCCGACGACCGCGGCGATGGCGACCGACACGATGGCGATCTGCAGAGAGTTCTGGATGCCGGAGGCGACGCGGGCGAAGACGTCCCGGCCGAACTGGTCGGTGCCGAACCAGTGCGCGGCACTCGGCGGGCGCAGCGAGAGGGCTACGTTCTGCCGCGCCGGCGACGGTCCGATGCGGAACATCGCCATGAGCCCGAGGATGAGGGAGATGCCGAGCAGGATGACGCCGGTGAGCCCGGCGGGGGTCCGGAAGGCAGAGCGGACGCGATGGCGGTGCCGCGGGGCGGCGTCGGGCGTGCGCGGGTCTGCAGTGGTCATAGAGGTCATTCGGCGCGCACCTTCGGGTCGATCACGCGGTAGAGGAGATCGGTGAGGAGGTTGACGGCCACGAACAGCACCGCGATCACCAGCACGGTGCTCTGCACAACCGCGTAGTCCTTCTGCTGCAGGCCGAGGAAGACCTGGCGCCCGATGCCCGGGATCGCGAAGATCTCCTCGACCACGACAGCGCCGCCCAGCAGGAAGCCGAACTGCATCCCGGTCATCGTGGTCACGGGGATGAGCGCGTTGCGCAGGATGTGGCGCAGCTCCACCCGGTGGGGCGACAGCCCCTTGGCCTGGGCGGTGCGGATGTAGTCGGACGTCCGGATCTCCAGGATCGCGGTGCGGGTGGTCTGCAGGATGGGAGACGCGATGCTGATGCCGAGCACGAGCGCCGGCAGCAGCATCTGCTCCAGGTTGAGCCCCGGATTCTGGAACAGCGTCTCGTATCCCTGCCCGTTCGGATACCACCGGAACGTGTTGGTGAGCCAGGTCGCCAGCAGCGTGGCGAGCAGGAACGACGGGATGGACAGGGCGAACAGGCTCACGACCTGCGTGGCGCCGTCCCGCGCCCGTCCCGGCCGGCTGGCGGCCAGCATCCCGCCCGGAACCCCGAGGATGATCGCGATGACGATCGAGAAGACCGCCAGCTCGATGGTGTTCGGCAGGGCGCCGGCCGTCATGGCCGACACCGCTGCGTGCGAGGTGGTCGAGATCCCGAGGTTCCCGGTGAGCACGCCGCCCAGCCAGGTGAAGTATTGCACGATGAGCGGCTTGTCCAGGCCGTAGTAGGCCTCCAGCGAATGGATCTGCGCCGGGGTGAGGTCGTTGGTGGCCGTGCCGTACGCGGCTGTGATCTGGTTGCCGGGGACGACCCGCAGCAGGATGAACGTCAGGATCGACACGCCGATCAGCGTCAGCAGCGTCTCGGCGACCCGACGGGTGATCGGGTGTCTCAGGAATTGGGAGATATAAGGCATCTTCAGCTTCCGGGGCCGAGAGGGGAGGAGGGGGACTCGGCGTCCCCCTCCGCTCCTCGCGCGGGCCTCTGCGCGGATCAGGACAGGCTGGCCTTCCACAGCTGGGTGAGGTCGGCGTCGGTGCGCGCCGGGTAGTTCTTCACATCCGAGTTGAGCACGATGAACTTCTTCGGGGTGAACAGCCAGACCCAGGCGGCGTTATCGACCAGCTGTTTCGAGACCTGCTGGTAGACGGACTTCCGCTTGGCGGTGTCGGTGGTGGCGATCCCCTGCGCGAACAGGTCGTCGAGCTCGCTCGAGCTGTATCCGGCCACCTTGTTGTAGGACCCGGTCGAGGTGAAGTACCGGGCGTACATGGTGTTCGGATCGGCGCTGCCGCTGTTCTGGGCGATGGCGGCGTCGAAGTCTCCGCTCAGCCACTTCTGCACGTAGGTGTTCGAGTCGAGCGTCTCGACATTGACCTTGATGCCCACGTCGGCCAGCTGCGACTGGACGTTCTGGGCCTCGTCCACGGCGGTCGAGTAGAGCCCCTGGGAGGTGATGACGTTCAGTGTGAATCCGTCCGGGGTGCCGGCCTTGGCCAGGTACGACTTGGCCTTGGACACGCTGCGCTTCGGGCACACCTGGCCGTTCGGGTCCGACTTGTAGGCCGGCGAGGTGATCGGACCGGTGACCGAACCCGCGCCGAGGGCGGCGGAGTCGATCACCTCGGTGCGCGAGATGGCGCACTGGATGGCGAGCCGGGTGTTGACGTTCGAGAGCACCGGGGAGGCGGCGCGCAGCTGCAGCACGTGGTACTGCAGCGATCCCACGGTCTCCATCTTGGTGCCGGACGAGACCGCGCTCTTGGCGGTCACCGGGTTGTCGAAGACCGCTGCGTCCACGGAGCCGGTCTTCAGCGCCGAGACCATCGACTGGCTGTTGGGGATGACGCGGAACTGCAGCTTGGCGGCTCCCGGTTTCCCGCCGAAGTAGTCGGCGTTGCGCTTCAGCGTGATGGAGTCGTTCGCCTTGCGGGACGCGAACTCGTACGGGCCGGAGCCGACCGGGGTGGTCTGCAGGCTGTCGACGGACACGTCGGAGGGCACGATGCCGGTGGTGGCGGCGGTGAGCCCGGTGGCGAACGAGGCGTCCGCCGACTTCAGGTGCACGACGACCTGGGACGGGCTGGGGGCGTCGATCGAGTCGACCGACGCGAAGTACGACCGGGAGCTGGCCTTCGACGCCGGGTCCATGATCTTCTCGAAGGTGTACTTGACGTCCTCGGAGGTCAGGGCCGACCCGTTGGAGAACTTGACATTCTTCTTGAGGGCGAAGGTGTAGGTCTTGCCGTCGGAGCTGATCTTGGGCAGCGCCGACAGGTTCGCGATCGGCCGGCTCTTCGCGTCGGTGCCGAGCAGCGGGCTGTAGATCTGCGAGAGGACCTGGATCGACTGCTCGGATGTGGCCGTCCACGGCACCATCTGCGTGGGGTCAGCGGTGATTCCGAACACGAACTGCGCGTTCAAGGCGCTGCTGGACGTCGTCGTCGCAGCGCCCGAACAACCGGCGAGCGCGAGGGCGCCTGCGGTGAGCAGGGCGCCAGCTGCGGTCAGTCGGCCACGGTACGTCATGCGTTTCATGTGGGCCTCCTAGAGTTCTGACAGCCGACGGAGCGACGGCTGCGCAATTGATGCTCACTGTAGGGGAAAATTATTACCGATATTATTTCTCGTATGTAAACTATGTTCCCGCTCGTGTGGGCGGCACCGCCGCTCCCGCGGTGCGATAGCATCGGGCGCACTGCGAGTAGGGGCCCGATGCGAGAAGATCTTCTGGTGCGGCTGCAGCAGGCGCTGCCAGCGCTGCGCCCCAGCGAGAGCCGGGTGGCCCGCTTCGTCCTCGAAGACGCCACCCGGGCCTCCACCCTGACCATCAGCGAGATGGCCACCGCGGCCGGGACCTCCACCACCAGCGTCGTCCGGCTGTGCCGTCGGATCGGGTTCGACGGGTACCGCGACTTCCGGCCGGCGCTGGCGATCGCCGCCGCCGGGGAGGACGGGCGCCGGGTCGAGTTCGGCGTCTCGAATGGCGACATCGACGTCAGCGACGAGCCGTCGACCGTGTGGCGCAAGCTGGCGTTCGAGGAGGCCCGCACCGTCCAGGAGACCGTCGAGCGGCTGGACCTGAAGACGGTGGAGCGGGTCGTCGCGGCCATCGACGCGGCCAGCGTGGTCGATGTGTACGGATCGGCGTCCAGCGGGCTGGCCGCCCAGGACCTTCAGCAGAAGCTGCACCGCATCGGGTACCAGGTCAACGCCTGGGTCGATCCGCATCTCGCGCTCATGAGCGCCGCCGCGCTTCCCGAGCATGCCGTCGCCGTGGGCTTCTCCCACTCCGGGGAGACCGAGGAGGCCATCAGCGCGCTGTCGACCGCCCGGGGCGGGGGGGCGTTCGCGGTCGCCGTCACGAACTTCCCCGGCTCCCCGCTGGCGCAGGCGGCCGATGCCGTCATCACGACCGTGTCCAAGGAGACGAGATTCCGCTATGCGGCGATGTCGAGCCGGATGGCCCAGCTCATCATCGTCGACGTGCTCTTCATGGGGGTCGCCGGGCTGCACCCGGAGGCGACCCGCGCGTCCCTGGCGAAGACGTTCGCGGCGGTCGAGGACCGTCGGCGCAGCAGCCGTCAGCGCTGAGCCGTCGCCGTCCCGGGCCCGAGGGCCTTGCCGAGGCCGATCTGAGGCCGGCCCCACTCGGGCAGGACCAGGTGCCGGCCGTCCGGCTCCCAGCCGCAGCGCCGGTAGAACGCCCTCGACGGCAGATTCTCCTCGAACACCCACAGGGTGCCCCGGGCGGCCCCGGCGCGGGCCAGATGCCGTTCGGCATGCCAGAGCAGCGCCCGGCCGACGCCCCGGCCCTGGCCCGCCGGGGACACGTACAGCGAGGGGATGTAGCCCACGGCGTCGTCCTCCAGGCGGGCGGATGCCACTCCCAGCACCGGCCCCGGCCCTGGCCGAGAGGATGCCGCTTCGGCGATGAATACCGCGTTGCGCGGGTCGGCGAGCGAACGGGTCCACATCTCCAGGGAGCGCTCCAACGACATGGCGTCCACCAGCTCGGCGGGGAGGAGCCCCCGGTAGGAGCCCTGCCAGCAGTCGTACATGACCTGCGCGCAGGCGGGGGCGTCTGCCGGGCGCGCGGTCCGGATCGTCGGGGTCGGCATGCGGTCTGCGCCTGCTACGCCCCGGCCCGCAGCCGGTCGACCGCCTGCTCGACGGTGCCGTCCAGCACCACCCGGCCATGTTCGAGCAGTACGCCCCGCTGGCACACCCGCTGCGCGGCGCCCAGGTCGTGGGTGACGACGACGACGGTCTTGCCCGACGCATGGAACTCCTGGATCTTGTCCAGGCATTTGTGCTGGAACGGCTCGTCGCCGACGGCCAGCACCTCGTCCACCAGCAGCACGTCCATCTGGGTGTGGATGGCGACGGCGAACGCCAGCCGCACGAACATGCCCGACGAGTAGAACTTCACCTCGGTGTCGATGAACTGGCCGATCTCGCTGAAGGCGACGATGTCGTCGAACTTCGCGTCGGTCTCATCTTTCGACATGCCCAGGATGGCGGCGTTCAGGTACACGTTCTCGCGGCCCGACAGGTCGGGGTGGAACCCGGCGCCCACCTCGATGAGCCCGGCGACCCGTCCCCGGGTCAGGACGGTGCCGGTGCTGGGCTGCAGGACGCCCGACACCAGCTTCAGCGTCGTCGACTTGCCGGAGCCGTTGAGCCCCAGCAGCGCCACGGACTCCCCCTGATGCACGGTCAGCGACAGGTCGTCCAGCGCGGTGAAATCGTCGGCGATCGGCTTGTGCCGCAGCCAGGCGACGAAGGTCTCCTTCATCGAGTGCGTGTGGCGCAGGTGGAACTGCTTGCCCACGTGGTCGAGCACGATCGCGGGACGGGCGGGGCGGGCGGTCGCGGATACGGGCGCGGCGCCCCGAGGCGCCGGGTCAGAGGTCTTGGGCAAAGTTCTTCTCCATCCTGCGGAACACCAGCTCGCCCAGCAGCAGCACGATCAGCGAGGTAACGATCGCGATCAGCCCGTAAATGAGGATGTGCGGGCCGATCAGCGACATGGTGGCCGCATCCTGCGCCGTCGTCGGAGCCCATGCCCCCAAGTGCATGAGTCCGACGGCGCCGGTCAATGGGTTCAGGTTGTACAGCACGACCACCCAGTGGGGCGCGACGCGATCCACCAGCGCCGCGTTGTACAGCACCGGCGACAACCACGTGCTGAACATCATGATCAGCTCGACGATGTTCTGCGCATCCCGCAGTCCCACGTTGATCGCCCCGAAGATCAGCCCTAGCCCCAGCGCCAGCACCGTGATGATCAGGATGCTGAGGACGATGAAGCCCACCTGTGCGAATGACGGGTGATAGCCGACCAGCAGGGACGCCGCCATGAGCACCACCAGCTGGGGAAAGAAGTTGACGAAGGCGATGATCACCGACGACACCGGGAACAGCTCGCGAGGCAGATAGATCTTCTTGACCAGGGCCGTGTTGTCGATCACCGACCGGGTCGCGTTCATGAACGCCTCGTTGAAGTAGTTCATGACCACCAGCCCGCTGAACAGGTACACCGGGTAGTTCGGCAGCGACTTGTTCAGGCCCAGGAACACGCCCATCGCGATGAAATAGACCAGAAACTGCGCAGCGGGCTTCACATACGACCAGGCCCAGCCCAGCACCGAGCCCCGGTAGCGCACCTGCATGTCCTTGCGCACCAGCAGATGCAGCAAGTACCGGCGCGACCAGACATCCAGCAGCCCGCGGCTGTGGCCGGGGCGGACCATGCCCTCCCAGGCGGGATTCGCTGTCATTCCGCTCCTCGTGTTCACGGTGCGCGGCCGCGTCCGGCCCGCACGACAACAACTTAGGGTACTGCGCGCGGGCTCCGCCGCCGAAAGCCGGGGGATGCGACGGCGGGGGATGCGACCGGCGCGGGCCCGGCGCCACGTATCCTGGGAACGTGCCCGCTCCCGCACCCTCAGCCCCGCCTCCCGTCCCCGCCTGGGTCGGCAACGCCCCCGCCTACACGCGGGTGCGCGTGGGGCTGAGCGCCGGCGGCTTCGGTGGCGTCACGGCGGTGCTGGTGGTGCTCGGCGCGATGCTGTGGAGCCTCACCGGGCAGTGGTGGGGGATGCTCCCCGGGCTCGGCGTCGCGGTCTGGGGCGTGTGGTTCACGGTCACCGAGCCGCGGCGGGCCCGCGCCATCGGCTACCTGCTGCGGGACGACGACATCCTGTTCCGCCGCGGGCTCTGGTACCGGCGCACGGTCGCCGTCCCCTTCGGGCGCCTGCAGCTGGCGGAAGTCCACCAGGGTCCGCTCGATCGCGCCGCCGGCATCGCCTCGGTGAGCCTCGTCACCGCGTCGGCGGGCAGCGACGCGTCCATCCCCGGGCTGCCCGTGGAGGCCGCCGGGGAGCTGCGCGATCGCCTCGTGCAGCTCGCGGAGAGCCGGCGGGCCGGGCTGTGACCGCGCCGCCGGCGGATGGGCGGGGCGCCCCCGGCCCGGACCTCGACGCCTGGCACCGCCTGCATCCGGCCACCCCGCTGCTGCGCGGCGGACTCGGACTCGTGGTGGTGCTCGGCATCGTGTGGTCGAACTTCCGCGACGACTTCGTCAACACGATGACCGGCGCCAACCGGGCGTCGGACCAGCCCGACACCGTGGCGCAGCTGCGCTGGCTGTTCGCCGGCCCGTACGCGCTCGCCGTGATCGCAGGCCTCGCCGTCCTCATCCTCGGCCTGCTCGGTCTGCTGTGGCTGTCGTGGCGGATGAGCGCCTACCGCTACACCGACCAGATGGTGGAGCTGCGCCGCGGCGTCGTGTTCCGCAGCCACCGCTCCACGCGTCTCGACCGGGTGCAGCGCGTCGACATCGACCGGCCCCTGCTCGCCCGCATCCTCGGCCTCAGCCGGGTGCGCATCGGCACCGCCCACTCCAGCGGCGGGCTCGACATCGCCTACCTCAGCCGGGACCGCGCCCTGCAGGTGCGCGACGACTTGCTGCGCCTCGTCCGCGCCGCCCAGACCGCGGAGGCCGTCCCCGCCTACCTCGTCGGGCCGGGAGGCGCCAGGGCCCGGGCCGGTGCTGGGCGTGCGGAGAGCGCTGGGCGTGTGCGCATCGGCGCTGGCGCGGGTGCGGGAGGAGTGGCTGGGCGCCCGGATGCCGTGGTCAGCGCTGGCAGCCCGGCGGGCGGTGCGCCCGCGGGCGAGGCCGCCGTCGAGACCTCGCTGCTGCGCCAGCCCAACTGGCGGGTCGCGGCCGGGATGCTCTGCTCCGTCACCGGGGTCGTGCTGGCGGGGCTGATCGTGCTGCTGGTGGTCGGGATCATCGCGCGCCGGCCCATCCTCGTCGCCTCGGCCGCGACGCTGCTGGCCGTCGGATACTCGCGGGTGCAGGTCTTCCTCGCTCGCGGCAACCTGCGGGTCTCGGTGATCCGCAGCACGGCGGGGGCGCACGGCGTCCCGGCCGTCGGAGCGCGCTCTTCCGTGTCCGCCGTGCTCAGCGCATCCGACGCCCTGCACCTGCGGCACGGCGTGCTGTCGCTGCAGAGCCGCACCCTGCCCGCCGGGCGCATCCACGCCATCGAGGTCGTGCAGCCGCTGCTGTGGCGCCCGTTCGGGTGGTGGCGCCTGCGCATGAACGTCGCCGGGGCCTCCGCCGCCGAGAGCGGCTCCGCCGGGGCCACGGCCGAACTCGTCTCCGTCGGCACCGCCGCCCAGTGCGTCGAGGTGCTGCGCCTGCTGCACCCCGGGATGTCCGCCCTCGCCGACCCGGCCGACAATGCTGGCCGCGGCTACACGGCGAGCCCCCGGCGCGCGCTGCTGCTGTTCGTGGCGAGCCCCTGGCGGCACGGCTACCGGGTGGTGGAGCCCGGCCCCACGTCCGAACTCGGCACCCCTGCCGGCGAGGACGGGCCGGACGGGCCGAGCGCCGCCTGGGCCGGGCCCGTCCTCGCCCTGCGTCGCGGAATGATTTGGCGCAGCCTCGCCCTCATCCCAGCCGCTCGCGCCCAGAGCATCTCCTGCCAGCAGGGACCCGTCTCGCGGCGGCTCGGGCTCGCCACCATCAGCGTCCACACCGTGCCCGGCAGCGCGCGCACCAACCTGCGGGGGCTGGCGGCCGAGGACGCGCAGCGGGCGTTCGCCGCGTGGCCGCGGCTCGTGGTACGGGCCATGTCGCGCGGACAGGGCGGCGAGTGACCTGGGCGGGGGCGCGCTGCCTGACCCGCCATCATGGTGCCCAAACCAGGGGATCGGCCGAAGTCCGGCGCCTCGTCCCCTGAGTTCGGCGGGAGAGGACGGATCCCCTGAGTTCGGCGGGAGAGGACGGATCCCCTGAGTTCGGCGGAGCGTGCGGCTATGGTGACCGCAGGTATGACCGGGTGTGACCCGGCCTCGCAGGGAGCGCGGCGCATCCATCCCATCGGGCGTCAGTTCATGACCACGTCTGACGCCCCGTATGACCGCGTGTGACGCTCCACCGGCCGGCCCCACCGTCCCGTGGCTAGGCTGATGCCGTTTCCACAACTTTGGCGGAGCCAACTATGTCCACAGTCACCACCACGCCCACTCCCGACCCCGGCATCCCCGGTGCTGCCGACGAACCCGCCGACGACATCCTGCGCACTCGGCTCGCCGAGCTGCTGCCCGGCCGCGTCGCCTCGCCCGAAGACGCCGCCGCCCACGCGCACGACACGTCCGACGGCACGCCTGCCGGCCGTCCCTTCGCCCTCGTCTACCCGGCGAGCGTCGCCGATGTGCAGGCCGCCGTGCGCTTCGCCGCCGCCCACCGGCTGCCGATTGTGCCGCAGGGGGCGCTGTCGGGGCTGACCGGCGCGTCCAACGCGCTCGACCGCAGCATCCTGATCAACCTCTCGCATTACCACCGCATCGTGTCGATCGACGACGTCGACCAGACCGCCACCGTGCAGGCCGGGGTCATCGTCGGCGATCTCTCCCGCGCCGTCCGCGAGCACGGGCTCACGTATCCACCAGACCCCGCTTCCCTCAACTTGTCCACAATCGGCGGCAATCTCGCCACGAACGCCGGCGGGATGGCGTGCGTCAAGTACGGTGTCACCAAAGATTTCGTGCGGCAGCTGACCGTGGTGCTTGCCAGCGGCGAGGCCGTCACGCTCGGCCACCGCACAGTGAAAGGCGTGTCCGGACTCGACCTCGCGTCGCTGTTCGTCGGCTCGGAGGGGACGCTCGGCGTGATCTGCGAGGCCGTCGTCGCCCTGCGGCCCCTGCCCGGCGCGCCCGTCGGGATCTCCGCCCTGTTCGACGACGAGCGCGACGCCTTCGCCGCCGCCGCCGGGCTGCGCGCTTCGCGCCACATCCCCAGCACCCTCGAGTACCTGGACGGGCCCACCATCCAGGCCATCCGTCGCTTCGACCCGGCCGCTGGACTGCCCGAGCGGGCCGGCGCCATGCTGCTGGTGCAGGCCGACGACTACGAGGCCGAGGATGCGGCGCTCGCGGAATACCGTCAGATCCTGTCGGATGCGGGCGCGGTACGAATCGACGTGGCCCGCGACGCCGAGCAGCTCGACCGGCTCATGTACGCGCGGCGGCTGCTGCACGACGCGCTGCAGGCCGTGGAGGGGGCGAGCCTCAACGAGGACGTCTCGGTGCCGCTGTCGCGGCTGCCCGACCTGTTCGCCGGGCTGCGGGACCTGTCGACCGAACTCGGAGTACCCATATACGTCGGCGGGCATATCGGGGACGGCAACGTGCACCCCGTGCTCTGCTATGCGCCCGGTGATGCGGGGGCCGAGGCCGTCGCCCGCCGCGGCTACCGGCGCGTCATCCAACTCGCCATCTCGCTCGGCGGCGTCGCCTCCGGCGAGCACGGCATCGGGCAGCTGAAGCTCGACGTCGTCGAGGAGGAACTCGGCGCGGACGTGCGCGCCCTGCAGCGCACCGTCAAGGCCGCGCTCGACCCGCTCGGCATCCTGAACCCGGGGCGCAAGTACTGAAGCCACGGAGTGCCAAGCGTCCCGAAGTCGGGACAATTCGGGGCGGTTGGGCCGCCCAGTGTCCTGATTTCGGTTATTCGGGGCCGGATATCCTGGGTCCAGCGCGTGCGGAGGTTGCGTCAAGGCGCTGGACGCTACGCCGGACTCAGGGGATCGGCCGAAGTCCGGGGACGAGGCGCCTGAGTTCGGCTGCGGAGTGCTGGACCCCTGAATTCTGCGGGTCCTCGGTGCTGGATGTCCTGAGTTTTGCACGGCGCGCGGTCCGGGATATGAGGTGCGGGATGCGTGACGCGGGATGCGCGGTGTGCGGCGCGGGGTCAGAGCTCGGGGGCGAACCAGTCGGTCATGCGGGCGGCGTCGCCGGTGGCGCGGCGGCCGTCGCCGTTGGCGCGGGACGCCCACAGGCCCTCCACGACCGGCGGTTCGGTGGCCATCATGCGCACACCGCAGATGATGTCGCCGCGGGCGCACGGGACGATCCATTGCACCTCGGCCGCCGTACGGGCCGACACGATCCGCCGCTCGAATCCCGCGGGCCCTGGGACGGCATCCTCCGCCTCCGACCGCACGCCGCCCAGGCTGCGGGTCAGGGCCCGCAGCCGCCGGTCGCGCACGGCGGCGGGGATGTCCGCGAACACGTTGCCCGCGAAGGGCGCACCTGAATCAGCGACACCGCGCCCGGCCTGCAGCGCCGCATCCAGCTGTCGGGCGGCGGCGATCGTCTCGGCCCAGGGGCGAATGCGGGCGGCGGGCGCGCCGGCGGCGGCCAGCACGTCGTCGAGCAGCTCGGCGGCGGTGTTGCGCGCCGGGAACTCGTCGCGGTTCGCGAACACCACCACGCCGATGCCGGTCGCCAGCTGCCAGCGCATGTGCGACGAGAAGCCGGGCAGGCCGCCCGTGTGCCCGGCCTCGACGCCGAAGCGGCGGTGCTGGTCGATCTCCAGTCCCATGCCGTAGCCGGCATTCACCAGTCCGCGGGCATTCTGCCCGGCCGTCGTGTGGATGGGGGAGTGCATGGTCTGCATTTCCGCCCGCGACCGGGCCGAGAGAACGTGGGCGTACGGGTCCAGTGCTTCGGTGCCGGCGTCCGCACCGACCGTCTCGTCGGCATCGGTATTCGTCTCGCCAATACCGCCCGCGCCCGCCGCATTCGCGACGTATCCGGCGCGCAGAAACTCCGCCCAGCGCGCGATGTCGCCCACCGTGCTGAACAGCCCCCCGATGCAGCCGAGTGCGCCGGGTTCGAGGTATGGCTCCGGCGTCCAGGTCCGGCCGCGGTCGAAGGTGCGCCAACCGGGGGCGAGATCCGCTCCAGGCAGCTCGCGCCGGTCGTAGACGGTGCGGTCCAACCCGAGCGGTCGCAGCAGCCGCTCGGTGACATATTCCTCGATCGGCATGTCGGTGACGACTTCGAGGGCACGGCCCACCAGGGTGAACGCGAGATTCGAGTACTGGTACGCCGTATCCGGCGGAGCGGTGAGGCGGAGGCCCGCCTCGACGACCGCGCGGATCTCCTCGCGGGTCGCGGGGAGATGGCGGTCGCCCCAGGCGTTGTCCTCCGGCAGCCCGGAGCGGTTCGAGAGCAGCATCCGTGCGGTCACATCGGCCGTCCGCCCGGCGAACCGGATCGATCTGGCCTCCGGCAGGTAGCGCCGGATGGGGACGTCCAGGTCGAGCAGGCCGTCGTCGCGAGCGCGCAGCGCGGCCGCGACCAGGAAGCTCTTCGACATGGAGGCGATGCGGTAGACGGTCCCGGGCGTCGGGGTCGCCTCGTCGAGGCGGTGGTGACCGCGGCTCCGCACCGCGATCACACCATGGGCGTCGTAAACGGCCGCCAGCACCGACGGTGCGTAGCGGTCACGGCCCAGGGCGACGGCGTGTTCGAGGGCGGCGATCGCCGCTGTCCGCAGATCCTCCGGGTGGTTCGCAGCCGCGGCCAGGCCGGCGGCGGTCATCCTCGGGCCTCCTGCCGCGCGGTGTCGCCGCGGGCATCCGCCGTGGACGGCACGGCGGAGATCTTCCCCGGTAGCTTGTCCGCGCCGGACGGCCGGCCCGTCGTCTCGGCGGCGAACGCGTCGATCAGCCTCCGGCAGCGGGCTGCGTTGTCGGGGTCGTGGGCGCGGGCGTCAGCCACCAGCTCGTTCCGGTTCAGCCCGTCACGGGCCAGCGACGCCTCGTCCCAGCCGCGCAGGTCGTCGCCGCATACCTCGGGATGGAATTGCGTGCCGCGCACGTGGGCCCCGAGCCGGAACCCCTGGATCTCACAGACCGCGCTGGAGGCCAGCAGCACCGCGCCGTCCGGCAGCCGCGTGATGCGGTCCTGATGGTTCTCCACCACGTACACGGACGGCGCGAAAGCCGCGAACACCGGGTCGGCGGCGCCGGCAGCGGTGGTGCGCACCAGCGTGGACCCGCGCTCGGGCTCGCCGTAGGCGGCGCGCACGATGCCGCCGGAGACCTGGGCGAGCAGCTGCCCGCCCAGGCAGATGCCGAGCGTGGAGAGGTCCGTGGCGATGGCCTGCTCGGCGAGGCTCCGCTCGACCGGCAGCCAGGGCGCGCGATCGTCGTCGTCTGGCATGAAACCGCCGCCCATCATGATCAGGCCGTCGTATCCGTCCAGCGACGCCGGCAGCCCCTCCCACCCGTTGCGGATGTCGAGCTCGACGCCATCCGCCCCGAGCCACCCCGGCAGCCGGCGCGGGGCGCTGCCCGCCGAGTTCACCACGACGAGGACTCGTGGGGATGGGGTGGCCGGGGATGTGGGCATGGGACCATCCTCTCGCGCCAAAGTGTCGGTTGCGTCGGCTTCTGGCGAGCGGCTGCGGTCCGAGCTCTCGGGCATCAGTGGTCCATCAGCGGTGGCTGGTCCAGTTGCAGGACGCCGGCGGTGGCGTCAAGGGTGACTTCGGTCCCGAGCGGGACGGTGATGGGCTCGCGGCAATGTCCGAATCCCAGCTCCCAGGCCACCGGCACCCCGAGCGCGCCAAGTCGTTCGGCGAGAAGAGCCTCGAGCGGCTCGCAGTCGGCCCAGGAACCGAGCGCTATGCCGCAGACGCCGTCGAACCATCCGGCGCGCAGCAGATGAGTAATGAACCCGTCGATGCGGTAGGCGTCTTCGCCCACGTCTTCCAGCAAGGCGATCGAACCTGCCGCTGGACGCATCATGGTCGGGGTGCCGATGTCTCCCGCAAGAAGCGCGAGGCATCCGCCGACCGCGATGCCGCTGGCGCGGCCGGGCACGAGTGCACGAGCATCGGGTTTGCCAACGGCGGTCACGGCTGCAGGGGTGAAGAGCAGTCGACGGAGGGCCTCAGCAGCAGCCACGTCGGCCGCGAAGTTCGAGGTGCCGGGCATCGGCCCATAGAGCGTGGCGATGCCGAGGCGCACGGCGATGGCCTCATGGAGGGCCGTGATGTCGCTGTACCCTACGAGGACTTTGGGAGTGGCGGCCCGCATGCGCTCCCAGTCGAGGAGATCGACGAACCGTTGGGTGCCATATCCACCTCGCATGCAGAGCACTGCGGCGATGCCGGGGTCGCACCAGGCCGCTTCGAAGTCGGCGGCGCGCGCGGCATCGCTGCTGCCGGCGAGATAGGGGTAGTGCGGATCCTGCTCGCCGGCGTGCCGGCCGACGACGACGCGCAGTCCCCACGACTCGACGATGCGGCGCCCCTCTTCGATGCGCTGGTCCGGTACTGGACCGCTCGGTGCGATGAATGCAACCGTGTCCCCCGTCTGCAGCCGACGGGGTCGGCGCAGCGACGCGCTCACTGGGCGGCCTCCGCTGGGGCTACCGAAGTCTCGGCGAGCGATTCGGACACGTGGTGACAGGCCACCTCGGTCCCGTTCTTCAGCTTTCGCAGTTGCGGATCGACGTCGTTACAGCGCTGACGCCCGGGACCATCCGGCGGCAGCATGGCGAACAGCGGGCATCGGGGACGGAAACGACAGCCCGTCGGGATGTGCGTCGGATCCGGGCCCTCGCCCTGCAGGATGATGGGGGCCGTGCCCTTGTCCTTCCTGTTGACGA
Organism: Pseudoclavibacter sp.; assembly: GCA_047722305.1. GTDB lineage: Bacteria > Actinomycetota > Actinomycetes > Actinomycetales > Microbacteriaceae > JAKVJE01. The sequence continues at coordinate 6,794 of JBDNYM010000027.1, read as the reverse complement.
GGACGGAGAGCAGCGCGCGCGTGTACGGATGCTGCGGGGACAGCATGAGCGTCTCCGTGCTTCCGATCTCGACAATCCTTCCCAAATACATGACGGCGACGCGGTCGGCGATGTTCCACGCGAGGCCCAGGTCGTGGCTGACGATCAGCGCGGAAACCCCCAGACGATCGCGCAGCCGGAGGATCAGAGCAAGGATCTCTCCCCGGGCCGATGCGTCGAGCGCAGAGACTGGTTCGTCGGCGACGATTACGGCCGGCTGGAGAGTGAGGGCGCCAGCGATCACGGCGCGCTGCAGCTGGCCGCCCGACAGCTCGTATGGGAGGCGGTCCTCATAGAGTGCGGCCGGATGCAGCCCGGCGGTCTCCATCGCCTCCTCGACGCGGTGTTCCAGGTTCTTCATGTCATGGTGAACCCGGAGGCCTTCGGCGACTGCGTCATAGATGTCCTGACGGGGATTGAGGGCTCCGGCCGGATCCTGCAGCACCATCTGGACGTGGCGCCGGAAGGTGCGCAGCGCACTGGCCGCGTACCGGAGCCGTTTGCCGTCGTACTCGATCGTTCCGGATGTCGGGCGCAGGAGGCCGACGAGGGTCTGCGCCAGTGTGCTCTTGCCGCAGCCCGACTCGCCGATGAGGGCGACGATCTCATGGGCGCGCAAGGACAGATCGACGCCGTCGACGGCCACTGCGGGAGGATTCTTTCCGCGAGCGGGGTAGACCAGGTGCACGTCTCGGGCGGCGAGCACTTCCTCGTCGGCAGCAGGGCCGGACGTGGATGACCGCGGTTGCCCGTCATCGGCGGGTGCGGTCTCCGGCGGCAGCGGCGGGTACTGCGGAAGGTGGCGGATGCAGGCTGCCCGGGTGCCGTCGTCCACGGGCCACAGCTTCACATCCGTTGTCTTGCAGGCATCGAGCGCATAGGCGCATCGGGGGGCGAACGGGCAGCCGGTCTGACCTGGGTGAGGGATGGCCGGGTATCCGGGCAGTCCGCGCGGATGCATCCGGGAACTTGGGTCGCCGATCGTCGGGAAGGCTCGGGCGAGCGCTCGCGAGTACGGGTGGGACGGGTGTGAGAACAACCGTTCCGCCGGTGAGGTCTCGACGAGGCGGCCTGAGTACATGACGGCCACCCGGTCGCACGTGCGTGCGAGGACGGACAGGTCGTGGCTGATGAGCAGCACGCTGATGTTGTTCGCCCGTACGAGCGAGGTGAGCAGTTCCAGGACCTGCGCCTGGACCATGACGTCCAATGCGGTCGTGGGCTCATCCGCGATGATCAGTTCGGGATCGCAGGCGAGGGCCATGGCGATCATGACTCGTTGCCGCTGTCCGCCAGAAAGCTCATGGGGGTAGGCGCCGAAACGGCGGGCGCCGAGCCCAACCCGTTCGAGCAGGTCCTTCGAACGGGCTGTTGCCTGGGAGTGCGGGTCGTGCAGGGCGATCGCCTCGTTCAGCTGATGTCCGATGGTCTGGACCGGGTTGAGAGCGCTCATCGCTCCCTGGAAGACCATCGAGATTCCGGACCACCGTACGGCCCGCATGCGCGACCACTTCGCGGTGAGCAGATTCTCGTCGGCGTACCGGATTTCTCCGGTGACCTTTGCCGAGTGCGGGAGCAGCCGGAGGAGGCTCAGCCCGAGCGTCGACTTGCCGCATCCTGATTCGCCGGCGAGGCCGAGAATCTCTCCGTGATGGATATCGAGGTCGACATCCTGCACGGCAGCGACTGCCGTGTCTCCCGAGCCGTAGGTGATCGAGAGATCATGTAGCGAGACGACGGTGTCCATCAGGAGAACCTCCGGAGATCGAGAGCGGACTCGATGGTACGGCCCACGAGGGTGAATCCGAGGACGACCAGGAGGATGGCGAGCCCGGGGCTGAGGACGTACCACCATGCCCCTGACGTGACTGCGCCTTGTGAGAACGCGTTCTGGAGCATCGTCCCCCACGAGACGTCCGTCGGATCTCCGAGGCCGAGCCAGGCCAAGGTCGCCGCGGAGAGGATGGAGGAGGAGACGGTCAAAGTGAGGGTGACGAGGATGAGGGGCATGACGTTGGGCAGGACCTGACGCGTGACGATCTGCGACCCGCGCGCTCCGAGCACGCGAGCGCGTTGGATGAACGGGCGGGCCTCGACTGCGAGCGCCTGCGCCCGGACGAGCCGGGCCGTGCCGGGCCACGAGGTGACGGCAATGGCAACCATGATCGAGAGCTGTCCCTGCCCGAGCACCGCGGCCAGGGCGATCGCGAGCGGCAGCTGCGGCAAGGCGAGGAACCAGTCGGTGAGGTGCATGAGCGCGCTGCCGATCCAGCCTCCGCGGTGGGCGGCGACGAGCCCGATCACCGAGCCCACCAGCATCGTCAGGAGCGTGGCGATGATGCCGACGGCCAGCGATGACCTCGACCCCCAGACGAGCAGGGCCAGGATCGACCGACCAGACTCATCGGTCCCGAGCGGGTAGTCGAGGCTCGGCGGGGCCATGAGCGCGCCGTGCGCCTTGACGACGCTGAGCGCCGAACTCGGGATGAGGACGGGGGCCAGCACGGCGGCCAGGCAGACGGCGACCAGGAGGCCCAGTCCGATCATGCCGCCTGGGCGACGGCGGTAGTCATCCACGAACATGCGCCAGCGCGAACGACGGCTCTGGGCGATGCCGGCGTCGATCTTGGCCGGTGTGGTCAGCATCTCGGTCATGCGTTGCCCACTCTCGGATCGAGGGCCGAATAGACGAGATCGGCAATGAAGTTCATGGCGATGACCGAGGCGGAGAAGACGACGAACGTTCCCTGCAGCAGCGGCAGGTCGGGGACCTGGAGGGCCTGGTAGGTGAGGTAGCCCAGGCCCGGCCATGAGTACACGGTCTCGACCGTGATGGCTCCGCCAATCAGGCCGCCGACCTGCATAAAGATCATGGTGATGGTCGGCAGCATGGCATTCGGGACGGCGTGCCGGTCGCGGACCGCATCATCGGTGAGCCCCTTGGCTCGGGCGGTCAGCAGGTACGGACTGCCCATCTCGTCGATGATCGATGAGCGCGCGATGGTCACATACTGGGCGTACTGGACGAGTACCAGGGTCAGGCAGGGCAATACCAGGTGCCGGGAGACGTCGATGAGGCTCGGCAGGAATCCTGTGACTCCTGGGGTCTGCATGCCATCCGCCGGGAAGAGGCTGGGGATCGGGCCGAACCCGGACGAGAACACGATGAGCAGGATCATGCCGAGCCAGAAGGTGGGCACGGACCAGAATCCGAGCGCTACGCCTGAATTCACGCGATCGAAGGCCGACCCCTTGCGCCATCCGCTGCGGGTCCCGATCCAGACTCCGACGATGACCGAGACGAGCGTCGCCGTCCCGGTGAGCAGCAGAGTGGGGCCGAGGCGTTGCAGGATGAGCGTCGAGACCGGCTCCCGGAACTGCCACGATGTCCCCAGGTGCCCTTGGACGGTGTCCGTGATGAATTTCACGAACCGAATCCAGATCGGCTGGTCGAGTCCGAGCTCATGTCGGAGCTCGGCCAGCTGATGTGCGCTGGTGGGACGGCCCCGTGTCAGGGTCTTCACCGGGTCGGACGGCATCAGCTGGAAGAGGATGAAGCCCATCATCAGCACGACGACAAAGCTGATGACGGCTTCGACCCCCTTCCGGCCGATGTACCGGATCCGACGATTGAGGGCTCGGGGCGCGCCGGCCCGAGCGGCGCTACTCGCGGTCATCGGCCTCTTTCCGCCGCCGCAGCCTCAGGAGGACGAGACCGCCTCCGACGATCACGACGACCGCAATGCCGATGCTCCATCCGACGATGGCGCCGGTCGACGAAGCGTTGGATTTGACCGGCGCGGCATTCAGATACAGCGAGTAGGCGTTCTGCGAGGGATACATTCCTTTGGAATCCGTGCTGCCGACCGGAACGTTCTTGACCTCGTCCTTGCGATAGGCCCCAAGCGTGTTGCCGTAGTACAGCATGATGTCCTGGTTGGCCTTGTACAGAATCTGCTGCATCTGCGTCACGTACGACACTCGTTGGGCGGTAGCGATGGTCGTCTCCTGCTTCGAGTACAACTCGTCATAGGCGGGATCGCAGAAGAAGGCGTCGGTCATGCCGGTCTCGGAGGTGGAGGTGGGCAGGCTGCTGCACGTCTGGATGGACAGCAAGTAGGACGGGTCGGGTCCAGTCGTCCATCCGTCCATGAGCAAGTCCCAATCGCCCTTGCCGAGGTTCGAGTTGAGCATGCTCATGCTCATCGGCTGGATGGTCAGCTTGATGCCGATTTCGTTCATCCAACCCTTGAGCATGGCAGCTACCGCCGCATCCTCCGAGTCGTCGGAGTGGGTGCCCAGACGGAAGCTCAGCGGCTTCTTCGTCTTGGGGTCGACCCTGATGCCGTCTGAGCCCTTCGCGTATCCCGCATCGTCGAGCAGCTTGTTTGCTGCGGCGGTGTCGAAGTTGACCTTCTCCGACGCGGAGGGAGTCCAGGTCCACTGGCTCCAGGCCGGAGGCAGATATCCGTGGGCGACCAGAGCCTGGCCACGCTTGACGTTGTCGACGAGCTTCTGCTTATCGATGGCCATGTGGATGGCCTTCCGGACAGTCGGGTCCGCGAGACTCGAATTGGCAGTGCCCATGGTCTGTCCAGTCGTCGTCTTTGCCCCGGCGTTGATCTCGACGCCGGTCCAGCCGTTGCCTGGGGTGCGATACGTGGAGATGGAGGACGTCTTGCGCAGTGTCTTGTACTGGGCGGCCGAGATATCGAGCATGCTCAGCTGGCCGCTCTTCAGTGCCGCCGCGGCGGCGTCGGAATTCTTGAACTGGCGAACGACCAGCTTGTCGAACTTGGGGCCCTTCTGGTTGCCGTTCGACCAGTCGTGGTTGGCGGTGAAGGACTCGTACTGATCGGTCGTGTAGCCGGTGAGGGTCCAGGGGCCATAGCCGACGATCGGGTACGACGTGTTCTTGTACGACTTGAGATTCGAGACGTGCTTCGACCAGATGTGCTCGGGAACGATCGGGATGCCGTAGATCGGGATGCTGACGTAGAGCATGTTGGCCTGGGGCTGCTTGGTCGTGATCACGAGGGTGGTGTCGTTCGGAGCGGAGACGCTTTCGAAGTTCTGCACCAGAGAGCCGTTCGCGGTCCCCGCCGTGTCATTGGTCATGATGAGGTGGATGGTCCATGCCGCATCCTTGGCTGTGAGCGGCTTGCCGTCGGACCACTTCAGTCCGCTGGCGATCTTGAACGTCCAGGTCTTCTGGTCGGAGGAGACCGTCCAGGAGCGCGCCAGGTAGGGAATCGCCTTCCCCGAGGAGTTCAGGGCGGTCAGCGACGGGTAGATCATGCCGAAGGTGTTGAGGGCGCCGTTGTAGTAGGAGAGGAACGGGTTGAGCGTGTCGATGCCCGAACTGTCCATCTCGGTGGTGAGTGTGGTTTCGGACGCCGCCGAGCTGTGCGCGACATGGCCGTTGAACGGTGCGACTACGAGGAGCGCGGCCAGCGCCAAAGTAGTTGCGGCGGCGAGCAGTGCTCTCGTGGAGTGTCCCTTTATCATTTGCACGCTGGGGTCCCTTCTGGATGAGTCTGTGAGCGACCGTAGAATCTGCGTGTTTCCCGTACGTTACAGAGCGGTTAATCGCAGAGTTATTGTTCGGCGAGGGCATGGAAAACGACAGCTGTTCCGGCGAAGCCGTCCTATCGTTGAAATACTCACGATCGCCCTTGCTGGCCGGATCAGTCTGAGAACCGAAAAGAGCCCGTACTCATGTCAGAGCCGTTTCTCCCCGCCCTTCCCGCGGACGTTCGCTGGTCGATCAATGTCTTGGACGGTGACGGGGACGTGCTGGCGGAATCCGGTGCCGATCGTCAGTGCGAGACCGCGAGCGTCGGCAAGCTCTTCCTTCTCATCGAGGTCGCATCGCGCCTGGAATCAGGAGCGCTGTCTCCGGACGAGCGCATCTGTATCCCTGACGATCTGCGGGTGGAGGATTCGGGGCTGCTGTACCGCATGCGAGACCAGCGGCTGACGATCGCCGACGCCGCCCTCTTGGTCGGCGCCGTCAGCGACAACCTCGCCACGAATGCGCTGCTGCACCGGTGCGGGCTGGACGTGGTGCGTGCCCGCTCTCGGCAGCTCGGGTACCGAGACACAGGACTGCTCGACTACATTCGCGACGAGCGCACGCCTGACATGCCGTGGGCGCCGTCCTGCGGAACTGCACGAGACCTCTCGGACCTGCTGCACCGGTTGTCGAATCATGAGGTGGTGTCGTCCAGAGTGAGCGCTCAGGTCATGGAGTGGTTGGCCGCCGACACGGACACGTCGATGGTCGCATCCGCGCTCTTGGTGGACCCGCTCGCACATGTTGAACCCGACGATCAGGGCATCGTCCTGCGTCACAAGACCGGTACCACCTCGCGCGTGCGGGCCGACGTCGGCTGGGTCCAGGGTCCTGCCGGTTCGCTGACCTATGCCGTGTGCGCCAATTGGGATGGCGATGTCCGGTATCTGGTTCCCGTCATGACCGCGATGCGCCGCATCGGCGAGCGCCTGCGCGACTGCGTGACGGGTGACCCGTCCTGACGAGGCGGGCGTCGCCGCCCGATGACGACCGCCCGGATCGAGCGGCTCGCCGCCCCTCCGGCCTGCCACGGGCCGCGTGTACAGAGGAGCGCGCCACGGTCTTCGCCGCGCGCGGGCGCGGCCCCCCCGGGGCGGGCATCCGCCCGGCCCGGGGCGGTCTCGTGCCCCCCCGCCCCCCCACAAAAAAAACAGAAGCTACAGAAATGAATTATCTATCG
>JBDNYM010000026.1:0-29863 GCA_047722305.1 Pseudoclavibacter sp. | reverse complement strand
CCGCCGACCCGCGCACCCCCGCCGAGCAGACCGTCTCGGCCGCCCGAGCCCGCGCGCAGCTGGAGCGGCTGACCCTCATCGTCCCCGACTACCCCAGCCGCGGGGTGCTCTTCCGCGATCTCACCCCGGTCTTCGCCGACCCCGAGGCCTTGACTGCTGTGGTGGATGCGCTGCTGGCCCCGTTCGCCGGCCAGTTCGACCTCGTCGCCGGCATCGAGGCACGCGGGTTCCTTCTCGCCGCCGCCGCGGCCTACGCGACCGGCACCGGCCTGGTGACGATCCGGAAGGCGGGCAAGCTCCCCGGCAACGTGATCTCGCAGGACTACGCGCTCGAGTACGGCACGGCGACCATCCAGCTGCACCCGGACACCATTCGCACCGGGCAGCGCGTCCTGCTCATGGATGATCTGGTCGCCACCGGCGGGACCCTCGCCGCCGCCGCGCGGCTGGTCGAGGGGGCCGGCGGCCGGGTGGCCGGCATGACCGTCGCCGTCGAGCTGGCCGATATCCTCGACCCGGCGCTGCTGGGCGCCTACCGGCTGGAGGCTATTCAGGTGCTGCGCCGGTAGCGTCGGCGTCGAGTGCCGCATCGGCCGCGTCGGCGTCGGGCGCCGTATCGGCGACAGGCGCGGCCCCCGTCGCGAGGAAGGCCTCGAAGCCCTCCGCGGCGATCACCGGCACCCCGAGCTGCTCGGCCCGGGTCAGCTTGCTGCCCGCGCGCGCGCCGGCCACGACGAAGTCGGTCCGTTTGGACACGCTCGACGCCGCCTTTCCTCCGGCAGCCGCGACCGCCTCCTTGGCCTCGTCGCGGGTGAACCCGGGCACCGAGCCGGTGACCACCACGGTCAGCCCCGACAGCGGGCCGGCCACCTCGACGCGTTGCCCCGGCCCCGGATGCCCGGGCGTCCGGAAGCGGACCCCCGCCCGCGTCCAGCGGTCGACGATGTCGCGGTGCCAGTCGACCTCGAACCAGTCGATGAGGGCGGCGGCGATGACCGGCCCGACGCCGTCCACCTGGGCGAGCTCGTCCACATCCGCCGCCCGCAGCGCCTCCAGCGACCCGAACCAGTCGGCCAGGGCACGGGCCGCGACCGGCCCGACGTGGCGGATGTTCAGCGCGACCAGCTGCCGCCACAGCGGCTTCGTCTTGGCGGCCTGGATGTTGTCGAGGATCTCCACGGCGGAGGCGGAGGGAACGGCCTCCGCGGTGCCGTGGAAGCCGGGCAGGCCGGTCTCGAACGGCCCGTCCGACTTCACCCGCTGCCGCTGGAACGGCGCGCGCACGTCGGGGGTGCCGTCTTCGAGCAGCACGGGCAGGCCGGTCTCGACGTCCTTGACCGCCACGGTGAGGGGGAAGAGGTCCGCCAGCTGCAGGTCGAACAGCGCGGCCTCGGTCACGAGCGGCGGGGATGCGGGCGCCAGCGGCTGGGTCAGCGCGCCGGCGGCCACCTCGCCCAGCCCCTCGATGTCGAGTGCCGCCCGGCTCGCCAGGTACTCGACGCGCCCGCGCACCTGCGCCGGGCACGAGTGGGTATTCGGGCAGCGCAGGTCCACGTCCCCGGGTTTCGCCGGCGCCAGCGTCGCGCCGCACTCGGGGCAGGTCTGCGGCATCACGAACGCGCGCTCGGACCCGTCGCGGAGCTCCTCGACCGGCCCCAGGATCTCGGGAATCACATCCCCGGCCTTCCGCAGCACCACCGTGTCGCCGATGAGCACGCCCTTGGCCTTCACCACGTCCTGGTTGTGCAGCGTGGCCTGGCGGATCGTGGACCCGGCGACGCGCACCGCCTCCACCACCGCGTACGGCGTGACCCGGCCGGTGCGTCCCACGCCCACGCGGATGTCGCGCAGGCGCGTGTTGACCTGCTCGGGCGGGTACTTGTAGGCCGTCGCCCAGCGCGGGGCCCGGCTGGTGGCCCCGAGCTCGCGCTGCAGGTCGAGTTCGTCCACCTTGACGACGATGCCGTCGATCTCGTGCTCCAGCTCGGGGCGGACTCGGCCGGTCTCGGCGATGTAGTCGACCACCTGGTCGAGCGTGTCGAACACCCGGTTGTGCGTCGAGATCGGCAGCCCCCAGCGCCGGAAGCACTCGTAGGCCTCCGACTGGGTGCGCACCGGCGGGTCGTCCCACCCGCCGAAGCCATGGACGAGCATGGTCAGGCGCCGCCGCCCGGTGACGGTCGGGTCCTTCTGCCGCAGCGACCCGCTGGCGGCGTTGCGGGGGTTGGCGAACGTCCGCTCGCCGGCCTCGGACAGGCGCGCGTTCAGCGCGTAGAAGTCTTCGATGAGGAAGAACACCTCTCCCCGGACCTCCACCACGGCGGGCAGGTCGTCCCCGTGCAGGCGCTGCGGCACGGCCGCGATGCGCTGCACGTTCGCGGTGACGTCCTCGCCGACCGTCCCGTCGCCGCGCGTGGCCGCGTTGACGAGCACGCCGCGCTCGTAGCGCAGGTTGATGGCCAGCCCGTCGATCTTGTACTCGGTGAGCAGATGGAACGGGCGCGCGCCCATCGCCTCTTTGATCCGGACGTACCAGTCGGACAGCTCGTTCAGGCTGAACACGTCGTCGAGACTGAGCATCCGCTCGGCGTGGGTGACCGGAGCGAAGGACGACCGCCCCGACGCCTGCCCGACGGTCAGCGTGGGCGAATCCTGGCTGAGCAGATCGGGGAATCGGGCCTCGATCGCGGCCAGGCGCTGCTGCAGGGCGTCGTAGCGGGCGTCGTCGACCAGCGACGTGTCGCGGCCGTAGTAGGCGTCGCGCAGCTCCAGGATACGGTTGGTCAGCGCGCGCACCTCCAGCTGGGCGGCGGCCGCGTCGAGGGCGTCGACCGGGGTGAGCGGCGGCTCAGGTGCGGCGGAGGCCCCCTCCGGCGGAGTGGGGGTCGGCTCAGGCATGGACCTGCTGCCCCTGGCGGGCCGGATGCGCCTGCGGCGCCGGCTCCAATGCGACCGGCTCCGTGCGGTCGACGATGAGCTGCCCGAGCACCCGGTCGCCGTCGTACATGACGGCCGACTGCCCGGGGGCCATGCCGAGCAGCGGCCCGTCGAGATCGATCCGAAGCCCCTGGTCGGTCTGGTGGACGGTCGCCGGCACTGGCCGGCCGTGGGCGCGCACCTGGACGTCGATGGGCAGCCCCCCGTCGAGGTCCGGGGCCGCCCCGCACCACGAGATGCGCGACCCGGATAGCGACGAGACGGCCAGGGCCTCCTTGGGCCCGACGACCAGGCGGTGCTGCACCGGCTCGACGTCGAGGACGTACCGGGGACGCCCGTCCGCCGCCGGCTGCCGCAGGTGCAGGCCGCGGCGCTGGCCGACGGTGTACCGGGTCGCGCCGAGGTGCCGGCCGACGACCCGCCCGGCCTGGTCGACGATCTCGCCGGGGACGTCGGGCACCTTCTCGGCCAGCCACCCGGGGGTGTCCCCGTCGGAGATGAAGCAGATGTCGTACGAGTCGGGCTTGGCGGCCATCGGCAGCCCGCGGCGGGCGGCCTCTGCGCGCACCAGCTGCTTGGAGGCGGTGAGGCCGAGCGGGAAGATCGAGTGCGCCAGCTGCTCGGCGGTGAGCACGCCCAGCACATACGACTGGTCCTTGGGCATCGCGGCGGCGCGATGCAGCTCGCGGCCGCCGTCGGGCCGCTCGACGACCTGCGCGTAGTGCCCGGTGCAGACGGCGTCGAACCCGAGGGCCAGCGCCTTCTCCAGCAGCGCGGCGAACTTGATCTTCTCGTTGCAGCGCAGGCACGGGTTCGGGGTGCGCCCGGCGGCGTACTCGCGGATGAAGTCGGCGACGACGTCCTGCTGGAAGCGCTCGGAGAAGTCCCAGACGTAGAACGGGATGCCGAGGATGGCGCAGGCCCGCTGCGCGTCCATCGCGTCTTCGACGGTGCAGCACCCGCGCGAGCCGGTGCGCAGCGTCCCGGGCATCCGCGACAGGGCCAGGTGCACGCCGACCACCTCGTGCCCCGCATCCACCATGCGGGCCGCCGCGACGGCGGAGTCCACCCCGCCGCTCATCGCCGCCAAGATCTTCATCGCGCCTCCTGCCAGGATCCCCGTCGATCCTACGCGCCGGCCGCGGCGCCGCCCAGGGCGGGACGGCGGTCCGAGTGCCCGGCCCGGCGCGCCCGCTCCAGCGCCCCGGGCAGGACGGCCAGCAGCCCGTCGATGTCGGCTCGCGTCGTGTCGCGCCCGAGGGTGAAGCGCAGCGCCCCCCGGGCCTCGGCCTCCGGGACGCCGACCGCCCGCAGTACGGCGCTCGGCTGGGGGACCCCGGCCTGGCACGCGGATCCGGTGGACACCTGGTAGCCCGCCTGGTCGAGCAGGAACAGCAGCGAGTCGCCGTCGCAGCCGTCGAACAGGGCGTGGACGTTGTCCGGCAGCCGTCGGGACGGGGCCCCCATCAGCCGCACGCCCGGCAGCGCCCGCAGCCCGGCGCCGAGCCGATCCCGCAGCACCCGGAGACGCTCCGTCTGAGCCGCGAGCTCGGCGGCCATGGCCGCACAGGCGGCTCCGAACGCCGCCGCCGCCGGCACGTCGACGGTGCCCGACCGCAGGCGGCGCTCCTGGCCGCCGCCGTGCAGCAGCGGGGTCAGCGTGACGTCGCGGCGCAGCAGCAGCGCCCCGCAGCCCCCGGTGCCGCCGATCTTGTGGGCGGCGACGCTCACCGCATCGGCCGCCCAGGCGTGGAAGTCGACGGGCACCCGGCCGAGGGCGGCGACGGCGTCCACGTGGACGACGGCCCGGCTGCGCTCGCGCGCGACGGCTGCCAGCGCCGGCACGTCCTGCACCGTGCCGATCTCGTTGTTCGCGGCGCTGAACGAGATCACGGCCGCGTCGGGGCCGATGCCGGCGGCGAGTACCGCCCGCAACCGCTCCGGGGTCACGCGCCCCTGGGCGTCGAGGGGCACCTGCCGCAGCCGCGCCCCCTGCCGGGCCTCCAGCCACTGGGCGGCCTCGAACGAGGCGTGGTGCTCGCCGGCGGCCAGGACCACGGTGCGCGGGCCGGTGCCCGCCACGACCTGCCGGCGCGCCCAGAACGCCCCCTTGATGGCGGTATTGATGGCCTCGGTGCCGCCGCCGGTGAAGACCACCTCGGCCGGGTCGGCGCCGCAGGCGGCCGCGACCTGGCCGCGGGCGCGCTCCAGGATGTCCCGGGCCGCCCGTCCTGCCGCGTGGATGGACGAGGGGTTCCCGGTGACGCGGGCGGCCTGCACGTACGCCGCCAGCGCTTCCGGGCGCACCGGAGCCGTCGCCGCCGTATCGAGGTAGGCCATCCGGGGGCTCAGAACAGCAGCGCAGCCAGCCGTCCCCGCGCCTGGGTGACGGCCGGGTCATCGCCGGCGATGGCGAACAGGTCGACCAGCCGGGTGCGGATGGGGTCGCGGCCGTCGCCCGCCGCAGCCTGGAAAGCGCCCAGCAGGCGGTTGAATGCCAGCGGCAGATCGCCGGCCACGAAGTCGAGGTCGGCGGCCTGCAACTGTGCGGGCACGTCGCTCGGGTCGGCGGCGGCCGTGCGGACGGCGGCGGCGTCCAGTGCCGTGACCCGCTCCATGAGTGCGGCGCGCCGCAGTTCGCGGGCGGCGAGCTCGTCGGCCGGAGACTGGTCCACGACGTTCTTCCAGGCCGCGACCGCGTCACGGTAGCGGCCGGCGTCGAAGAGATCCTGCGCCGCCTGCTGCGCCGGGGTCAGCTGCATCTCGGGCGGCTCCGGCTCGGCGTCCTCCGTGGTCGAGATCGGCTTCACCGTGCCGCCCACCCCCTGCTGGGCGGCGCCGTCCACGACCTGCCCCACCAGCTCGGTCACCTGCTCGGCCGGCAGGTTCTGCTGGTAGAGCGGCTGCAGCTGCCCGCCGAGGGCCACGGCGACGAACGGCGCCGACGGCACCCGCAAGGCTTGGGCGATGCGCGGCTGGGCGTCGGCGTCCACCGTCCCGACCAGCGTGTGCCCGGCAGCAGCATTGACCGCGGCCACTAGGCGGTCGCGCACCTGCAGCGACTCGGGGATGGCCTGCGACCACACCGCCAGGAAGACCGGCACCTCGGTCGAGCGCTGGATGAAATCGTTGAGGTTCTCCTCGTCGAGCGCCAGGGCGTAGCTCGCCCCGGCGGCGGCGCCGGAGCTCCCGGCGGACGGAGCGGGCGCCAGCTTGGACAGGTCGACGGCGCCGCTCAGATGGGGGATATTCGTCATGGCTACAACTCCTTGATCGAGACAGGCGCCTGCTGATACCCCAGCAGCGTCGCATGGCCGGACCCGGATGCGGGCACGTGGAACAGCAGCATGGTCGAGAAGACCTCCTGCACCCCGCTGGTGGTCGAGTCTTTGCCCAGCACCGCCTTGGTGAGGTCGTCGCTGAGGCTGATCGTGCCGTTCTGCTGCGCGGGCCGCCAGGTCCAGGTCTCATTCATATCGACGGCGACGACCGCCCCGGAGCTCTGCGCGGAAATCGCCACCGGCGCCGCGTCGGCCTGGGCCCGCGAGATCTCGAGGACGCCGTCGCCGCCCAGCTGCTGGCGAGCCTTGTCCTCATCCTCCCGGGTCATCTTGGCGAAGATGTCGGACGAGAGGCTGAACGTGTTCGCATCCGGCGAGTCCGGCGCCCCGAGCGCGGCGGCGTAACGGCCGACCAGCTGACTCGGCGGGACCAGCAGCGACGAGGTGCTGTTGTCGATGACCGTCGTGCCCTCGGAAGCCGGCGGCAGCGCCGGGAAGCGGGCGCCGGGCACCACCATGGTGTCGGAGATCACCTGGTAGTTGGAACGCGCGTCCGCCTGCTGCAGCAGCACCGCCTGCGGGTTCCCGTTGTCGCCCGTCGAGAAGATGACGAACACCGTGCGGGGGAAGGCGTGGGACGACTGCGGCAGGAAGACCTCGGGCGCATCGGTCGGGAATGTCGGCAGCAGCGGCTGCTGGGCGTACTTGGCTCGGACCTCGTAGTTCGTGGTGCGCTGCGCGAGCGCCGGGCCGGCGAAGCGGCCGGCCAGCAGGCTCGCGTTTCCGGCGGCGTCGGCGGCCTTCGCGGCCCGGGCGACCTGTCCCAGGATGCTGCGGAAGTGGGCCTCCGAGACCACCACGTTGCCCGCGGCCGCCGCCGGGGCGGACCCGGACCCGCTCGCCGACGGCGAGGCCGGCGTCGAGCCGGTGCACCCGCTGGTCGCGAGCAGCAGCCCGGCCGCGAGCGGGGCGGTCACCAGGAAGAGCCCACGGCGCCGGTCGGCGCGATGCGCCCCGTTCGCCCGCCGGTGGGAGCGCCGCCGCGGCCCCGGACGCCCGGAGGCGTACATCGACCAGGCCAGGACGATCGCCCCGATCAGGGCGACCCCGCCGGCCAGGATGAGCGGGAGGGCCCAGGGGCTGCCCGGCTGCCCGCTCCAGCTGAGGTCGAGGGCGCGGGGAAGCGCCCGGCCGTCCTCCGCCGTGACGATGACCGCGCTGCGCTCGGGCTGATCCACCCGCAGTGCCGCGGAACGATGCGCGTTGCGAGTCGCGACCCAGAGGTCGGAGCCGATCGGGCTCGGCGCCTGGGAGGACCCGGTGACCTGGGCGACCAGATGCGCCCCGTCCGCCGCCCGCGAGCGCCACTGGACCTCGGTGACCCGCGCCGTGCTCTGCCACGCGGCGACATCGCGCGCGGGACCGGCGGCGACGTAGACCTCGCCGGTCCCCTCGACGGTGACCAGCGGGTCGCCCACGTGGGCGGTCAGCGGCTTCGCGCTGATCACAGCCACATGCGTCCCGCTGACGCCAGACAGCGGCAGAGATTCGTGCACGGTGGCGGCCGGACGGAAAACGGTCTGCAACCCCACCCCGGTGAGGATGCACACCACCGCAGTCAGAGCCAGAGCGAGCGTGCTCCACAGGCGCACACGGTCTCCTCTCATAACCCTATGCACCCTAGTGCACGGTCCCCGAAAGCGAAAACGCCGTCCTGACGACTTCCGGGGACAACGCCGACGGCGCGCGGAACGAAGCCATATGCTGAGGGACCAGCAGTCACTCAGCACGGCATCGAAACGAGGCACCACCATGGCCGACGACGCACACGACGACGCTCCGGCGTCCGCTCCTATCCCGGCCACGGCGGACGTCGCGACGGAGCCGGTTCCCCAGCCGGTCACCGAGCCGCAACCGGCCCCCGAGGCGCAGGCCGGCCCCAAGACGCACCGTCAGCTGGTCCTGTCGACCAAGAACGTGTTCGTCGTCGGATTCCTCGGCACCCTCGGGGTGCTCGTCGCACTGCTGCTGGGCGGGATGATCGACACCTCCATCGTGGTCATCACCTACATCGCAGCGGGCCTGTTCATCGCCCTGGGTCTGGAGCCCGCCATCCGGCTGCTCGGGAAGTGGCACGTTCCCCGTCCCGCCGCCATCGCGATCGTCTTCGCCGTGTTCGTGCTCGTCGTGACCGCCGTGCTGTTCGCCATGATCCCGGCCCTCATCGACCAGGGCACCCAGCTGGGGCAGAACGCCCCCCGGCTGTTCCACATCATCAGCAGGCAGAGCTGGTTCGCGGCCATCAACAAGCAGTTCAGCGGCTCCGTCAGCGACAGCCTCCAGAACGTCACCTCGTTCCTGAGCAACCCCAGCCGGGTGATGAACATCGCCGGCGGCGTGGTGTCGGTGGGGGCGGGCATCGTCAACGGGATCGGCGGCACCATCATCGTCCTCGTCCTCACCCTGTACTTCATGGCCTCGCTGAACGGGATCAAACGGGCCCTCACCCGGCTGATGCCCGCCAGCCGGCGCGAGCGCTTCCTCACCCTCGTGACGCGCATCTTCAACAACGTCGGCAAGTACGTCATGTCGCAGGCGACCATCGCGCTCATCAACGCGGTGTGCGCCTACATCATGATGACCATCCTGCAGATCGGCTTCCGCGAGGTGCTGGCGGTGTTCGTCTTCCTGCTGGCGCTGCTGCCGCTGGTGGGCAGCATCTCGGCCGGGGCGATCGTCGTGTTCGTGACGCTGGTGACCGAGACCCTCTCCCACCCGGAGAACATCAACTTCTGGCCGGCCATCATCATGGCGATCTACTACATCATCTACATGCAGTTCGAGGCCTACGTCCTGACGCCGCGGATCGTGAACCGGGTCATCCCGCTGCCGGGGGCGGTGGTGGTGATCGCCGCCCTGCTCGGCGGCACGCTGATGGGGGTGTTCGGCGCGCTGCTGTCCATCCCCGTGGCCGCCTCGGTCATCCTGCTGGTCAAGGAGATCTGGATCCCGCGCCAGGATCGGAGGTGAGGCCGGGCCCCGACGGTCGAGACGGCCACGGCCGGATGGGCTAGTCGGCCACCCGATCGGCGAAGACCTCGGTCGGCAGCGGCGCCGCGGCCGGGTTCAGCAGCGCCACCACGCGGTTGAGCACCAGCCGGGTCTGGCGCTCCCCCACCCACAGATGCACGCAGTCGTCGAAGAACTCCAGCTGCGCCCGCGGGTCCGGGGCGAAGGCCGGCCCTGCGGCGGCGGGCGGCAGGAACAGGTCGTTGCCGGGGACGAGCACGTGCAGGGGGCGGTCGTCGTCCTTCCAGGCCGCCACCTCCGCCGGGGTGGCCCAGCGCAGCGGCGGCGAGACCAGGATCGCGCCCCGGCTCGGAAACTGCCGGCCGTACTTCACGATCAGGTCGGCGCCGAACGACCAGCCGAACATCCACACGTCCGGCAGCCCGCGCTCAGCAGCGAACGCCATCGCGGCCGCCATGTCGAACCGCTCCCCGCGCGCCTCGTCGAAGTGCCCCTGGCTGGTGCCGCGCGGCGAGGTCGTGCCGCGGGAATTGAAGCGCAGGACGGCGAGGCCGGCGAGCTCCGGCAACCGGTAGGCGGCCTTCCGGATGAGGTGCGAATCCATGAACCCGCCCTGGGTGGGCAGCGGGTGGAAGCAGACGAGCGAGGCGACCGGATCGCGGTCGGCCGGCAGCGACAACTCCCCCACCAGGTCCAGGCCGTCCTCGGTGTGCAGGACGATGTCCTCGGCACGGCGGCGCAGATGGATGTCGGTGCGAACGGGAACCGGGTCGGCGCTCACGCCCATGGGGTCAGTACCAGCCGCTGCGCTGCGAGTGCGCCCAGGCGCCGCACGGGGTGCCGTACTGGCCGCTGATGTAGGACAGCCCCCACTTGATCTGCGTGGCCGCGTTGGTGCGCCAATCCGCTCCCGCGGAGGCCATCTTCGAGCCGGGCAGGGCCTGGGGGATGCCGTAGGCGCCGGACGGGTTGGACGCGTTGGTGCGCCAGCCGGATTCCTTGTTCCACAGCTGCACCAGGCAGCTGAACTGCGACGGGTCGCCGACCATGCCGGCGGCGATCTGCTGCGCCGAACCCGCCGGCACGGCCACGACCTGGGGCGCGGCGGCCTTCGTCGCGGCATCGGCCGTCGGAGCGGCCACGATCTCCGGGGTCGGGGTGGGAGCCGGTGCGCTGGCGGTGAACGCCCCGCGCGCCGCCAGGCTGGCAGTGCCCGTGTACGCGTACTGGAAGGTCTGCACCCCGGTCGGGCTCGCCGTCACCGCCGGCTCCTCCGCATAGGCCGTACTGGCATTGCCGATGATGCTGAACCCCAGGCCGGCGACC
Source organism: Pseudoclavibacter sp. (assembly GCA_047722305.1). GTDB lineage: Bacteria > Actinomycetota > Actinomycetes > Actinomycetales > Microbacteriaceae > JAKVJE01. The sequence goes on along the minus strand of JBDNYM010000026.1, from coordinate 19,289 downwards.
AGGCTGGCGGAGATCACGATGCGGGAGAAGGCCATAACCCCTGAGACGTTAGTGGAAGACCGTCCCGATGTCGAATCGCCGGCCGCGGGTCAGGAGATCGCGAGCAGGATCTCGATGGTGCGGTCGAGCACCGCGTCGACTTGGGCCTCGTCGTAACCGTGCCGCTCCCGGCCGAAGGTCACGTCCCGCACCTCGTCCGCGGTCAGCGGCGTGCCCACGCAGAACACGTCGATGATCCGCTGCGAGAACTCGTCGACGTCGTGCCGGCGGTATCCGGCCGCGAACAGCCCGGTCCGCCGGAACCGCTCCCCCCCGGGCCGCTGCAGTCGATCGACGATCACCCGCGCCTGCCGCTTCGCCTGCGCCCGCCAGGCGTCCGGCCCCGCCGTCGCCAGGGCCACGGACCGCTCCCGCTGCGCGAAAGCCTGCTCCAGCCGTTCGAGGGCCGCGTCGACGGGCCGGGGATCGTACCCGCCCCGGACCAGGTCGAAGCCGGCCTGCCGGATGTCCACCGAGGTCAGCGCCGGCTGGGGCGCGTCGTACTCGGCGCGGGCGCGGCCGAAGAACTCGTCGACCTGCGACACCGCATAGCCCTTCTCGCGCTTGCCGGTGACGGGGAATGTGCTGTCCACGGTGGGTATTGTGCCACGCTCAGAGCACGAGGCCCCACAGCACATGCAGGATCAGCGCCATCGGGGCGGACAGGAGAATCGCATCCACGCGATCGAGCAGTCCGCCGTGCCCCGGCAGCAGCGAGCCCATGTCCTTGACCCCGATCCAGCGCTTGACCCGCGACTCCAGCAGGTCGCCGCCCGTGGCGGACAGCATCAGCAGCACCCCGTTGACGGCGCCGGCCCACCAGGGCAGCCCCCACAGCGGGGTCAGCGCCACGACGATACCGGCGACGATCGCGCCGGCGGTCGCACCCGCCTGCCCCTCCCAGGTCTTGTGGGGGGATGTGCGCGGGGCCATGGGATGCCTCCCCCACGTCCGGCCGACCGCATAGGCGCAGATGTCGTGCACGATGACGACGATCAGGAATCCCAGCACCGGGCCGGGGCCGCCCCGCACATCCAGCGCCACCGCGGCGGCGGCCGTCGCCGAGATGTAGACGAGGAAGGCGCACCCCAGCCCGACGGCGGACGCGCGCAGCCGCCGGCCGGTGACGGCCGCCTCGACCGTCATCCAGACCAGGAACAGCACCACGCCGGCGCCCAGCAGCACGGCGCCCCAGCCCAGGCCGAGCCAGCCGGTGGCCAGCGGGGCCAGCCCGCCGCCGATCGCCAGACCCACTCGGGGCAGCCAGAGATCACGGTGCCGGACGGCGCCGGCGATCTCGGAGCAGCACAGCGCCGCGGCGATCGCCACGAACGCGCTGAAGACGAGCGGGCTGAACACCAGCGCCAGGAACGTCACCGCGCCGATCAGCAGCCCGACCCCGATGGCCTGCGGCAGATTCCGGCCCGCACGGACCTCCAGGCGCTCGTTGGCCTCCTCGAGGCGCCGCAGCACCTCGTGGGCGGGATCCTCCGGGTCAGATCTCAAGCAGCTCTTTCTCCTTGCGCTCGAGGGCCTGGTCGACCTTCTCCACGAACGTCTTGGTCTCCGCGTCGAGGCGCTTCTCGGCGCGCGAGATCTCGTCGTCGCCGACCTCGCCTTTCAGATCGTCGAGGTCGTCCTTGGCGCGACGGCGCAGGCTGCGCAGCGTGACGCGGGCGTCCTCGGCCTTGCCGCGGACGAGCTTCACGAACTCCCGACGGCGCTCTTCCGTGAGCTCCGGCAGCACCACGCGGATCACGTTGCCGTCGTTGCTCGGGTTCACCCCCAGGTTCGGCGTGTCGCGGATCGCGTTCTCGATGTCCTTCATCGCCGACCGGTCGTACGGGGTGACGATCAGCGTGCGGGCCTCCGGGTTCTGGAAGGACGCCAGCTGCTGCAGCGGGGTCGGAGTGCCGTAGTAGTCGACCTTCACCGCGTGGAACATGGCCGGATTGGCCCGACCGGTGCGCACCGTCGCGAAGTCCTCCTCGGCGACGTGCACCGCCTTGTCCATCTTGTCGCGCAGTTCCGCGAAGATCTCCTCGATCATGATGCTGCACCCTCCGTGCTGAGTACGAACTCCGCGTCCTTCCGCACGACCGTCCCGATGCCGTCGCCCAGGATGGCGGGCGGGATGTCGCGGGGATCGTCCATGCCGAACACGCGCATGCTCATATTGTTGTCCATGCACAGGCTGAACGCCGTCGAATCGACCACCTTCAGCCCGCGGACCAGCGCCTCGTTGTACGAGATCTGGTCGATGCGCACCGCCTGCGGGTCGACGTGCGGATCGGCCGTGTAAACGCCGTCGACGCCGTGCTTGGCGAACAGCACCTCGTCGGCGCGGATCTCCAGCGCGCGCTGCGCGGCCACCGTGTCGGTCGAGAAGTACGGCAGCCCCGCGCCGGCGCCGAAGATCACCACGCGGTCCTTCTCCATGTGGCGGATGGCCCGCAGCGGGATGTACCGCTCGGCCACCTGCGTCATCTCGATGGCCGACTGCACGCGGGTGTCGACCCCGGCCTGCTCCAGGAAGTCCTGCAGCGCCAAGGCGTTCATCACCGTGCCCAGCATGCCCATGTAGTCGGCCCGGGCGCGATCCATGCCGCCCTGCTGCAGGCTGGCGCCGCGGAAGAAGTTGCCGCCTCCGACCACGATGGCGATCTGCGCCTTGCCGACGCAGCCGGCGATCTGCTCGGCGATCAGCGACACCGTATCCGGGTCGACGCCGAGCCGACCGCCGCCGAAGGCCTCGCCAGACAGTTTCAGGACGACTCTGCGCATCTTCTGCTCACTCCGCCTCGGAGGCGCCCTCGCCGACCTTCACCCGGGCGAACGCGGTGACGGTGAGGCCCGCCGAGGCCAGCACCTGCTTGACGGTCTGCTTCTCGTCGCGCACGAACGGCTGCTCGGGCAGCACGATCGTCTTGAAGAAGCTGCGCAGCCGCCCCTCGACGATCTTCGGGATGATCTTCTCGGGCTTGCCCTCGGCGCGCGTGGTCTCTTCCGCGATGCGGCGCTCCTTGGCCACGACGTCGGCAGGCACCTCGTCGTCGGTCAGGTACTTCGGCGCGACGGCCGCGATGTGCTGGGCGACCTGGTGCGCGATCTCCGCGTCATCGCCGGTGAAGGCGACCACCACGGCGATCTGCGGAGGCAGGTCGGGGTTGGTGCGATGCTCGTAGACCGAGAACTGCGTGCCCGGCACCTTGACGACGGCGCCCAGCCTCAGCTTCTCGCCGATGACCGCCGACTCCTCGGTGATCACGTCAGCGACTGTCTTGCCGTCGAGGGACGCGGCGAGCGCCGCCTCGGTGTCGGCCGCACCCGCTGCGACGACCGCATCCGCGACCCGATCGGCCAGGGCGCCGAACTGCTCGTTCTTCGCCACGAAGTCGGTCTCGGCCAGCAGCTCGATCACATAGGCCGCCTCCGGCGTCTCGCGGGTGGCGACGAGGCCGTTGGTGGTCTCGCGCCCGGAGCGCTTCTCGACGCCCTTGAGCCCCTTGACCCGAAGCACCTCGATGGCCTTCTCCAGGTCGCCGTCGGCCTCGTCCAGCGCCTTCTTGCAGTCGAGCATCCCGGATCCGGTCTGCTCCCGTAGCGCCTTCACATCGGCAGCGGAGTACTTTGCCATGGTCGTATTCACGTCCTTCACATCTGCCGGCCGAGCCGGCGCGGTTTTCTTCTTCGGTGACGAGGGTCGAGAACTACTCGGCGGCCGGCTTGGCGTCGGCCGCGGGCGCCGCCTCTGCGGCGGGGGCGGGCTCGACGGGCGCAGCGGCCTCCGGGGCCGGGGAGGCGGGCGCTGCCGCGGCAGGAGCCTCGGCGGACTCGGCAGACTCGGCGGCCGGCTGCTGATCGGTGGCGAGCAGGTCGCGCTCCCACTCGGCCAGCGGCTCGGCGGCGTCGCCCTCCGCCTCGTCGGCGGTGTGACGGGCGACCTGGCCCTCGGCGGCGGCGTCGGCGACGATCTTGGTCAGCAGCGTGACCGAGCGGATGGCGTCGTCGTTCCCCGGGATCGGGAACTGCACCTCGTCGGGATCGCAGTTGGTGTCGAGCACGGCCACAACCGGGATGCCCAGCTTCTGGGCCTCCTGCACGGCCAGGTGCTCTTTGATGGTGTCGACCACCCAGAGCGCGGACGGCGTGCGATCGAGGTCGCGGATGCCGCCCAGGGTCTTCTCGAGCTTGTCCTTCTCGCGCTTGAGGATGAGCAGCTCTTTCTTGGTGTGCCCGGAGCCGGCCACATCGTCGAAGTCGAGCTCTTCGAGTTCCTTCAGACGCTGGAGGCGCTTGTGCACGGTGCTGAAGTTGGTGAGCAGCCCGCCCAGCCAGCGGTGGTTGATGTAGGGCTGGCCGACGCGCTGCGCCTGCTCGGCGATGGTCTCCTGCGCCTGCTTCTTGGTGCCGACGAAGAGGATGGTGCCGCCGTGGGCGACGGTCTGCTTGACGAAGTCGTAGGCGGAGTCGATGTAGCCCAGCGACTTCTGCAGGTCGATGATGTAGATGCCGGAGCGCTCGGTGAAGATGAAGCGCTTCATCTTCGGGTTCCAGCGACGGGTCTGGTGTCCGAAGTGGACGCCCGAGTCGAGCAGTTGGCGAATGGTGACGACGGCCACGGCCGTTCTCCTGTTCTGCGTGTTGCCACGCCTTGTGGTTTGCGCCCCGGATGGGGCCCTGGTGCCCGGGCCGGATGCCGCCCGCTCGAGAGTGGGACCAGTGGCAGCCGTGCCGGAAGTGGGCACGCGTAGTCGACGGTGGTGCCGCCGCTGTGCCCCAGCATACCGCAGACGCCGAGGTGCCGCCCGGGTCCCCGCACCGCTCCTCTGCCGTTCTCCCCATGCTTCCACAGCGCCCGCAGCCGGCTGTTTCTCCCCGCTCGTTCCGGCCGCCGGTCGGGACGCGATCCCGGCCTGGCAGGGTGGGCGCATGCAACGACTCCGAGCCGTCATGGCGGGCATCCTGCTCGCTGCCGCTGCCGTGTTCGCGCCGGGCCCCGCGCACGCGGCGGCGGGGCCGCCGGCGGCCACCCGACCCGCCGATCTGCCCCAGTGGTCGTGGCCCGTGCCGCCCGCACTGCCGCTGGTGCGCGACTTCGAGGCCCCCGCGCACGCCTACGGCCCCGGGCACCGCGGCATCGACATCGGGGCGAGCACCGGAGCCGAGGTGCGGGCGGTCGCCGATGGCGAGGTCTCGTTCGCCGGCCCGGTCGCGGACCGCGGGGTGCTCGCCATCGCCCACGCCTCCGGCTGGAAGTCGAGCTACGAGCCGGTGGATGCCCTGGTGGCGGCCGGTGAGCGGGTCACCGCCGGCCAGGTCGTGGCGCGCATCTCGGCGGCTCCGCCCCACTGCGACCAGCCCTGCCTGCACCTCGGGGCACGTCTGAACGACGCGTACTTCTCGCCGCTGCTGCTGCTCGGCGCCGACGGCGCCGTGCTGCTGCCCTGGGAAGACTGATCCGGGAAGACTGATCCGGAACTGCGGAGCTGTTGCTGGGCCGGGGCCGCCGTCACGCCCGGGGATGCGCCTGCCGGTACACCTCGGCGATGCGCGCGTTCGATAGGTGCGTGTACACCTGCGTGGTGGCCGCCGAGGAGTGCCCGAGCAGCTCCTGGACGGAGCGGAGGTCCGCCCCGCCGTCGAGGAGGTGCGTGGCCGCGCTATGGCGCAGCGAGTGGGGGCCGGCCGGGTGCCCGCCCGGCGTCTCGGCCAGGACGCGGTGCACCAGCTCGTAGACGCTGCGCTGGTTCCAGCGTCCGCCCCGCGCGCCGAGGAATACCGCGGCCGTGGAGCGAGCCGGCGATTGCAGGCACGTGCGGCCGCGGGCGAGGTAGTCGGTCAGCGCGGCGTCGGCGGGGGCCCCGAACGGGATGACGCGCTGCTTGTCGCCCTTGCCGGTGACGGTGACGAGCCGCTGCTCCAGGTCGAGGTCGTCCAGGTCGAGCCCGGTCAGCTCGCTCACCCGCATCCCGGTGGCGTACAGGAGCTCCAGGACGGCCCAGTCGCGCAGTTCGGGGGCTCCGCCGGTCCGGGCGGCGTCGCGCCGGGCGTCGAGCACGCGCTGCATGACCTCCTCCGACTGTACCCGGGGCAGGTGGGTGCCGGTCTTCGGCACCCGCAGCCGCGCCGCCGGATCGGCCTCGACGCGCCCGGTCTCGGCCAGCCACCGTCCGAAGGCGCGGGCCACCACCGCGTGCCGGGCGACGGTGGCGGGGGCCGCCCCGGCGCGGTCCTCCGCCCACAGCCAGTCGCGCAGCGCGTCGAGCGTCAGCTGCCCCGGGCGCGTGACATCCCGCGGCAGAAACTCGATCAGGTCATGGAGATCGGTGCGGTAGGCGCGCACCGTGTTGACGGACAGCCCCCGATCCACGCGCAGGTGCCGCGCGAAGTCGGCGACGGCGACCTCCAGCGCAGCGGCATCCGCCGCGGCATCCACGGAGCCCGTTGGCTCCGGCTCGCTGCTGTCGCTCATGCCCCCAGCATGGCACGGTCCCGGCAGCGCGCCCTCCAGGGCGCCACGCTGGTGACACCTCTCCGCCCGATCCGCCTCTGGCGCCTGCGCTCCGCCGGCCCCGTGCCGTCCGCGTTCACCCCGCGCCGCGTCACCTCCGGCGCCCGGCCGCGGCGGTCCAGGCGGGTAGGATTAGCCACCCGCGTGGGGTGTGGAGGGCGAGTCCCACCGCGACCAGCTCGGCCAGCGCCGGGGCGGCGTCTCGCACCGGGATGCCCGCCGCCGCCGCGATCTCCTCCTCCCGCCGCGGCACCGAGACGGAGAGCGCGTCCGCGACCCGCACGTGCAGGGACGAGATGAGCCCCTCGGGCCCGGCCGTCTCCGTGCTGCCGAGGCCCGCCAGCTCGCGGAGGTCGGCCGGGCCGCAGATCGGCTCGGCCAGGTGATCCCGCAGCAGCGCGTTGGTCCCGGCCGACGCCGCCGAGGTCACCGGCCCGGGGACGGCTCCGACCGGACGCCCAAGTTCGAGCGCGTGGTGGGCGGTGTTGAGCGCCCCGGACCGAGCCCCGGCCTCGACGACGGCCGTGGCCGCTCCCGCGGCCGCGATGAGTCGGTTGCGCGCGAGGAACCTCCATTTCGTCGGCGTGGTGCCGGGCGGCACCTCGGACAGGATCAGCCCGGCCTGCCGGATGCGGGCGAACAGGGCGGCGTTCTCGGCCGGGTAGAGGCGATCGAGCCCACCGGCCAGGATCGCGACCGTCAGGCCGCCCTGGGCGAGCGCCCCGCGGTGGGCGGCCCGATCGATGCCGTAGGCGCCGCCCGACACCACGACAGCTCCAGACTCGGCCAGGGCGTAGCCGAGTTCGGCCGCCACCCGGTCGCCGTAGGCGGTGGCCGAGCGCGCCCCCACGATGGAGACAGCCCGGCCCCAGGCGGCGGCCGGTCCCAGGCGCCACAGGATGACCGGGGCGTGCGTCCTCAGATCGTCCAGCCCGGCGGGCCAGCCGGACGCGGCGGGCTCGATCAGCGCGGCCCCGAGGGAGACCGCCGAGTTGACCGCCCGCCGCAGCCGGGCCCGTTGCGCACGCGGCTCCCAGCGAGCCCGCGCCGCGGGCAGTCGTGGGTCCTCGTCCCGTCGGGGTCGAGCCGCCAGATCCAGGGCGACAGCGGGGCCATGCCGGTCGATGAGTTCACCGGCGACCGCGTCCCCCGGCTCGATCAGGATCGACCACCAGACGCGCGCGAGCTGGTCCGGGGCGGGCTCGCTTCCCCACAACCGCGCCGCCGCCCCATCCAGCAGGGCGACCTCGCCACGCCCCGGCGCCTGCGGGGCGAGCGCCGCCCGCCAGTCGTCGAGCTCGTTCATGACAGCACCTCTCTCCAGGAGAGCGCCCGCGCGATCTCGGCGCGCCCCGGCCGGTCGCGCTCGGCCAGGTCGGCGATCGTCCACGCCGTCCGCAGCACCCGGTCGTAGCCGCGCAGGCTGATGGTGCCGCGGTCCAAGGCAGCGTCGAGCAGCCGCGTCTGCGCCCGAGGCAGTTCGAGCTCGCGCCGCAGGTAGGCGCCGGGCACCCGGGCGTTGAGCGTCCACGGCGTGTGCTGCAGCCGGCGCCGCATGCGCCTGCGAGCGCTGTCGACCCGCCGGCGCGCCGCGGCGGTGGTACTGGTGCGCTCCCCCGCCCGCATAGCCATCGCATCCGCCCGCGGGACCACGACCCGCAGATCCATCCGATCGAGCAGAGGGCCGCTCAATCGCCGCAGGTAACGGCGGCGCATCGCCGGCGAACAGGTGCAGGCCCCCGCCGGGTCGAGGGCCCGCCCGCACGGGCAGGGATTGGCCGCCATCACCAGCTGGAACCGAGCCGGGAAGCGGCACACCGCCCGGGAGCGGTGAATCTCGATGGTCCCCGCCTCCAGCGCCTGCCGGAGTGCGTCGAGCACCCGCGGGGAGAACTCCGGGGCCTCGTCCAGGAAGAGCACCCCCTCGGTGGCCAGCGACATCGCCCCGGGCTGCAGCACGCCGGAGCCGCCGCCGACCAGTGCCGGAGCGGTGGCGGTGTGGTGCGGAGCCTGCCAGGGCGGGCGTCGGATGAGCTGGTCGACGCCGCCCACCAGGGAGTGCACGGCGGTGACCGCCACCGCGGCCTCAGCGTCGAGATCGGGGAGGATGCCCGCGAGCCGCTCGGCCAGCATCGTCTTGCCCGCCCCGGGCTCGCCGATGAGCAGGCAGTGATGCCCGCCGGCGGCCCCGACGATGATCGCCTCGACGGCGTCGCGCTGCCCGAGCACGTCTCCCAGGTCGCCCGTCGCCGCGAGCGGACCTGACGCTGCCGGCCCGACGGGCAGGGCGGGGCGCTCCTGCAGTTCGAGGTCGGCCCCCAGCGCCACCGCGCAGCCGATGAGGTCGACCGCCCCGCGGACGTCCAGAGCCGGCACCATCTGCGCCTCCGGGAGGTTCCCCTCGGGCACCAGCGCAGCGTCCACGCCGCGATGGACCGCCGACAGCAGTCCGGCCAGCACGCCGCGGACGGGTCGGAGGCGGCCGTCCAGGCTGAGCTCGCCGCAGAGCAGCAGCCGTTCGCACCGCCGCGGATCGACCACCCCCTGGGCGGCCAGGATCGCGACCGCGATGGGCAGGTCGAACCCGCTGCCGTGCTTGGGCACCGCGGCCGGGCTGAGGTTCACCACCACCCGCGAGTCGGGGAACTGCAGCCCGGAGTTCTGCAGCGCCGCCCGCACCCGGTGCTTGGACTGTTCGATGGCCGTATCGGCCAGCCCGACGATGGTGAGATTCGGGAGCCCGGGGGCGATGTCGACCTCGATCTCCACGACCGTCCCCTCCAGGCCGTTGAGCGCGATGCCGAGCGCGGTGCCGATGCGGCTCATCCGACGCCCTCCAGATGATGGATGCGCACCCGACCGGCGCGGACCTCCAGCGCGATCACATCGATGCGGATGCGCGCCGCGCGCCCGGCGCCCGGATGGGCCTGCAGCCACTCCCCGGCCAGGCGCCGGAGGCGAGCGAGCTTCGGGAGCGTCACCGCCTCGACCGCGCTGCCATGCCGGCCGCTGCGACGGGTCTTCACCTCGACGAAGACCAGCTGGTCGCCGTCGACGGCGATGAGATCGAGCTCTCCGCGCCGACATCGCCAGTTGCGATCGACGACCCGCAGGCCGCGGGCGGACAGATGGTGTTCGGCGATGCGCTCGCCGACCCGCCCCAGTTGCGGGGCGGTGACGGCGGCGAGGTCCAGGCGGTCTTCCATGCCGACCAGCGTGGGCTACGGGGCACGTCTCCGCTGGACGGCAATCGGCAATGGGGACGGATCGCCTTCATCCTCAGTGGTGGAAAATCCCCGAGGGCCCCGAACGGACCCGGGTGACGGCGCTATTGCTCCTGCTCGCCGCCGAGCTGCAGCTCGGTGGGCAGCTCGAGGTCGCGATCGGCGAGCTCCTCCACGTTCACATCTTTGAACGACAGCACCCGCACGTTCTTCGCGAACCGATCGGAACGGTAGACGTCCCACACCCATACGTCGGTGAGCTCCAGCTCGAAATAGAAGTCGTGGCCGGTCTCCTGCCGGGTCATGCTCACGTCGTTGGCGAGGTAGAAGCGGCGCTCGGTCTCGACCACGTATTTGAACATGTGCAGCACGTCGCGGTACTCGCGGTACAGTGCCAGCTCTGCCTCGCGCTCGTAGTCGTCGAAATCGTCTGCATCCATCATCTCGTCTCGATTCTCGCACCGTTCGCGACAGGTGACGAATCCGCGACCAGGCCGGGCTCAGCGTGTATCCAGGTTCGGCGGTGCCAGGGGCACGCGCCGTCGCGGACGATCGCCGCCCGGTGCACCGCCGAGCCGTAGCCCTTGTTGCGCGCCCAGTCGTAGGCGGGCCAGCAGGCGTCGCCCTCGATCAGCAGCCGGTCTCGCGCCACCTTGGCGAGCACGCTCGCCGCCGCGACCACCGCGCAGTCCCGGTCGGCCTTCGGACGGACCACGACCGTCACGTCGAGGTCGGCGAGCAGCGGCCCCAGCCAGTCTTGCGAGCCGTCGAGGATGACGACCACCCGTCCCGGATGCATCCCCACCGCCGCGAGCACTGCCCGGACGGCGTCGGCCGCCGCCGCGCCCAGGCAGGCGACGATCCCGTCGCGGTCGATCTGATCGGGACGGCGCTCCCCCAGCGCCCAGGCGGCTGCCCACCGCCGCACGGCGGGTTCGAGCAGCTCGCGGCGGCGCGGCGAGAGCATCTTCGAGTCGCGCAGCCCCACCGGGAACGCCCGCGGGGTGTCCGGCGTCATCACCGCCGCACCGACGAACACCGGTCCGGCCAGGGCGCCCCGGCCGACCTCGTCGCAGCCGATGACCACGTCGGCGCCGGACGCGAACGCCCGGGTCTCCAGTTCCAAGGTCGGGTCGGCGACGGTCATTCCGCGCTCGGGACGGATCGGAATGTCGCCGTGGGGTTCGAGACGAACCGGAAGCGATTCAGCGGGGCGACCACCATGAAGACCGGCCCCACCACGTCGGCCTCGGGCACCGAGCCGCCGCCGGGCAGCGTCTGGTGCGCGCTGGAATCGGCCGAATCCTGCCGGTTGTCGCCCATCACCCAGAGAGAACCGCGCGGGACGGTCGTCGAGAACAGCCGGCCCTCGCTGCACGGCGTGCTGCCGGCGGCCAGGTAGGGCTCGTGGACGGCCCGGCCGTTGATGCGCAGGGGACTGGTCGTGCCCGTGCAGGAGACCGTGTCTCCCGGCAGGCCGATGATCCGCTTGACCAGGTACTGGTCGTCGCTCGACTGCGGGTTTTCGCTGGAGAGCCAGTCGCCCGGATCCTTGAAGACGACGATATCGCCGCGTTTGAGCCCGACCGTGCCCGCCGCCAGCTTGTTCACCAGGATGCGGTCGTTGATCTCCAGAGTCTGCTCCATGGAGCCCGACGGGATCGTGAACGGCTGGAACAGGAACGTCGTGACGCCCCAGGCGATCAGCTGCGCCAGCAGGACGACGACGAGCAACTCCACGAGCCACCGCCACCACGGCGCCTTGCGGCGGCGGTCACGACGGTGGGCCAGCGCCGGAGCCGGCTCGGTCACTCGGTCAGCGCTTCTCGCGGACGCGCGCCGCCTTGCCGCGCAGGTTGCGCAGGTAGTAGAGCTTGGCGCGACGCACGTGGCCGTGGGTCAGTACCTCGATGCGGGCGATCACCGGGGAGTGCACGGGGAACGTGCGCTCCACGCCGACCTGGAAGCTGATCTTGCGGACGGTGAACGTCTCGCGCACGCCGTCGCCCTGGCGCTTCAGCACGATGCCCTGGAACACCTGGATACGAGAGCGGTCGCCCTCGACGATGTTCACGTGGACTTTGACGGTGTCGCCGACGCGGAAATCCGGAATGTCGTCGCGGATGGACGCGACGTCGACGATGTCGAGGGTCTGCATGATCTGGTTCGCTCTCCACAGGCGCCGTAGGTCGCCCGCTGCAAGATTCGGGTGGTTCGGCCTGGCGATTCCCCCACGGCAGACGGCTGCCAGGCACAACCCTCAACTATGCCACACCGGCACCCGGCCGCGCAAACGACGCCGGCGACCGCAAGCCAGTCGTTCTGGCTCGGTCAGGCGCTCAGCAGCGCGCGGCGCGCCGGGGCCGGGGCCACGGCGGCGTGACGCAGCAGGTTCGACAGCGCGGGCAGCTGGGAGCGCTCCGCATGCGACGATTCGGGGTGCCACTGCACGCCGAACACCGGCGCATCGTGACGCTCGACGGCCTCGATGACGCCGTCCGCGGCCCGCGCCACCGCGTGCAGCCCGGCTCCCACCCGCTCGACGGCCTGGTGGTGGCCGCTGGCCACCTTGATGGGCTCGGACGACAGCACGCCCGCGAGCCGGGAGGAGACCGCCAGGCGCGCGGTGTGCACCCGGATGGCGTTCGCATAGGAGCAGCCGTAGTTCTGGTGCTCCGAGTGCTCCCCCAGATCAGGTTTGAGCGTGCCGCCGAACGCCACGTTGATGATCTGCATCCCGCGGCAGATGCCCAGCACCGGCACGCCCCGCGCCGCCGAGCGCAGCACCAGGGCGATCTGACGCTCGTCCGCGGCCGGGAAGTGCGCCGACTCATGGGCGTAGCCGGCATCGACGCCGTAGAAGCGGGGATCGATATCTTCGCCGCCTCCGAGGACGACGGCATCGGCGGTGTCGGTGATACGCCGCAGCGTCGCATCCTCGGACTCGGCGGCGGTGCAGTGCCGCACCTCCCAGCCGAGGGCGCGCAGCCGCAGCACCATGCTGTCCGTCTGCCGCTGCCGGTACACGGAGTAGGCGGGATCGGACTCGCGCACATCTGCCACGTCGACCAGCGCCAGCGTCGGAGCACGATAGCGCACCACCGCTGCGGATGTCATGCGTGTCATTGTTCCACACCGCCCGTACGGTGCCCAAGATCTGTGACCGCAGGTTTCGCTACGGGCGAGCGGACGGCTCAGTGCCGTTATCAACTGCCGTTATCAACTGCGCCGTCGTCAGCTGCGAGGTCGCCAGCTGCGCGCAGATCGCCGTCGGCAAGCAGGTCGGGACGGTTCCGCCGGGTGCGCTCTCGGCTCTGCTGCGCCCGCCAGACGTCGACGGCCGCATGATCGCCGCCGAGCAGCACCTCCGGGACCGCCCGCCCGCGCCAGACGGCGGGCTTCGTGTACGCGGGATGCTCCAGCAGACCCCGGTTGTGCGACTCCTCCACCAGCGACTCCGGGTTGCCGAGCACGCCCGGCAGCAGGCGTCCGACCGCCTCCACCATGACCAGAGCGGCCGCTTCGCCGCCGGCCAGCACGTAGTCGCCGATGCTCAGCTCCATCACGTCGCCCAAGGCGGCCGCATAGTCGACCACCCGCTGATCGATGCCCTCGAACCGGCCGCAGCAGATCACCAGATGCCCGGTCCGGGCCAGGGCTGCGGCGGTGCGCTGGGTGAACACCCGCCCCGCTGGGGTGGTGAAGACGATGGTGGGACGGTCAGCGCCCGCGGCATCCGCAGCGTCCCCGACCACGGCATCCAGCGCCTCGCCCCACGGGCCGGGGGTCATGACCATGCCCGGGCCGCCGCCGGCCGGGGTGTCGTCGACGCTGCGGTGCGCGTCGTGCGCCCAGTCGCGCAGCTGGTGCAGCCGGAGATCGATGATGCCGTGATCCGCCGCCCGGCCGATCAGCGACAGCCGCAGCGGCGCGAAGTACTCCGGGAAGATGCTGATGACGTCGATGCGCAGGGTCACTGCCGCGGCTCCTGCGGCTGGAGCTCGGGCGGCTCCGGCTCGTCCCCGGTGGGCTCGGGCTCGATCTGCAGCAGATCCGGGGCGACGTCCTCGCCGCTGCCGTCGTCCGCCGCCTCGAAGAGCCCGCCCGGCGGGGTGATCGAGATCGTGCCCGCGGTGAGGTCCACCCCCGCCACGAACGCCTTGACCAGCGGCAGCAGCACTGAGCCGCGCGGGGTGCGGATAGCCAGCAGGTCTTGCGCCGGCAGGTGGTCGACGCGGATGATCTCGCCGAGCACCTGGTCGCCGCGCACCGCCGTCAGTCCGACCAGCTGGTGGTCGTACCAGGCGTCCGGCTCGGACGGCAGCTGATGCTCGTCCTGCTCGATAGTGAGGATGGCGCGGGCCGCGGTCTCGGCGGCCGTGCGATCGGTGATCTCCTGGAAGAAGGCCACCGGCCGACCGTTGTACCAGCGCAGCTCGCGGACCGTCAGCTGACGGCCGTGCCACGGGGAATCCTCCGGGACCTGCAAGTCGAACACCGCCCCCGGGCGGAACCGGCGATCCGGCTCGTCGGTGGACAGCTCGACCTTCATTCCGCCTTTGAGACCATGGGGTTTGGTGAGGCGGGCAACGCGCAGATACATCCTACTGACCAGTGCTCCTACTGAGTTTCTACTGATCAGTGTCGACGATGTTGACCCGCACGCGGCGCTCGGTCGAGAGCGCGCCCACGACGGTGCGCAGCGCGCCCGCCGTCCGGCCGCCCCGACCGATCACGCGGCCCAGATCGGACGGCGCCACGCGCACCTCGATCACGTCTCCGCGACCCGAGGCGCGCGTGCTGACATCCACGTCGTCGGGGGAGCTCACGATCCCCCGCACGAGGTGGTCGACAACGCCGTCCAGCATGAGCTACTCCGCCGCCGTCTCGGCCGGGGCCGCCGGGGCGGACTTCGGCGTGTTGACGACAACGGACTTCTTGTTCTCGTCGCGGTGGTAGACAGGCTTCGGCTCGGGCTGCTGCAGCGCCCCCTCGGTCGACCCCTCGCCGGTGAACTTGGCCCAGTCGCCCGTGAGCTCGAGCAGCTTGTGCACCTGATCGCTGGGCTGAGCGCCCACCGACAGCCAGTACTGCGCGCGCTCGGAGGCGATCTCCACCAGCGACGGCTGCTGAGTGGGGTCGTAGCGGCCGACCTCCTCGATGACGCGACCATCGCGCTTCTTGCGCGAGTCCACGACCACCACCCGGTACTGGGGGGCGTGAATCTTGCCGAAGCGGGCCAAACGGATCTTGACTGACACAATTCTCCTGTTGTCGTGCGTAGGCACCGCGGCATGCCGAGTGGGGGCGTCGAACTGCGATGCTGTGGGCGCCCGGGCAACGGTTGAGAGGGACCGGCCCAGGCGGATTCCAGCACATAATACTGCCATAAATCAGCGGTCTCGTGGGCGCCCTCGTTAGGATCGCCCCATGCGCATCGACTACGCCCACTCCGAACGCGGCACCCTCGGCATCGAATGGGAGCTCGGACTCGTGGACCGCCGCACCCGCCGCCTCGTCTCCGCGGCCGACGGCATCCTCGACCGCATCCGCGGCACCGAGATCGAGCCGCTCATCCAGCGCGAGCTGCTGCTCAACACCGTCGAGGTGACCTCGTCCGTGCACCATCGGGTCGGCGACGCCATCGAAGAGATCAAGCGCGCCACCGATGCCGTCCAGCACGTCGCCCCCGAGCACGTCGCCCTGTTCTGCGCCGGCACGCACCCTTCCGAGTCGGCCGCCGACCAGCCCTACACGCCCAGCACCCGCTATGAGAAGCTCATCGACCGCACCCAGTACTGGGGACGGCAGATGCTCATCTACGGCGTCCACGTGCACGTCGGCGTCGACCGGCCCGAGTACGCGATCCCGGTGGTCGCCCAGCTGGTCATGCACTATTACCCGCACCTGCAGGCGCTGTCGGCCGCCAGCCCCTGGTGGGAGGGGGACCTGACCGGATACGCATCGAACCGCGCCATGATCTTCCAGCAGCTCCCCACCGCCGGGCTGCCGCCCGACCTCGCCACCTGGGAAGAATTCGAGGCGTTCGTCGGCGACGAATGCGCCACCGGAGTGATCGGCGACGTCAACGAGCTGCGCTTCGACGTGCGGCCGGCGCCGCGATTCGGGACGGTGGAGTCGCGCATCTGCGACGGCATGCCCACCAGCTTCGAGGTCGCCGCCATCGCCGCGCTGACCCAGTGCCTGGTGGTCCGGCTGTGCGAGCGGCTCGACGCCGACGACCCGCTCCCCCGGCTGCCGCCCTGGCACGTCCGGGAGAACAAGTGGCGCGCCGCCCGCTACGGGCTGGCGACCGAGTTCATCGTCGACGCCGCCAACCACGAGCGGGCCGTCACCGACGACCTCGCCGATCTGCTCACCGAGCTGGAGCCCGTCGCCGACCGCCTCGGCTGCAGCCGCGAACTCGCCTCAGTCGACGAACTCGTGCGCGCCGGGGCCAGCTACCAGCGCCAGCTGCGCGTGGCCAGCGCCCCCGGAGCGAGCCTGGACGACGTGGTGGACGCCCTGCTCGACGAGTTCGCCGCCGGGGCGCCCGCCGGGGTCTGACCGGGCTCCTCCCCCGGGCCCTGGGCCCCTGCGCGGTCGATCTGCACCGCCCGCCCGCCCTACTGCTCGCGGAACAGGTCGCCCAGCCCGGGCAGGTCGCGCAGCTGATCCGGGCTGGGGGCCCCGCCGAACGCGCTTCCCGCCTGGGCGCCACGGGTCTCTTCGTGGTCCCGCAGCCGCTGCTCCTGCGCCGCCCGCTTCGCCGGGTTGCCGCTGCGGGCGCGTTTCTGCTTCTGCTTCCGGTTCGCCTTGCGGCCGCCGTGGCCCATGGGGGCCATTCCGGGGATGGACGGCATCCCGCCGTTGGCGGCGCGGCGCATCATCTTCGATGCCTCCTCGAACCGCTTCAGCAGCTGGTTCACCTTCTCGACGGTGGTGCCCGAGCCGCGTGCGATCCGCAGCCGCCGGGAGCCGTTGATGAGCTTCGCGTTCCTGCGCTCGGCCGGGGTCATCGACTGGATGATCGCCTCCGTGCGCGCGATCTCGCGGTCGTCGACCTGGTCGAGGGCGGCGCGCATCTGCCCGGCACCGGGCATCATCTGCAGCATCTTCTTCAGAGCCCCGCCCTTGATCTGATGCAGCTGCTTCAAGAAGTCGTCGAGGGTGAAGGCGTCTTTGGCGATCTTCGCGGCCGCCTCGCGGGCCTGCTCCTCGTCGAAGTGGCGCTGGGCCTCCTCGATGAGACTCAGGACGTCGCCCATGTCGAGGATGCGGCGCGCCATCCGGTCGGGATGGAACACCTCGAAGTCGTCGAGTCCCTCGCCAGTGGATGCGTACAGGATCGGCGCGCCGGTGACGGACACCACCGACAGCGCGGCACCGCCGCGGGTGTCACCGTCGAGCTTCGAGAGCACCACGCCGGTGAATCCGACCCCGTCGCGGAACGCGCGCGCGGTGGCCACCGCGTCCTGACCCGTCATGGCGTCGATGACGAACAGCACCTCGTCGGGATGCACGGCGTCGCGGATGTCGCGCGCCTGCCGCATCAGCTCGTCGTCGACCCCCAGCCGGCCGGCCGTGTCGACGATGACCACGTCGTACTGCTTGGTCTTCGCCTCGGCGACGGCCGCCCGGGCGACCTTCACCGGGTTGCCGACGCCATTGCCGGGCTCCGGGGCGAACACCGGGGCGCTCGCCTGCTCGCCCACCACCTGCAGCTGCGTCACCGCGTTGGGGCGCTGAAGGTCGCAGGCCACCAGTAGCGGGGTATGGCCCTCGGCCGCCAGCGATTTGGCGAGCTTCCCGGCCAGCGTCGTCTTGCCGGCGCCCTGCAGGCCGGCCAGCAGGATCACGGTCGGCGGCGTCTTCGCCAGCTGCAGCCGGCGGGTGCTGCCGCCGAGCACGCCGGCGAGCTCCTCATCCACGATCTTGACGACCTGCTGGGCGGGGTTCAGGGCCTCGCTGACCTCCTTGCCCAGGGCGCGGGTGCGGATGGCCTGGGTGAAGGCCTTGACCACCTCGAGCGCGACGTCGGCGTCGAGCAGGGCGCGGCGGATCTCCCGGACCGTCGCGTCGATGTCGGCGGCGGTGAGCCGTCCCTTCGAGCGCAGGTGCGAGAAGGTGGCGGTGAGTCGTTCGGAAAGCGATGAGAACGCGGGCATGGATTCTTCCTCGTGGATGTCGCGCCCATGGTATCCGATCGTCGCTAGCATGACCTGGATGTCCTCCCCCGCGCCCCTTCCCGCACCTCTGGACGCGGACACCGGTGCCCGCGCCCCGGAGGCGGGCCGGGCCGCGGCCGACTGGTACCGGGCCCAGGCCCGCGACCTGCCGTGGCGGTCCGCCGGAGTGTCGCCGTGGGGTGTGCTGGTCAGCGAGTTCATGCTGCAGCAGACCCAGGTGTCGCGAGTGCTGTCCCGGTGGGCGGAGTGGATGCGCCGCTGGCCGACGCCGGCCGCGCTCGCCGCCGCGCCGCCGGACGCGGTGATCCGGGCCTGGGGGCGTCTGGGCTACCCGCGCCGGGCCCGCTGGCTGCATCAGTGCGCGCGGGCGATCCGGGACGAGCACGACAACGTGGTGCCGTGCGACCCGGCCGTGCTGCGCACGCTGCCCGGCGTCGGCCCGTACACGGCGGCCGCGGTGGCCGCGTTCGCGTACCAGGTGCGCGTCCCGGTGGTGGACACCAACGTGCGCCGTGTGCTGACGCGATCGCTCCGCGGCGTCGCCGCAGCCCCTCCGAGTCGCGCCGACGAAGCTCTGGCCGCGCGGGCCCTGCCCGCCGACGGCGCCGGGGCGAGGATCGTGTCGCTGGGCCTGATGGAGCTCGGCGCCCTGGTCTGCACGAGCCGCGCCCCGCGCTGCTCCGAGTGCCCGCTGTCATCCCGCTGCCGCTGGCTGGCGGCCGGATGCCCGGCTTCCCCATCCCCGCGCCGTCCCCAGCCTCGCTACGAGGGCAGCCACCGCCAGGCCCGCGGTCTGGTCCTGGCCCGCCTGCGGGAGGGCGAGGCCTCGGTGCCCGAACTGCTGACGCTGGACGCCGACCCCGCACTCCTGTCCCGCGCCCTGACGTCCTTGATCGCCGACGGCCTAGCCACCCAGGACGGCGATCAAGTAGCTCTGCCCCGCGACTGACCAGCTTTTTCCTCCAGCCCAGCCCAGCCCTAATCGCAGACACCCGCTGCGTACCTGTCCCCGCACCCCAATCGGGCCAGTACCCCCGGAGCCGTACGCCAGCGCACACCGATCAGCCCTCAGTCTGCTCCCACCTCAGCACGATCGGCATATCTAAGCCAGAGCTTCCACACCCAGCCGCGCGATCGCTGTGCAACAGCGTCGCGGGCACGTGCGTCCCCGTGGTTCCAGGCTCGTACCTGCACGAATTCGTAGCCCGAACCCTCTCGCTGAGGCGTCCGGCGGGGTGGAGCAGCAGGGCGCAACGCCGGGCCCCGCCCCCGCCCGGGCGCCGCCCCGGACCCCCGGGGGGCCCCCACCCCACCCCCCCCCCC
>JBDNYM010000025.1:29273-29938 GCA_047722305.1 Pseudoclavibacter sp. | reverse complement strand
ACCCTTGACTCCCCCCGAAAGATGATGCTGACTTAGACTCGAAGTCCGAGCACGAAAGGAGAACACAATGACCATCAACGACATCGGGCCCCGCCCGAACGCGTTCGACATCGAAGAGGCCACCCGGCGGAACGAGAACTACCGCAGCGTGGTGTGGACCGGGAAGTATTTGCAGGTCACGCTGATGTCTATCCCGGTCGGGGAGTCCATCGGCCTGGAGGTCCACCAGAACACCGATCAGTTCCTGCGCCTCGATGCCGGACAGGGCAGGGCCGTCATGGGCCCGGCCAAGGACCGGCTCGACTTCGAGCAAAACGTCTCGGATGGGTGGTCTGTCCAGGTCCCCGCCGGCACCTGGCATGACGTGATCAACACTGGCGACGAACCGCTGCGCCTCTACTCGATTTATGCCCCGGTGCACCACGCACCTGGCATCACCCAGAGAACCAGCGACAAGGCAGAACAAGACGAAGCGACCGGTAAGGACGAGCCTCCCGCATGGACCGTCCAGCCCGAGGACAGCGCGCCGGACGAGCACGCCAACTGACGTCTACTTGTGTCACCGCTCCGTAAGGATGTTGCGGACGAGGATCGTCTTGGTCCACCCCGGGCAGCGCGCCCCGCCGCCGCGTGAAGACATCGGCGGGTCTCGACCGGCCGATGTC
>JBDNYM010000025.1:0-29263 GCA_047722305.1 Pseudoclavibacter sp. | reverse complement strand
CCCCCCCCGCCCGCCCCCCCCCCCCCCGGGGCACCCCCCCCCGCCGGGCGCCGCGCCCGCGGTGGTCCCCCCCGCTCCCGCCCCTCACGCTGGTAGGTCTGACGATCACGGATGTCGAGGACCTCGACTGGGCCTCGTGTCAGAGTGTCGGCAAGGCCGCATGGTTCCTCGGGCAGGCCAACACTGTGCCCTGTCTGCGACACCGTGCGATCACAGAACGCCGCCACAAAGCGTCAAACTCCACAGACGGAGACCGACACGCCGGACCGAAACCCAGGACCGAAACCCATACGGCCCAAAACTACCCCTAGACCGTTTTCGGGAAATCGACTAGAATGGACTTAGCACCGAGCGAGAGGAGCACCCCGTGGCCACCAAGACAGCAACCACCGCGACGACCGCGGCCGAGCGCGAGCTGCGCGTGGCCGAGGCGATCCACAGCGGCGAGATGGAGGGCCTGCCGGTGACGGCTGCCGGCCGCCAGGACGCCGCCGAGTACGTCGCCGGCCGCATCGACTCTGACGAGCTGGTGGCCCGCGCGCGCGCACGCTATGGCCTCGACTGAGTTCGTCGACCCGTATCTCGATCCCGAGACGGGTCTGCTGAGGAACAAGGTCGGCGCACAGACGAAGGTCGCCCTCGATGAAGCCGAGGGCGACCTTTCGTTTGCCCGTTTGGTGCAGCTCATGGATCACCCGGTGAAGCCGACCGGCGACCTCGACGAGCTGCGCGCGATCCACCGCCATCTGTTCCAGGACGTCTACGACTGGGCGGGGGAGCTGCGCACCGTCGACATTCGCAAGAACGTGGAGGGAGCCCAGTTCTTCCTTCCGGTGTCGATGATCGGCCGTGCCGCCGGCTACGCCGAGGGCGAGCTGCGCGCCGACCACGAGCTGCGCGGCATGAGCCGCGAGCAGTTCATCGACCGCCTGGCGTACCACTACGACCAGTTCAATACCGGTGGAAGTGCATTACTCGGAGAGGAACTAATCGGCGCTCACGATGAGTAGTGCGGACGCCAGCCACGCGTTACTGATCCAACATTGTGTAGTAAAAGTAAGAATCGTGCTACTCTCAATGCATGGGGGCAGACGCGCGACCGGAAGGCAAGTGGATCAGCACCGTGCGGCTCGGCCCGAAGTCGCAGATCGTGATTCCGAAGGAAGTGCGGGACATGTTTGGCCTCGGGCCCGGAGATTCTCTGCTGCTGATGGCCGACGTGGAGCGAGGCATCGCGCTGGTCGATCCCGCGGAGTACGCCGATGTGATGAGCAAGGTGCTGGGCTCGCCGTCTGGCGAGGAGGGCCACTCGTGAGCGCGCCACCAAGAAAGTCCCGCCCATGGCACCTGTGGCTGATCGTCGTCGTCGCCACATTTTTCATGTCGGTGGGCCTGTACGACTTCGTCATGGTCGCCACCCGGAATCAGGCGTATCTCACAGACAGATACACCTCGGCGGGCGTGGAGTACTTCGCGGACTACCCGTGGTATCTCCTCGTCTTGTTCGGGATCAACGTCATCGGCGTGATGCTGGCGCTGATCGTCTCCCTGTGGAATCGGCGCGCCGCGATGTGGCTCGCACTCGTCTCGGGCGCTGCCGATGTCGTGCTCCTTCTGGTCACGATCTTCTTTCGCGATCGGTTTGCAGCCATCGGTATCGGGCTCACTTTGCAGGACATCGCGATCTGTGTCGGCATCTTCGTGCTCGCCGAGTACTTCCGGAGGCTCGCGAAACGAGACAGGTGAGCCGCCTTCTGAGCTACCGAGTACGCAGTGCGGGGTAGTCGCCGCGGGTGCCGCCTGCGAGGCGCGCGTAGTTCTCGAAGGTGGCGACGCTGAAATCGAGTATGTCTGCGAGGACTTTGGCGGGGACGGCTCCGGCGAGCCGGAACCGTGCGGTGTTCTGTAGCGCGGAGATGCTGGTGCCGAGAGGGCGCAGACGAAGTGCGAGGTATTGCGGGTCGAGAGGCTGCCCAGGGAGACGGCCAGGGAACAGCCATGCGTCGTCGTCCGGCCGGAGGTCGAGCTGCTCACGGGCGAGCGTTGCGACCGGTGCGGGCAACGCGAGCGGACGGTCTCCGATGTGGAGGTCGAGGCCGTCGTTCTCGTCACGGAGCTGGCGGCGACGCAGCGCCAACGTCTTGGTCGCGGGGAGTCCGTAGACCGCGATCAGCAGTGCCGCGAGGCGTGCATCGAGCGCGATGCTGCTATCCGTGGCGAGGGTCCGGATGACGTGTTCGAGGTGTTCTTCGGACGTGCTGATCGTTGGCTCTCGGCGAGGGAGTGTCGAAATGTCGAGGTCGGGCGTGACGCCGCGTTCGGCCGCCCAGGTGAGGAACTGCGGTAGCCATCGTCGCGCGGTGCGGAGGGTGATGAACTCCTCGATCTGTGCCTGGGTGAGGGCGCGCAGGGGTGTCTGTTGTTCCTCGGCCCAGGTGAGGAAGGTGACGAGGCCGCGTAGCGATGCTTTGACGTGCCGAGCTGCGCCGATAGCGATGTCGCCTGAGGGGCCGCGGCTGGCTCGGCGCAGCAGCATCCATCGGGTGTAGGTGCGCAGCATCTGGTGGTGCTCGGCGGGGGCTCCGCCGATGGTGTGCGTCGCCCAGGCCATCAGCGGCCGCGTGGCCGCCGCATCGCGCGGCAGGGCACCGGAGTCGAGTAGGAGCGTGCGCAGGTAGATCAACGGCTTGCTCGGTCGCGGGACGTCGAGAATCGACTCGACCGCCACCCTCCCGGAGGCGATGTCCCGGAGCACGTCGGTGCTCGGCCCCATGCGCAGCCACTTGATGACCTGGGCTGGGCGAGGCTGGACGAGCAGGTAGTCACGCAGAGCCCGCATCGGAGGAAGGAACGCCCCGTCCGGGCCGGTGAGGATGTCGTCGCAGCGGTCGCTGAGAACGCACTTCCCGCAGAGGCGACCGTAGCTGTGTTCTTCGCTCCCGCAGCTGCGGCAGGCGTAACGGGCGGGCTGTCCCCCGCATCCCGCGCAGCAAGGGCGGCTGTCGTCGCCGAGGAACGCAAGGATGCGCTTCTCGCCGCATCCGGGGCAAGGGGCGGCGTTGCGCAGCACACGGTTGTGACAGGCGAAGCAGTGCGGGCCGTGCAGGATGCTCGCTGCGATCTTCTTCTGCTGCCCGCACGAGACACAACGCCGCAGTCGCCGGGGATAGCAATTCAGGCAGACTCTTCTCCCGTCGATGCGCCCCACGGTAGTGACGATCTTCCCGCAGCTTTCGCAGGCGAAGGTCGGCATGCCGTCCGGCCCACAGCGCTGGCAGACACGCTGTCCATCGGCGTTGGTGGCGGTGAGCTTCTTCATCCGCAAGCACTGGGGCACTCGCCACGCGATCGGCGCTGCGCGCAGCGGAAGCACTCGCGCTGTCCTTGCTCGTTGCGTGCCTTGACGACCTTCCGGGTGCGACACGTCGGGCAGGGCGGGAGTCGGATGCCCGTCGCGCCTTCGCGCGCGAGATTCGCAAGAAGAACCTGGACGATGACGGTGGTCTCAGCGTGCACGTCAGCGGGATCGAACTCGCTCAACAGCAGACGGAGCACTCCGTTCCGTCGCGACGGTGCGACGATTCGCTCTGCCGCGTCGGCGATGGCCTGTTCCTGCGCGGTCACGCCCTTGGTAGCCAGCGCGGCCGCGACGCGCAGCCCGAACGCCCCGTCCGGTTGCGGGGTGCCGCGTGGGATCGTGGTCACGGCTTCGGTCGCTGGATGCGCGCGGGGACGGGGCGCAGGTCTCCGATGTCCTCGATCCTTCCGCTCGTCCCCGTCGCCTGCAACGACCGTGCGGCGGCTTGTTCGAGGACGAGCAGGTCGCTGGGCGTGCAGTCCAGGATTGTGCAGAGTGCGGCGAGGACTTCGACGTTGAGGCGTTGCGGGGTCTGCGTCGCCAGCCGGAAAACCTGCTCGCGGGAAAGCGCGACGCCTTCGGTTTGCAGTGGTTCGAGGAGGTCGGTCGTCTTGAACATGCCCCGTTCGGCCATCAGTGTTCGCAGCCGCCAGGCGATCGTCTTCGTGGTCATCGCGTGCTTCCTTCCGGGAAATAGAACTTATCGATCGCCGCCGCCAGGACGCGGTTGCGGTAGTCATCGGTCACCGAGGTGTAGATCGCTGTCGTCGAGGCGTAGGCGTGGCCGACTTGGGTCTGAACGAACTGTTCGGCGTAGCCCAGCTCGATCAGGTGCGTCACGTAGGAGTGGCGCAGGCTGTGCAGGGTCAGCTCGCTCGGCAGTCCGGCCTCGTCGCGCAGCTGCGCGAACCGGCGGTCGAGGTAGCGGTCACCGACGCGGGTTCCGCGCTCGGTCGGCCACAACCCCGGATGATTCCCAGGGTTGAACTTCTCCCGGACCTGTTCGATGTAGACGCGCAGCCCGTCGATCGCCCACTCGAACTCCGGCAGTGACAACACCGAGCGGCGCTTGGGGATCGATCCTTTCGAGGACTTCCCGTGCCGCACGTGCAGTAGCCCGGACCGGCCCCATTGTGGTGTCTTCGCGTTCGTGCGCAGATCGACCACATCCAGGCCCAGTGCCTCGCGGCGGCGCAGCCCCCACGCGTAGGTCGTCTTGAGCAACTGGGCATCCCGGAGCGCGGCCAGCGCGCCCTTGCGGCCCTGCTGCCGCAGCGTCTCCACGCGGGCGTCCGCGACGGTGAACAGCGCATCCAGTTCGTCGTAATCCAGTGGACGCCGACCCGGTGTGCCCTCGAAATCGACGGTGTGCGCGACCGTGTTCCACTCGAAGCACACCTGCGTCGGCACCGACCCGAACCGAGACCGACACTCTGCCACCCACCCATACCGTTGGTCGGTGATGAAGTCGCAAAACGCGCGCAACGTCAGGTGATAGATCCGCACCGTCGAACGCGCCAACGGCTTCGGGTCGCTGAACAGGTTCGTCGTGAAGTCCTCGACATCACCCGGCAACCACTCCCACGGATACGACCCCGCGAACCGCTGAAGCCGCTCCACCTGCCAGCGGCGCATCTGGATCGTCTCCTTGGCCAGACCGCGACTCAGCTGCTGACGGGAGAACCCATCGAGCATTCCGCTGAACACGGCTGCGTCCTCGTGCAACGGCACGACGCCTGGCTGTCGAAGCAGCAACACCTCAGCATCCTCACTCACCCCATCATTATTGCATCTAATGCAACGCTATGATTGATGACATGGCTCACGACGCGGATCACGCACTCGGGAAACAGCCCGGAACTGTGCGGCTGTACGCCACGCGAAGAGATCGGCGAGCCTCGTTCCACCGCTACGCTTGCAAACGGACGCGATCTTGGCACCACGGAAGCCCGGAAACACACGGGACCACGGGATGTTGCATCAGATCGAAAAGTTCTCGCTCCTACATCCACCCGTTCCGCGAGGGGAACGGTCGCACACAACGGGTGTTCTGGAACCGGATTGCCCGCGACGCCGGCTGGCAGCTCGACTGGCGCACCGTCGCCGGTACCGTCAACGATCGGGCCAGCCGTGCCGCCATGGAGGATCGGGACTTCTCTCCGCTGCGCGACATGTTCGACCGCATCGTCACGGCGGCCGCTCCCGCGCAGGAACGGAATGACCAATGGCGTGCCGCGGAGCGAGCCCGGCTCTCCTTCCCGAATCCGGACCATCCCCGACGGGGGATGAGGATGTGAGCGTCATCGGCTACGCCCGGGCAGGAGGTGCGCAGGCTCAGCTGGAGGCCCTGGCTGCAGCCGGCGCCGAGCAAGTGTTCACAGACTCGGGCGTATCAGCCCGAGTCTCCGACCGCCCAGCCTGGGCAAAGTGCCTCGACGCACTGAGCGCCGGCGACACACTCTTGGTCTATCGCCTCGACCGGCTTGCTGTCGGCGAAAAGATGGCTGTCGACATCATCAACGACCTCTCCCGTCGCGGTGCCGATCTGCGGAGCCTGACAGAGCCGGATATCGACACCACCACCCCACAGGGCCGTGCCCTGTTCAGCTTCGCCGCCGTACTGGCCCGTTTGAACACGAACGCTCGACGGGAAGGCACTCGTCAGGGCCTGGATCGCGCCCGCGCCCGAGGGCGCGTCGGCGGGCGCCCCAGCGTTATGACGCCAGCGCGCCTCGCTGCTGCGGCCGAACTGCGCGAGCAGGGCGAGACCATCGTGCAAATCGCCGCGGAACTCGGCGTCAGCAAGTCCACCATTGCTCGGACCCTCGTCAAACTCGATGCGGGCAACGACCAGCGGGCGGGGGAGAAGCCCTCATGCGGCGGCGAGCTCTCCAGCCTGCACGGGGACACGCGGCCGTAGTTGCGCCGTGTCGGAGGGGCACGGCACAATCGAACATGTGTTCGAGGAGATCAGTCAGATACGGCCCGTCGCGCAGCTCACTGTGCTGCGCCCCGTGCCGATCGCCACGGACCTCGTGCCCGCTGGCTGGCCCTCGCCGGCGCAGGACTACTTCGACGGCGACATTGATCTCTCCGAACACCTGATCCGCAACCGGGCGGCCACGTTCGTCGTGCGAGTTGCCGGCGACTCGATGATCGGCGCCGGGATCTCCGACGGGGATGAGCTCGTCGTCGACCGGTCCCTCGACCCGCTCGACGGGGACGTCGTCATCGCCGTCATCGACGGGGAGATGACCGTGAAGCGCCTCCGCCTCACCGGCACCGGCCCCGAGCTGCACCCCGAGAACCCCGCCTACCCGGTCCTGCATCCCACCGAGCTGTCGATCTGGGGAGTGGTGACCACGTGCTTGCATCACATGCGCAGCTGAATCGCATCCTGCTCGTCGACGTGGACTCCTGCTTCGCCGCGTGCGAGCGGGTGTTCCACCCCGACCTGGTCGGCCGTCCCATCGTGGTGCTGTCCAACAACGACGGGTGCGTCGTCGCCCGCTCCACCGAGGCCAAAGCCCTCGGCATCCCGATGGGCACCCCGTGGTTCAAGATCGCCACCTGGGCCGACCGGCACGGCGTCATCGCCAAGAGCAGCAACTACGAGCTCTACGGGTCCATCTCCGCGCGGATCATGGAGATCCTGCGCGAATACACCCCCTGCGTCGACGTCTACAGCATTGATGAGGCCTTCCTGCACCTGGCCGGCACCCGGAGAAGCCTGGTTGACGCAGCCCGCTCCATCCGGGCACGCATTCACCACGACCTCGGCATCCCTGTCTCCGTCGGGATCGCCCCCACTCGCACCCTCGCCAAGCTCGCCTCCCATGGGGCCAAGCACACTCCCGAACTCGGCGGCGTCGCCTCCACCGACCTGTACACGGCGGCGCAGCTCGACGCGATCCTCGAGGCCACCCCAGTCGGCGACCTCTGGGGCGTCGGGCGGCGTATCACCGACCATCTCGCCGCCCTGCGGGTCACCACCGCCAGGCAGCTGCGCGACGCCGACCTCAAACAGATCCGCAAACGATTCAACGTGAACCTGGCCCGCACCGTCCTCGAGCTCAACGGCACCCCCTGTATCGAGATCGGCGACCGCGACGCCGACCGCAAAGAGCAGGTGATGTACTCCCGGTCGTTCTCCACACCCGTCACTTCGGCGACGGAGATGCACCAGGTGCTCAGCATCTATGCCCAGAACGTCACTCGGCGGCTCCGAGCCCAGCGCTCAGCCGCCACCACCCTGTGGGCGTTCGCGGCCACCAGCTGGTACGTGCAGCCCGCGCACGAGATCGCCGACGCCACTACCCTCGCCGATCCCACCAGCGACCCCGTCACCGTGCTGCGCACCGCCCTGCGCCTCATCCAGCCCCGCCTCATCCCAGGGAAACGCTACGTGCGCGCCGGCATCAGCCTGGGCGGACTCGTCCCCGCCGGAATGCAGCCCATGCTCCCCGGCTTCGGCCACGACCCCCGCCATGCGCAGATCGGGCACATCCTCGACCGCATCAACGCCGCTACCGGCCGAGACGCCATCGGGCTCGGTCTCGCCGGGATGGCTGCACCGCCGGACTGGCAGATGAAACGCGATCTGCTCTCCAACCGTGGCACCACGCACTGGGCCGAACTCGCCACAGTCCAGGCCAACTGAACCTCGCGTCCCAGCGACCAGGCACCGGGATTACCAGCCGGCCCCGGGGCCTGCACTCTTACCGACTCACGTCCCGAGCATCCCGCGGCGCTCACGCGCCGAGGCCCTCTGGGCCGCATCGCACCCCACGACGCGTCATGCGAGGGTGGCACGTCAGGTTGTTCCAGATGAGCCAAGCAGTAGACACTACTCCGCGTGCGCGGGGGTGACCGCCGGTGGGGGCGATGGCACGCAGCCTCCCTGCACCCGCGGAGATAAACCACACCATCTTGCCCTGATAACCGTCCCGTTCTGCTCAGCCGGGGTGGGGGGCGGCTCACCGCTGCACCCCGTGTGCAAGACGCCGGTCTGGCATTGCACACTCCCAGCGCGGAGATTCGAACGGGATCCAGCCAGTCTTCCCCGTGCGCACGGTCTCACCGTGCAGGCTGGGGAATGCGAGAACCGTGCGTCGATTCTGAAATGGCTTCCTCCCGCGACCGTGGGAGCGTGCACAAGGGGATGTTCCCCGCCAGGCTGTGCACACGCCGGGCGACTGCTGGTGGCCACACGGTGGCGCGTGCAGTCTGGCATTGCACACTCCCAGCGCGGAGATTTGGGAGCGGCCCTTTCAGAACGGTGGTGCTAGGGGCCGGAACGGTTGGATGCTCTCCGACGCCGTCCCGCCATCCCCTGGAGCATGGCCACGTCATGCACGGCTGGAGACGATACCTGTTCGGCCACTTCTTGGCCGTGGACTCTCGCCCCCGGACCGGGGGGCAGACCACTGCTTTCGGACCGTCGCCGCGCCCCATCTTCACATCCCATTGCCTTGCCGGGACCCCCCTGCGTGCTGGGCTCTGGTCTGTCTCAGAGCAGCAGCTGCCGCCAGCAGGTAGGAGAGATGCCGCCGGGCAGAGAGGGAAGCAGACCAGACGGCAGGCGGAGCGGGAGAGAAGAGAACAGGGGAGCAGGAGGAAGAGAGAGGAGCCGCGCCGGCGACGGCGCGGACAGAACAGAAAAGCGGAAGAGAAAGGGCGTACACGTCTGGCATTACCGGGTCGTCCTCGTTACGAAACCCGATCCGGGTTTCTCACGAGGGCGACAATCCACGTAACACTTTGCGCGCAGCCCCACGTTCTCTGGGGCATGAGTTATGAGATCAAAGATGGCCGTTGGGAGTACCGGTGCTCGATCTGTGGCCGGCTGTTCCGGCGCAACACGAACCATGAGGGCTACTGCTCGCACGAGTGCGAGCTGGAGGCCCGCCGTCGCCTGGCGGCGGCGCGGGCGCACCAGACGATGTTCTCGGCGCGGCAGTGCGCCTGGTGCGGGGAGACGTTCACACCCAAGACCGAGCAGCACCGGTACTGCTCTACCGGGTGCCGGGTCGCCTCGCATCGAGCCCAGGCAACTCGGGAGGCGGCGACGCCGGCGAGGACCTGTTCGCAGTGCGGGACGGCGTTCGTCCCGGGGCGTCGGGATCAGTGGTACTGCTCGCACGCTTGCGACGTTGCGGCCGTGCACGAGCGAGACCGTGCACGGCGGCAGGGCCGGCCTCGGCCGGCGCGTGTCTGTGCGGCGCCGAGGTGCGGCGCACGCTTCGTCCCTGAGCATGGCAACGAACGGTACTGTGCGGCGCACCGTGCGCGTGTGCACGCTGCCGAGGAGGCGCACGGTGCGTGCGCTGGCAGGCGGTCGTCTGGGACAGTGCGGGACGCACCGTCGCACCGTGCGGCGCACGGTGTGCCGAGGGTCGCACGGTGTGCGTGGTGCGGGGAGCCGTTCACGGCGCACCGTGCGGGGCACCGGTTCTGTTCCCCGAAGTGCCGGGTGCACGCGGCCCGGGCACGGTCCAACCAGAACAGTGAGGGGACGCGATGATCACGGTGCGGAATGTGCAGGCGGGTCAGGACCGGTGGACGTACTTCAAGAACTCGACGGAGATGCAGTCCACCGATGCGGAGAAGCC
This sequence comes from Pseudoclavibacter sp., assembly GCA_047722305.1. GTDB lineage: Bacteria > Actinomycetota > Actinomycetes > Actinomycetales > Microbacteriaceae > JAKVJE01. The sequence goes on along the minus strand of JBDNYM010000025.1, from coordinate 19,294 downwards.
GGCGCGCAGCCTGAAGGACCGGTTCCGGAACTACTACTTGGAGACGGGGTCGCCGTCGCAGTGGATGGGCTCGGGGCTGAGCACGCTCGGACTCGAGGAGGGGGCGCCGGTGACGGAGGAGGCGTTCAAACATCTGATCCAGGAGGGTGCCCATCCGTCGACGGGTGATCCGCTGGGCCGTGCGTTCAAGGTGCCGACCGCACTCGAGGACCGGGTCATCGCCCGCATCGCCGCCGAGCTCGGATCGGACGTGTCCGGTGCGGAGCGTGCGGCCGGGGTGGAGCGCATCGAGCGGGAGGAGGCCCGGAAGGGGAAGGCAGCACCGGTGGCCGCGTTCGAGACCGTGTTCAACCCGCCCAAATCGGTCTCCGCACTGTGGGCGCTCGGGGACCGGGATGTGAAAGCCGACCTGGCGGCCGCCCACCAGGCCGCGATGGCGTCCACGATGCGGGTGCTGGAACGCGACTTCGCCCGCACCCGGGTCGGCACCAACGGGGTCGCCGTGGAGAAGGTGGACGGGGTGGTGGCCGCCGCGTTCGACCACTGGTCGACCCGTGACGGCGACCCGCAGCTCCACACCCATGTGTTGATCGCCAACCGGGTGCGCACCAGTCGGGATGGGAAGTGGCGCACGCTCGACTCCCGGGGCACGCTCATGCCCGGGGTGGTCGCGTTGAGCGAGACCTACGATGCTGCGCTGCGCGACGAGCTCACCGCCCGTTTCGGGTTGCGGTGGCGTCTCCAGGAGGTGTCGGCCCGGCCCGAGGCCTTCCGGGCGTGGCGGAACCAGCAGCATTTGGGGGACACGCCTGCCGTCCAGGTGCAGTACGCGCTCACTGAGCTCCGGGCCGATCGGAAGAACCTGAAGTGGGAGATCGACGGAGTCCCGCTGGGGCTCATCAACCAGTGGTCGAAGCGGGTGGTCGCCTTGGAGGAGGAGAAGGACAAGCAGGTCGCCGCCTACCGGGCTGAGCACGGCCATGACCCGTCTCGGGCAACGATCCTCAAGTGGCGGGCGGCGGCCGCGCTGCGCACCCGGAAGGCGAAACAGCACGGGGAGAGCCTGGCGGCGATGACGCGCCGCTGGCGGCGGGAGGCGCGCCACCAGGTCGGCGACGCGAGCCGGTTCGTGGAGCGGATCTTGGGCCGGCCCCACGACCCGCAGACCGATCTACGTCATGACGACGTGTTCCGGCCGGAGGACCTCGAGCACCTGGTGGAGCAGACCGTGGGGGATCTCGCCCAGGAGCGGTCGACGTGGACGCGGGCGAACGTGCGTGCCACGGCCGAGCGGGTGCTGGAGCCAATCTCGTTCCGCACGTTCGAGGACCGGGAGCAGGTGCTCGCCCAGGTGAGCGACCAGGTGGTGGCCGGCGCGGTGCCGCTCACCAGTCGGACGGGCCGGGTTGTTCCGGGCCGATTCACCGCTGCGGATGGGGACAACGAGTTCGAGCCTGCCGCCCGCGACCTGTACACGGCGCGGCAGACCTGGAATGAGGAGCATGAGCTCATCAACGCGGCCGCCCGCACAGACGCTCCGACTGCCACCGTGCTGCCAGCCGCACCCGTCCCGGAAGGGAAGCATCCGCTCTCCGCTGATCAGCGGGGAGCCGTCGAGCAGATCGTGTCGTCGGGGCGGGGCGTCGACGTGCTCGTCGGCCCTGCAGGCGCGGGGAAGACCACGACGCTCAAGGAACTGCGCCGGCAATGGGAGGCCGAGCACGGGGAAGGATACGTGATCGGGCTCGCCCCGTCCGCGGCCGCCGCGCAGGTGCTCGCCGACGAACTGGAGATCCCCACGGAGAACACCGTCAAACACCTGACCGACCTGGAGTTCGGCAACAAACGCGCCGAGCTCCACCAGGGGCAGCTCGTGATCGTCGACGAGGCCGGCATGTCCGGCACCCACGCCCTGGCCCGTCTCAACCGGCAGGCGCAGGAGGCTGGGGCGAAGCTGCTGCTGGTCGGCGACCAGGAGCAGCTGGCCGCCGTGGACGCCGGGGGAGCGTTCGGGATGCTCACCCGCCGCATCCCGCACCCCGCCACGCTGAGCACCGTCCACCGGTTCAAAGCGGGCTGGGAAGCCACTGCGTCGATTGCGCTCCGGAACGGAGACACCACCGCAATCGACTCCTACGAACAGCAGGGCCGCATCCACTTCGGCGGCAAGACCGAGCAGATCGAGGCCGCCTTGGCTGCGTGGAAAGCCGACACCGTGGCGGGAAAGGAAAGCCTGCTGCTTGCCGCCGGCGGCGAGGACGTCATCACCATGAACCAGGCCGCACAGCAGTGGCGGGCCGGACGGGGCGAACTGGGGGAGCTGGCCGGTCTCATCGACCACGACCAGACCGCCTACGTCGGGGACCGGATCATCACCCGGCTCAACGACCGCCGGCTGCTGGTCGGCGACACGTGGGTGCGCAACGGGTCCCAGTACACGGTCACCGGCCACACCAAGACCGGTGGGCTCCGGGTGCAAGACGCCGACGGCGCCACCGGCGTGCTGCCGGCGGGGTACGTGCGCGACCATGTCGAGCTCGCCTACGCCTGCACGGTGCACCGGGCGCAGGGCCGCACCGTGGACACCACCCACCTGATCGTCGACGCCACCGTCACCCGCGGAGCCTTGTATGTGGGGATGACCCGCGGCCGAGAAGCAAACCACGCCTACGTGGACACCGACCCCGACGACGTCCTCGAGGGCGCCGCCCACAACGACCAGCGCTCCTACGTCGACGTCCTGCGCGGCGTCATGGCCAACACTTCACAGAAGGCCGCCGCGCACGACACCATTGTCGATGAGCTCGACCGGCTGACCTCGATCCGTCAGGTCGCGGCCGAGCACGAGAGCATCCTGTCAGCCGCCAACGAAGAAGAATTCCCCCCACTGCTCACCGAGTGCGGGTTCGACGTCGACACGCTCCGGGCCTGCCCCGCCTGGCCGACCCTGCTCACCACCCTGCGGGATGGCCGCGCCACCGGACGGGAACTCACCGGGCCGCTCACCCGGATAGCCGGACAGGACCTCACCGCAGCGAAGGACGCGGCCGCGGTGATCGCCGCCAGGATCAGGAAGGGCCAATCGCCTGCGCATCTGGTGGCCGGCCTCATCCACCCCGCCGGCGATGTGCACCTGGCCGACCCCGCCACCGTCCGGGCGTTGGCCGAGCGTGAGCACGCCATCCAGGTGCGCGCCGAACTCATTCTCGACACCGCCCGCCAAGCCGGCGAGAAGTGGGCGGTGGACCTCGGCGTCCCGACACCGGGCCGGGAAGAACAGTGGCGGACGTCCGCGGTTACGATCGCCGCCTACCGGGACAAGTGGCAGATCACCAGCCCCGGGATGCCCCTGGGCCTGTCCGCGGCCAGTCGCGCACAACGCAACGACCGAGCCGCCGCCCAGGTCGCCGAGGAATACTGCGCGACACTCAACGGCCGCATCCAAGACCCGACCACCCCGAATACGGTCACTCCGGCACCGGGTCAGGCGGCGGAATCCAGTGGTCGTCGCAACACCTCGACGACGGAGGTGTGTGTTGGGTAGTTCCAGGAAGCCGTGGCCCCAGCGGCCGGCGGGTGCTCGTCGACAGTGGGGAGCGGACCGGGCGTTGCGGCCGGCGATGCGTTCCCCGGGGCGGCCGGAGCCCTCACGTGCGGTGCAGCGTGCGTTCTGGCGACTGATTGCCGCCGGTGTCTCGACGGAGGAGGCGGCGGAGTGTGTCGGCGTGTCGACGCCGGTGGGGTTCCGGTGGTTTCGCCACGCTGGCGGGATGAGCCCGATCAGTCTGGCAGAGCCCACCGGCCGCTACCTGTCCTTCGCCGAACGGGAGGAGATCGCCCTGCTCAAGGTGGAGGGCTGCGGCGTGCGTGAGATCGCCCGGGCGATCGGGCGGGACCCGGGGACGATCTCACGGGAGCTGCGCCGTAACGCGGCCACACGGGCCGGGAAGCAGGTCTACCGGGCGAGCGTGGCGCAGTGGAAGGCGCAGCAGGCCGCGAAGCGGCCCAAACCTGCGAAGTTGGCGACCAATCCGCAGCTGCGGGCCTACGTGGAGGACAAGCTCTGCGGGGCGGTCACCGATGCCGACGGGCGACCGATCGCCGGCCCGGACGTGCCCTGGGCCGGTCGCCGGCACGGGCGTCGGCAGGACCGCCGCTGGGGCACCGCGTGGAGCCCAGAGCAGATCAGCAACCGGCTCAAGGTCGACTTCCCCGACGATGAGTCCATGCGGATCAGCCACGAGACGATCTACACCTCGCTGTACGTTCAGGGCCGCGGCGCGCTGAAGCGGGAGCTGACCGCGTGCCTGCGTACCGGGCGGGCGCTGCGCGAGCCACGCGCCAGGACTGGCCGCAGCGGCCGCACCTTCGTCACCGACGAGGTCAAGATCTCCCAACGTCCCGCCGAGGCTGGCGACCGGGCGGTACCCGGTCACTGGGAGGGCGACCTGATCATCGGGCTGGACAAGTCAGCGATCGGGACGCTTGTGGAGCGCACCAGCCGGTACACGATGCTGCTGCACCTGCCCAGGATGGAGGGCTTCGGCGAGGTCCCGTACGTCAAGAACGGGCCACCCCTGGCGGGTCATGGCGCTCAGGCCGTCCGGGACGCGATCACCGCCCAGCTGGGCGACCTGCCCGAGCAGCTGCGCCGATCGCTGACCTGGGACCAGGGCGGGGAGATGGCCCAGCACGTCCAGCTCAAGATCGACGCCGGCGTCGCGGTCTACTTCTGCGATCCACACTCACCATGGCAGCGTCCGAGCAACGAGAACACCAACGGCCTGTTGCGCCAGTACTTCCCCAAGGGAACCGACCTATCGCGATGGTCCGCCGAGGAGGTTGCAGCCATCGCCGTCACCCTCAACGAACGACCTCGCAAGGTCCTCGGATGGCGAACTCCTGCCGAGGTCTACCAGGAGCAGCTATCCTCCCCACCACAGGCCGGTGTTGCATCGACCCCCTGAACCTGCCGGCCATGCCCAACCAGAAACGCGCTCAGAGCGTGAAGTAGCGCTCTACTGTGCGCCAGCGCCGGGGACGGCGCCGACCCTGGACCGGGCCACAACCCAGCCCCGCCGGCGCGCTCGGCGGGCAGATTGCGGCGACCAGGCTCACGGAAGCTGCGTCAGTAACGAACCGGCTCTGACCCATCCTGTTGCGGTGGGGTCGCGCAGAACCTGCTGACCGGCGCGAAAAACGGACGGTGGGACTCGTCCGAGGCCGCCCGGGTCACATCGAAGGGCCGTGTGGATGTCTTCCCAGTGGAGGGGGAGGAGGTGTTGCGGGAGGACTGACCTGGGCTTGTGCCGCACGGTCCCGGTCACTCGCAACAGCGGCGACAAACGTCTGTGCGATGTGTTTGTGTTCGTCGTTGAGACGATCTTGGCGAACCGCCTTGATTCTGCGGATCAGTTTGTCTGGCTGGATCTTGCCGTCCTCGATGAGCGCCTTGACGAACACGCGGTCTTTTTCCCGGTTGGCGGCGAGCTTGGCAACGCAGAGGTCGTAGGGATCGAGGCAGTACCCGGTGCGCCCAGCGGTGTTGGCGTTCTTGATCGGAACCAGCCGAGTCCGCCAGTCATCCGGCAGGATCGGTAGCTCGTCGGTCTCCCCATCTGCATGAAAGCCATACGTCGCATCGAACGTGGATCCCTCACCCAGGTGCGCTTCGATTCGATCTCGTTCGATGTCCGAGTCAGAACGCCGTGTTGCTGCCAGATCGGCTTCACGCGAGAGCGTCGCCGCTGTAGGAAGCTCGTCCTCATCCCAGGTGCCCAGGATCGCCTGAGAGCCGAACACGTAGATCGAGTCTTGTCCGATGATTTCAGTGGATGCGCGGATCAGATGTTCAAGCTGCTCGCGCTTCACGCAGACTCCTCACTGTGGAAAGCGCCTGCGTCCGGTCTGCGCCGGTGAGAGCGAACACGAGAGGACTGACCTGACGCATGTCATCGGCCCATTCACCATGTCCCAGAATCGTGTCGAGGATTTCGGTATCGGTGCCGGTGTGCAGAAGCCGATCCCACTCGTCCATCCAGCGGGCGCCGAGTTCTCCGCGCACGTTGCCGCGGATCAGGGGAAGCTTCCTCAATGCGGCCGCACGAGCAGCACCACTGTCACGGAGCAGTTGGAGCGCGGCCCGGCGATGCAGCTCGAAGGAGAACAAGCCGTGACCACTCGGGTTCGTGTAGCGAGCAGAATGAACTGTTTGAGTCGACCACGTGTGCATGTCTCCTCCTCTCATCAGAATCAATGCTACTTGTCCACGAATTCTTCCCAATCATTCTCTTGACCGACTGCCCCGAGGTGAAGGACACCTCCGTGCCGACGTCGATAAGGACGGAACTCGGCGTAGGACTTCACCGCGGGCCTGCGCCCATGCTGTGCGACTTCTGGAAACCGTCGCGGACCGTCACGAATTGCACATGCTCATGCAGGAAGTCCTGGCCGCGTGCCGGCGCGGCCGAGGCCTGGTCGACCGTTGGAGTATGGGCCGGCCCCCGGGTTGGGACAGTGGGATCCGTCTGCTCGGCGTTCTCGCTTGCCTCTGTCGTGGCGGCAGGGGCTTCGGTCTCGCCGGTCATGTCCCGTATCAGAGCCTCCCGCTGTGCGACCAGCTCGTCGCGTTTGGCGGTGTCGGGCCAGGTTTCGGCGCGCTGCTGTTCGAAGAGATTGAGCTGTTCGGCCTGGTCGACGAGCTGCCGGCGAAACATCGGCTCATAATCGGCGAGCTTGGCGACCAAGGTTTGGATGCGTGCCCCGATCACCTCGTCGCTGGTCTTGTCTCCGAGCAGTGTCGGCACCTGGAACTCGGTGCGAGACAGGTCGTGGTCGGCACGGTCCCAGAGGTACCCGGAGTGGCGCAGCGAGTCGGTGGCGGACACCCGGACCCTGGGGATCGTGCCTCCGGTGACGGGCCGGTACAGCTCGGCCCGGAACTCGATCCCGTTGATGCGGAACCCCGTGCAGGTCTCCAACGGCCACGGCTCGGAGGCATCCCAGGCGTGCTGGGCGGCGAGATGTTGCAGCTTGGTGTGGGTCAGGCATGACGTCAGATAGCCGCGCACCGTGGCGCCCACCGTCTTCCAGTCGGTGTCACGTACGTACCCGCGCAGGTCGGGCACGTGGTCACCATTCACCGTGCCGCGCAGATACCCGGGCCGCTCGTCGACGACCTCGACGGTCAAGGGCCCGGTGATCGGCTTGGCTTCCAGTTGCTGGCTCACCGTTTTGAGGCAGGACAGGTGCATCTGGGCGTCGCTGATGGTCTGTTTGGCGGCGGTGATCTGCCCGTCCAGGGCGGTGAGGTTGCGGTTGAACGCTTTCCCCTGCCGATCGAGCTTCTTGATCTGCTGGTCCAGGCGCATCTTGTCCATGATTCGCATGTCGCCGGCGGCGATCGCCGCCACCGCTGCGAAGCTCGCCGACTCGGCCCCCTCGTCGTCGAGCTCGCGCACATCGAGCTGGCCGTGGGTGACCTGCCCGATGAACTTCGCTTTCCGGGAGACCGACTCCCACATGAACCCGTCGAAGCTGCCGGCGGTGACCCACCGGTAGACCTGCACCTCCGGGTTCTGGTTGCCCTGCCGGATGATCCGGCCCTCCCGCTGGGTGATGTCGGCCGGCCGCCATGGGCAGTCCAGGTGGTGCAGGGCGACGGCCCGCTGCTGCACGTTCACGCCGGTGCCCATCTTGTCGGTCGACCCGATCAGCACCGCGATCTCCCCGGCACGGGCGGCCTGGAAAAGGCGGGCCTTGTCCTCGTCGGTGGCCGCCTCATGTACGAACCGCACCTGGCTGGCGGGCACCCCGAGGGCGACCAGCTTGTCCCGGAGGGCGTCGTAGGCGTTCCAGGACCCGTCGTTCTTCGTCGGGGTGCCCCGGTTGCAGAACACCAGTTGCAGCCCGCCCGTGATCGGCTGCGGGGCGCCGGCCGGGTCGGTGAACACCTGGTCCTTGTGCTCAGCCCAGAGGTCATGGATGGTCTGCGCGGCCGCGTCGATCTTGGTCACCTCGCCCGGCGCCGGGGTCGCGGTGGGGTCCATCAGTCGCGGGTCCAACGCCCAGGAGCGGCCCTCGGAGAAGATCTTCAGGATGTTGTCGTCCTTGGGGTCGACATGGGCGGACTTGATGAGGTCAGCGCGCCGGGCGAGATCCCCGACAGCACGGTCCTGCGCCTCGGTGGGCTGTGCCCGCATGATCTGAGGTGCCCGGACCCCGTCCGAGTTCATCTTCAGTAGCGGCAAGTCGAGGCCGAGATCCGCGGTGCGCTTCGTGTCACCCACCGTCTGCCACATCTTCAGCAGCTCCGGCAGGTTCACGAACCGGGTGGTGCGCAGCTTCTGCTTGAACCCGCCAGACCCGTCCTGCTCGATGACCGTCTCCTGGTCAGTGAACTGCCGCGCCCACTCCGACGGGTTGTCCACCTGTGCTGCTTCCAGCAGGGCGGGGGAGAGGTAGCGCAGCATCGTGTACATCTCGACCATGTTGTTGGCCACCGGGGTGGCGGTCGCCAGGGTGGCGACCTTCGACCGGCCCTGCACGTCGCGCAGGTACCAGAGCTTCATGTTGAGGTCTTCGGCCTTCTTCGATCCCTGGCACGCCAGGTCGTCGATGTTGGTCTGCACCTCCAGGTTCTTGTACCCGTGGGCCTCGTCGACGAACAAGTAGTCGATGCCGGTCCTCTCGAACGACAGGGCCGGGTCGAGCGGATGGTCGATGAGCTTCTTCAGACTCTCCTCCGCCTTGGCGAGCCGGTCCTCCATGCGTTTCGTGGACTGTTTGGACAGTTCCGAGGTCTTGGCCGCCTCGAGCACCTGCCGGTGCTCCTCCACCCGCCGCTCCAGGTATTCGCGCTTGTGGTCGCCCACCTGGATCATGCCGAACGCCGACTGGGTGATGATGATCGCATCCCAGTCGCCCATGGCCGCCTTGGCCACGAACAGGCGACGCCGGTCCTTGGTCGAGTCGGCTGAGGTGCGCACATCGTCTGAGGACGCGGTCAGCACCCGGGCGGCAGGGTAGATCTGCTTGAACTCCCGGGTGAACTGCTCGACCAACTGGTTGGGGACGACGATCGCCGGCTTCTGGGCCATGCCGAGCCGTCTGAGCTCCATCGCGCCCATGGCCATCTCCGCGGTCTTGCCGGCACCCACCTCATGGAACAGGCCCACCGCCTGCTGCGACACGATCCGGTTGACCGCCTCCCACTGGTGCGGGCGCGGCGTGAACGTGCGGGTCAGGCCCGGCATCCGTCGTGCGGTCGGGGGGTACTCCCGCAGCCGGATGCCGTTGAACAGGTCGTTGTAGCGTTCCTGGAGCCGCTCAGCCCGGTCCTTGTCCGACCACAGCCACGTCTGGAAGTCGTCAGTGAGCTTCTCCGCCCGCGCGGCCAGCGTGTCGGTGGCTTCCTGGTCGACGAACGTGTGCTCCCCGTCCCGATCCTTCACCGTGTAGGTGACTTTCAGCTTCTCGGCGTTGAGCACTTTCTCGATCACCGGCACGGGACTGATGGACGACTGGGCGGAGTGCACCGCCCACCGGCCGGCGACCGCCGGGTTGCGGCGGCCGGTCTGCTTGGCCTTGTAACGTCCATCGACACGCTCCAGGACCACGTTCTCGGCACCCAACGCCTGCTCGACCCAGGCGCGGGTGTCCTCCAACGGCACCCACACCGCACCAGGCTTCACCTGGATCTCCGCCGGCCCCAACTCCTGGGGAAGAACCTCTCGCAAGACGTCCGCGCCGTGCCGATACTCCGGGTGTCCGTCGGCGGCGGCGATCGCCACCTTCCGCTTCGCCCGCACATTCCCGGAGAGGTATTCCTCCCGGGTCACGAGCTTTCCATCAGCCTCGGGGTCGGGGAACACCAGGTCGCCCAGCTCACGCCTGGCGTCCTCATCGCTGACCCCTCGCATCCGGGCGATGATGGGCAGGTCCACGGACCCCTGCTGGTCCAGCGACACCCAGAGCGCTTCCTTGATGTCCTCGGTGTGCGAGGCCGGCGCCGGCGGCGCCTGCAACACACGGCGGGTGAACACCGGTGCCTTCGCGGCAACCTTGGTCTCCTCATTGAAGTCCTCCAACGCGAGCACGGTCGCCGCCGCCGGGTCGTCGCGGAACATACGGATCGCCTTCGGATACACCCGCCGGTAGGCGTCCTCATCGTCCGGGTTCTTCGGCTTCCGCCACCGCTCCTCAAACCGGTTGATCGCCCCGAACTGGGCCTGATAGGCGTCGTAGGTGCGGTTCAGGCGCCGCCTGGCCGCATCCAGATCGGTCGAGTCACCCGTCGTCGCCGCCTCCAAGTCGAGGACCGTCTCGGCCGCATCCCGCAGCTTCACCAGGCCCCGCAACTCCTTCGCCGTCGCCCCGGTCGCGGGAACCTCTTGGCGGCCGCCGATGCCCTGCGCCCACAGTGACCCGTCCGGATTGACCCCCAGATGTCCGATCAGGGTGCTCGAGTCGTGGCTGCGATTCGCCTCAACGGGAATATCACGCACGATCTGGCCGGCCGTCTCCCACCGGGAGCCGTCCTCGAGCGCGCGGGCGGCCATGCCGGTCAGCGCATCGGAGAGCTGGTCGCCGATCATCTCCGGGTCCGACTCGCCCGCGACGGTCACCTCGGGGCCGAACCGGCCTTTCCGACTGGTCAACGTTCCCAGCACGGCGTGGGCCTGGTGCTCGAAGATCCAGTCGTTGACGACCAGCCGCTGCCCGCCCACGTCGTGCTCGCTGGCCGTCACCCAAGTCGCATCCGGGTCCGGGGTCTCCCCGTCCCGGTATCGGCGCAACAGCAGCACGTCGGTGACGACGTCAGTGCCGGCGAACGCCCGGTGCGCTCTCGCCGGCATCCGCACCGCGCCCAGCAGCTGCCCGTAGGCGGCCATCTCCTGGCGTGCGGCCGGAGACTCGCTATCCAACGTGTACCGGCTGGTGATCACCGCGACCACCCCGCCCGGCTTCGTCATCCGCAGCGCCTTCAAGATGAAGTGGTTGTGGATCGAATGGCCGCCCTTGTTGTACGCCGGGTCGTACAGGGTGAAGTCCCCGAACGGCACGTTCCCGATCACCGCGTCATACCCGTCCCCGGTCAGCCGGGTGTCGGCGAACGACTCGTTGCGAACCTCGGCTGCGGGGTGCAGCACCCGGGCGAGCCGGGCGGTGACCCCGTCGAGCTCCACCCCGTGCATCCGCACTCCAGCCGGCGCCTGGTCGAAGAACCCGCCCATACCGCACCCCGGCTCCAGCACATCCACCCCGTCCCCGGGGGTGAACCCGGTCGCGGCCAGTCCATCCCACACGGCCCGCACATACGCCGGATCGGTGTAGTGCGCGTTCAGAATCGTGCGCCGGGCGGCCTTCCACTCACGCTCAGACCACAAGTCCTTGAGTTCGGCGCGCTGAGCGGCGAACCGGGGGTCGTCCTCGTCGAACAGCTGCGGGGTCGCACCCCAGCCGGGAAAGTGCGCCAGCACCGTGCGCTCCGTGTCGGTCGGCGTGCGGCCAGAGGCTTCGAGGGTGTGCAGGAGGCGTGCGGCCTCCAATCCCGCCTGCACGCGCGCAGCGACACCACCGTGCAGACGGTCCGTGTTGAGCACCCCAGCCGGTGCGACCGGTGCAGCCTCAGCGGCGGGTCCGTGCGGCGCACGCTCACGCACGGTCGCCGTCTCCGGCTCAACCGGGCCGATCTCAGCCTGCCGCACGGTGCCGCGCACGGTCGGCAGTGCGGCCGCACGTGCGCGCTGTGCGGACGGGATCTCCAACTCCGCAGGTACGACCTGGGGTGGGGCTTGCACGGTCGCCGGCCGGGTGAACGGCACACGCTCGGGAGCGGCGCCGTGCGGGTCGTCCGTCTCCGGCAGTGGTTGCGCCGTGATCCCATCAGCGCCGAAATGCAGCTCCGCACGCTGGAAGGTCACCTCCGGCTCATCCGCACCCACCAGCTCTCCCTGAGCTGCGGTGGTGTTGGTGGACAGGTCGTCGTCTTCGCCCCAGAGGTCGAAGGCGAGCTGCTCACCATCATCGGGCCGGGTCTGATGTTTCCTGCGTGCCATAGGGGGACTTCCAATCGGTTCAGCGGGTGGACATCCCGCAGAACCGGCCCGGCGCGCAAACACAACGGGGCGGGACCTCCCGGCCCCGCCCCGCCTTTTGCTGTCCTGCTGGCTACATGCTGACCTTCGGGCGACTCGACGCCTGCTGGACGGACTGGCGCATTGCCTCCTTCTGTTCCTGCCGCTGCAGGGCGGCCTCGTCGAGCACCTGTGCCGGGCCGATACCCTGGGCGAGCTTGCCCAGCGCCTGCTGGAACTCCTGCTGCTCCGCCGACTGGCCGGCCTGGTAGTCGGCGTCGCGGGCGTGCTGGTCGATGAACTCCGGGTTGAAACCGGACACCGCGTTCCCGTCCTCGTCCTCCATCACCGGCGCCTGCTGGAAGCCGAGGTCCTGCTTCAGATGCCGCAGGTTGTCTTCCTCGGCCGCGTCCTTAACCTCGTAGCGCACGTGCTGCTTGTCGAGGCGACGCTGGGCCCCCTTGCACTGCACACAGCCCGGCAGCGTGTACAGGGTGATGCTCTTCTCTTCCATGGCCTGTCCTCTCAGTTTGCTGGTACCAGCAGAACCACGTCCCCGCGCAAACGCCCGCCAGCCTGACCCCCTCCGGCGATCGCCGGTCAGGGGTCATTCCCTGAGCTGGTGGAGGACGTTAAGGACCATCCAGTTGCGGGTGGGGTAGTCGCGCACGCGCGCCCAGTCGCGGCGGCGCAGGAGCCGGTGGAGAAGGTCGTGACATTGCCGGTGCACGGGCCACACGTCCCCGTCGGCCTCGATCCCGAGGCGGGTGTAGTCGATGTGGTGCAGGTCATCGGCCAACGTCCACAGGCCGCCGCAGACCGGGCAGCGAATGGGCTGGGCCTGCCGGCTGGCCCAGGCTTTCCGGTAGGCGTACCAGCGGGAGGAGTTGATCTGCGCCTCGTAGCGGGCGATCGCGGTCATGTGATACTGGCTGCGCACTTGCCGGCCCCGGTACTGCACGACTACCAGCGTTTCCAGTACGGGGGAGCGGTCACCACGAACGGCGCCAGCCCGGCGTGCAGGATGACGGCCTGGCCCATCTTCAGTTTCGAGAACTCGCCCTCGTCCATGATCGGCTCCCGGTCGATCGAATAGGACGTGTTCATGTCGGCCAGTACCCGCCCAACGGACGTGGAGGCCCGCTCCACTTTTCGGGTGCCGATGATCGTGGACAAGTCCCGGGCGGTCTCCGCCTCGAACTGGGCGCCCAGGGCGATCCGCAGCGACGCGGACCCCCACATGGTGGCGCCCATCCCGTTCTGGTAGCCGTTCTCCATCTGCCGCATCGACTGGAACACCGCCATCGTCGGCTGCCCTTTGCCGCCGCCCTCCGAGATCAGGGAGGGGAGCGCTTCGATGTGGAAGTTCGCGGCCTCGTCGAACACGAAGTTCAACGGGGGATCCAGCCGCCCGCCCTGCTGCCGGCCGGCTAACCGGGACGCGGTCTCACTGATCTCATCGATGAGCCCGGACACCAGCGGGCCGACGTCGGTGGCCGCGTGCGACGGGGACAGCAAATACATCGTGCCCTTCTCCCGCAGGAACTGTTCGAGGTCGACGGCCGGATGGGCCGCGTCGGGGCGCACCCAGCGGCGGGTCTCCTCATCGGTGATCCAGGACATCACTGCGATCGCCGAGGACCACTGGTTCTCGGCCTGGTCCGAGGAGGCGTTGACGAACTCGGACAGACCGCTGGCGAGCAGCTTGTCGCCTCTCGGATCGTCCCGGATGAGGTTCACCGCCTGGGCGGCTGCGGCCCGCGAGTTGATCCAGGACAGCACCGTGTCGATGTCCTCCCCGCCGAGTGCGGCCGCGTGGAGCAGTGCCCGCACGATGCGTTCACCCACGTCCTGCCAGAACCCACCGTTGCTGGTCCCTTCCCCGAAGACCTTGGCGGTGAACCGTTTGGTGCGCTCGAGCGCGATGCGCGGGTTCTGACAGCCGGCGATCAGGTCGAACCGGAGGAAATGGTCACCATAGACGGCGGGGTCGATCAGGTTGGACGGGTCGAAGATCACCGCCCGGGAATGGTGCTGCTGTTCGCGGAGTTTGATCGTGGACTCCAGGTTGTCGGGTCTGGTCGACGAGGTCACCACCGAGCCGGGGGCTTCCACTATCTGGGGGATGACGAACCGGATGCCCTTGCCCGACCCGGCCGCGCCGAGCACGATGCAGGACTCCCGATACGTCCGGTACACGTCCACACCCAGCGCGCGACCCACCCGGTATCCGACATCGGCGGGCTGCGGGTCCTCGAGGGAGGGCCGCAGCACTGCCGCCTTGGACTTCATGGCCTTTGGCCCCATCTCCCGCCGGATCTGGGCGGCGGTGGCCATGCCCGGCTTGTTCGGCCTGTCCCGTCGCAGCCGGGTCGCCAATGACACGATGCCCACGGCGACCGCACAGCACACCAGGACGATGAGGGCGACGACCGTCCAGTGCATGATCGGGGACACCGCCTGCCCGGTCACGACGGCCGGGTCTGGGGTGAGCCAGAGCAGCCCCCATTGCACGACGGACAACGGCTGGTGCGGGGCGCCGGTGGCCCAGCCGATGAGGTTGGTGGCCCAGACCTGTGCGGCCACGAGCAGCAGCACGAAAGCGCACACCGCCCCGCCCAGGATCAGGGGCAGTTGCGGGGTGCCCGGCTGCGGGTCCGCATCATTGGTGAGCATTCAAGCGTCCTTCCCTTGGAGACAGGCGGGGGGGGGGGGGGCCGGGGCGGCCCCGGGGGGGCGGGGGGGTGGGGGGGTGTTGGGGGGGGGGGGGGGCGGGGGGCCCCTATATCGGGCGACTACCCCCCCGCCTCGCCCTGGTCGCGCGGGGGGCGCCCCCCCCCGGGGGGCCCGGCCCCGGATTTCAGATGGTTACTGGTGTTGCCCGCCGGTCTTGTGCCGGCGGAAGAACACGAGCAGTCCCACTGCGGCGATGGCGATCGCCAACCCCAGGCTGGACACCCACAGCCAAACCGTCTGTGCCGGATGCGATACCGGGGATGCCGACACCTCCATTTGGGCGTGCTTGGACTGCTTCGCGTGCGAGCGGTGCGACGGCGTCGTCGAAGAGGCTTCCGGCGCCGGGTTCTCTCCCGTCGGGGTCAATGCGGCGCCCTGCGTCGCTGACGCGAACGCATCCGAGGAGAGCGCCCCGCTGGCGGCACCCGCCTGGCCCGCCTGGGCGGTCAAGAGCCCGCCTGGCGCGGCCGCCAGGTCGATGGTCGACCCCACTGTCTGGGCGGTGATCGACTCGGCCGGGGTGACCGTTGGGGCCACGACCGGCGGTGTGATTGGCGTCGTCTGATCACCCGTCCCGGACCCGCTGCCAGGTGTGGTCCCGGTGCCCGTGCCCGTCCCACCGCCAGTGGACCCGTCATCGGACCCCGTGCCAGAGCCCGTACCGCCGCCGTGGTCGGGGTTCGTCGACCCGCCGCCCCCGTCGCCGGTCCCGGGGTTCGTGCCGGTGCCGCCCTGGTCGCCACCACCGTTGTCCGGCGGGGCGGGCTGCGCGATCGTGACGGTCGCGGTCCCGGTCACCTCAGAGCCTTCGACCCCATACAGCACCTGGTCCTGCGCGCCCGGGGTCGCGTCAGCGGCCGCCGTGAACGTGATCGTGTGATGGTCTGCCCCGACTTCCCATGCACCGTTGGGGGTGACCAGTGACAACCCGCCGGCCGTCCCATCCAGGCTGCGGAGCACGACCTGAGCGGCATCAGTGAGATCCCCCGGGTTCGCCGTGATCGCGTCTACAGACGCGGACGCCCCCTGGGCGACCTGGCCCAGGTCGATCGCCTTCCACGTCGGGTCGGCCACGGTGACGGTCAGCGTCGACGTCACATCCTTGCCCGACAGCTCCGTGTAGCTGTACTGGACAGTCGCCGTGCCCGGCAGGGAGCCCTGGAATACCACGGTGCCGCCCGACACGGTGAACGTGCCGGCCGCGGCCGTTACCGTTGACGCCGGTGTCCCCGCGGCGGTGAGGAGCGTCAGCGTCGCCGGCGAAGCGATCGTGTTCTTCGCGTTCACGTCGAACGTCACCAACGAGCCGGTCGTCACCTGCCCCGTGAACGCATTGAGCGACCACACCTGCCCGGTGGCGGCGTCGGTATACGAGGCACCACCCGCCGTCGTCTGGGCCGGGGCTGTGACGGTGGCGGCCTGGGCCAGGGTCGGGGCGACCATGGTGGACAGTCCCATGACGCCGCCGGCGAGGCTGGGGAGAATCACCGCGCAGGCGAGCACCCGACGACGGCCCACCATCCGCCGGTCATGGGCCTGCTGCCGGGCCGCCTGGTGCTCCAGGGCGATCAGGTCCCGACGCCGGAACGCGCATCCCTGCCGTGTGTTCGTGCTCATTTCTTCTCCTTCGCAAGAGCGAATCCGCTGATCTGAGGCCCCGATCGGACGATCACGGTCGTGCCGGTCACGGCGGCTGGCTGTTGCAGAGAACGGACCGTGCGCGCAAAGTCCGTCGCCACGCGAGTCGATTTGAGGTTCCCGTTCACCCACCCGCCGGTCATGGTCGAGATCGTGAACCCCGCCTGCGCGAGGTCCCGCACCTGCCCAGTGGTGGTGTCGAACACGACGCCCGCATAGGACGACAAGCGGCCGCCGACGCCCCGGGTCAGCTCAGCCTGCTGGATCCGGGTCGTGGAGACCTTCACCCGGCCGGTGAGCTTCCCGCCGACGGTTTGATAGCCGATCGTGGCGGTCCCGTCCGGGGACGACGGTGTCCACACGGTCGCTGCGCGCCCGTGGCCCGCGGTGATCCACCCTTTGAACACCAGGCCGGTGCCGGGGGCTTTCGCCACCCCACGGTGCTTGACGTTGCCGGCGAGATCGCTCGAGACGACATCCCCGGCACTGTCCACGCTCAGCAGCGTCGTACCGTCCACCGCCACCGGGGTGAGCCCTTGCGGCACCGTCACCGGGCTGAGCCCCGTCCGGGTGAGCGTGGAGACCTGGTCTCCGTCGGTGACCATGAGGCTCTCCCCGAACTCGCTGAACTTCGCAGCCGGCGACACCGGGGCGGTCACGACCTGCCCGGTGGACGGTACGACGCTGCTGAGCGTCGTCCCGTCGAGCCACACTTCCGCCAGAGCATCGCCGACGTTCGTGGAAACTGCCCAGGGGATCGTGCCCGTCGACGGGCCCGACCAGACCTGCTGGCCCGTGTCCGGGTTCAGCAACTGCACCTGAGCCGTGGGGGAGCCCGGCACCACCAGCATGACCGCAGCATCAGACACCGACGCCACCCCACCGTCGGGGACGTTCACCGTCCACGCCGGCTTGCCGGCGGCGCCGGGAATGCTTGTCGCGGTGCCGTTGATTCGGGTCCAGTCCGCCACAGTCCGAGTCGCCGTAGGCGACGGGTGCGGCTGGTTGAGGGCCGAAGACACCATGGCCCCGCCGCCGGCCAGAACACCGGTGGCGGCGATCGCCCCCGCCAGACCCCACACCATCGGCTTGGACAGCACCAGACGCTTCCGCCTCCGCCGGGACCGCGGCGACGGCTCGGAAGCGGGCTCCTCGACAGACGGGACCCTCATCGTTGACGCTGTGACCGGTGCAGCCGACGGCTGAGACGTCGGGGCAGGCGGGTCCGGCATTGGAGGGATCTTCTCCTGGGCCGGTGGAGCCGGCATCGGCGGGAGATCCGCCAAGGAGGGCAGAGCAGGTTGAACCGCTGCGGGTACAGCATCCGACTCCGAGGACGGCTCGGAGGAACGGTCCGGAGTGCTGGCGACCAGGGCAGCCAGCGCGGGGTCTACTCGCGGTTCCGATCCAGAGGCCGACGACGCGACTGGCTCGGTCGATACGAGGTCGGCAGCGTCTGCGGTAAGGGGTTCGAGGATGGGTGCTTCGGCGGGTCCCTCGGCCGCGTCGTGTTCGCTGGTGCCCATCCGGGCGTTGGTGTCGAAGAGCACATCACGCTCGTAGGTGGTCACGTCGGTATGGACCAGGAACGTCTTGTCTTTGATCTGCCACACGAAGTTGCCCTGTGCCAGGTGACTGATGATCTGCGTCACCGTGTCGCTGGTCGCCAGGGTCTTGCGCACCATGTCGATCTGGTCGGGGCGCTGCGCGCCGATGATGCGGATCTGGGTATCGCCGAGAAGGCCCAAGGCCAGGTTGCGTGCCGAGGACCCTTGCTCGCCGATCGCGTCGAGGTCGGAGACGCGGTGCATGATCAGCACGTTGGTGAGCCCGTAGTGGCGGGCGAGCTTCCACCGGTCGGACATGCGCTGGAGCTGGTGCTCGTTGCGGAGCATCCGGTAGCCCTCGTCGTAGATGACGATGCGCTGGCCGCCGGTTTTGATCATGATGGCGCCCTCGAGCCATTCGGAGGACAGCAGCATCGCCAGGTTGCGGGCCTCTTCGGCCGCCCGCTCGAACGCGCCGGTGGCGACGACCACCATGGGTGCGTCCTGGGAGAGCTCGACCGTGGAGGGGCCGTCGAACATGCCCGACAGGTCGGACACCACCACCCGCCGCAGCGCGTGGGTGAGATCCCCCGCATCTGGGAGGGAGGCCCGTCCGGCCTCGGTGGTGGGCTCGTTGAGCTGCATCCAAATGTCGGTCAACGTCAGGGTGCGGCCCTGGACGGCGGCGGTCGCCGCCTCCAGGAACACATCCACGGCCGTGTATTCCGCCGGGGTCAAGGACCGTTTCAGGACCACCGTGAACACGTTGATCAACAGCAGCCTGCGGCGGGACAGTACCTCGGCGGCCCACTGCTCGTCGTCCAGTTTCGGGTCCCGTGGGGGAGGGTCCAACGGGTTCAGCCGTGCCGGCAGGCCTGGACCGATCTCGATGACCTGCCCGCCGATCTGCCGGGCCAGCGGCACCCATTCGTTTTTCGGGTCCGACGCGACGAACACACGCCGGCCCAGCCCGATCTCTCGAGACGCGAACGCCTTCGCCGTCGTGGACTTGCCCGATCCGATATCGCCGAGGATCAGCATCGAGGTTCCGGTCACGAACCCGCGCTGGTAGCACTCCCACGGGTCGAAGCAGAACAGTCCGCCACCATCGGTCAGGTGCCCGATCGCCACCCCGTACGGCCCCATCCCAGCACCAGCCAGGAAGGGGTAGGCGACCCCCACCACGCGGGACGTGGCGCGCTGCACGGGCGGGTGGGCCTCAGTCGGCCCCCACCCGCCCTCGTCGGTGAGCGTCCCCCAAGCCGCCAGGCGGGCGACCGCGCCCCACCCGCCCGG
>JBDNYM010000024.1:0-31093 GCA_047722305.1 Pseudoclavibacter sp. | reverse complement strand
CCCGCGGGCCGGCCCCGGGCCCCCCCCGCCCTCCCCGGCCCGGCCCCCCACCCCCCCCGCCCCCCCCCCCCCCCCCCCGGCGCGGGCGCGCCGCGCCCCCCCCCACGGCCGGACCATCCTCCCCGGGGTGGACATCGACACCGACCTGGACTGGGAGCTGCTGCTCGCCCTCTGCGCCCTCGACGCCGCCGACGAAGACGACATCGCCGCAGCGCTCGCCGACGACCCCACCGCCTCCGGGCGGCTGGCCTCGGCGCGGGCCCAGGCGGCACTGCCCGACGCCGACGGCAAGACCGCCACCGCCCTGCGAGTGCTCACCGACACCTCGCTCACCAACTCGCTGGTGCGTGCCAACGGGGTGGGCCTCCAACGCGTCGTGGATGCGTCCGCCCTCGCTGGGGTCACCGATGCGTTCTTCGCCCATATCGACGAGGTGTGGAACTCCCGCAGCTATCACATGATCGAAGAGATCATCGACGCGGTCTACCCGCGGGCGCTGGCCGACCACGCGCTCGCCGCGGCCACCGAATCCTGGCTGACCGCGCATCCCGACGCCCACCCGGCGCTGCGACGGCTGCTCGCCGAAGAACTCGACTCCCTCCGCCGCTGCCTGCTGGCCCAGGAACGCGACCGCCGATGACGCCCGCCACGACCCCCTGGTGGACCACCGTCTGGAATGCCGTCCTCGCGGCCCTGCAGGACTGGTGGTCGCACGGGTGGCCGGTGCTGCTCGCGATCTTCTGGATCATCGTCTTCACCATCGTGGTGCGATGGGTCCTGCTGCTGATCGTCCGGCGCGTCATCGACCAGATCATCAGCGGGGTCAAGGGACGCAACAACGTCACCCAGACCACCCAGCTGCTGACCTCTCCCCTGGCCGAGGCGCGCGTGGTGCAGCGCACCCGCACGATCGGCTCGGTGCTGACCAACCTCATCACCTGGGTGCTCGTGTTCATCGCCGGCTTCGCCATCCTGGGCCAGCTGAACGTGAACCTGACGCCGCTGATCGCCAGCGCGGGCATCCTCGGAGCGGCGCTCGGTTTCGGCGCCCAGAGCCTGGTCAAAGACTTCCTCACCGGCATCTTCATGGTGTTCGAGGACCAGCTGGGCGTCGGCGACATCGTAGACCTCGGCACCGTGTCGGGGGTCGTCGAGAGCGTCGGCCTGCGCGTCACCAGCGTCCGCTCCACCGACGGCACCCTCTGGTACGTGCGCAACGGCGAGATCCTCAAGGTCGGCAACATGTCGCACGACTGGGGACGGGCCATCGTCGAGCTGCCCATCTCGTCCCGCGACGACTTCGACGCCGTGGAGCAGGTCATGCTCACCGCAGCCCGCGACCTGGCGAAAGACCCCAAATGGGCCCGTCGCGTCATCGGCGAACCCGAGCTGTGGGGCATCGACGCCATGGACGGCAACCGCCTCGTCCTGCGGGTGGCCATGAAGACCAAGCCGTCTCAGCAGTTCGACGTGGCCCGCGAGCTGCGCGCCCGCACCCTGAAGCTGCTGGCCCGCTTCCACGTCTCGCTCGCCCCGGACCAGACCGTCTACAACGTGACGGCCGCCGCCCCCGGCACCCGCCGCCGCCGGCCGGCCGCCGCGCCGACGGATGCGGGCACCGCGGCGGACCAGAAGGACGAACCATGACGATGACGGTCTACGAGGCGGCCGGCGGGGACCAGTTCTTCGCCGAACTCGCCCACGAGTTCTACGCCCGGGTCCG
Source organism: Pseudoclavibacter sp. (assembly GCA_047722305.1). Lineage (GTDB taxonomy): Bacteria > Actinomycetota > Actinomycetes > Actinomycetales > Microbacteriaceae > JAKVJE01. Next base: position 29,370 of record JBDNYM010000024.1, on the reverse strand, counting down.
TACCGACGCGGTGCTGGCACCCATGTACGGCACCGACGACCTCGCCGGCGCCGAGCACCGCCTCAGGATCTTCCTGCGCCAGTACTGGGGCGGGCCCGACGACTACCGCCGCGAGCGCGGCGCCCCGCGCCTGCGGATGCGCCACTTCGCGTACCGCATCGATGCCGAGGCCCGCGACCACTGGCTGGCGTGCATGCGCGGCGCCCTCACCGCCATGAACCTGCCGCAGCCGCTGTTCGACGTGTTCTGGAACTACTTCGCCCAGGCCGCGGACGGCATGCGCAACCAACCGGAGCCAGGACCCGATGATTGAATCTCTTCCCCTGAACACCCCGCTGGCGCCCATCGAGCGCCTCCACGCCCTGCTCGACCTGCAGCCGACCGGCGTGATCGGCGAATTCCACGGCCCCTCCGAGTGGATGTCGACCGGGCGCGTGTTCGGCGGGCAGCTGCTCGGCCAGGCCATCATGGCCGCCGCCCGCCTGGTGGACGACGACCGGGTGCCGCACGCCCTGCAGATGATGTTCGTCCGCGGCGGCGAGACCGGCCACGGCGTGGCCTACCGCCCCCGCGTGCTGCACGCAGGCCGGTCGTTCACCCAGCTGCAGGTCGAGGCGCGGCAGGACGGCGAGCTGCTCGCCACCGCGTTCATCGCCTTCCAGCGCCCCGGCGCGGGCGTCTCGCACACGACGCGCCCCGCCAGGCCCCTGCCCGCCCCGGAGTCGCTGCGGCCAGACGACGACGGCTTCCCCGACCCCGACGCCGCCGACCCGAACGCCCGCATCCTCAACCGGGTGATCTCGTACCGGCCCTTTGACATCCGGCACGACCCCTCCAGCGTCTTCACCACCGTCGACGACGACCGGCCCCGCGACGAGCACCTGGTGTGGATGCGCGCCCGCGGCTCCTTCCCCGGCGACCAGACCTGGCAGCGGGCCGCGCTCGCCTACGTCAGCGACTTCACCATCCTGGAGCCCGGTATGCGGCGCCACGGCATCTCGTGGTCTCACCGGGGGCTCAGCCAGGCCACGCTCAACCACTCGATGTGGTTCCTCCGCAACGTGGATGTCGAGCAGTGGATCGCCTCGCCCCAGCACTCCCCCTCGGCGCAGGAGGGGCGCAGCCTCGACACCGGCGAGTTCTATGCAGCCGACGGCACCCTGCTCGCCACCTGCGCGCAGGAAGGGCTCATGCGCATTCCCGAGGTGCGGTAGCCCCGCAGTGCGGGAGATGGTCGGGACGGCACGGCAGGCGAGCGCAGCGCGTCATGCCGGCCGGGGAATTCATCCGACGTTCACCCCGGGAACCGACAGCGTTCACCCGCGAGCGGGACGCTAGGCGCGCTTCGCAGTTCGAAGACCGCCCATCTCGAAGGAATTCGCACCAGACATGCCTGACGTCGCCACCATGGTCGTAGTGGTCCTCGTGATCATCACCGCCGTCTCATTCGATTTCACCAACGGCTTCCATGACACCGCCAACGCGATGGCCACTTCCATCGCCACCGGCGCGCTCAAGCCCAAGACGGCCGTCATTGCCGCCGGCGCCCTCAACCTCGTGGGCGCATTCCTCTCCGTCGCCGTCGCGAACACGGTCTCCAGCGGGCTCATCAATGGCGAGGCGGACGGGTCGGTGTCCATCACCCCCGCCATGATCTTCGCCGGGCTGGTCGGCGCCATCATCTGGAACCTGCTGACCTGGCTGGTGGGCCTGCCCTCGAGTTCCTCCCACGCCATGTTCGGCGGCCTCATCGGCGCCGCCATCGTCGGCCTCGGCTGGGGGTCCGTGAACTACCCGAACATCATCGCCAAGGTGCTGCTGCCGGCGTTCATCTCGCCGGTGATCGCCGGGGTCGCCGCCTTCCTGGCCACCCGGCTGGCCTTCTTCCTCGCCCGGAAGATGAGCGAACGGCAGCGCTCCGAGGGCTTCCGCCACGGACAGACCGTCACCGCCCTGCTGGTCGCCCTCTCGCACGGCACCAACGACGCCCAGAAGACCATGGGCGTCATCACCCTGGTGCTCATCTCCGCCCACCTGCAGCCGACCGGCTCGAACCCGCAGATCTGGGTCATCCTCGTCTGCGGCCTCGCCATCGCCGCCGGCACCTATTCGGGCGGCTGGCGCGTCATCCGCACCCTGGGGCGCGGCATCACCGATATCAGCACCCCGCAGGGATTCGCCGCCGAGGCCAGCTCGGCCGCGGCCATCCTGACCTCCTCGCACCTCGGCTTCGCCCTGTCCACCACCCAGGTGTGCTCGGGCTCGGTGATGGGCGCCGGTCTCGGCCGGAAGGGCGGGACGGTGCGCTGGTCGGTCGCCGGCCGGATGGCCCTCGCCTGGCTGGTGACGCTGCCGGCGGCGGCGATCATGGGCGGCGGCGCCGGGGCCCTCACCAAGCTGCCCGGCGTCTGGGGCGTCGCCCTGGTGGTCGTCATCGCCCTCGGCGTCGTCTGGGGCATCCTGCGCCTGTCGCGGCGCAACCCCGTCACCGCCGACAACGTCAACGACGCCGCCGCGGCGCCGGCGGTCAAGGCCACGGCCTGAGCCGCGACGCCGCCGCGCCCGCTTCGAATCCGACCAAGGAACTGGAAACCTGGAAATGCCCATTCTCTCCGCCATCGCCCCCATCCTGCTGACCGCCGACTCCCCCACCCCGGTGCAGGGCGCCTACTGGCTGCAGCTGCTGGGCGTGCTCATCATCACCGCCGTCGCCGCCTCGGCGCTCGTCGGCGCCTACGGCTCCGGCATCCGCCTCTGGGGCGCCGCCACGGTCGCCGCCGAGCACTCCGACCAGAGCCGTTCGCTGCTGTACCGGACCGGAGCGGTGGTCTGCTTCGCGATCGCCGTTTCGGTCATCCTCTACGGCCTCTACCTGGTCATCCCCTACTTCCATTGATCGACGACCAGCCGGCCGGGGGCACCCCCGCCGCGAGGAGACCGGAGCACATGACTGAACAGCTGCAGCCCACCATCGTCGGCGTGGACGGGCGCGCCGCCGGCCGCGGAGCCGTCGCCTGGGCGGTACGCCGCGCCGGCCGGCTCGGCGGGCCGATCCGCCTCGTCTTCGCGCTCGACTTCGCCGAGGCGCCCGGCCTCGACAGCGACGAGCAGTTGCGGGCGGCCGCGAGCCGTCTGCTCGCCGCCGAACTCGACTGGGCCCGCCAGCTGCCGGAGGCAGCCGACGTGCCGCTCGACGGCGACGTGGTCGAGGGCGACGCCACCGAGGTGCTGGCCGAGCACTCCACCGGGGCTGCGGCGCTGGTGATCGGGTCGGACCGATCGCTCCCCGCCCGCGACCTCCTGGTGGGTACCCGCGGCATGCGGGTGGCGGCGCTGGCCCACGCGCCCGTCGCCGTCATCCCGCCGCGGGACGACGGCCCGGACCGCCGCGCGGGCGGCGGCGGCGGGGGCGGCCCCGACGACTCGGCGACCGCGGCGCTGAGCTTCGCCGCGGCCGAGGCCGAGCGGCTGGAGCAGCCCCTCACGCTCGTCTCGGCCTGGGGCATCCCGCCCGCCCTGGAGCGCATAGCGCAGGCGATGGGCGGCGGGCTGCAGCCGGTCGGCGACGGGTTCGCCGCCCAGCTGGCCGGCCTGGCCCGCCGTCTCCACGACGCGCACCCGACCGTCGAGGTGCGCACCGAGTCGGTCAACGAAGCGCCAGTGCGCGCATTGGTCTCCCGGGGCCGGGAGGCCGTCGAGTTGGTCGTCGGCTCCCATCGGCACGGGGCCGTGGGACGGCTGCTCCTGGGATCGGTCGGCCAGGGCGTGCTGCTGAACTTGCCCGGTCCGACCGTCGTCGTCCCGGTCTGAGCCGTACCGCCACAGGCTGGACCGGGGCCTGCACATCGTCCGTGCGATGTGCAGGCCCCGGTTTTGTCGGTTCCGGTCGGTTCGCGCCGCTCAGCCGCGGGTGAGCTTGCGGTGGGCGACCCGGTGCGGACGGGCCGCCTCCTCGCCCAAACGTGCCACCTTGTTGGCCTCGTAGGCCTGGAAGTTGCCCTCGAACCAGTACCAGGACGCCGGGTTCTCGTCGGTGCCCTCGTAGGCGAGGATGTGAGTCGCCACCTTGTCGAGGAACCAGCGGTCGTGCGTGATGACCACCGCGCAGCCGGGGAACGCCAGCAGGGCGTCTTCCAGGCTGGAGAGGGTCTCCACGTCGAGGTCGTTGGTGGGCTCGTCGAGCAGCAGGACGTTGCCGCCCTGTTTGAGCGTGAGCGCCAGATTCAGGCGGTTCTGCTCGCCGCCGGAGAGCACGCCCGCCGGCTTCTGCTGGTCTGGCCCCTTGAAGCCGAAGGCCGAGACATAGGCCCGGCTCGGCATCTCGGTCTGCCCGACGTGGATGTAGTCGAGGCCGTCCGAGACGACCTCCCACACCGTCTTGGCCGGGTCGATGCCCTCGCGGCGCTGATCGACGTACGAAAGCTTCACCGTGTCGCCGACTCGCAGCGTCCCCGCGTCGACCGGCTCGATGCCGACGATCGTCTTGAACAGCGTGGTCTTGCCCACCCCGTTGGGGCCGATGATGCCGACGATGCCGTTGCGCGGCAGAGTGAACGACAAGTCGTCGATGAGCACCCGTTCGCCGAAGCCCTTGCGCAGATGCTCGGCCTCGATGACCAGCGTGCCCAGGCGGGGCCCCGGCGGGATCTGGATCTCGTCGAAGTCGAGTTTGCGGGTGCGCTCGGCCTCCGCCGCCATCTCCTCGTAGCGCTCCAGGCGGGCGCGCGACTTCGCCTGCCGGCCCTTCGGGTTGGTGCGCACCCAGGCCAGTTCGTCCTGCAGCCGCTTCTCGAGCTTCGCATCCTTGCGGCCCTGCACCTCGAGACGGGCCGCCTTCTTCTCGAGGTAGGTCGAGTAGTTGCCCTCGTAGACGTAGGTGTGGCCGCGATCGAGCTCCAGGATCCACTCGGCGACGTCATCGAGGAAGTACCGGTCGTGGGTGACGGCGAGCACGGTGCCGCCGTAGGAGTGCAGGAACGACTCCAGCCACTGCACGCTCTCGGCGTCGAGGTGGTTCGTGGGCTCGTCGAGCAGCAGCAGGTCCGGCCGGCTCAGCAGCAGCCGGCACAGCGCCACCCGGCGTCGCTCGCCACCGGACAGATGGCTCACGATCTCGTCCGACGGCGGGCACTGGAGCGCGTCCATCGCCTGCTCCAGCTGCGAGTCGAGGTCCCAGGCGTCCGCCGAGTCAATCGCCTCCTGGAGGCGCCCCATCTCCTCCAGCTTGGCGTCGAAGTCGGTCACGTCCGGGTCGGCGAGTGCGGCGGAGATCTCGTTGTACCGGTCGAGGCTGCGCTTGATCTCGCCGAGCCCCTCCTGCACGTTCTGCAGCACGGTGAGGTCGTCGTCCAGCGGCGGGTCCTGCTGCAGGATGCCGACGGTGTATCCGGGGGTGAGCCGGGCCTCGCCGTTGCTCGGGGTGTCGAGCCCAGCCATGATTCTCAGCACGCTCGACTTGCCGGCGCCGTTGGGTCCGACCACGCCGATCTTCGCCCCGGGCAGGAACGCCAGGGTGACATCGTCGAGGATGACCTTGTCGCCGTGTGCCTTGCGGGCATGGATCATCTGATAGATGTATTCGGCCATATGGCCCAGCGTACCCGGTCACTCTCTCGCCCCGAAGCCCCCTTCCGGGTGCAGCCGGGCGAGGGAAGACCGCGTCACCAGGTGATCGGCAGCGTGTCGCCCACCAGACAGGCCCCGTTCACCGTCGCCGCGGCGCGAGACGTGTAGGCGCCCGGATCGAACTGCCCGAGCAGACACTCGGAACCGAGCTGCACGGAGATCGTGATCATGTCGGCCGCCAGGTTCTTCGGGGTGCGATCGGGCGTCACCTGCATGGAGGTCTTCGGCACCCCGCGGGAGGCCAGGGCGTCGACGACCGCCCGGGAGGTCGGCAGCTGGTCGCCCGACAGGGGTCGCAACGTCTGGTCGAAGAAGGCCCGATTCGCCTTGGCGTCTCCTCCCGGGTTCCAGACGGCCGTGACCGAAGGGGTGGGCGACGCCGTGGCGGTGCGATGGGAGGTCGCGCGACCGCACCCGGCGAGCGCTGTGACCATGAGCAGCCCCAGCACCCCGGCGCCTATCTTCCGAACGACCTGATGCACGCCTCGACGATAGCAGCCGGCGGCCGACAACCCCGGCGAAGTCACCGACAGGGCGTTCGGGCTCAGGGGCCGCCTCAGCCGGCGTCCGTCTGGGAGGAGGTCCAGCCGGCCCCGGCCGGCACAGCGTGGGGCTGCAGCCCCACCGCAGGTGCTTCGGCTTCGGCCAGGGCCGGCTCGGGCGAGGCGGCGTCCGGCGGCGGAACATCGCGATCCTCTGGTTCCGGACGCGGCGCTGGCTCGGGCGCACGGGCGCGGGTGAACGCGGTCGTCCCCCACCGCAGGTCGTGGCCGGCGGATTCGGCCTCGATCTCCACCGTCGTGCCGCTGCGCGGGCCGCTCTCCCAGGCGCGCACCCGCAGCCGCCCGTGCACGAGCACGCGCTGCCCCTTCTCGAAGGAGCCGGCGACGTGCTCGGCGAGGCGGCGGAAGGCCGTGACGGTGAACCAATTGGTGTCTCCGTCGATCCACTGGCCGGTCTTGCGGTCGTAGCGGCGGACGTTCGACGCCAGGCGGAACGAGGCGATGCGCAGGCCCTCGCTGGTCGTCACGTCTTTGACGGCGGTGGCGACGACGCCGCCGATGGTGATGTCTCCGGTCATGATGGTCCTCTCTCAGGGGGCGGGTCGCGATTGCGATCCGCCCCCAGGATGAGGGCTCCCTGGGCGGAGCGCTCCGGGCCTCCGCATCAGAATGGAAACAACAGCGTGGAGCGCGGCTGTGGAAACTCAGTCAGCGCATCAGACCGCCGTCGTCCGGCGCCCCGCCGTCAGCCGACGTAGTCGGCAAACGCACTGCGGACCGCCGCGACCTTCTTCGACACGACCAAGCGGCAGTACGACTGCTCCGGGTTCTTGGCGAAGTAGTCCTGGTGGTACTCCTCCGCCCGGAAGAACTCGGCCAGGGGCGCGATCTCGGTGACGATCGGGACATCCCAGACCCGGGCGGCCCGGTCGCGAGCCGCGGTGAAGCGCTCGCGCTGGGCGTCATCGGTGTAGAACATCGCCGACCGGTACTGGGTGCCCACGTCGTCGCCCTGCCGGTTCAGCGTCGTCGGATCGTGGACGGTGAAGAACATGTCCAGCAGCACGTCCGGCGGCAGTTGCTCCGGATCGAACTCGATCTGCACCGCCTCGGCATGACCGGTGGTGTTGGTGCAGACCTGCTGGTAGGTGGGGTTCGGCACCGTTCCACCCGTATACCCGCAGTCGACCCCGATGACGCCGTGCACCTGGCTGAACGACGCATCCAGGCACCAGAAGCATCCTCCCGCGAGCGTGTATACCTCGGACATGTCGGGCTCCTCTCGGACCGGCCGATACGACGGCCAGGACAGGGTTCTCGTTAGAGACCCGACCAGGCTACACGCGAGTAAACTCGAACGGGTGATCAAGGCCCTACTGCTCGAGAACATCCATCCCACCGCCGTCACCCGGCTGAAGAGCCGCGGCATCGAGGTCGAGACGCTCACCGGCGCCCTCGACGAGGACGAGCTCATCGCCCGCCTCCCCGGCATCAACCTCCTGGGCATCCGATCGAAGACCCACGTCACCGAGCGCGTCCTCGCCAGCGCCCCCGATCTGATCGGCATCGGCGCGTTCTGCATCGGCACGAACCAGATCGATCTGACCGCGGCCGCCCAGCACGGAGTGACCGTCTTCAACGCCCCCTACTCGAACACGCGCTCCGTGGTGGAACTGGTCGTGGGCGAGCTCATCCTGCTCATGCGGCACATCCCCGAGCGCGACCGCAGGATGCACGCCGGCGTCTGGGACAAGACCGCCGACGGCTCGCACGAGGTGCGCGGGCACACCCTCGGCATCATCGGCTACGGCAACATCGGCGCCCAGCTGTCCGTCGTGGCCGAGGCGCTGGGCATGCGCGTCATCTTCTACGACATCCAGGAGAAGCTCGCCCTCGGCAACGCCGAGCGCAAGCACACCCTGCCCGAGCTGCTCGCCGAGGCCGACGTCGTCACCGTGCACGTGGACGGACGCCCCGAGAACACCGGCTTCTTCGGCGCCACCGAGTTCTCGCAGATGAAGGAGGGGGCGAAGTTCCTCAACATCTCGCGCGGATTCGTCATCGACCTCGCCGCGCTGTGCGAGTCGCTCGCCAGCGGACACCTCGGCGGCGCAGCCATCGACGTGTACCCGACCGAGCCCAAGAAGCGCGGCGACGCGTTCTCGTCCCCGCTGCAGGAGTTCCCGAACGTCATCCTCACCCCCCACGTCGGCGGATCGACGCTGGAGGCGCAGCACGGCATCGGCGAGTTCGTGGCGGGAAAGCTCATCGACTTCCTCAAGGAGGGCCGCACCGACCTCAGCGTCAACGTGCCCGGCGTCACCCTGCCGCCCTGGCACGACGGCCTGCACCGCATCGGGTTCCTGCACCGCAACGTCCCGGGCGTGCTCGCCAAGACGAACCGGCTCTACGGCGACCTGGGCGTCAACATCGACTCGCAGGTGCTCGGCACCTGGGGCGAGATCGGCTACGCGGTCACGGACGTCTCGTCCTGGGTCGACGAGAAGGTGCTGGACGCCCTGCGCGAGATGCCGGAGAGCATCAGCGTGCGGGTGATGGGCTGACCGGGCTCACCGGCCCTGCCGTCCGCGCCCTGACCGGCACCCGCGCCGCGCCCTGGCCGGGCCGGCGCCCGCTACCCGGCCGTCCGGCAGCTCTGCGTCGACACGGTCGCCATCTCAGTGGGGGCCGCCGAGGCAACCGCCGCCAGTTCCTGGTCGGTGAGGGCGTAGCCGACGTTGCCCAACGTCTTGTCTTTGGCGAACACGACCCCGAGGACGTCGCCCGTGCCGTCGAGCAGCGGGCCCCCGGAGTTGCCCGGCTGCACATCCGCCGCCAGCGTGTAGATGTGGCGCTGGTACTGGCCCGCGCCGTAGATATCGGCGACCGAGACAGTACTCGCGTTGAGCACCGTCGCCGCGCGGGACACGAACGGGCCGCCGAAGGGGTACCCCTGCACCGCCGCGGTCTCCCCCGGAGTGGCCGCCGCAGCGAGCTCCAGGGACGGCACGTTCAGCGACTCCACCGCGATGACCGCCAGGTCGCGGGCCGGGTCGAAGGACACCACCCGGCCGCGCGCCGACTGCCCGCTCCGGCTCTCGACCACCGGGTCCGTCACCCCGGCGACCACGTGGGCGTTCGTCACCACCCGGTTGCGCGACACCACGAAGCCGCTGCCGGTCTGCACGTCGTTGCACGCCGAGGCGACGCCGCTGATCCGCACCACCGAGGCAGCCGCATTCTGCTGCGCCGCGGTCGCCGCCTGGTCCTGCGGCAGCTCCGGGTTGGTGGTCAGCCCGCCGATCGCGTCCAGGACCCGCGGCAGCTCCGACTCGGTCAGCGCCGACTGCCAGGCCGCGATCTGCTGCCGCACCTTGGTGGGAAGGAAGCCGTTGACGGCCGCCACGACGCGGGAGTTGGTCACCGCGATGGTGAGCTGGCTGTTGCCGAGCGTCGTCAGCGACGCGCTCACCACCGCGATGACCACGGCGAACACCACCACGTGGGCGGCTGCGCCGATCATCCGGTCGAACAGGCCGATCTTGGCCGTCACCGCCCCCCGATGCAGCAGCCGCCCCACGAACGACCCCAGCAGACGGCCCAGCAGCAGCGAGAGCAGGATCGCCATCGGGATCATGAGGATGCTCACCGGGGAGTTCTGCACCGACACGACCAGCGAGGGGACGACGGCGAAGGCGATCACCCCGCCGACGATCATCCCGAGCAGTGCCGCGAGGCTGCGGATCAGGCCCTGCTGGTACCCGATGACCGCCGCCAGGATCAGCAGCACCACCAGGACCGCATCGAACACGCCCGCCGCCTTCGCTTCAAGGGATGAAATCAGTCGAATTCTGGCATCGGGACTTGAACACCCGATGGGAAAATCCGGAATGAGCGCCGGGACTGCCCTCCCCGCCCTCGCCCCGCCCCTGCCCGCAGGCGAATGGATCCGCGTCGCTCCCGCACCCGGAGGCGCCGAAAACTATACTCATGATGACATTCCAGGTGGGAGGCGACATGACCCAGACCACGGCTCCACGACGCGGAGAGCCCCGCACGGTGCAGGACGGCCCCAGTGCGCTCACTCCGCCGCCGCGTCCATCCAGCTTCGCGCTGAAGCAGACGATGGCGATCAGCGGGCTCATCCTGGGCGCCTTCGTGTTCGTGCACATGCTCGGCAACCTGAAGGTGTACGAGGGCGCCGAGGCGTTCAACTCGTACGCGGTCTGGCTGCGCACCTTCCTGGTGCCGGTGCTGCCCGAGACCACGCTGCTGTGGGTGGTCGGAGGCGTGCTGGCCCTCTGCCTGGTCGCTCACGTCTGGTCGGCCGTCGTGCTCTCGTACCGGGCCAAGCACTCGCGGGGGAAGTTCGCGCGCAGGGGCGTCAAGTCGTTCACCGCCAGGACGATGCCGGTGACCGGCACCGTCCTGGCGCTGTTCGTCGTCTTCCACGTGCTCGACCTGACCTTCGGCACCCGCCCGGCCGCTCCGGACGGATTCCGCGAGGCCGGCGCCGGCGTGAGCTACGCCTATCAGAACCTCATCGCCAGCTTCCAGCGCCCGGTCGTCGCCGCCTTCTACATCCTGGCCATGGCGCTGCTGGGCGCCCACCTGTTCCACGGGCTCTGGCTCGCCATCAACGACCTGGGGGCGACCGGAAAGCGGTTCCGCCAGATCGCCGCGATCGTCTGCTCCGTCGTCGCCCTCGTCATCATGGTCGGCAACATCAGCATCCCCATCGCGGTCTGGACGGGGATGATCTCATGACCGCCGCCACGACCCCCGGCGTCCGCATCGGGACGCCGCTGGACCCGCACCTCCCCGACCCCGGCATCCCCGTCGCGCAGGCGTGGGACGACCGCCGGCTGCACTACCGGCTCATCACCCCGGCGAACCGGCGGCAGTTCACCGTCATCGTGGTCGGCACCGGACTGGCCGGGGCCGGCTGCGCCGCCGCGCTGGGCGAGCTCGGCTACCACGTCGAGAATTTCAGCTTCCATGACGCCCCCCGACGCGCGCACAGCGTCGCCGCCCAGGGCGGCATCAACTCCGCCCGCGCCCGCAAGGTGGACAACGACTCGGTGGCACGGTTCGTGAAGGACACGGTCAAGGGCGGCGACTTCCGCGCCCGCGAGGCCGACTGCTACCGGCTGGCCGAAGAGTCGATCCGCGTCGTCGACCACATGAACGCCATCGGCGCCCCGTTCGCCCGCGAGTACGGGGGGCAGCTCGCCACCCGCTCGTTCGGTGGCGTCCAGGTGTCCCGCACCTACTACACGCGAGGGCAGACCGGGCAGCAGCTGGAGATCGCCGCCTCACAGGCCCTGCTGCGGCAGGTGGCGCGCGGGACGGTCGCCCTGCACCGCAAGTCCGAGATGCTCGACCTCATCGTCAAGGACGGCGTAGCCCGCGGCGTGGTGGTGCGCGACCTCGTGACCGGAGAGATCCGCCCCTATCTGGGGCACGCCGTCGTGCTCGCCACCGGCGGGTACGGTAACGTCTACTTCCGCACCACGCTGGCCCGCAACTCGAATGCCACCGCCGCCTTCCGCGCCCACCGCCGCGGCGCCCTTCTCGCCAACCCGTCGTTCGTTCAGTTCCATCCCACGGCCATCCCGCTCAACGCCCCCTGGCAGTCGAAGACCACGCTGATGAGCGAGTCGCTTCGCAACGACGCCCGCATCTGGGTGCCGCAACGGGCCGGCGACGACCGCCCGCCCGCCGACATCCCCGAGACCGAGCGCGACTACTTCCTGGAGCGCCGTTACCCGGCTTTCGGCAACCTCGTGCCCCGCGACGTCGCCAGCCGCGCCGCCCTGGAGCGTATCAACGCCGGCTTCGGCGTCGGGCCGCAGCACAACGCCGTCTACCTCGACCTGCGCGACGCCATCGAGCGCCTGGGCCACGACGGCGTCGAGGAGCGCTACGGCAACCTCATCCGCATGTATGCAGACCTCGTCGGCGAAGACCCCTACCAGGTGCCGATGCGCATCGCCCCGGCCTGCCACTTCACCATGGGCGGGCTGTGGACCGACTACAACCAGATGTCGAATATCCCCGGGCTGTTCGTCGGCGGCGAGGTCGGCTGGGGCTACCACGGCGCGAACCGGCTGGGTGCGAACTCGCTGCTGTCCGCTTGCGTCGACGGCTGGTTCACCCTCCCTTACGCCGTCCCCGACTACCTGGCGCCCCTACTCGGGCAGCCGTTGCTCGACCCGGACGACCCCGCCGTCACCGCCGCCGTCGAGGATGTGCACCGCAGCGTGCAGCAGCTCGTCGACATCCACGGCACCCGCGGGCCCGACCAGTTCCACCGGCAGCTGGGCGACATTCTCTACACGCACTGCGGGGTGTCGCGCTCGGCCGAGGGGCTGCGGACCGCCCTGGACGAGATCGAGCAGCTGCGCGGCGAATTCTACGCCGATCTGCGGGTCGTAGGCGACGCCGAGCGGCTCAACCAGGAGCTCGAGCGCGCCGGGCGGGTGGCCGACTACCTCGACTTGGGCCGGCTCATGTGCCTGGACGCCCTCGACCGCACCGAGTCGTGCGGGGCCCACTACCGGGTCGACCACACGCTCGGCGACGGCGAGGCCGCCCGCGACGACGAGCACTGGGCGACCGTCTCGGCGTGGGAGCGCGACCCGGCGTCAGCCCCCGGCAGCGCCGGAGCGTACATCCGTCACGACGAGGCGCTGCAGTTCCGCGCCGTCCCCCTGCAGACAAGGAACTACAAGACATCATGAACCTGACACTGGAGATCTGGAGGCAGGACGGCCCCGACGACGAGGGCCGCTTCGAACAGTTCGACGTCGACGACGCCACCCCCGAGATGACGCTGCTCGAACTGCTCGATCATTTGAACGAGCGGCTCGTCGCTGAGAACCGGGAGCCGATCGCGTTCGACTCCGACTGCCGCGAAGGAATCTGCGGCACGTGCGGAGTCACCGTCGACGGCACCCCGCACGGCCCCCGACCGCACACGCCGTCATGCCAGCAGCACGTCCGCAGCTTCCACGAGGGGCAGACCGTCCGCATCGAGCCGTTCCGGTCCGGGGCCTTCCCGGTGGTGCGGGACCTCATCGTCGACCGCTCGTCCCTCGACCGGGTGCTGGAGGCCGGCGGATACGTGTCGGTGGACGCGGGCACCGCCGTCGACGCCGACGCCCGGCCGGTGACGCACGAGCAGGCCGAGACCACGCTCGACTTCGCCGCCTGCATCGGATGCGGGGCCTGCGTGGCCGCCTGCCCGAACGGCTCCGCGAACCTCTTCGCCGGGGCCAAGCTGCTGCACCTGGGGACGACGCCCTATGGGCGCGAGGAGCGCGGACAACGCGCCGAGGCGATGCTCGGCCAGGCGGAGGCCGAGTTCGGGCCGTGCTCCCTCTACGAGGAGTGCGTGCAGGTGTGCCCGGCCGGCATCCCGCTCACGGCCATCGCCGCGGTCAACCACGAGCGGTGGCGGGCCCGCACGCGGCACCGGCCCGACTGACCGGCGCCGCGACCCGCCGCAGCGCTCAGGACCCGGAGGTGAGGCGGAAGATGTTGCCGGCCACGCCGAGGACGTAGACGACGATCGTGATGATGATCGCGACCGTGAGCAGACGTTCACGGCCCTCCAGCGGGCGTCCCTGCTTGTCGTGCTGCGCGCCGGCGAGCACGAGGATGATGTCGATGAGGGTCCAGATGCCCAGGCCTCCCAGCGTGATGAGCTTCACGATGCCGGTGCCGATCTTGCCCAGGTAGAACCGGTCGATGCCGAAGGTGCCCAGCAGGAGGGCGAGCAGCCAAGTGACCAGGAAGCTCTTCTGGGGCGCGGCGTACTGCTGGTTCGCGGCGGCCTGGTTCGGGTACTGCGGGGCGGAAGTCATGCGGATACCTTTCGTCATTCTCTGTTTTTGCCACCCGGCTGCCGGTCTCTGCGCCGAGCGGCCGGGGCACGGCCAGTGTAATGGATGCCTCCGATGCGGCCGCCGGGCGGGATGCCGCGGTGTCGCTGTGTGACTCAGGAGTTCGGCGTTCCCCGGCAGCTCGGTGACTCGGCGACTCGGCGGCGGGACGGCCGGTTCAGCCGGTGCTCGTCCGCTGGTACTCGTAGATCGTGCTCGAATGCTGGACGTACCGGTGGCTCACGACGAAGCCGAGCTCGGCGAGCTGCGCCCTCCCCCACCTGCTGACGTGCGGCGGCGTGCCGTACTCGATCAGCCAGAGCCGGTCGACGCTCTGCAGCCGGCCCCGCGCCGCCGCTCCGGCGATGCTGTAGGCGGTGTCGTGCCAGCTCACGCCCGCGTCGAACGGCACCTTCAGCGTCACATCCCGCACCTGGGCGAAGTCCTGCGGGTAGGTGCGCATCGCCAGCCGGGGCCGCCGCGACGGGCGCACCGCCTCGTCGAAGGCCACCGCATCCCCGGGCCGGGCGTGCGCCGCGATGACGCTTCCGATCTGGGGCCAGTCGGCCTCGTCATAGCTGTGGGGCTGACGCGCGATCACGATGAAGGGAGCCAGAACGGCGACCGTCAGCGCTCCGATCGTCACCAGCGACACCCGGGCGCGCCGGGCCGGCATCCACGACGCCAGCCGCACCGCGCCGGCCCCCATCAGCAGCGCGGCCGCCGGGGTGCAGAACGAGAGGTAGCGCGGCGTGTAGATGCCTATCCACGGGAAGCTGCCGATCAGCCGGTGGCGCGGGCCCAACAGCCCCGGCGCGCCCACCCCCCCCCGCGGGCGCGCCCGCCGCGGCCCGGGCCCCCGCGCCGGCGGGGCCGGAGCCGGCGACGACTCCAACCCCGGTCCGCTGCCGGCGCAACGGCTGGCCCGGACCGCGCCGACCGCCCCCACGAGAGCGACCAGGATGAGCAGCCCCCCCGCCACCGCCACCCCCCACGTGATGAACCACGGCTGCACCAGCATCGTTTCCGCATCGAGGACGGTGCGGTGGGCCAGGAATGCCACCTGCTGCCGCTGCTGACGGGCGAGGAGCACGAGCGGGGCGGCGACGCCGCCGACCACCGCCACCGCCACCGCCCACGGCAGCAGCCGACGGCGTGCGTAGACCAGCATGACGATCAGGTGGGCGATCACCAGCAGCGACAGGAAGATGAACAGCACCGTCCCCGCCGCCAACAGGGCACCGTACGCGGTCCACAGGCCGATCGTCCGCCACCGGCCGCCCGGAACGGCGATCGGGTCCCCGGCGCGGTACCGGCGGATGATGACCACCAGGACGAACGTGGCCCAGACCGCAAACGCCGCTGTGCCCGCATACGACCGGACCTGACCGCCCATGTAGACGGTGCGGGGCAGGAACGCATAGACGAGGCCCGACAGCAGCGCCGTGGACGGCCCGGACAGCATCCGCGCCAGCAGCATGACCGCCGGCACCGCGGCGCCGATCGCCAAGGCGGCAGGCAGACGGGCTACGAACGGCGACATCCCGAACAGGTGAATCCACCAGTGGTACAGCACGTAGGACGCCCCGTGCACCGCGTCGACGTGGCCCAGCATGCGGAACAGGCTCGGCAGCGAGCGCTGCGCCGACATCAGGGTCGCCGCCTCATCCCCCCAGAACGATGGAATCCACGACCCCATCGACGACGCCAGCACGCCGATCAGGCTCACCGCCGCCACCTGCGCGGGAAAGGTGCGCCACCAGCCGGTCCGGTCCACCGTCTTCACTGCGCACGACCTTCAGCAGACGGAACCGCATGGACCAGCACGACGCCCTCACTCCTCCACCCGACTGCGACGCCAGTCCCGGCGCCGCTGCCACAATCTAGCGCAGCGTCCTGGACGGTCGCCGCCGGGATGGGTGGCGTCGCCTGCGAATCTGCTCAGATTTACGTAACGTATCTTGCCATCGTCGGTCCGCCGTTCCAGACTGTGCCCCATGGACGAGTCACTGACGACCATCACCCCGGAGATCGCAGAGCAGCGAGGCCTCCGGCTCGAAGCCCCCGACCGGACTGCCGCCGTCGTGCTGTGGGTGGGCTCCCGTGGAGCCATCCGCCCGGCAACCGATGAAGAGATCCTCCTCAACCGGATCGGCACCCGTACGCAGCGTGCGGGGCGGATGGCGGCGTGAAGGCGAGACGCTCATTGGAGCAACGCCTGTTTCTTCTTACGTTTCGGAAAATGTGGCAAACGGGTGCCAGTGCATGTCTCGAACACGACAATCAGCGGTGTGCGGCCGGTGATTTCACAGGCGAGTTCGACCGCTGACCCTGCGCAGCTCAGGGCATCTCGGCACTTCTCTGCTCCCAGCCCGCGTAAATTCAGGGCATCTCTTCTGGGATCGTCAGCGGCGGTTCAAGCCTCCTGGTGAGTGTCACGGCGCTGGGCGAGGCGCACACGCAGAGCGGGATTGGCATGGATCGTGCGGAGCCGTGCCTTTCTATCCTCGGTCTCGTCGTCAATGCGGATGAGCCGCGCCGAGTTCAGGATGCGCGGTTTCGCTGCCGACGTGGATCAGGGCCGCGGCCACGGGGTGAAGGAGCCCGAACGCGGCCAGACCAATGCCGATAAGGTCGATAGCAATGGTGCCAGCGAAGTTGAACATCACGATCCGACGGGCGCGCTTCGCAACCCGCACCGTGCCGGCCAGGTCGTTCAAGTCGGAACTGATGGGCACGATGTCGGCGCTTGCGCGCACGATATCGGTGCCCGAGCCCCATCGCGATTCCCATGTCGGCGCGCGCCAGGGCGGGCGCGTCGTTCACCCCGTCGCCGGCCGGTGCCCGGCGGTGCGTTCGTCGGCGCTCTGTTCGGTGGCTCCAGCCCGCTCGAGACGGGGCGCTTCAGCTGGTCGTGCTCGCCGGCATCGTGTTCGCGGGCGCCATCACCGCCGCGCTGCTGCTGAGCGGGCTGGCCGCCGCGACGCAGCTCGCGGGAACCGGGAGGACGACTGATCATCCTGACCGGACGCCACGGGCCCATCCGAGCGGACCGTCCGTCGCGCGTCCCGATCAGGAGCCCTACCGCCACCGCAGCGCGGCCAACGGGCAGTCTGCGATGGCCTCATCGGCGACTTCCCGGTACTCGTCGGGGACAACGGCGTCGTTGCCGCCCTCGATGAGGGGATAGCCCCATTCGTCTCGGCCGACGAGCTCCGGGAGCAGCTCGTGGCAGAGCCCGCGCCCCGCGCAGCGTCCCCAATCGACGTGCAGCCGGGACCCCTCATCGCGGGAATCCGCCGGAGCACCGTGTGTGCGACCGCGGTTCATGCGCTCTTCTCCCATTCGAGATCGCACCTGCCTCTCCGATGCTGCTCAAGATGATCCCACCACACGCCCAAGGTGGAGCGGACGAGTGCAGCGGCCCCGTCCGGATGGTGGCACATCCCACGTCCGGAGACCTCCCCGGCGAGGTCGTCCACCCGCGCGACTGCCGCTGACGCGTCGCCGAGGCGGACGACCTCGTCGAACGCGGCGGCGAGCGCCGGCAGGCCGAAGACGCACGGTCCGCACTGTCCGGCCGACTCGGCGGCCAGACGATGCAGTATCCGGGAGGTCAGACGTAATGGACAGCGTCCAGCCCCCACGACCCGGATGACGCCTGCCCCCGGACGGGCACCGATGGCGGCCAGGGCAGCGTCCGCGTAGGAGACGTCCCATCGATCCGCGCGCACCCAGGAGCCCCCGAGCCCGCCGAGGATTGCGGCCGCGGGCCGATCGGGGCGGGCCAGGGCGATGAGATCGCCCAAGCGGACTCCACTGCGCACCTCGCGCACCTGTGGCCGGCGCACGTCCCCGGTGATCGACACCAGCCGGATCCCGCCGGTCCCGTCGACGCCGAGGGCTCGGAACCAGTCACCGCCGAATCGGGCGACGAGGGCGATCTCGGCGATGGTCTCGACGTTCGAGAGGAACGTCGGCGCACCGCCCGGTCCGCGCGTGGCGAGCGGCACCCGTCGGTCGGAGGGCAAAGCGCGGCGTCCGCGCACCAGCGCGGCCGCGGCGGACGCCTCGCCGCCGACATAGCGGCCCGCGGCGGGGACCAGACGGACGTGTGACCCACCATCGGTGCGCTGTGCTGCGGCGGCGCGGATCGTCTCGAAGCGCTCGGGCGCGGCAACCAGGACGAGGTCGCGCGCGTGGAGGGACGAGCCGAGCACAGCGAGCCCGTCGAGGACGAGGTGCGGGGCGGTGTCCAGCAGCGCGCGGTCCTTTCCGCTCCATGGCTCCCCTTCGGAAGCGTTCGCGACGACCAGGGGGCGATGGCCCTGCTCGGCCGAGGTCTGCAGCTTACGCCAGGCGGGGAAGGCGCCGCCGCCACGGCCGGTCAGTCCGGATCGGCGCAGCCGATCGACGAGCGCGGCGGCGTCCAGGAGCGGCAAGGGACCGTAGACGGCCTCGTGGGCCCGCAGATCGGGGCCGACGCCGTGCAGCACGACGGAGCCGCCCCGCGCGCCGAGGCCGAATTGCGCGGTCATCTGTTTGCCTCCCGTCCGCCCTCGACGGCGCGGCGGCGCACCACGGAGCGATCGTGGAAGCTGGCGTTGAGCCGCCAGGCGATCGCACCGCCAACCGTCGCCACGGAGACGAGCGCAGGGATGACGAACCAGGGTTGCGCGACGTCCGATCCCGACCCGATCGCGTGCAGCAGCGCCACCGGCCACAGGCCATAGGACGCCCAGTGGACGGTGCGGAAGGCACGGGGCCCGATGCGGGCGCGCAGCAGCGCGGTGATGACCACGGCGAGCAGCACGTCGAGCGCCACGGTCCCCAGCCCCACCCAGAAGGCGTTGCGCCCGGCCCGGAAGGGGACGATGACGTCCACCAGCCGCAGTTGGGCGTAGGGATCGAGGAGAAGGGATGCGACGTGGATGCCGACGAACGCCACGGCGGTGAGGGCCGTCGTCCGGTGCACGGCCTGGACTGCGAACCGGGGCAGACCGAAGGCGGGGCGTCCCGACCTCGCCGTCACGCCGAGGACAACCGCGAGGGTCAGAAGTGCGAGCGAGACCAGTCCCGTGCTACGCCCCAACGCCCAGTACGCCTCGCTCATGCGCCGACCTCCGCTGCGGGCCAGCCGCGGAGCCGGACGACCGTTCCATCCTGCCGCACGAAGCGCGCGGGCCCCGGCAGCCGGTTCGGGCGGGCCGCCTCGTCGCCGGCCACGATGGCCGCCGTGGCCGTCCCATTGGCCGCGAGGCAGCTGGTGGCCGCGACGCTGACGGTGCGCCAGATCTCCCGTGCCGGCAGCCCGGTGTGCGGGTCGAGGATGTGATGTGCCGCCCGCCCTCCGGCCCGCCATCGCCGGTGCAGCGTGCTCGATGTGGCGAGGCCGCCCTGCCCGTGCAGAGCGACGCGGTCGGCGGGCTCTCCCGGCAGGTCTCAGACGAGCACCTGCCAGCCGCCGTCCGGCTCCGCACCCGCAGTGGCGATGTCCCCTCCGAGCTCGACGTAGGCGCCCGCTCCGGTCTCTGCACGGATGCGCCGGGCGATCCAGTCGGCGGTAGCGGCCTTCGCCGTGGCACCGAGGTCGAGCACGATGCCGGAGGGCACGAACAGGCGATCGCCGTCGAGGCGCACGTCCCGCCACGATGCGGCCGGACGGATCTCGAGCGTGCCATCGCCGTCGGACCGAACCCGCGAGATGTCCACCCGGTAGCCGCACGCCGCGAGCTGTCCGCCCATCACCGGGGTCACCGTTCCCGCGGTCGCGGCGGCGACCCGGAGCGCGGCCCGCACGAGACCGGCGCAGGTCTGGCTGATCCGGACGGTACGGCCCAACGAGCGGGCCGCGCGCATCAGCTCCGAATCCGGATCGAACCGGCTGCAGGCGGCCGAGACCGCATCCATGCGGATGCGGGCCATGCGGACGGCGCGTTCGAGCGCGTCCGGGTCGGTGACCGCGATCTCGACCGAGGTCGACCAGTCCGACCAGCGCGCGCGTCCGGTCCCATCGTCAGGGTTGGCCATGTGAGGAAGGCGAGACGGGACGGCGGCCTCACCGTCGTGGACAACGGTTCCCATCATGATCCCGACGACTGTCCGGTCGTCCCGGAGCCCGACCCGGAGCCTCCGCCCGAGCCGACATAGGGCTGGCCGCTGTCGGTCTGGGAGCCCTCGGTGCCGTTCGACGTGGAGCCGGTCGAGTCCTGCGCACCGGCGTCCGACCCTCCCGAGCCGTCGGTCGTGGCGCTCGGCGTCGTGTGGTCCGCCGTGGATGCGCCGGTTCCGACGTTGAGGATGTGCCCGAAGACGGCCAGGGCCAGGACCGAGCTGCCGGCGACGACGATCGCGGCAGCGGCGCGGGACCGACGATGCCCGCGGTCTCTGGTGCTCATGTTGCTCCCTCCGACGGCCGGGGTTTCGATCGGTCGCCTGGCCCCAAGCGTCGGACGGGTCCGGTCAAATTCGGCACAGAAAACCCAATCCCCAGGATGTTGTCAGAAGACTCGCAACGAGTTCTCGACGATTCCACATATGCGGCATATGCGACCGAACCCGTCCGCGCGGCGGCACCGAGGCGGTCCTCGGCTCCGACCCTCCGTCCGGGACGAATCGCCCCGGAACCATGCCGATGGTGAGGGTAGCCCACCCTGCCTGGCAGACCGGGCGGGTGATCCATAGCCTTGAGGGATGCCGCCCCGCCGGAGCGAATCAGCGCCCGCCCGGGACGGGAGAGGAGAGCGTGGAGACCATGAGCGAAGCACAGCCGGAGGACAGCGGCCCCGCCGGGCCGGCGCAGCACCAAGGAGAGGAGCATGCCCGGGACGCCTCCGCCCGCCTGAACTGGCTGCGCGCCGGCGTGCTCGGGGCGAACGACGGCATCGTGTCCGTGGCCGGCACCGTGCTCGGGGTGGCCGGGGCGACCACCAGTGCGTTCGCGATCGCGACCGCCGGCATCGCCAGTCTGTGCGCCGGGGCGTTCTCGATGGCGGGCGGCGAGTATGTCTCCGTCAGCACGCAGCGCGACACCGAGCAGGCCATGATCGCCAAGGAGCGCCGCGAGCTGGAGACCATGCCCGAGATCGAGCTCTCCGAGCTCACCGGCCTTTACGAGCAGCGCGGTCTCACCCCGGGCACCGCCCGCCTGGTCGCCGAGGAGCTCACCGCCCACGATGCGCTCCACGCGCACGCCGAGGTCGAGCTCGGCATCGACCCGGACGACTACACGAACCCGTGGGCCGCGGCCGTCTCCTCGCTCATCGCGTTCACGACAGGCGCGCTGCTGCCCCTGATCGTCATCCTGCTTCCCCTGGGCGTCGCCGGGCAGATCGCGACGGTGGCGGCGGTCGCCGCCGGGTTGCTGCTCACCGGCTATGTCAGCGCCCGGCTGGGCGGGGCGGCACCGGGCCGGGCCGTGCTGCGCAACGTCGGGATGGGGCTGCTCACCATGGCGTTCACCTATGTCGTCGGGCACCTGTTCGGGACTGCGATCGGAGGCTGAGCCCCCTGGGCGATAGCCTGAATGCCATCGACGGCCCGGTGGGGAGCCCGGAGTCCGCGGCCCGGTGCCGCTGCTGGTCGAGGACGACGCCGAAACCCTGGGGATGATCGCAGACCTCGTCGACGACTCCCGGGTGGTGCAGACCGGCACCGGCGAACCAGGGTTCGACCTCGCCCTGCGCTCGCGGTTCGACGTCATGGTGCTCGACCGGCGTCTGCCCGGCATGGACGGGATGGCGCCGATCCGGACGATCCGCCACGCGAGCATCAGTCCCCCCGTGCTCATGCCCACCGCACTCGGCAGCGTGGCCGACCGGTCTCCGGTCTCGATGGCGGGGTCACCATCCCCTATGGTGCATACGGCTCGGCCGACGCCCGCTGCGACAACGCGAACCGGCACCTGTGCAACCAGGCGTTCCTCGAGGCGATCTACATCGAAGACGACGGCGAGGTCCGCGCCACCTACGCCAGACCCTTCAACGCGCTCTGCGACCCCGAACTCCAAGCCGACGCCCTCACCTGGGCCAAGCACGCGAGGGCGTCTCGATGCGCGCAATCGGACGCCGGATGGGTGTAGATCGCACGGCCATACGCGAGGCGCTGGTCGAGGCCGGACTCATCGCGGATTAATCCAGCGACGGCTTGTAGCGCCGTTCCGGGACGTTGATCGCGCGAAGAGCCTCAATGGACATCATCGCTTCCGAGGTGTCTCAGCCCAGGGACCGAGGCAGACAGATACTGTTTGCGATGAACCACCGCTCTCTCCAGTTCGGCACCGAGGGCGCAGACCGCCGAACGGAGCACGAGAGCAGGGCTGGATATGGCTTTCGTGCGGCTACCGACAGTCGAGGTCGACCTCGATCAGCCTGAATCCGGTTGGCGGGGTCTTTGGATTGAGAACGCCGCTGAGCATGGCGAGGGTTTTCGGGACAAGCGTGTAGTAGGCCCACTTACCGCGTTGCTCCCTGGTGACGAGTCCGGCGTCGACGAGCTGCTTCATGTGATGGGAAACCGTGGGCTGGGACAGGCCGACCGGCTCGGTCAGATCGCACACGCACGCCTCTGCCTCAGCCTGCGCGGCGATCATTGACAACAGCCGCACCCGCGTCGGATCACCCAGCGCCTTGAACATCCGCGCCAATCGCTGCGCGTCCTCCACGTCCATCACGCCGGCAGTCACCGGCACACAGCAGGCACCGGCGTCGGCCACGGTCAGATGCGGAAGCGAAGTCGTCATACCCACGACCATACCCGACGTATTGACATCTGTCGATGAATCGACCATTATCAATATGACTTGATCAACTCGACCCGAACGGAGCACACCGTGACCGAGCGCACCGGCAACAACACCGACGAGAGCGTAGGCTTGCGCGAGCAGGTCCGCGCCCGCTATGCGCAAGCTGCGACCGCGATGAAGGCCGGAACCCGCAATGCCAACCTGCTGGCCGAAGACCAGTGTTGCGGTACGTCCTGCTGCGGCGGCGCGCCCGCCGACCGCGACGAGACCGCGCGTGCCGGGGCATCGTGTTGTGAGTCGTCGTCCTGCGGCGACACCGCGACCGAGCGGAGCTTCGGCGCGGGACTCTACGATCTTGCGGACGCCGACGGCCTGCCGGTCGAGGCGATCGAGGCGAGCCTGGGCTGCGGCAACCCGACCTCCGTGGCCGAGCTGCGCGATGGTGAGCGAGTGCTCGACCTCGGCTCCGGCGGCGGGATCGATGTGCTGCTGTCCGCCAAGCGGGTCGGGCCGACCGGGTTCGCCTACGGAGTGGACATGACCGACGAGATGCTGGAACTGGCCGAGGCGAACAAGGCGAAGGCCGAAGCCACGAACGTGGAGTTCTTGAAGGGCACCATTGAGGACGTGCCCCTCCCGGACGCGGCGGTGGATGTGGTGATCTCCAACTGCGTCATCAACCTTTCCACCGACAAGCCCGCCGTGCTTGCCGAGATGTTCCGCGTCCTCACCCCCGGCGGACGGATCGGTATCTCCGATGTGGTCGCCGAAGACCACCTCACCCCGGCGCAGCGGGCCGAGCGCGGCTCCTATGTCGGCTGCATCGCCGGAGCCCTCTCCGAGACCGAATACCTCGACGGGCTGACCGCGGTCGGGTTCACCGACGCCAAGGTGGAGTTCACCCACGAGGTCGCCGACGGGATGCACGCCGCGATCGTCCGCGCAACCAAGCCCACCGCCTGACTCCGGCCTGCTTCGAGTCCGACAGGAACCCATGACCGCGACACGACCAATACCCGAGACCACTCCCGGTGCGGGTGGGACGCGGCGGCTTTCGACGCTCGACCGCTGGCTGCCGGCCTGGATCGGGCTGGCGATGATCGCCGGCCTGCTGCTGGGACGGTCTGTCCCCGGCGTCTCCGACCTACTCACCGGTCTGGAAGTGGGCGGCATCTCGGTGCCGATCGCGCTGGGTCTGCTGGTGATGATGTATCCAGTGCTCGCGAAGGTCCGCTACGACAAGATCACCGCCGTCACCGGTGACAAGCGGCTGCTGGTGTCCGCGCTCGTGTTGAACTGGCTGGTCGGCCCAGCAGTCATGTTCGCGCTGGCCTGGCTGCTGCTTCCCGATCTGCCCGAGTACCGCACCGGGCTCATCATCGTCGGCCTTGCCCGCTGTATCGCGATGGTCGTGATCTGGAACGACCTCGCCTGCGGCGACCGCGAAGCCACCGCCGTGCTGGTGGCGATCAACTCGATCTTCCAAGTCGTCATGTTCTCCGTGCTCGGCTGGTTCTACCTAGCCGTCCTTCCCGGCTGGCTCGGCCTGGACACCCACGGGCTCGACGTGTCGATGGGCCAGATCGCCCTCAACGTTCTCGTGTTCCTCGGCATCCCACTCATCGCCGGGCTCGCGTCCCGCTGGATCGGCGAGAAACGCAAAGGCCGTACCTGGTATGAGGAACGGTACCTGCCGCGGGTTGGACCATGGGCGCTCTATGGGCTGCTGTTCACCATCGTGCTGCTGTTCGCCCTCCAAGGCGACCAGATCACCAACCAGCCGCTCGACGTCGCCCGGATCGCGCTGCCGCTACTGGCCTACTTCGCGATCATGTGGTTCGCCGGACTCGCCCTCGGCAGAACCCTCGGCCTCTGCTACGCCCGCTCCACCACGCTCGCATTCACAGCCGCCGGCAACAACTTCGAGCTCGCCATCGCCGTCGCGATCAGCACCTTCGGAGCCACCAGCGGGCAAGCCCTCGCCGGAGTCGTCGGCCCGCTCATCGAGGTTCCCGTCCTCATCGGGCTCGTCTACGTCTCTCTCTGGGCTGCCCGGGCCTGGTTCCACACCAACCCTTACCGCACAGAAATGAGTTCCCGATGACCGAGCACAAGCCGACCGTACTGTTCGTCTGCGTCCACAACGCCGGACGCTCCCAGATCGCCGCCGGCTACCTGCGCCACCTCGCCGGAGACACGACCGAGATCCGCTCCGCTGGTTCCATCCCCGCCGAGCAGATCAACCCCGTCGCCGTCGAGGTCATGCGCGAGGTCGGCATCGACATCACCGCCGAGCAACCCAAGGTGCTGACCACCGACGCCGTTCAGGCCGCCGATGTCGTCATCACCATGGGCTGCGGCGACGCCTGCCCATTCTTCCCCGGCAAACGCTACGAGGACTGGAAGCTC
Source organism: Pseudoclavibacter sp. (assembly GCA_047722305.1). GTDB lineage: Bacteria > Actinomycetota > Actinomycetes > Actinomycetales > Microbacteriaceae > JAKVJE01. The sequence continues at coordinate 4,204 of JBDNYM010000024.1, read as the reverse complement.
GACGACCCCGCCGGGCAAGGGCTCGAAGCCGTGCGCGGCATCCGCGACCAGATCGAGACCCGCGTCCGCGACCTCATAGCCCAGCTCACCTGACCGAGCCCGCCGTCGCAGGAGCGCCCGACGCACCTACGACGGCATGAAACTCACAGCACTCATCCGGCTTCGTCGAAGCACTGAATCCCGGCAATGCCGGCTCTCCGGTCACCCGCCCCCGGGGGGGGGTGGGTGTGGGGCGTCTACCCCGACTGCGCCGGCCTGTGGGCCATCGGACCCCGCCGCGCCGCGGGCGGCGCGCTCCTTGCCCTCGTCCTCATCGTGGCCATCCTCATGTTGATCGTCTCCGCGTCGGGGTCTACGACACCGGCGTCACAGACAGGCCACAGGTGCGGCATAGACTCGGGACTGCTGCACGGTTAGGTGACAGTTCCTAGTCATGCAGCCAGTGCGGCTGGCGTGTTCATGATGACCTCGAATTCGACGGGCGTCAAACGGCCCAGGCCGGGTTGGCGTCTGCGGCGGTGGTAGGTCCGCTCGATCCAGATGACGATCGCGATCCGCAGTTGCTCCCGTGTGGCCCAGGCGCGGCGGTCGAGGACGTTCTTCTGCAGCAGTGCGAAGAAGCTCTCCATGGCCGCGTTGTCTCCGGCCGCTGCTACTCTTCCCATGGATCCGACCATGCGGTGGCGGGCCAGAGCGCGCAGGAATTTCCTGCTGCGAAATTGACTTCCTCTGTCGCTGTGGACCACGCAGCCGGCGACGTCACCACGCATCTGAGCGGCGTTCTCGAGCGCAGTGACGGCCAGTCTCGACTGCATTCTCGAGTCGATCGAGTACCCGACGATCCGTCCGGAGTCCACATCCTTGATCGCGCAGAGGTACAGCTTGCCCTCCGCAGTCTTGTGTTCCGTGATGTCGGTGAGCCACAGTTCGTTCGGCGCATCAGCGGTGAACACGTGCCGCACCCGGCCGTCCTCGTCGACGGCGGCGCAGAGGTCGTCGTGGACGGGCGGACCGGCGCCCCTTGCCGCGCTTGAGCTTGCCGAACGTGCTGAACCAGCCGTTGCTCGAGGCGATCCGCCACGCGGTCCGGTCCGTCATCGCCTCTCCGGCGTCACGGGCCTCGTCGGCGAGCAGCCGGTGTCCGAACTCGGGGTCGTCGCGGTGCGCGTCGAACAGCGCGTTCGCACGATACGCCTCCACCACCTCAGCATCGGTGATGGGGCTCTTCAACCACCGGTAGTAGGGCTGGCGGGAGAGCTTCAAGACCCGACACGTCACCGTCACAGAGATCCCTGCGCCGGCGAGCTCCGTCACGAGCGGGTAGAGCCTTTTCCCGGCAGATTCGCCTGCGACAGATACGCCGCAGCCCGCCGGAGCACCTCGTTCTCCTGCTCCAGCAGCCGGATCCGCTTGCGCGCCTCCCACAGCTCGACAGCCTCGGTGCGGGTCTGGCCGGGCTTCGCGCCCGCCTCGATCTCGGTGCGCCGCAACCACTTCTGCAACGTCATCGGATGGACTCCGAAGCCTTTCGCGATCTTCTCGATCGTCACTCCGGGCTCACAGTTGCGGGCGACGCGAACGATGTCGTCACGGAACTCTTCGGGGTAGGGCTTGGGCACAGCAACATCCTTCCAGGCCGCCCTCCCGGGCAAGCCAGATCAGATGTCACCTACTCGTGTAGCAGACCCGTTCCCGAATCGGGAAGCTTGGCACTGGTCCCTGAAGCTTTCAGAGGACGTATGCCCGTCAATACGGAATTGCACTCGCCACGTAATGCCACCGTGCCGGCCGATTCTCTCGGTTACTGACGCCATTTTTGCCCCCTGGGGGGGCAAACGTAGCCAAGGAATGTAGTCAAATCGTGGGTTGGGCCTTACTTCGGCTCAATCACAAGGGTGGCTAACGGGACTTGAACCCGCGACCCCCTGGACCACAACCAGGTGCTCTACCAACTGAGCTATAGCCACCATATGCATGCAGCGGCCCACCAGCAGAAGCGAGGGGCGTCGCGGACAGCGCATTCCATCTTAGCCGGTCGGCCGTCCGGGCGCGACTCGCAGCGGCGAACTCCCGGCCCGCCCCAGTAGAATCGCGCCGGGCCGGAAAGCCGCGGCCGAGCCGAGGGAGGGGCGGATGGTGGGCAGCAACAGTCAGCGCCGCGACATCCTCGTCGCGCTGAACGCCCAGATTGCCCGCCGACGGTACTACACGTCCCCCTCGGGGCCGCTCTCGTCTCTGGCGGCACGGCACGAGGTCGCGGAGTTCATCGGCGACCATTTCGCCGAGATCGCGGCCGATGCTGAGCACGCACCCGCCGCTGCCGAGCTTCCTGCGGCGCAAGGACTGCCGATCTTCTCGTACTGGGCCGACGGGTTCGATCGGGCCCCGGCGATCGTGCGGGCGTGCGAGGCGCAGCTGCGGGCCGTTCACGCCGATGCATACGCCTTGGACGCGCACTCCGTCCGAGATCTGATCGACATCCCGGACACCGTCGCCGCTGGGACGGAGCAGACGCATCCAGCGCACTTCAGCGACTTCATCCGCCTGGCCCTGCTCGAGCGTTACGGCGGCATGTGGGTGGACGCGACCTGCTGGGTGCCCGCGCCGCTCACCGAGCCCGTGACCCGGCGGCTCGGGGCCGGGGTGCTGATGCCGCGCTGGGCCCCGAATCAGATCTCCAACTGGTTCATCGCCGCCCGGCCGCGCAACCGGGTGATCTCGCTGCTGCGCGCGGGCCTCGCCTGCTGGTGGCGGCACCACGACCGTCTGCCCGACTACTTCCTCTTCCATCGAGTCTTTGCCGGCATCCTGAACCACGACCGAGAGGCACGCGAGATCTGGAAGACGGTGCCGACGCTCGGCTCGCTGCCCTGCCACCTGCTGCAGACCGCCATGTTCCGGCGCTACGACGAGGACGAGGTGCGCTTCCTGCTCGGCCGTGCGCTCATCCAAAAGTTGTCCTGGAAATACGACGCCGACAGCGTCCCACCCGAATCCACCCTGGCGCGGATCCTGCGCGGAGACGGCCTGCCTGCCCCGGAAGCGGATGCGGACGACGGCGAGTGGGAAACCCCGGCCTGGCTGGCCTGACCGAGGGGCTAGTGCTTTGTGGTGCCTTGGTGTCTGGGAAACCCCGGCCTGGGTGGCCTGACCCGGTCGGCTCGGTCGGGCCTGGCCGATCGGCTCAGTCGCATGCCGTGTCGGCGAGCGCTGCCGGGTCCGAGCACACCCGCACGGCGGCGTTCGCCGCGGCGTTGCACTGGTCCCGGTCGGGGCCGGGTTGCTGGGCGATGAGCGTGGCGCGGTAGTAGGCGAGCTCTTCAATAGACTCGCGGATGTCTGCCAGCGCGCGATGCCCGCCCGCCTTCGTGGGGGCGTGGTAGTACACCCGCGGGAACCACCGCCGGGCGAGCTCCTTGAGACTGGACACGTCGATGTTCCGGTAGTGCAGGTATTCGTCGAGCTGCGGCATCTGCAGGGCGAGGAACATGCGATCGGTGCCGATCGTGTTGCCGGCCAGGGGCGCCGTGTGCGGGACAGGAGCGAAGCGGCGGACGTAGTCGAGGACGGCATCCTGCGCCGCCGCGATCGGCATGCCCCCGGACAGCTCGGCGATGAGCCCCGAGTCGGTGTGCATCTGGTGCACGAACGGGTTCATGTGGTCGAGCGCGGCCTGGCTGGGGCGGACGATCAGGTCGATGCCGGCGTCGAGCGGGTGCAGGTCGCCATCGGTCGGGATGACCGCGATCTCGATGATCTCATCGTGACGCGGGTCGAGCCCGGTCATCTCGCAGTCGATCCAGACGATGGCGGGGGAATTCTTCACGGACGTACGGCACCTTCCTCAGCGGCCGCGCTGCGGCGGCTGGCAGTCGGACCCAGCCTAGCGACCTGGCACTAGAATCGGCGTCATGCCTCCGTAGCTCAGGGGATAGAGCAGCGGCCTTCTAATCCGCGTGGCGTCGGTTCGATTCCGACCGGGGGCACAAGCGATTGAGACGGGTGGGCTTCTTGAATCTGGGTTGCGCATCCCGCTCAGGCATCCCCGCTCAGTGGGTAGCAGTGAATCGGCCAGATGTCGGGGATTCTGCCATGGGAGGCACGCTCGCCGGCAGAACGGCGGTGAGGCTGGCAGATTTTGGGGGCTGCCACACCCGGCGAGTGGACGCGGCGAGCTACGGCGCTGCCAGAGGAGCCGCGGCGA
>JBDNYM010000023.1:0-31131 GCA_047722305.1 Pseudoclavibacter sp. | reverse complement strand
CCCCCTCCCCCCCGCGCGGCTCCCCGCGCGGGCGCCGCCCCCCCCCCCGGGGGCCCCCCCCCGCGCCCCCCCCCCCCCCCCCCCGCCCCCCCCCCCCCGGGGGGGGGGGGGGGCGGGGCGCCGCCCGCTGACGCGCGCGGTGACGGGGCGTCCCGGATCTGAATCTCCCGCGCCGTCCAGGCGTGCGCCGGCGCACCGCGGGTGTCCGGGCCGGGCGGGTTCGCAAGGATTCTGTTAGGAACCCCGGGCCATCCCGCATAGGACCCGTTAGTCCCGCTCCCAGCCCGACGCCGCGATGTCCAGAATCGTTCCCGTTGGTGCGGGGGCGGCTCATGCCTCCGCCAGTCGAGCAAGGAGTTCGGTTTGCTGGATGTCGCGTACGTGCTGGGCACACTCGTGCTGTTCGCCCTCGTCGGCCTGATCGTGAAGGCGGTCGACAAGCTGTGATGGTCGTCATCGATATTCTCGCCGCCGCCCTCGGGATCGGCGCCCTCGTCTACCTCGTCTACGCCCTCGTGAAGCCGGAGGACCTCTGATGGAATTCTGGTTCGCGGCGGCCATCCTGCTCACGGTCCTCCTGCTGCTCGCGTTCGCCTACCGCCCGCTCGGCGACTACATGGCGCGCGTCTACACGACCGATCGCGACCTGCGGGTCGAGCGGGGCTTCTACCGCCTGGCGGGCATCGCCCCGGAGCGGGAGCAGTCCTGGAAGGCGTACACGTTCTCGGTGCTCGCGTTCTCGGCGGTCGGCATGCTGATCGTCTACCTGCTGCAGCGCATCCAGTCGGTGCTGCCCTACTCGCTGGGGATGAAGGGGGTGACCCCGCATCTGGCGTTCAACACGGCCGTCTCGTTCGTGACCAACACCAACTGGCAGTCGTACTCCGGCGAGCAGACCCTCGGGTACACGGTGCAGATCGCCGGGCTGGCCGTGCAGAACTTCCTCTCCGCCGCCGTGGGCATAGCCGTGGCGGTCGCCCTGGTGCGCGGGTTCGTGTACCGGCGATCGGGGACGATCGGCAACTTCTGGGTCGATCTGACCCGGGGCACGCTGCGGATCCTGCTGCCGATCTCCGTGGTCGCCGCCATCGTGCTCGTCATCGGCGGCGTGGTGCAGAACTTCAACGGCTTCACCGATGTCACGACGATCGCCGGCGGGACGCAGTCCATCCCCGGCGGCCCCGTGGCCTCCCAGGAGGCGATCAAGATGCTCGGCACCAACGGCGGCGGCTTCTTCAACGCCAACTCCGCGCACCCGTTCGAGAACCCGGCGGCCTGGACCAGCATGGTCGAAGTGCTGCTCATGCTGCTGATCCCGTTCTCCCTGCCGCGCACCTTCGGGCGGATGGTCGGGGACCACCGGCAGGGGTATGCGATCGCGGCCACCATGGGCGTCCTGTTCGTCGCCTCGTTCATCCTGATGACGTGGCTCGAACTGCGCGGCGCCGGCACCGCCCCCCAGCTCGCCGGCGGCGCCATGGAGGGCAAGGAGCAGCGGTTCGGGATACCGCTGACCACGCTCTTCAACACCTCCAGCACGCTGACCTCGACCGGGGCCGTCTCCGGCTCCCTCGACTCGTTCACCGCGCTCGGCGGCATGATGGCCTTCGCCAACATGATGCTCGGCGAGGTGGCGCCCGGCGGCGCCGGCTCCGGGCTCTACTCGATGCTCGTGCTGGCGGTCATCGCCGTGTTCATCGGCGGGCTGATGGTGGGCCGCACCCCCGAGTACCTGGGCAAGAAGATCGGGGCGCGCGAGGTCAAGCTCAGCGGCCTGTACATCCTCGTGACCCCGACGCTCGTGCTGGCCGGGACCGCCCTGAGCTTCGCCATCCCGGCGCTGCGCACGAGCGTCGAATCCTCCATGGCGAACAACGGCGTGCACGGCTACTCGGAGGTGCTCTACGCGTTCACCTCGGCGGCGAACAACAACGGCTCCGCCTTCGCCGGGCTGACCGCGTCCACCCCCTGGCTCGACACCGCCCTCGGCGTCGCCATGCTGCTGGGGCGCTTCCTCCCCATCGTGCTCACCCTCGCGCTGGCCGGATCGCTGGCCGCGCAGGACAAGGTGCCGGTGACCGCCGGCACCCTGCCCACCCATCGCCCGCAGTTCGTCGGGCTTCTCCTGGGCGTCGTGCTCATCGTCGGCGCCCTGACCTACTTCCCGGCCCTGGCTTTGGGGCCGCTGGCGGAGGGACTCCACTGATCATGTCTGCTGCATCATTCACCACCACTGCGTCCGCCGAGGCGGCACAGCAACCGTCCGCGGCCGGGACGTCCCACCCGCAGCGCGGGGGCTTCGGCCCGCGCCAGCTGCGGAAGGCGCTGCCGGACGCGCTGCGCAAGCTCGATCCGCGCCACATGTGGCACAACCCCGTGATGTTCATCGTCGAGGTCGGCGCCGCGCTCACCACCCTGCTGGCGATCGCCGGCGTGTTCGTGCCCGAGAACTCGGGCGGGCAGGCCCTGCCCGGCGGGTTCATGTGGTCGATCGCCGTCTGGCTGTGGCTCACCGTGGTCTTCGCCAACATGGCGGAGGCCGTCGCCGAGGGCCGGGGCAAGGCGCAGGCCGACGCGCTGCGGAAGACCCGCACCAGCACCCTGGCCAACCGAGTGGGCGGCTACGACGCGACCGGCGACCCGGATGCGCTCCACGCCGAGATCGCGCCGGTTCCGTCCGCCGATCTCCGGCTCGGCGACGTCGTGGTCGTGACGGCCGGGGAGGTGATCCCCGGAGACGGGGACATCATCTCCGGCATCGCCTCGGTCGACGAGTCGGCGATCACCGGCGAGTCCGCCCCGGTGGTGCGCGAGTCGGGCGGGGACCGGTCGAGCGTGACCGGCGGCACCCGGGTGCTCTCCGACCGCATCGTGGTGAAGATCACGACCGAGCCGGGCAAGACGTTCATCGACCGGATGATCGGCCTGGTCGAGGGCGCGCAGCGCAAGAAGACCCCGAACGAGATCGCCCTGGACATCCTGCTCGCCGCGCTCTCGATCATCTTCGTGGTGGTCTGCCTGGTGCTGAACCCGCTGGCATCCGGATCCGCCGGCACCCAGGTCTCCGTGGGCGTGCTGGTGGCCCTGCTGGTGTGCCTCATCCCGACGACGATCGGCGCGCTGCTGTCCGCCATCGGCATCGCCGGGATGGACCGTCTGGTGCAGCACAACGTGCTCGCCATGTCCGGCCGGGCGGTGGAGGCCGCCGGCGACGTGACCACGCTGCTGCTGGACAAGACCGGCACCATCACCTACGGCAACCGGCGGGCCACCGAGTTCGTGCCGCTGCCGGGCGTGGACGAGGGCGACCTCGTCGGAGCGGCGGCGCGCTCGTCGCTGGCCGACCCAACCCCGGAGGGCAAGTCCATCGTCGAGCTGGCGCGCACGCGCGGCTTCGCCGCCGAGACCGGCCCCCAGGACGCGGCCGTGCCGTTCACCGCGCAGACGCGCATGAGCGGCGTCGACCTGGCCGACGGGACGCGCATCCGCAAGGGCGCCGGCAGCGCCGTACTCGGCTGGGCCCGCACCGAGGGCGGGACGATCCCGGAGGCGACCTCCGCGGAGCTCTCCGCGCGGGTGCAGGACATCAGCGCCGACGGCGGCACGCCGCTGGTCGTGGCCCGGCAGCTGCCCGGGAAGGACATCGAGATCCTGGGCGTGGTGCATCTGAAGGACGTCGTCAAGGAAGGCATCGCCGAGCGGTTCGCGCAGATGCGCGCGATGGGCATCCGCACCGTCATGGTGACCGGGGACAACCCGCTCACCGCGGCCGCGATCGCCAAGGAGGCCGGCGTCGACGACTTCCTCGCCGAGGCGAAGCCGGAGGACAAGCTGGAGCTCATCCGCAAGGAGCAGGCCGGCGGGAACCTGGTGGCGATGACCGGGGACGGCACCAACGACGCCCCCGCACTGGCCCAGGCGGACGTCGGGGTGGCCATGAACACCGGCACGTCCGCCGCGAAGGAGGCCGGCAACATGGTCGACCTCGACTCGGACCCGACCAAGCTGACCGACATCGTGGCGATCGGGAAGCAGCTGCTGATCACCCGCGGGTCGCTGACCACGTTCTCCATCGCGAACGACGTGGCCAAGTACTTCGCCATCATCCCGGCCATGTTCGCCGGGGTGCTGCCCGGGCTGAACGCGCTGAACATCATGGGGCTGCACTCGCCGGCGTCGGCGATCCTCTCCGCGATCATCTTCAACGCGCTGATCATCGTCGCCCTGATCCCGCTGGCCCTCCGCGGGGTGAAGTACCGGCCCCGCCCGGCGGCGAACATCCTCAGCCGGAACCTGCTGGTGTACGGACTGGGCGGCCTGATCGCCCCGTTCATCGGCATCAAGATCATCGACCTCATCGTGATGCTGATCCCCGGGTTCTGACCCGGAGCCGGGGCGGGCCGCGCGCCCGCCCCATCCGCCACAGACCGCAGAAGCGAAAGAAGAGACGTAGACAAATGAACGGTTTCGGTGCAGTACTCAGGCAGCATTGGGTGGCGCTGCGCGCCATGGCGGTCCTCACCGTCGTGCTCGGCATCGCCTACCCGCTGGCCATCACGGGGGTGGGACAGCTCGTCGCCCACTCCCAGGCGAACGGGTCGATGATCACCAGCGGCGGCCGGACGGTCGGCTCGTCGCTGATCGGCCAGTCGTTCTCCGACGCGAAGGGGAATCCGCTGCGGCAGTACTTCCAGCCGCGCCCGTCCGCCGCCGGCGACGCCGGGTACGACGGCGCCTCCTCCACCGGCTCCAACCTCGGCCCGGAGAGCAAGGACCTGGTCGCGCAGATCGCGAAGCGGAAGACGTCCGTCGCACGGTTCGACGGCGTGCCCGAGAGCCAGGTGCCGGCCGACGCGGTCACCGCGTCCAGCTCGGGCCTTGATCCCCACATCAGCACCGCCTACGCGGACATCCAGATCGCCCGGGTGGCGGCGGCGCGCGGGATCGCCGCCGACCGGGTGCGCAGCCTGGTCGCGCGCTATACGAACGGCCGGGACCTCGGCTACCTCGGGGAGCCGACCGTGAACGTGGTGCAGCTGAACGCCGCGCTCGACGCCGCGCACCCGGTGAACGGATGACCGGCGGCGGGCCTGGATCGGCGGCCGATGATGGACGATGATGCGATGATGGACCTGTGGACGACGACTCCGGGACGATGAGGAGCCGGGGGCGGCTGCGCCTGTTCCTGGGCGCCGCTCCCGGAGTGGGGAAGACCTACAGCATGCTGGAGGAAGGCCACCAGCTGCGGGAGAAGGGCCAGGATGTGGTCGTCGGCGTGGTCGACACGCATGGCCGCGCCGCGACCGCCGGGCTGGTCCGGGGCCTGGAGACGATTCCGCGCCGCACGTCCTTCCACCGGGGCGTGCTGCTCACCGAGATGGATCTGGAGGCGCTGCTGCGGCGGCGCCCCGACATCGCGCTGGTGGACGAGCTGGCGCACACCAATGCCCCCGGCTCCCGGCACGAGAAGCGCTGGCAGGACGTCGAGGAGATCTTGGACGCCGGCATCGACGTGATCTCGACGGTCAACGTGCAGCACATCGAGTCGCTGAACGACGTGGTCGAGCAGATCACCGGCGTGCCCCAGCGCGAGACCGTGCCGGACGAGGTGCTCCGCTCCGCCGACCAGATCGAGGTCGTCGACCTCGCCCCGCAGGCCCTGCGCGACCGGCTGGCCGAGGGGAAGGTGTACCCGGCCGAGCGCATCGACGCGGCGCTGTCGAACTACTTCCGGCCCGGGAACCTGTCCGCCCTGCGCGAGCTCGCCTTGCTGTGGGTGGCCGACGACGTCGACTCGGCGATGAAGAAGTACCGCGACGAGCACGGCATCGGCGCGAAGTGGGAGACCCGGGAGCGCGTCGTGGTCGCGCTCTCGGGCGGCGAGGAGGGGGAGAAGCTGCTCCGGCGCGGGGCGCGGATCGCGGCGCGCTCGTCCGGCGGCGATCTGCTCGCCGTGCACGTGATCAGCCAGGACGGCCTGCGCCGGGGGAGCCCCGACTCGCTGGCCAAGCAGCGCGCTCTGACCGAGAAGCTCGGCGGCACCTATCACCAGGTGGTCGGCGACGACATCCCGGGGGCGCTGGTCGGCTATGCGCGGGCGGCGAACGCCACGCAGCTGGTGCTCGGCACGAGCCACCGCTCCCGTCTCGCCACGGCGGTCCTGGGGCCCGGGACCGGCAGCTCCGCCATCCGCCTGGCCGGCGACATCGACGTGCACATCGTCACGTACAAGGCTGCGGGACGCCGCCGGCAGGGCCCGACGCTCCCGAAGGGGAAGAGCGGGTTCGCCCTCCGCCGGCGGCTGTCCGCCCTGGTGCTGGCGGCTGTGGGCGTGCCCGTGCTCACCGTCCTCGTCTCCCTCACCCCGGGAGGGGACGCGCCGATGTGGGGCATCCTCGCCTACCAACTGCTGGTCGTGGGCACGGCCATGACCGGCGGTTTCTGGCCGGCGCGCGCCGCGGCCGGGGCGAGCGCGGTCTGTCTCGACTTCTTCTTCCTGGCGCCGCGGTTCACCCTGCAGCTGTTCCCGTACACCTTCATCGTCTTCGTCGCGTTTCTCCTGATCGGCGTGGCCGTGAGCCTGGTGGTCGGGGTGGCCGCGCGGGCGAAGCTGGCGGCCACTCGGGCTGCCGCCGAGTCCGACCTGCTCACGGCGATCTCCGGCAGTGTCCTCCGGGGGCAGAACAACCTGAAGGCGCTGCTGGAACGGACGCGGGAGGCTTTCCAGCTGAGCGGGCTGCTGCTGGTGGCCTCCCCTCCGGAGGACGACGCACAGGTGCACAACCCGGTCACCCGCTCCATCCCGGTGGGCACGACGCTGGGACGCTGCGGGACCACGTCCCCCGCGGACCTGACCATGACCGTCGAGGTGGGCCAGCGGGCTCATCTGCAGGTCTACGGGAAGGACCTCGACCCGGGCGAGATGCGCCTGCTGTCGATGATCGCCGCGCAGATCGAGGCGGCTCTGGAGCACCAGGACTTCACCGAGACCGTGGACGCCGCCGGCCGGATCGCCGAGGCCGACAGCGTGCGCACCGCCCTGCTGTCCGCGGTCAGCCACGATCTGCGCCGTCCGCTGGCGGCCGCGCGGGCCGCGGTCACGAGCCTGCGCACGCTCGGCATCGACTGGTCGGAGACGGACCGCGACGAGCTGCTCGCCACCGCCGATGAGAGCCTGCGCACGCTCACCGACGTGGTGACCAATCTGCTGGACGCCTCCCGGCTGCAGGCCGGGGCGATCGGGGTCACCCTGCGGCCGGTCTACGTGGAGGCGGTGATCTCGCCGGCGTTGGAGGAGCTGCATCTCGGCCCCGACCGGGTGCGACTCGAGATCCCCGAGAAGCTGCCGCGGATCCTCGCCGACCCGGGGCTGCTGCGGCGGGTGCTGGTGAACCTGATCGTGAACGCGACCCGGTACAACCCGGAGGGCCGGCGCATCTGGATCACGGTGAGCACGCTGGGCGAGGCGGTGGAGATCCGCGTGATCGATCATGGTCCGGGCGTGGCGCCCGAGCGCCGGGAGCGCATCTTCGTGCCCTTCCAGCGCCTCGGCGACACCGACAACCAGGCCGGCCTCGGCCTCGGCCTGGCTCTGGCGAAGGGGTTCACCGAGGGCATGGGGGGAACCCTCGCCGCCGAGGACACTCCCGGCGGCGGCCTCACCATGGTGGTCTCCCTGCACCGGTTCCGCGAAATGGCGGTGCGCCCATGACGAAGATCCTGATCGCGGACGACGACCCGCAGATCCTGCGCGCGCTGCGCATCGTCCTGCGCGCCCGCGGGTACGATCCCGTCACCGTCCGCGACGGCGAGGAAGCGCTCCAGGTCAGTTCCGAGCAGCGCCCCGACCTCTACATCATCGATCTGGGCATGCCGCGGCTCGACGGCGTGCAGGTCATCGAGGCGGTGCGCGGATGGAGCACGGCCCCCATCCTGGTGGTGTCCGGACGCACCGGTTCGGCGGACAAGGTGCAGGCGCTCGACGCCGGCGCCGACGACTACGTGACCAAGCCGTTCGCCATCGACGAGCTGCTGGCCCGCATCCGCGCGCTCACCCGCCGCGGCAGCGAGGCCGCGTCCGGTCCGGTCGTGGCGATGGGGAACGTGTCCGTCGACCTGCAGGCGAAGACCGTGCTGCGGCGCACCGGCTCCAGGACGCGGCGCATCCGGCTCACCCCGACCGAGTGGAAGTTCCTGACGGTTCTGGCCCGCAACAGCGGCAAGCTCGTCACCCGGCAGATGCTGCTCACCGAGCTGTGGGGGAACGCGCACACGAACGACACCGGGTATCTGCGCCTCTACATCTCCCAGCTGCGGCGCAAGCTCGAGGATGATCCGGCGCATCCCCGCTACCTGCTTACCGAGCCGGGGATGGGCTACCGGCTGGTCGCGACCGACGGGGACTGAGAGGTCCGTCCGGGGCGGCGCGCAAGGATTGCGTCAGCGTTCCGGACGGGCGCGTGAGGGTGCCGTTAGCGGCGGTCGGCGGCGGTGCGCAGGTCGGATACACCGGGATCATGCACGACATCGGCATCCGTCCAGTTCCGTCGCTCCGTCTCCGCTCCGGCGGTCCGTCCCCCGCCTTCTCCGGGCTCCGGGTCCGGGCGATGCTGCGTCTGTTCGGCGGACGCCCGTGGGGGTTCTCCACGGAGACCATGCCGACGCTCGGCATGCGCTGCTGGTCGCTCGAGGTCTATCCCGCCGCCACCACGCCGGGGCGATGGCTGCTCCTGGCGCTGTCCCGGGTCGCGTACCCACTGGGGGCTGCCGCCGGGCTGCTGCTCGGGCTGCTGCTCGTCCCGGGCGCGACCAGCGGGTGGGGCGTTTTCGCCTCGCTGATCGCCGGAGTGCTCCTGATCGCGGCACCGCTCTCCGCGGCCGGGCGGCGGCTGGGTGCTGGCGTCCGGCGCCTGTCGGTGTGGACGCGCGTGCGCCCGGACGGGACGGGCGAGGTGCAGGGGAATGCGGCCCTGCTGTTCGGCTGTCGGGCGGAGCTGCGGCGGATGGATGCGGAAAGGCTGGCCCCCGACGAGTACCGCCGGCGGTGGGAGGAGGTCTATCGAGCCCTGCCCGCCGCCGGAGCCGGGCGGCGGAGGTCCGCATGACCCTCGGCGCGAGCGATTAGACTGGTGCGGTCTGCACGCGCGCCATCCGGGTGCGCGGTTCGAACGTTGGAGTAGCGCACTCGTGTCACAGCAATCGTCCCTGGAATCGGTCATCTCCCTGTCGAAGCGCCGCGGATTCGTCTTCCCCGCCGGGGAGATCTACGGGGGCACGCGCTCCGCGTGGGACTACGGGCCGCTGGGCGCGGAGCTCAAGGAGAACATCAAGCGCGAGTGGTGGGACCACTTCGTGCGCGGCCGCGAAGACATGGTGGGGCTCGACTCCTCGGTCATCCTGCCGCGGCGGGTCTGGGAGGCCTCCGGGCACGTGGCCACCTTCACCGACCCGCTGGTGGAGTCACTGCACACCCACAAGCGCTACCGCGCCGACCACCTCATCGAGGCGTACACGGCCAAGCACGGCCACGCCCCCGAGCACGGCCTGGCCGACGTCAAGGACCCGGAGACCGGCGAGCCCGGCGCCTGGACGGAGCCGCAGCAGTTCTCCGGACTGATGAAGACCTACCTGGGACCCGTCGACAACGAGGAGGGGCTGCACTTCCTGCGCCCCGAGACCGCCCAGGGCATCTTCGTGAACTTCAACAACATCGTCGCCGCGGCGCGCAAGAAGCCGCCGTTCGGCGTCGGCCAGATCGGCAAGGCGTTCCGCAACGAGATCACGCCGGGCAACTTCATCTTCCGCACCCGCGAGTTCGAGCAGATGGAGATCGAGTACTTCACGCGCCCCGAGGACGCGGACGCCGCCTTCGACCAGTGGGTGGAGACGTGCTGGAACTGGTTCATCGGCCTCGGCATCGACCCGGGCAAGCTGCGCAAGTACGACGTGCCCAAAGCGGACCGCGCCCATTACTCGGCGGGCACCATCGACGTGGAGTACGAGTTCGGTTTCCAGGGCAATCCCTGGGGCGAGCTGATGGGCATCGCCAACCGCACCGACTTCGACCTGAAGAACCACTCCGAGGCGTCGGGCACCGACCTCAGCTTCTTCGATCAGGCGGCCGGCACGCGCTTCACCCCCTATGTGATCGAGCCGTCCTTCGGCCTCACTCGCTCGCTGATGGCGTTCCTGGTCGACGCCTACGCCGAGGAGGAGGTCTCCAACGCGAAGGGCGGCACCGACCGGCGCACCGTGCTGCACCTCGACCCGCGGCTGACCCCGGTGAAGGTGGCGGTGCTGCCGCTGTCGCGCAACGAGCGGCTGAGCCCGGTGGCGCGCGACGTCGCGGCGTCCGTGCGGAGGCACTGGACGGTGCAGTTCGACGACGCCGGCGCCATCGGCCGGCGCTACCGGCGGCAGGATGAGATCGGCACGCCGTTCTGCGTCACCGTCGACTTCGACTCGCTCGACGATCAGGCGGTCACGGTGCGCGAGCGCGACAGCATGGCGCAGGAGCGCATCTCGCTCGACGCGTTGGTCGGCTATCTGCGCGAGCGCCTCGGCGGCTGCTGATGCCCGCGCCGGCGGTGCCTGCGATGGCACTGGGCGGGCTCACCCTGGGGCGGATCCATGTGGACACCCCGGTCGTGCTCGCCCCGATGGCCGGCGTCACCAACACGGCCTTCCGGACGCTGTGCCGCGAGTTCGGCGACGGGCTGTTCGTCTGCGAGATGATCACCTCCCGCGCGCTGGTGGAGCGCAACCCGGAGGCCCTGCGCCTCATCGGCGCCGGCCCCGGGGAGTCACCGCACTCGGTGCAGCTGTACGGCATCGATCCGGCGACGGTGGGGCAGGCGGTCGCGATGATCCGCGACGGCGGCCTGGCCGACCACATCGACCTGAACTTCGGCTGCCCGGTGCCGAAGGTCACCCGCAAGGGCGGCGGCTCGGCGCTGCCGTGGAAGCTCGACCTGTTCGCGGCGATCGTGCGGGCGGCGGTGGGCGCGGCCGGAGGCATCCCGGTCACCGTGAAGCTGCGGATCGGCATCGACGACGGGCACTGGACGTTCCGGGAGGCGGCCCGTATCGCGGTGGACGAGGGCGCCGCCGCGATCGCCCTGCACGGGCGCACCACCGCCGAGCACTACTCGGGCCGGGCCCACTGGGATCGCATCGCGGAGCTCGTGCAGCTGGCCCCCGAGGTGCCGGTGATCGGCAACGGCGACGTCTGGAGCGCCGAGGACGCCCTGGCCATGATGCGGGCCACCGGCTGCGCCGGGGTGGAGGTCGGGCGCGGCTGCCTGGGGCGTCCCTGGATCTTCGCCGACTTCGCCGCCGCGTTCCGGGAGCTGCGGCGGCATCCGGATGCGGACCCGCTCGTCTACGAGCGCACCCGGCCCGGTCTGGCGGAGGTGGGACGGGTGCTGTGCCGTCACGCGGAGCTGCTGACCGAGTTCTTCGAGTCGGAGGAGCACGCCTGCCGGGACATCCGCAAGCACATCGCCTGGTACTTCAAGGGCTACCCGGTGGGCGGGGACGTCCGGCGGCGGCTGGCCCGGGTGTCGAGCCTGGCCGAGCTGCGGGAGGTCGTGGGCGGGTTCGATCCGGCCATCCCGTACCCGGGCGAGCCCGCGGAGGGCGCGCGCGGCCGGGCGGGCGCCCCGAAGCGCCCGCACCTGCCGGAGGGATGGCTCGATTCGCGCACGCTGAGCGGCGCGGAGCGCGGGGTGCTCGCCGGCGCCGAGCTCGGGATCTCGGGGGGCTGATGTGAAGAAGGCGAAGTACACGCCCTTCGACCGGGAGCGCCTCAGCGTCGAGGTCCACCACACCAGCCGCAACGACTTCGAGCGCGACCGGGGGCGGATCATCCACTCGTCCTCGCTGCGCCGGCTGTCGGCCAAGACCGGGGTCTTCTCGCCCATGGTGGGGATGGACTTCGTCCGCAATCGCCTGACCCACACCCTGGAGGTCGCCCAGATCGGCCGCGAGCTCGGCAAAGACCTGGGGCTGAGCGCCAACCTGGCCGACACCGCCTGCCTCGGCCACGACCTGGGGCATCCGCCGTTCGGGCACAACGGCGAGACCGCCCTGGCCGAGTGGGCGGTGCGCATCGGCGGGTTCGAGGGCAATGCCCAGACCATCCGGCTGGTGACGCGGCTGGAGACCAAGCGGGTCGTGGACGGCCGCAGCTACGGGCTCAACCTCACGCGCGCCAGCCTCGACGCGCTGCTGAAGTACCCGTGGGGGCTCGCCGAGGGCGAGCGCCGAGCCGACGCGACCGGGGGACCGCTCAAGTACAACGTGTACGACGACGACCGCGCGGTCTTCGACTGGGTGCGGCAGGGCGCGCCGGCGGGGCACCGCTGCGTGGAGGCGCAGGTCATGGACATCTCCGACGACATCGCCTACTGCGTCCACGACTACGAGGACGCCGTGGTCGAGGGGTACGTCGACCCGGCGTTCCTGGCCGACCCCCGGCACCTGGACGGGCTCATCCGCGACGTGATCGTCTGGACGGGCAGCCAGCAGAGCGAGGCCGAGCTGGAGGACGCGCTGCGCCGTCTGCAGGCCATGCCGCTCTGGTTCGACCGTTGGGAGCTGACGCGCGCCAACCAGGCGCAGCTGAAAGACCTCACCAGCGAGCTGATCGGCCGCTTCTGCCAGGCCGTGGTGGAGGCGACGCGCACATCTTTCCCGGAGGGGAGTCTGAACCGCTTCGGCGCGGATGTGGTGGTGCCGCCGGGGACGCAGGCCGAGATCACCGTCCTCAAGGGCGTGGTCGGCACGTTCATCATGTCGGCGGGCTCGCTGCGCCCCTACTACGAGCGCCAGCGCGAGATGCTGCTCGGGCTGCTCGACACCATCTGGGCCGCCGGGCCGACGTTCCTGGAGCCGACCTTCGCCGAGCTGTGGGACGCGGCCGGCGACGACCGGGCGCGTCGCCGGGTGGCGGTCGACCAGGTCGCCTCGCTCACCGACGTGTCCGCGTCCCGCTGGTTCGACCGGTACTGCGGACCGCACCCGACCCGGATGTGACGGTCGCGCCACGGCCCGCCGCCCGACCGTAGAATTGCCGTCATGGCGGGCAGAATCTCACGGGCGGACATCGACGAGGTGCGCGCCCGCACCGACATCCTCGCCGTCATCGGGCAGTACGTGACGCTCAAATCGGCCGGGGTGGGGTCGTACAAGGGGCTGTGCCCGTTCCACGAGGAGCGCTCGCCGTCGTTCAACGTCCGGCCCCAGGTCGGCTTCTACCACTGCTTCGGCTGCGGCGAAGGCGGCGACGTGTTCACGTTCCTGCAGAAGATGGAGGGCATCTCGTTCACCGAGGCGGTGCAGCAGCTGGCCGACCGCCTGGGCATGACCTTGCACACGGAGGACGGCGGCGCCGCCCAGGCGGAGCGGGGCCAGCGGGTGCGCATCCTGGCCGCCAACGACGCCGCGGCGGAGTTCTACCGCCGGCAGCTGGGCGGGGCGGAGGCGGCTCCGGCGCGCCAGCTGCTGGTCTCGCGGCACTTCGGCTCGGGCGCCGCCGCCCACTTCGGGCTGGGGTACGCCCCGGCGTCATGGGATGCGCTGCGCTCGCACCTGCACGGGCAGGGCTTCACCGATGATGAGCTGCTGGCGGCCGGACTGGTCACCCGTGGCAATCGGGGAGTGTACGACCGGTTCCGGGGGCGGCTGATCTGGCCCATCCGCGAGGTCACGGGACGGACGGTGGGGTTCGGCGCGCGCCGGTTGGCTGACGACGACCAGGGCCCGAAATACCTGAACACCCCCGAGACGGTGCTGTACCACAAGGCGAACGTGCTCTATGGGCTGGACCTGGCGAAGCGGTCGATCGCGAAGCGCCGGCAGGTGGTCGTGGTGGAGGGGTACACGGATGTGATGGCGTGCCACCTCGCCGGCGTCGACACCGCGGTGGCGACCTGCGGCACGGCGTTCGGGGAGGGGCATGTCGAGGTGATCCGCCGCATCCTTGGCGACGACAACTCGCAGCCCGCCGAGGTGATCTTCACGTTCGACCCGGACGACGCGGGGCGCAAGGCCGCCTTGCGCGCGTTCGCCCAGGAGCGCCGCTTCATCGCCCAGACCTACGTGGCGTTGGCACCCGACGGCCTCGACCCGTCCGACCTGCGCCAGCAGCGGGGCGACGCCGCGATCCGCGCGATGCTGACCGTCAAGACGCCGTTGTTCGAGTTCGTGCTGCGCGACATCGTCTCCCGGTACGACCTCGACACCGTGGAGGGCCGCGCCCAGGCGCTGCGCAACGGGGCGCCCATCGTCGCCGGAATGCGCAACCGGGCCCTGCTCGACGGCTACACCCGGCGGCTGGCCGGGATGATCGGGGTGGACGTGGCCGAGGCCCGCGCCTACGTGCGGCAGTCGACCCGGTCGGATCGGGATGGGGGAGGCCGTCCCGAGCCCGTCCGCGCGCCGCGGCCGGAGGCGGCCGTCGCCCATCCCGCGCCTGCCGTGTGGACCATCGGGAACACCGTCGGCAACGACCCCCGCTCGCGCCTGGAGCAGCAGGTGCTGGAAGTGTGGCTGCAGGTGCCGAGCCGGGTGCGCGACGATCTACTGCGCGAGTCGCTGCAGGTGCCGCTGCACAACCAGCGCCTCGACCACGTCCGCGAGCTGATGCTGGCCGGGGGCGCCGGTGTGCGGCTGCAGGACGTCCTGGAGGCGGCGGGTGAGGAGTACACGCCGCTGATCCAGCAGCTGGCCGTCTCGACCCTGCCGCTGGCCACCGGGTCGGACGAGGAGACCGCGGCCTACGCGAACGGCGTCTGCGCGCGACTGCTGGACGACCAGCTCGGGGAGCAGAAGCACGCCCTGCTGCGTCGGCTGTCCCAGTTCCCGGGCGGGCCGGGGGATGCGGACTACGTCGCCATGCAGCGCGAGATCGCCGAGATCGAGGACCACCGGCGGCGGCTGCAGCCGATGGCCTGAGCCGGGTGCCGGGGAGTGCGTGCGGAGTCGGATTTTGCGCTAGGATAGCCGGGTTGCGCAGCAACGGAAAACCAATATTCCCCTGTAGCTCAATTGGCAGAGCATTCGGCTGTTAACCGAAGGGTTGTAGGTTCGAGTCCTACCGGGGGAGCCAGGATCGGCGCAAACAAGCGGAAGTAAGGCCCTATCGAGTATCGGTGCCTTCGCCGTGGGGATGATCTAGGGCAGTTGGCATGGCCGCTGTCTTCGTCTTGTGAAGCGGCTGAATGATTGCGGTCACCCGGAACGTTACTGCCGCGCATCCCATGACCCGCACCCGGCCGTCCCGACCCTCCCCTGGTGTATCGTGGCCCACGAGCGCGGCGTCCGCCGCCTCGTAGCGAATCAACTGAATACCTGACTGGGGTGTCATGTTCCCGCTGGGACATGACTGAGATGACACCCATTGAACCTGATGTCGTTGACACGACCGAAGGGAGTTTCCCATGACTGCGTTTTCCGCACGTCTGTTCTCCACCGCCCAACCCATTCTCGACACGATCGAGAAGGAGCCGTTCGTCCAGGGCCTGGCCCACGGACGCCTGCCCAAAGCGGCGCTGGTGTTCTACGTGCAGCAGGACTTCAACTACCTCAACGCCTTCATGAAGGTGTATGCGAGCGCGATCCTGAAGTGCGAGAACCGGGAGGACATCGCGTTCTTCCACGGCCAGATCGGCTTCATCCTGAACAGCGAGATCCATCCGCACCACGTGCTGTGCGATGTGGCCGGGGTCGAGTACGAGTCGCTCTGGTACGCCCCGCAGGCGCCCACGACCTACCTGTACAACGAGCACATGTACAACGCCGCCCGCACGGGCGACCTGATCGACGTGGCCGCCGCGATGACGGCCTGCCCGTGGGTGTACGGCGAGGTCGCCCGGAGGCTCGTCGCGCAGGGGCGCAACGGGGCGGACAACCCGTTCGCGCCGTGGATCGACTTCTACGCCGATCCGATGCTGGACGGCGAGGAGAGCGTCACCGTGTCGCTGCAGCGCATCATCGACCGGGAGGCCGAGCACTCCGACGCCGCGCGCCTGGACGAGGTCGAGGCGCGCTTCCTGCGCAGCTGCGAGCTGGAGTACCGGTTCTTCGAGCAGGCGTTCCACCAGGACGACTGGACGTTCGCCGACGTCATCGAGCACGCCCCGGCCCCGGCCGGCGAGAGCTCCGCCGCACCGGCGCAGCCGGCCCTCGCGGGCTGAGGCCCGCAACACCCGCGTCCATCCCTTTTCCCCTGGCCGGGCCCTCGGCGCCGCCGAGCGGGTCCGTGCGCTGCGCACCGGGCCCGGCCGCATCCTCAGAGAGGCAATTTCCATGTCCACCATCGATCCTTCATCGCACCCCTCATCCGCTCCCGTCGAGCCCGACGAGGAGGACCGTCCGGTCAGCCGCTGGCGCTGGCGCGTCGTCGACATCGTGGTCGCGAGCGTCATCGGCGTCGCCTCCGGCGTGATCTTCTGGGGGTGGGATGCGGTGGCGAATGTGCCGATCGTGCTGCTGCAGCCGATCCCGGGCCTGCCCGGCCTCGTGAACGGGATGTGGCTGTTCGCCGGTCCGCTGGCCGCCCTGATCGTGCGCAAGCCCGGTGCCGCCATGTACGCGGAGCTGGTGGCGGCGCTGCTGGAGGTGCTGCTCGGCGGCGTGTTCAGCGCCGGCGCCATCCCGATCGGGCTGGTGCAGGGGCTGGGCGCCGAGCTCGGCTTCGCCGTGTTCGCCTACCGCCGCTGGCGCCTCGACTCGGCACTGCTCTCGGGGGCCCTGGCCGGGCTGGCCTGCGCGCTGTACAGCTTCGTCACCGGCTTCGCGGGCATCGACCCGAGCGGCAACTACGGCCTGCTGTACTTCGCGACCAGCATCATCTCCGGCGCGCTGATCGCCGGGCTGCTGATGTGGTATCTGCACCGCGGCATCGCCCGCACGGGCGCTCTGTCCCGGTTCGCCTCCGGCCGCGAGGTGCAGCGGGATGTCTGACGTCCCGGCCTGCGTGCGCCCCGGGACGGTCACCGCGCGGGAGTGGGGCTGGCGTCACGCCGGCCGCCGCGACTGGGCGCTGAAAGACGTGACCCTCGGCATCGATCCGGGGGAGCGCGTGCTGCTGCTCGGCTTGTCGGGCTCGGGCAAGAGCACGCTGCTGCACGGCATCTGCGGCCTGCTGGGCGGGGATGAGGACGGCGAGACCGCCGGTTCGCTGCGCGTGGACGGCCGGCCGGCGACGCGGGTGCGGGGCCATGTCGGCATGGTGCTGCAGGACCCCGACTCGCAGGTCATCCTCACCCGCGTGGGAGACGACGTGGCGTTCGGCTGCGAGAACCTCGGGGTGCCGGCCGGCGAGATCGGCGGGCGCGTGCGCCGGTCGCTGCAGGAGGTGGGACTGGGGGATATCCCGCTCGCCCATCCCACGCAGGCGCTGAGCGGCGGGCAGAAGCAGCGCCTGGCGTTGGCCGGGGTGCTGGCGATGCACCCGGGCGTGCTGCTGCTGGACGAGCCCACCGCGAACCTCGACCCCGCCGGGGTGCTGGAGGTACGCGACGCGGTGCAGCGGGTCGCCGACGACACCGGCTGCACCCTGGTCGTGGTCGAGCATCGCGTCGACATCTGGCTGCCGGTGGTGAGCCGGGTGCTGCTGCTCGACGGCGGGCGCATCGTCGCCGACGGGTCGCCGGCGGCGGTGATCGGGGCGCGCCGCGGCGAGTTGGCGGCGGCCGGGGTCTGGGTGCCGGGCGCCGCTGTGCCGTCGCGGGCTCCGCAGCAGGCGCCGGGCGACTGGCGGCTGCGCTGCCGGGACCTGGCGGCCGGGCACGGTGGCCGCGCCGTCATCGAACACGTGTCGCTGTCGCTCAACCAGGGCGAGATCACGGCGATCACCGGGCACAACGGCACCGGCAAGACCACCGTGGGCCTGACGCTGGCCGGACTGCTGGAGCCGGTGGCGGGCACGGTCGAGGCCGCGCCCGATCTCACCCCGGACCGGCTGGCCGGGGCGGGGCCCATCAGGTGGCGCTCACGCGAGCTCATGGGCCGCATCGGCATGGTGCTGCAGGAGCCGGAGCACCAGCTGCTCACCTCGTCGGTGCGCCAGGAGCTCGAGCTCGGCCCCCAGCTGCGCGGTCTGCCCGCCGCAGCGGTCTCGCGTCTGGTCGACGACCTGCTGGCGCGCCTGCGGCTCGATCATCTCGCCGACGCGAACCCGTTCACCCTCTCCGGCGGCGAGAAGCGGCGCCTGTCGGTGGGCAGTATCCTGGCGGCCGAGCCGCAGGTGATGGTGCTGGACGAGCCGACCTACGGGCAGGACTTCCGCACCTGGAGCGAGATGGCCGACCTGCTGGCCCAGATGCGCGACACGGGCGTCGCACTGGGCGTGATCTCCCACGACGTCGAGCTGGTGCGCGCCCTCGGCGCCACCCGCATCCGGCTGGGGGAGTCGGCCGCGGATGCCGCGGTCGAGAATGCCGAGGATGCCGCCGCTGGCCAGGCCGGGGCGCCTGCGTCCGGCCCGCCGGCAGCATCCGGAATGCCGGAGACGGCCGAGGAGGACCGATGAGCGCCACCGGCCCGGTCACGTACACGGGCACCCATCCGCACCGCGATGAGGCCGAGGATGCCGCCGCGCCGGAGCGTCCGGGCGCCGGCCTGCTGGCCCAGGTCAATCCGGCGGCGCGCGTCATCGCCCTGCTGATCGTCAGCCTCGGCATCCTGGCCTCGCTGGACCTGGTGTCGAGCGTGGGGGCGCTGCTGCTGGAGGCGATCGGCCTGCTCGCCCTGCGGGTGCGGTTCGGGGTGGTGTTCCGGCGCACCTGGGCGCTGCTGGCGATCGCTCCGCTGAGCGGCGTTGCCACGCTGCTGTACGGGCGCGCGGGTGGCCGCGTCTACTTCGAGTGGAGCTGGATCAAGATCACCGATCTCTCGATCATGCTCGCCGTCGCCACCGGGGTGCGCATCCTGGTGATCATCGTGGCGAGCCTGGCGCTGGCCTTCGAGATCGACCCGAAGGACCTCTCGGACTCGTTCGAGCAGGTGCTGCGCCTGCCGGCGCGGTTCGTGCTGGGCGGGCTGGCCGCTCTGCGGCTGTTCGGACTGCTGCGGGAAGACTGGGTGGCCCTGGCGGCGGCGCGCCGATCGCGCGGGGTCGGGGACCGCAACCGGTTGAGCCGGCTGCTCGGTCAGTCGTTCGCCCTGCTCGTGCTCGCCATCCGGCGCTCCAGCAAGCTCGCCACGGCGATGGAGGCGCGGGCCTTCGGCGGCACGCAGCAGCGGTCCTGGTCGCACCGGTCCGTCCTGCACCCGGGCGACTGGTGGGTGATGATCGGGGCCGCCCTGCTGGTGGCGATCGCGCTGCTGGCCGCCTGGGCGGCGGGGACGATCAACATCGTGTTCCTGTCCTGAGCGCGGGGCCGGCCGGTATGAGCGGTCGGCCCCGCGGCCTCAATCCGCCGTGGTCGCCGTCACCGGCCGGCGCGGGTGGTACGCGTCCGGCAGCAGCGCCAGGCAGAGGATGCTCAGCGCCATGATGATGGTCAGGTAGGCGGACACCGACAGCGGCGACCCGGTCGCGGCGATGAGCCGGTTGGCGATCAGCGGCGAGATGCCGCCGCCGAGCGCCGCGCCGACCTGGTAGCCGATGCCGATGCCCGAGTACCGCTGCGCCGGGGTGAACAGGTGCGCGAACAGGGTCAGCATGGGGCCGAAGAACAGCCCGCCGAACGCGAAGCCGATGATCATGGCCAGCGAGGCGAGCGTGGGATCGGCGGTGCGGAACATCAGCATCATGGGGTACGCCCAGGCGCCGAGCAGCACCCCGCCGATCAGCATGATCCGCTTGGCTCCGAAGCGGTCGGCCAGGAGACTCGCGGCCAGGATCGTGGCGGCGTGCAGGACGCACCCGATCAGGGTGGCCAGGACCAGCGTGTTGCGGTCGATCCCGAGCCCGTGCGCGCTGGGCGGCTCGGAGCCGTACGACAGCAGGAACGAGAACAGCACGAAGGTGAACGCGTTGAACCCGAGGTTCACGCCGGCGGCGAGCAGCACCCGCCTCCAGTTCTCGCGCAGCACGGCGAGCAGCGGCCGCTTCTCGAGCTTCTGCTCCGAGCGCAGCTGCAGGAAGACGGGGGTCTCGTCGATGGTCAGGCGGGTGATGAGCCCGACGAAGATCAGCACGCCGCCGGCCAGGAAGGGGATCCTCCATCCGCCGGCGACGATCGCGTTCATCCCCATGCCGTTCAGCAGCAGCATGAATGCCAGCGTGGCCAGTCCCGCCCCGACCGGAGACCCGAGCGCCACGAACGATCCGTACAGCCCCCGCTTGCCGTTGGGGGCGTGCTCGATGGCCAGGAGGGCGGCGCCACCCACTTCGCCGCCGCGCGAGACGCCGTGCACCAGCCGGAGGAGCAGCAGCAGGACGGGCGCGGTGACGCCGATCATGCGGGCGTCGGGCAGCAGCCCCATGACGAGGGTGGCGAGGCCCATCACGGTGAAGCTCAGCACCAGCGACCGGCGGCGGCCGATGCGGTCGCCGAGGTGGCCGAACAGGATGGCCCCCAGCGGTGCCATGAAGTAGCCGATGGCGAACGTCGCGAAGCCGATGAACGTGCCGAACCAGGGGTCTTTGACGATGAAGAACACCTGGTTGAACACCAGGGCCGTGGCGGTGGCGTAGAGGCTGAAGTCGTAGAACTCGAGCGCGGTGCCGGCGCCGCTGGCGAGGGCGATGCGGCCCAGGGCCAGCCGCGGATGGGCGTCCGGTAGGGCGTCGGCGGGGGCGCGGTCCGGTTCGGTTTCGGTTCCGGTCATGGATGATTCCTTTCGGAGACAACCGCCGGGAACGCGAAAACCGAGCCGCTTCTCGGCGGCTCGGCAGGGGGGGATGAACGCTCAGTGCGGGGCCGTCACTCGGACGGCCACCAGCCTGCGCTGCGTGTTCTCATGGGGCCGAGCATAGCATCGCCGCTCGGAGTGCGGAAGAATACCGGTATGCCAGAGATCACGTCCCCGTCGTCCCGTCCTGCTGTCCGTCAGACGCGGCCCCGGGCGGAGGGATGGGTGCAGCGCGTCGGCCCGGACGGCCGCCCGCTGCTGCAGTTCGGGGAGCCGAAGCACGGCCAGCCGCGCACCCATCTGGCGGACCTCGACCTGGCCGGGCGCACGGCCGCCGTGACCGCTCTGGGCGTGCCGGCGTTCCGGGCCAAGCAGCTCTCGACCCACTACTTCGCGCGCTTCGAATCTGACGCGGCGGCGATGACCGACCTGCCGGCGCGCGACCGGGACGCGCTGGTGGCGGGGCTGTTCCCTCCGCTGCTCACCGAGGTGCGCCGGCTGGTGGCCGACGACGGACGCACCGTCAAGTTCCTGTGGCGGCTGTTCGACGGCGCCCTGGTCGAGTCGGTGCTGATGCGCTACCCGGCGCGCATCACCCTGTGCGTCTCCAGCGAGGCCGGCTGCGGAATGAACTGCCCGTTCTGCGCCACCGGGCAGAACGGGCTGCGCCGCAACTTGTCGACGGCGGAGATCGTGGATCAGGTGGTCGCGGCCAACCGGGCCATCGCCGCCGGCGAGCTGGGCGGCGGCCGGCGCGGCGAGGGCGGCGAGCGCGTGACCAACATCGTGTTCATGGGCATGGGGGAGCCCATGGCCAACTACAGACGCGTGCTGGCCGCTGTGCACCGCATGGTCGACCCGGCCCCGGAGGGGATGGGGATGTCGGCCCGGCATCTGACCATGTCGACGGTGGGGCTGGTGCCGGCGATGCGCCGACTGGCGGCGGAGGGACTGCCGATGCGGCTGGCGCTGTCGCTGCACGCCCCGGACGATGGGCTGCGCGACGACCTCATCCCGGTCAACCGGCACTGGAAAGTCGATCAGGCGCTGGATGCGGCGCACGACTACTTCGAGGCGACGGGTCGGCGCGTCTCGATCGAGTACGCGCTCATCCGGGACATGAACGACCATCCCTGGCGCGCCGACCTGCTGGCGGAGAAGCTCAACGCGCGCGGCCGCGGCTGGGCGCACGTGAACCCGATCCCGCTGAACCCGACTCCGGGGTCGGTGTGGACCTCCTCGACGCCGGCGGCCACCGACGTGTTCATCGACCGCCTCCGCGCGGCCGGTATCGCCGCCACGCTGCGCGATACCCGCGGCCGGGACATCGACGGTGCCTGCGGGCAGCTGGCGGCGGCCGATCTGGCTCAGCCGCGCCCGGCGTAGGCGTCGTCGCAGGCCCCGAGTTCGAGGTGCACGGCCAGGCGGAACCGGCCGTAGACGGTGGCGCCCGTCAGCGGGTCTCCGCTGCGGCGGAGAAGTCGGGCCAGGGGCGCCGGTGCAGGGCGGAGTCCCAGAAGAGGTACTCGTAGCAGGTGGCGGTGCGGTAGGCGCGGCGCATCTCGTCGCGCTCGACATCCGACGCCTCCGCGGCCGCGAGGTCGACGTTGCCGCGGGCGCGCTCGACGCCTTCGCGGAACTCGTCGCCGTCGTACTCGGCGATCCACTGGGCGTAGGGATGGCCGGGGTCCTGCTGCAGCAGCTTCCCGGCCTGCTCGGCGAGCCCGGCGGCCACGTCGGCGTAGACCCAGAAGCAGGGCAGCACCGCGGCGGCACCCACCGCGTAGGGGGCCCGCGCCGCCTGAGCGACCAGGTACGAGGCGTATCCCAGGCACACCGGGGACGGCTCGCGCTCGGCGTCCGTCAGCAGGTCGGGGCCGTTGGGCAGGACGCTGCGATGCAGCTGGGTCTCTTCGATGCTGGCCGTGCGGGCGGCCCCGGCCCAGTCGGCGGCGAGGGCGGGGCTGGGGCTGCGGGCGGACAGCAGCGCCAGCGCTTGGGCGTACCCGCGCAGGTAGAGGGTGTCCTGGAACATGTAGAACTGGAAGTCGGCGGGGCTCAGGCGCCCGGAGCCGAGCAGATCGAGGAATTCCAGCCGGTGGATGGCCTCCAGCTCGGGGGCGGTGGACGCCCAGAGCTCGTCGGTGAAGCGCCCCGGCGTACGTGCGGTGCCCGTCATGACATCCCTTCGTCAGCATTGCCTGCATCAGGTCCGACGGGTGTGGTCTCAGCCGCCGGCGGCGGCACCCCGTGTCGGTGCCGAGTCTATCCGGCGGTGCTGAGCGCCGCCCGGGCTGAGCGTCAGCCCGCGGGCGTCAGCCGCGCACGGCCTCCACGAAGGCGCGCTGGCGGGCGGCCGCCGGCAGCTCTGGGTCGTAGGACAGCACGGCCCAGACGTACGTCCAGTCGCGCAGCGTCGCCTCGTCCCAACGCGGATCGGCGGCGAGGGCGGCGATCAGCTCGGCGGGGTCGTGGCCGGCCTGAGCGGCGAAGTAGTGCGCCACATCGGCATGCGGGTCGCCGATGACGGGAAGCGGGTCGATGACCATCCAGCGCAGGGTGGCTTTCTCGGCGGTGAGGACGTTGCGGGGGAGCAGGTCGCCGTGCAGCAGGGCGGTGAGGCGTTGGCGCTCCAGGAGGTGCTGCGCCTTGGCGGTGGCGTCATCGATCAGCTCGGTGAGTCGCTGCTCCTCCCGGCGGGCGTCTGCCGGTTTGAAGAACGTGCTGTACCAGCTGGTGTGGCCGGCATCGAGGCGCCGATGGGCCTCCGCGACGCGGGCCGCGACCCGGTCTGCCAGGGGCGGGAAGACGACGGTGTCGAGGTCGGACGGGGGGACGCTCTCGCTGCTGTGGAGGCGCGAGGCGAGGTCGTTGATCTGCTCGGCCATCTCCGCCGGCGCGGCGGCCTGCGCCTGGCGGCCGGGAAACAGGCGCTCCATCAGGATGACCCCGCTGACCGGATCGAACTGCAGCACGCGGGGCGCCGCCCCGGTCTTGCCCCAGGCGGCGAGGGCGGCGTGCTCGCGGCGCCCGGACTCGCGATCGACCGGCAGCTTCAGGACGGCCTCGCGACGCCCCGGGTCCGTGCAGTAGATGCACAGCGAGATGTTCGAGCTGTCGGCGACCTGGCGGATGCGCAGCGACCAGCGCCGCGCGTACGCGTAGGTGAGGCGCTCCAGCGTCTGGAAGCGCTTCAGGGCGGCGTCTTCGCCCAGGTCGGCGATGATGCGGGCCCGGTGGTCTTTCGGAATGGCGAAGTTCTCGATGTTGTGGCTGGTCATAGCGCTCTCCTCGTCGATGCGCGGTCCCGACGCCCTCAGTCTATCGACGTGGTGCGCCCGGCGTTCGCCACCGGCCTGGCTCAGAACTCGATCTGGGTGTCCCCCAGCTTGGCGATGAGGCGCATGTTCTCCGAGTAGTCCACCGGGCAGGCGATGATGTGCACGCCGCCGGGGGCTTCGATGGCCTGCTGCAGCAGGGGGAGCAGCTCGTCGGCGCTGGTGACCTCGGAGCCGTGGGCCCCGAAGCTGCGCGCCAGGGCGGGGAAGTCGGGGTTCTGGAAGTCGACGCCCGAGTGGCGGCCGATCTCCATGTCCATCTTCCACTTGATGAGCCCGTACGAGTCGTCGACCCAGACCAGGATGACCAGGTGCTGCCCGCAGCGGACGGCCGTCTCGATCTCCTGCACGTTCATGAGGAAGCTGCCGTCGCCCATCGCCGCCAGGATGACCCGTCCGGGCTGGGCGTAGGCGGCCCCGATGGCACCCGGCAGCGTCCATCCCATGGTGGACAGGCCGTTGTCGATGACGCAGGTGTTCGGCTGGTAGGTGGGGTACAGGCGGGCCATCCACATCTTCAGGGCGCCGGTGTCGACTAGGACGATCCCGTCCTCGGGCATGGCCTTGCGGGTGTCGGCGACGATGCGCCGCGGGTTGAGGGGGAACGAGTCGTCGGCCTCGCCCTCGGCGTATTCGGCGTGCAGCAGGTCGCGGATCTTGGCCGGCTCGGTGTCGTAGTGCAGGTCCCGGCCGCGCAGCTCGGCGATGAGCAGGTCGAGGCTGGCGTCGATGTCGGCGACCACGTTGACGCTGGTCGAGTAGTGGGCATCGGTGTCCTCGGTGAACGTGTTGATGTGCACGATGCGCTTGTCGCCGCGAGGATTGATCTTGACCGGATCGAACTGCTGGATGGAGAAGCCGATCGCGATGATGAGGTCGGAACGGTCGAAAGCGAAGTTCTCGTAGTCGTGCCGCATGAAGCCGACCACGCCGAGGGCGCTGGGGTGGGCGTCGCTGAAGACGCCCTTGCCCTCGAAGGTGGTGGCCACCGGCACCCCGAGCAGATCGGCCAGGTCGAGCACCTGCTGCTCAGCGTGCAGACGGGCGACTCCGGCGCCGGCCAGGATGACCGGGTGGGTGGCGCCGGCGATGAGGTCGGCGGCGTGGCGGACGTCGCTCTGCGTCGGGACGGTGTGCGAGGCGGGGGTCAGCGGCAGCGGTTCGAGCTCGGGGGGCGCAGGCTGGGCCTCGATGTCCTGCGGGACGGCCAGATAGGTGGCCCCGGGGCGGTTGCGCTTGGCCCGGGAGAACGCGCGGCGCACCATCTCGGGGATGGCGCGCGCCGAGAGCAGCGTCCCGGACCACTCGGTGATGGGGCCGAACACGCCGGTCAGGTCGACGATCTGGTGCGACTCCTTGTTGATGCGGTCGGTGCCGCCCTGGGCGGAGATGGCCACCAGCGGGGTGGTGTTGACGTTGGCGTCGGCGACGGGCAGCACCAGGTTCAGGGCGCCGGGGCCGAGGGTGGCCATGCAGACGCCGGGCTCGCCGGTCAGCCGCCCGTACGTGTTGGCCATGAACGCCGCCCCCTGCTCGTGGCGGGTGACGATGAACTCCATGTCGCGGTGACGGTCGATGGCGTCGACCAGCAGGATGTTCTCTTCGCCGGGAACGCCGAAGACCTGATGCACCCCCTCGCGCTCGAGGCAATCGACGAACAGGTCTGCTGCGCGTCTGTCGACGTCCTTGTCGGCCATGCGGGTGTCCTCCTGGGATGGTGTGCTGCGGTCCGACTGCCAACCGTAGCCGGTCGCCTGGGCGATGGGCCGAAATTCGGCGGCATGTATGCATGCGGGCCGCGCGAACCGCGCTTCGAGCGGTTGGACTCAGGCGGTCGCTCGGCGCAGATGCAGGCCGCAGATGATACCGGCGTGCAGGACGAACGCGACGGCGATCTGGATCAGGACGGCCGCCGCATCCCCCTCGAAGCGCAGCAGCGTCAGCAGGTAGATGAAGAACACCACCGCGACCAGCCGGAGGACGAACCCGGCCTTGTCCCGCCACAGCTCCCGCCAGGGCGTGCGGTACAGGTAGACCGCGAAGACGACCAGGTGCAGCCCGACGAGGCCGCCCACGTAGAGGTAGGCGGGCAGCATCAGCTTGTACACGATCAGCGGGGCCAGCAGGATCGTGGCGACGAAGAGCACGACCAGCTTGCGGATGAAGACGCGCCGGTCTCCGACGGTCAGGGTGGTAGGCATGCGCCGAGTCTACGGGGTCGGCGGCGGCGGCGCCCTCCTCGGCGTGCAGCGGGGGGCTTCAGCGCACCCGAGCGGTGTCGGCCAGCGCCTCGGCGAGGGTGCCGCGGATGTCGCGGCCGGTGAGCAGCATGACGATGCGGTCGACGCCGAGCCCGAGTCCGCCCAGCGGCGGCAGACCGTATTCGAGCGCGCGCACGAAGTCGCCGTCGTATTCCATGGCCTCCGGGTCGCCGTGCTGGGCCTGCCAGGCCTGGACGGCCAGCCGGCGGCGCTGCTCGACCGGGTCGGTCAGCTCGGTGTAGCCGGTGCCGATCTCCATGCCGCCGGCGACCAGGTCCCAGCGGGCCGCCAGCTCGGGGTGCCGCGGGTCGGTGGCGGCGAGCGGGGTGCCGCTGGCCGGGAAGCCGACGTAGAAGGTGGGGGAGACGGTCTGCGCTTCGACCAGGTGGCTGTAGAGGCGGTCGATCAGCGTGTCCGCGTCGTCTGCAGGAGCCGCGGGCAGACCCGACTGGGCGCAGAGCCGGGCCAGTTCGGCCGGGGATGTGCGCGCGGTGAGGTGGATGCCGGTGGCATCCGAGAGCGCGTCGAGCACGGTGCGCACCGGCCACGGCGTCGGGATGGGGATGCGGGCGCCGGCCCGATCGATGATCGCGGCTTCGCCGTGCACGGCCACCGCGGCGGCCGTGACGAGCCGCTCGGCCAGGGCGCGCATCCCGGCGACGTCCTCGCCGGCCGCGTAGGCCTCCAGCACGGTGAACTCAGGCGAGTGCACCCGGTCCAGGCCCTCGTTGCGGAAGTCTCGGCCGAGCTCGAAGATCCGGTTCAGACCGCCGGCTACGAGGCGCTTCAGGGCGAGTTCCGGGGCGATGCGGAGGGTGAGCGGCTGGTGGGTGGCATTGAGCTGGGTGCGGAAAGGACGGGCGGTGGCCCCGCCCTGCACTTGCAGCAGCATCGGGGTCTCCACCTCGGCGAAGCGCTCCGCGTGCAGGCGCTCGCGCAGCGCGCGGAGGACGGCGCTGCGGGCGAGCAGGGCTTGGCGGTCTCGGGGCAGCAGCGACAGCCGCACCCACCGGTCGTCCCCGGGCCCGGGGCGCCCGCCGCGGGGGAAGGCGGTCAGGCACTTGGCCAGGACCGTCCAGCGCCCGACCTGGACGGCGGGCGTGCCCCGGTGGCTCGTCCCGGGCCGTCCTTCGACCAGTACGGTGTCGCCGGGGTCGAGCAGCCGCACGCTGGCGTAGTCGGCTGCGACCGCGCGCTCGAACATCAGCTGCAGGTTCTCGCCCTCCGAGCGCAGGGTCGCGAAGACGACGCCTCCGTGGCGTCGGATCGATACCAGGCGTCCCCAGACGATGAGGTTCCGCTGGTCCGAGGAGGCCAAGCGCTCGGCCGCATCGGCGCCGGAGACCGGTGCGGGCCAGCCCACGGGCAGCCGGTGGGTGGGCGCCAACCGGGCGGGCAGGGCGTCCAGATGCCGCCAGCGCGCTCCCTGATCGACCCGGGCGGAGTCGATTGCGGCTGCTCGCTGCGCCGCATCGATACGCCGTTCCTGGGCGGCCACCCGGCGGGCGAAAGCGGCGGGGCGCTCCTGCAGGCGCCGGCGGCGGGCGCGCCGCCACATGTCGGGCAGAAACCCCTCGGCGATGCCGGCCGCGATGGCGACCCGGATCAGCGACAGGCCCGGCTGCACGCACTGGTAGCGGCGCATCCAGTCGGGGGCGAACTTCTCGTTCGCCTCCAGCAGGCTGGCGATCTGCCACCATCGCGACAGCAGCAGGATCACCTGCCGGTCGAAGCGCTCCGCGGGGGTGGCCGCCACATGCTCGCCGCGTTCCAGACGATCGCGGAACATGGCGAAATTCAGGGAGATGCGGCCGATGCCCGCCTGCTTCGCCCAGGCGGCGACCGTGGCGATGGTCGCATCCACGGCCCCGTTGTCGGCGTCGGGGGAACGGCGCATGAGGTCGAGGCTCAAGCCGTCGCGTCCCCAGGGCACGAACGTCAGCAAGGCGACGAGGCGGCCGTCGGCGTCAGAGCAGCAGGCCACCACCAGATCAGGGTCGGACGGATCCCCCAGCCGGGACAGCGCCATGGAAAACCCGCGTTCGCGGGAACCGTGACGCCAGTTGTCCGCGCACGCGGCCAGCCCGGCGAGCCGAGCCGCAGCCACGTCGGCCTGCCGTCGCACATCGAAGCGGTACCCGGCGCGCCGCAGCCGTCGCAGGCTGCGCCGCACGCTCCCCACCCGCTGGTCATCGAGGTCGAAGGTGTCGGTCGGCAGCACCGCCTCGTCGCCCAGCCGCGACACCCGGAATCCGGCGGCGCGGTACGCCTGGGCGCCGTCCTCGGTGACTCCCAGCACCGCGGTGGACCAGCCGTTGCGCTCGCAGTCCCGCCGCCAGACGGCGATAGCGGCCGGCCAGTCGGTCTGCGCGCCCAGCGGATCGCCGGCCGCGAGGGCGACGCCCTGGAACACCGCATAGCTGACGGCCGCCTGGTGGTCCGGGGCGAAGGCGACCGTCTTCTCTCGCCGCGTGCCGAAGTAGCCGAGGGAGTCGGCGGTCCGGGACGTCAGCAGCAGCCGGCGGATGCCGAGTTCGTCGTCCGGAGTCATGGCCTGCTGCCTGCGGGAGGCGCCGATGAACACGGCCAAGGCGACCAGCAGCGCCAGCGAACTGACCAGGTTCACGGCGTGCAGCGTCCACACCGGCGGGCGCGACCAGGGCTCGCGCAGCAGAATCCCGGACGGCACCGTCCCGACCGCGGCGTGCAGGGCCCAGACCACGCGGTCGCGACCCACGCCCACTGCGCCCGGGAAGAGCCAGATCAGGGTGATCCCGAGCGCCGCCGAGACGACGAGGCCCCCCGTGAGCACGCTCACGCCGCTGGCCAGGGCGGTGCGCGGCAGCCGCATCGTGAAGACCCCGCGCAGCAGCACCAGGGCCAGGATGAGCAGAAGAGCGGTGAGCATCTCCAGGAAGATGCGCTCGCCCCAGTGGCCGGGGCCGGGCGGAGCCGCCGCCGGGCGCGCGGCGAAGAACGCGATCCAGACGTCGACGGCGAGCGTAGGGGCCTGGAGTGCCAGCACCAGCAGGTAGGCGGCCCGGCGGCGCTCCCGGATGCCCTGCCCCAGGATGACCAGGATGAGCCCGTTGAGCAGGGTGGGGGTGCTGATCAGCGGCAGGGGCTGGATGGCGCGCACCACCTGCCAGAACCGGTCGCCGAGCAGCACCGGCAGCGACCCGATGATGATCGCTGCCCCGACCAGCTGGATGCCGACGCCGATGGCGACCGCGGCGGCGATCTGCCACCGGGTGCGCCGGGACTGGGCCGGCGTGGTCTCGGGCACGGTCGCAAGCGTCACGGCGGGTCCTTCGCGGTCGGATCGGGGATCCGGGCGGGAGGTGGCGGATCATCGTTCACGGTACCCGCGCTGTCTGAGCGTCGTGGGAGGACAGGCGGCCGGGACCGCACCCTTCCGTACGTACAATCGCGGGGTGGCTGTCTCCCCGTCTCCTCGTTCGCGGCGCGCATCCTGGCTGGTGGCGGTGGTGCTGCTGATCCCGCCGCTCATCACGAGCATCGACAACACGCTGATGTACGTATGCGTGCCGGTCGTCGCACACGCGCTGCACGCGTCCGGGACGCAGACCCTCGCGATCGCCGACAGCTATTCCGTGGTGTTGGCGGGATTCCTGGTGACGGCGGGGGCGATCGCCGACCGCTGGGGCCGGCGCCTGGTGGTGACGGTCGGCGTCGCCGGGTTCGGGCTCGCCAGCCTGTTCGCGGGGCTGGCGACGGCGCCGTGGCAGATGATCGCGGGCCGGGCGGCGATGGGCCTGTTCGCGGCCGCGCTCGGGCCCAGCACCCTGGCGATGCTGCGGGAGCGCTTCAGCTCGGAGGCGGCCCGGTCGCGCGCCGTGGCGGGGTGGTCTGCCATGTTCGCCGTCGGCGCCGCGGCCGGCCCCCTGCTGGGCGCATGGTTCGTGGGCATCGGCTGGTGGCGGGGGGCGTTCTTCATCAACGTGCCGCTGTGCGCGGCGTTCATCGCCGGTGGACCGGTGCTGCGACTGCGGGGCCGGCGGGCCCCGGCGCGCGTGAGCTGGGCGGGCCTGGCGGTGCTGCCGCTGGGGATCGCGCTGCTGAGTACGGGTGTGCTCGGCCTGGCCACCTCATGGTGGGCGGTGGCGGTCGTCCTGATCGCGGCCGGGCTGGCGGGGGTGGCGCTGTTCGTGCGCCGGCAACTCGATGCGGGCCGTCCAGCGGTCGATCTGCGGGTGCTGGGCCGGCGGCGGTTCCGAACGGCGGTCGGGGCCAACTTCGCCGACATCTTCGCCCTGGCCGGGCTGGTCATCGTGGTGTCGGAGGTCTTCCAGTGGAGCGGGATGTCCGCCTTCGCCCTGGTGGTGACGGCGGTGCCCGCCGTGGTGGTGTCGGTCGCCGCCGGCCTGGGCGCCGGCGCACTGCCGCGAGCGGTGCGCGAGACGTGGTGGATGATCCCGGCCGGGATGTGGGCGTCGGCGGCCGGCTGCCTGGTGCTGGCGCTGCTCGGATCGCGCGCGCTGGGCGCCTTCACCCCGGTGTTGGCGGTCGCCTTCGCCTGCGTGGGCCTGGGCGTCGGGGTGGCGGAGACGCTGACGAACACCGACGTGGTGTCAGGTGCTGACGAGGACCAGGTCGGAGCGCAGTCGGCGATCTCCGAGACGGCGTACGAGCTCGGCTCGGCGTTCGGGGTGCTGGTCATCGGCCTCGCCGCCACGGTCGGGGCGCGGACGCGGGTTGGCGGGGGC
>JBDNYM010000022.1:0-32478 GCA_047722305.1 Pseudoclavibacter sp. | reverse complement strand
ATGCAGATGTGGCGGTGGGCTGGGCGGTCGCGGGCCGCGGGGATGCGGGCGACGGCGCTGCTGGGCTGGGGCTGGACGTCGGGGCCGCTGGAGTCCAGGCGTGCGTCTCCCAGTGCCCATCGGGGGCGGGATCTGCTTCGCCGCGCACGGTCAGGACGTGCCGCAGCGGCCAGCCGAGGCCGGCGTCCTCAGCCTGCTGGGCGGCATCCGGCAGCGCGTCGGCCGGCCGGCGCCCGCGGAAGGATGCGGCGCAGGCGAGCACCCGCACCCCGGCGGCGGCGATCATGCGGCCCACCTCGCGCGGCCCGAGCGCCGGCAGGATCGGGACCACGATCGCGCCCATCTGCACGGTCGCCAGCGAGAAGACGAAGAACTCGGCCCAGTTGGGCAGCTGCACCCCGACCCGGTCGCCCGGGCGGACGCCGAGGTCGGCGAGCTGCCGGGAGGTCGCGTCGGCCGCCCGCTGCAGGCCAGCCCACGTCGTGGTGGCTCCGGTGCTGAGGTCGATGATGGCCGCGGCGTCCGGCGTGGCGGCGGCGAGCAGGCGCACCGTACCCAGCAGATCGGGGCCCGCGGCGGTGCGAGGCAGCGCCGGTGCCGAACTGGGGGAGGTGGTGCAAGTCATCCGTTCTATTGTGCCCCGGAGCGGCGCTGGCCCTTGACCGCCGGGTACTCCGCTGTGCCGCTGTCTGGCTCGAAGTGCCTTTTTCTCCGGGGCCGTGTCGCCCATCGATGTATTCGCGGCGAGGACGGCCGCCAGCCTGCACGTCTCCGACCCCATTCCCGAAATGGACGCCCTCATCGCTGCGACGGACATCGTCCACGACCTGACGCTGGTCACGCACAACACCAAAGATTTCGAACGCACGGGCGTACGCCTCCTCGATCTGCGCACGGCGGGGTGACGATCGCCTCGTTGGGCGCCGGTATGGCGCGTTGCCGTTCCGGATTGATCGCTGACCGGTGCGGCCCCCAGCTCTCGTTCGGCCTCACAACTATGGCTTCGGTTGCTGGATGATGACGTTCTGGCCGGTGGCTGGGTCGTGCTGGGTGATGGTGAGGCGGGAGCGGACGCTGGCGCACACTGATCGTCCGGATCGGAGCTTCTGAGAAGGCGAAGATCGGTGCTGCGGTGCGGAATCGGATTCCAGCTGGGCCGTCGCGGCGGTGATCGATGTGCGGGAGCGTTCGGGCTATGCGTTGAGGCCTCGGGGCCGGCGGACATCACAGCGAAAACTGTCACGTATTCCTACATCAGACCCGAGCCGTCCGCTGTAGAAAAGGGTGACATGTGCCATGAGTGCGCCGAGGGCAGCGGCATCGACGCTTTGAAGACAAAGACCGTTGAGAAGACCCAGCGGCTGCACCTCAGCTGAGGATGTCGCCGTCGAGGTAGAGCCACCTGCCGTGCTCCCGCACGAAGCGTGAACGCTCATGCTGCACTCCCCGGGAAACTGCGCTGGATGCTCCGCCGGCATGCCTGACGTATGTGGCGCGGAACTCGACGATGCCCTCGGTGTCGTCTGGTCCTCCGCGCACGACGTCGACGACCTGCAGGCCGCGCCAGACGATGTCGTCATCGAAGCGCACTTCGGACGGACGCGTCCGCGGATGCCACGATGCCAGCAGCCAGGCGGCATCCCGACCACGAAATGCCTGGAATCGGGACCGCAGGAGGGCTTCGGCCGTCGCTGGCCAGGATGTCGGCGGTTGCTCGGATTCGCTCACCAGATCAGCGTATGCACCGGGTGCCGCCCAGCTCAGCCCCGTCAGTCCGGGACGTCGGCGACCGACTCGAGCCGCACCCCGAACAGGTCTCGCAGAGCGCAGGCCGCGGCCCGGTAGCCGACCATGCCGTGGACGCCCGGGCCGGGGGCTGCGGCAGCGGAGCACAGGTACAGCCCCGGCACCGGCGTGCGCCAGGGCGTCGGGCCGGGGACCGGGCGGTGCCGCACCTGGCCGAGCGTCAGGGCGCCGGTCATGGCGTCGCCGCCGACGAAGTTCGGGTTCAGCGCCTCGTAGCGCGGCGGGGCGATGTGCGCGGCCGATATGAGGGTCTGCCCGAAGCCGGGGGCGAAGCGCTCGATCTGGTCGATCACGGGCTGCGTCGGGTCGACTTCGCAGCCGTTGGGCAGCGTCACGTAGGCGCCCACCGACGCCTTGCCCTCCGGGGCCCGACTCGGGTCGATCACGGACGACTGCACGAGCACCACCGCGGGAGCGTCGGGGACGAGCCCGGCGTCGAGCTCCGCCCCGGCGGCGGCGAACTCCTCCGCCGCACCGCCCACGTGCACCACGGCGGCGGCGGACACCCGCGGGTCCTCCCAGGGCACCGGTCCGTCGAGGGTGAAGCTCACCCGGGCCAGCGCCGGGCCCGGGGCGAAGTCGTGCAGCCGCTGCCGGTAGGCGGACGGGAGGGCGTCCCCGCCGAAGCGATCCAGGAAGTCGACCCCGGTGTCGAGGAACGTGGCACGGGCCGGCGGCAGGTCAGCGGGCCCGTCCACCGGATGCGAGACGATGAGCTTGCCCCCGTGCGCCAGCAGGTCGGCGACCAGGGCCTGGGCGAGCCTCCGGGCCCCGCCCACCGGCGTCGCCCAGCTGCCGGCCTGCGCGAACGCGCCCAGCACCAGCGCCCCGAGGGCAGCCACGGTCGATGACGGCTTGGCGGGGATGTGCGCGGCGAGCCCGGCCAGCAGGGCGCGTCCCTCCGGGGTGCGCGGCCGGTGCCGGGCCCGGCGCACCGAGCCGATGACGTCGGCACGCAGCTGCTCGGCCGCCTGCGGGGCGTGCTGCAGGTGGGCGGGGACGGAGCTGATCGCTTCTGCCAGCGCGTCCACGTCGCGGGTGAGCGGCTCGAACAGGCGCCGCCAGCCGGGGCCGTCGGTGCCGAGCTCGTCGGCGGTGCGCTGCAGGTCGCTCCAGCCGAGCACGGTGCGGCCGTGCGGCAGCGGGTGGGCGAAGGCGAGCGGCGGCGCCGACCACTGCAGCGCATCCACGATGCCGAGGCGGCGCAGCAGCGGTGAGCGGTAGGCCAGCGGCATTACGGTGGGCCCGAGGTCCTGCAGATATCCCGCACCGGTCAGGTCGAGGCTGCGCAGCGCGCCGCCGGGCCGATCCGCCCGCTCGTGCACCTGCACCTCCAAGCCGCACCGGGCCAGCACCACGGCGCAGGCCAAGCCGTTCGGGCCGGACCCGACGATGTTGGCATCGATCATGGGCGCTGGCTCGGGCGGTCAGGCGAACTCGGTGACGGGCACGCGTCCGGAGGCGATCGCCTCGTGCAGAGACTCGAAGTCGCGCTCGGCCTGGTCGGCGTAGTCGAGGCTCCAGGCGGCGACCGCCCGGTCGAACGACGTCGACTTGCCGAGGTACCCGGCGATCCAGGCGCAGGCCGGGCTCTGGGAGTGCCCCCGGGCCAGGATCGCGGCGCAGGCCCGCGCGTAGCGGGGCAGCAGCGACACGTCGAGGGCGTCGACGTCGAACGAGCCCTTCATATCGCGGAACTGGCGCACGTAGAAGTCGCGGCCCTGGACGGTCAGCCAGCCCAGGAACGGGTCCGAGACCGACTGCAGAATCTGCTGGCAGGTCACCACCCGGCGCCCCTCGGGGATGCGGATGGACAGCAGCCGGCGTCGCGGCAGCACGTGGTGCGGGTGATGCTGCAGCAGTACGGACGCCGGCGCCTCCTTCACCTGCAAGATCAGCGGCGCCCCGGACGGATCGAGGAGGGCGAGGACGTAGCAGCGGGTCCCCACCGACCCCACCCCGACCACGCGGCGGGCGACGTCGATGATGCGGCAGTTCGACAGCAGCATGGCGATGTCGGGGCGGGTCGTCTCCAGGTAGTCGCGGTAGAGGTGCTCCACCGTGGCCCGCAGGTCGTCGCTGATGTGGGCGAGCACCGGCGGGTCCTCGCGGAAGCGGAGGGCGCCGTCGGCATCCTCGATCAGGAGCTTCCGGGCCGCCTGCGCAGAGGTGCGCTTGCGGGCCTTCTTGGTGACGCGCGCCAGGAGGGCCTGATTCCCCTTGGAGAGCCGGCCGGTCAGGGTGTCGTCGCGGACCGACAGGTAGTAGCGATCCAGCAGAGAGGTCTGGGACAGGCGGCGCAGGACCTGCCGGTAGGTGGCGACCACATCGCGGGCGATCGTCTCGGTCTCCTTCCGGCCCGCCCCCGACTGGCGGGCGGCGAGCACGCAACTGGTCGCCAGGCGCTTCACATCCCACTCCCAGGGGGCGGGGGCGGACTCGTCGAAGTCGTTGAGATCGAACACCAGGTTGCGCTCGGGGGAGGCATAGAAGCCGAAGTTGCTCAGATGCGCGTCGCCGCAGCTGATCAGCTCGACCCCGGTGGTGGGCTGGTGCTCCAGATCGTGGGCCATCAGCAGGGCCGTGCCGCGGTAGAAGCGGAAGGGGTCGACGTTCATGCGGGCGTATCGCAGCGGGACGAGGTCGGCGAGACGGGTGGCGTCCTGCTGCTCCAGCAGCGCGATCGGATCGCGGTCGGTGATCGTGCAGTCGCGGGCGGCCGACCGCGGCAGGTCGCTACGGGCGGCGCGGCCGAGCTCCGCCTGCGCCTCCGTGGTGCGCTGCTCGACCGGGGGTATCGAGACCTCGCTGTACATGGGCATCCTCCCCTTGAGTGTGCTGCGAGTGTATCTCCCCGTGACTTCCCTGATGCGGACCGGTGTGCGAACGTGCCGGGCGGTTCTATTCCGCGCTCGCCGACCCGGCGGCTGAGCCGGCGAGAAGGTCCAGGCGGGCCCGGCTGACGGAGCCCGGCTCGGCGGTATAGACCAGCAGCGACAACCCCGGATCGCTGGTGAGCTCCATGCCCTCATAGCTGAGGGCGATCTCGCCGACGAGGTGATGATGGAAGTGCTTGGTGCCGTTGCCGTGGCGGCGGACGTTGTGGGCGCCCCAGCGGACGCGGAACTCGTCGGAGTGGGTGGAGAGCTCCCCGATGAGGTCGTGGAGCTGCGCGTCGCGCGGGGCCCGGCCGGCCTCGGTGCGCAGGATCGCGACCACGATGTTCGCCGCCGTGCTCCAATCGGCATAGAAGTCGCGGGCGCGGTCGTCGAGAAACTGGAACCGGGCCAGGTTGCCCTGGCCGGGGCCGTCGAACACCTGGTCGTAGAACGCCGCGGCGAGGGCATTGGTGGCGAGGATGTCCATGCGCCCGTTGCGCACGAACGCGGGACCGGCGGTGATCGCATCCAGCGTCCAGATCAGCGAGGCCCGCGGGGTCCATCCCCGCGCCTGCCGTCGCACCGGCTCGGGGCCGCCATGGGCCGTGCGGGCGAGTTCGAACAGGTACTCCCGCTCGGCGTCGTCGAGCTGCAAGGCCCGGGCGACCGCCTCCAGCACCGCGTCGGAGACGCCGGCGAGGCGACCGCGCTCGATCTTGGCGTAGTACTCGACGCTCACGTCGGCGAGCATCGCGACCTCGCTGCGCCGCAGCCCCGGCACGCGGCGGGGCCCAGACGCGGCGATCCCGGCCTGGCGCGGGCCGAGCTTCGCGCGGCGGGACATGAGGAACGCGCGCGCCTCATCCTGCCCGTCCGTGTTGCCTGCCCTCGCCGCCATGGTCTCCACGCTACGGCGGCAGGTGCCCGCGTGGGATGTTCTGCCAGTACACCCCCCGCCAGGGGCTTCCGGGGCGGGCGCGGACCGGGAAGCCTCAGAGGCAGAAGTTCGACAGGCAGCGGCAGCGTTCGCATATGAGGAGACCGACGATGACGGAGAGCGAAGCGACGGCGACGGAGAGCGAAGCGACGGAGATTCGGAACACCGCAGGTGGGGGCTGGCAGGGCGGGAAGAACGCATTCGGCGATTTTGCGCCCGGACTGGTGCACTACACCGACCGGGTGCTCTTCGACGAGGTGTGGGAGCGCGTCGGACTCTCGAAGCGCGACCGCAGCCTCGTCACCGTCGCCGCCCTGGCTGCGCTCGGGAAGACCGAGCAGCTCGAATTCCACCTCGCGTACGCGCGCCGCAACGGCGTCACCGACCCCGAGCTGCAGGAGGCCATGTTGCAGCTGGCATTCTATGCCGGCTGGCCGAACGGGATGGGTGCAGCTGCCGTGCTGAAGCGCGTTGTCGAGGGCGAGGACCGGGAGGACGATACGGGATCGGATGAGGATGCGGTCGCTCCGACGGCTGGTGACCCCTTTGCACAGATGTTCCCGCTCGGGGAGCCCAATGCCGCCTACGCCGTGTACTTCACCGGGCAG
Organism: Pseudoclavibacter sp.; assembly: GCA_047722305.1. Taxonomy (GTDB): domain Bacteria; phylum Actinomycetota; class Actinomycetes; order Actinomycetales; family Microbacteriaceae; genus JAKVJE01. The sequence continues at coordinate 26,248 of JBDNYM010000022.1, read as the reverse complement.
AGCTACCTCGCTCCGCTCACGGACGGGAGCGTGCCGGTGTCCAACGTGACGTTCGAGCCCGGGTGCCGCAACCACTGGCACATCCACCACGGCGAGCAGGGCGGCGGCGACCAGATTCTGCTGTGCACCGCCGGGGCCGGGTGGTACCAGGCCGAGGGCGAGGATGCGGTCAGCCTGGTACCCGGCACCGCGATCCGGGTGCCGGCCGGCGTCAAGCACTGGCACGGTGCCAAGGCCGACACGTGGTTCTCCCATGTCGCGTTCATCGCACCGGGAGAGAATGTCACCACCGAATGGCTCGACCCCGTCACGGACGAGGCGTACGGCCAGTTGCCCCGAAACGGAGACCGCGCATGAGCATCCTCACTGAAACCCTCGCCCTCGCCAACGGCGTGGTCATCCCCAAGCTCGGGCTCGGCACCTGGCTCATCCCCGACGCCGAGGCCGCCGAGGCGGTCCGCGCCGCCATCGAGATCGGCTACCGCAACATCGACACCGCCCAGGCCTACGGCAACGAGCGCGGCGTCGGCGAGGGGGTGCGCGCCGCGGGCGTGCCGCGTGACGAACTGTTCGTCTCCACCAAGCTTGCCGCCGAGATCAAGGACCACGACCTGGCCGCCGCCGCGATCGACGCGTCCCTCGACCGGCTCGGGCTCGAATACGTCGACCTGATGCTCATCCACGCCCCGCAGCCATGGGGGGACTTCCGCGGCGGCGACTACGCCGACGGCAACCTCGCCGCCTGGATGGCGCTCGAAGCGGCGCACCGGGCGGGCAAGATCCGCGCCATCGGCGTCTCGAACTTCTTGCCGACCGATCTCGACAACATCCTCGAGCGCGGTACGGTCGCCCCGCATGTCAACCAGATCCTCGTCCACCCCGGCAACACGCCCACTGACCTGATCGAGTATTGCCAGCAGCGGAACATGTGTATCGAGGCGTATTCGCCGATCGCCCACGGCGAGATTCTGGGCAACCGGCAGGTTGCCGAGCTGGCGGCCGCATACGGGGTGAGCGTGCCGCAGCTATGCATCCGGTACACGCTTCAGCTCGGTGCCGTCTCCCTGCCCAAGACCGCCAACCCCGCGCACATGCGCAGCAACGCGCAGCTCGACTTCGAGATCGGCGAGGCAGACATGGATGCACTGCGCGCCCTCGTGGCGACCGACTACGGCGAGAGCGCCGCGTTCCCCGTCTACAGCGGCAAGTGACGCTCGGCGGCGGCCTGCGCGTCATCCTAGAATTGCCTGAACGCCCTCGACCGGCGGTCGAACCGGGCGAGGGATGACGGACGGCAGCGGGCAGGGGAAATGGCGTGATCGATCTGGGCCGAGAGACGGGGCCGGCGGAGCGTGTGCAGCGCACCGGGCGCTGGCGGAGCCTGCGGCCGGAGCCTCGGGAGCTGCGCAGCTGGAGCATCATCGTCAACGAGGGCATCATCGCCACCGGGGGCGTCCTGGAGGGGTTCTCCGGGGCGAACGCGAACGACCGGATGCTGTTGCTGGTCGCGACCACCACGATCTTCGTCGGGATGCTGGCCACCGCGGGCACCGAGTGGTCGGAGGCCGAGCTCGGCCGGGAAGCGGACCTCGCCATCATCGAGGAGGAGCGCCGCGAACTCGCCGCCAAGCCCGACGAGGAGCTTCAGGACCTGGCTCGCTACTACGAGCAGAAAGGGCTGGAGCCCGACACGGCCCTGGCCGTCGCCCAGCAGCTGTCCGCCCGCGACGCCCTGCAGGCGCAGCTGGAGACCGAGCACGGCATCGTCCACATCCCCACCCGGAGGGAGAGCGTCGTCGCCGGGATCGGCGGAGCCATCGCCTACGGGATCGGCGGGATCGTGCCGCTGCTCGTGACCTGGCTGCTCCCGGCCCACCTCGAGACCTGGGCCGTGCTGCTGGCCGTGATGCTCTCGCTGACCGTGGCCGGGATCGTCACGGCCCGGGCGGGCAAGACCAGCGCGGCGCGCGTGCTGGCGCGTTCGCTCGCCCTCGGTGTCGGCACGCTGGTGATGAGCTACCTGGTCGGGACTCTCATCCAGTGACGCGGCGACTACCATAGTCCGGATGCCAGCTCAGACTCCCACCCACCGGCAGATCCGCCGGTGGCGGCGCTATCTCGCCGATGAACTCGCCGAGGCGAGCATCTACCGGGACATCGCCGCCCAGCGCAGCCCCGGCGGCGAGCGCGACATCCTGCTGCGGCTCGCCGACGCGGAGGGCCGCCACGCCGACCACTGGCGCACCCTGCTCGGCCCCCACGTCGGCACGCCCCGCATCAGCCTCCCCACCCGCGTATTCGGGTGGCTCGCGCGCCGGTTCGGCTCGGTGTTCGTGCTCATCCTCGCCCAGCGCGGCGAGTCGCGCTCGCCCTACTCGCACGAGCAGGATGCGACCCCGCAGATGGCCGCCGACGAGCGCATCCACGAGGAGGTCGTGCGCGGGCTGGCCGCCAGCGGTCGCACCAAGCTGGCGGGCGGGTTCCGGGCGGCGGTGTTCGGCGCCAACGACGGGCTCATCAGCAACCTGTCGCTGGTGGTCGGCGTCTCCGCCGGGGGCGCAACGCCGGCGGTCATCCTGCTCAGCGGGGTGTCCGGGCTGCTGGGCGGCGCCCTGTCCATGGCTGCCGGAGAATACGTCTCGGTGTCGTCGCAGCGCGAACTCATCGCGGCGTCGCTGCCCGGGGAGGCCGACGACGTCCTGCCCGATCTCGATGTGAACGCCAATGAGCTGGCCCTCGTCTATCGCTCCCGCGGCATGGATCCGGCCGAGGCCGACCGCCGGGCGCAGCAGCGAATCGCCGAGGCCCACGCCGGCCGCAACCCGGGCCGGGACTCGGGGCGCCGGTCGCCGACGGAGGCCGATACCACTGCGGTGGTGGGCACGGGATTCCGGGCCGGGCTGTCGAGCTTCCTGTGCTTCGCGGTCGGCGCCGTCATCCCCATCCTGCCGTTCCTGTTCGGCTGGCCGCGGGATGCCGCCATGGTGACGGCCGTCGTCCTGGTCGGGCTGGGGCTGCTGGTGACCGGTGCGCTGGTGGGGCTGCTGTCCGGCTCGTCGCCGCTGCGGCGGGCCCTGCGGCAGCTCGGCATCGGCTACGGGGCGGCCGCGATCACCTACGGGCTCGGGCTGCTGTTCGGGGCGTAGGCGCGCGTCAGGCGGCGGTCACGAAGTCGATGAGCTCCTCCACCCGCCCCGCGAACTCCGGCTGCAGGTCGGTCAACCGGTGGACGTGGCCCAGGATGCGCCGCCAGGCGTTGTGGATGTCCTCCTGCGTCTCCGCCGGCCAGTCGAAGGCGCGGCAGATGCCCACCTTCCACTCCACGCCGCGCGGGATGCGGGGCCAGGCCGGGATGCCCAGCCGCTCCGGGCGCACCGCCTGCCAGACGTCGATGTACGGGTGCCCCACCACCAGCAGCGACCCGGGGACCACGCCGCGGGCGGCATCCTCGGCCAGGCGCGACTCCTTGGTGCCCGGCAGCAGGTGGTCGACCAGCATGCCCACCCGCTGCCGCGGGGCGGGGCCGAAGACGGCCAGCCGCTCCGCCAGGCGGTCGACGCCGCCGATCGGCTCCACGACCACCCCCTCGTAGCGCAGATCGTCGCCCCAGATGCGCTCCACCAGCTCGGCGTCGTGGGTGCCCTCGACCCAGATGCGGCTGGTCCGCGCCACCCGGGCGCGCTGCAGCTCTACGGGCCGCGACCCGGAGGCGGTGCTTCGGCTCCGCGGCGGTGCGGGGGGCGCTGCTGGGGGACGCACCGCGATCACAGGCTGGCCGTCGATGAGGTAGCCGCCGCCCAGCGGCATCAGCCGGGTCGCCCCGTGCCGGTCTTCGAGGCGCATCGCGCCCGCCTCGAACCCGACCACGGCGCCCACCCAGCCGGCGGCATCCTCGAACACCGTCCCGAGGCGGGCCGGCACCGGCCTCGGCTCGATCGCACCCCGCCGCTGCCAGCCGGGGGCGAGGGCGTCGCGGTAGGGGTCGTCGATCATGCGGTCCAGCCTGGTCGGCAGCGCACCGCGACGCGACCCGCCGTCATCCAGCCCACCGGGCGAGGAGGCTGCGGGCCGCCGAGAACACGGCGCGCAGCTGGGGCTCGAAGTCGAGCAGCTCGGCGGCGGCGCGCTCGCGGGCGTGATCGCGCAGGCGCGTCAGCACGGCGGCGTCGGCCGGGTCCGCGGTATCGGCCAGGAACCCCTCGACCCGCTCGGCCAGCAGCACGTCGTCGCGGTGGTCGCCCAGGGCATCCTGCAGCTGCTTGCTGGCGGAGATCAGCGCCTTCAGCGCCTCCGCCGGGAGCAGCCCGCAGCCTTTGAGCGCCGTCGCCCCGTACCGCAGGCGGCGGGCGGCCTTGCGCACCGCGTGCAGGTGCTCCTCAGAGCCGGCGTGCGCCTCCAGCTCGGTGGTGGCGCGCTCCAGCTCGCCGAGCGCCGCGCGCAGACAGGGCGGCAGCACCAGATCGGCCCGCTGCACGGCGGCGGCCGCGAACGGGGGAGCGGTGATGAGCTCTTCGAGCGCCGCGCGCAGGCGGGCCGTCGACCGCGAGTCGAGCTGCTTGACCAGTCGGCGATGGTGCTGCTGGTACACCTTCCACCCGCTGCCGGCATCCAGCCGTGTCTGCAGCGCCTCCGAGGGGACCTGCCCCAGCTCCCCCAGCTCGTCGAGCCGAGTGCGCAGGAAGCGGGCCCGCACCTCGGCGTCGCGGGCCTCACCGAGTCGGCGGCCGAATCTCTTGAGCCTGGTGTCGAGCCGCTCCACGTCGCGGTCGCGAAACAGCGGCCGGTAGACGTGCAGCAGGCTGCGCAGCGTGCGCACCTGCACGCGGGCCTGATGGACGGCGTCCTCGGCGTCGCGGCGCACTCCCTCCTCGCTGCGCAGCAGTCGGGTGGCGATCTCCTGGACCGCGGGGCCGAGCGCGGCGGCGGCCGACAGCGCCGCCGGGTCGGGGTCGGATATCGCTGCAGCGTCGGGAGCGGCTGGGGGAGCGGCGGGAACCGGCGTCTCCCCGATGGCCCGGGCCAGCTTCGACGCGGAGACGGACGGCTGCGCGCCGTGGGCGAGCAGCGCTGACTCGATCCGGTCGAGCAGACGGGTCGCCTCTTCGGCGGGGATGCCCTCGGAGACCTCGGCCTCCCACTCCCGCCAGCTGGCGGAGGTACCGCGGCGCAGGTCGTCGGTCTCGACCAGGTCGTCGCAGATCTCCACCTGGGGCGTCCCGGCGGCGTCCTGCACCGTGACGACGGTGCGGGTGGTGCGCACCCGGGCCAGCGGCTTCAGCTCGTGGTCGTCGATGAGGGGCTTCAGCTCTGCGCGGACCGCCGCCGGCACCGCGCGTCCTCGTCCCAGCGGCCAGCGGAACTCGTTGCGGCCCCGCCCAGACGGGCTCTTCACATGCCAGCCGGCGTCGTGTCCGCCGGAGCGGCGGCGCAGCACCACCCGGTGGGCGAACAGGCTGCGGTCGTCGGTGTCGTAGTAGGTCGCGTCCAGGAGCTCGACGGCTCGGGTGCTGCCCGGGAACAGTCCGGCCGCCACGAGGTCGGGCAGGGCCGCGTCCGCCGGGACGTCGTATTTCCGCTCGACCTCGGTGTGCTGTTCGGGGCGCTTCGGCATGATCTCAGGGTACCCGCGCGCTCAGGCCGAACGGCGGTCCCCGGAGGGCGCGCCGAGCGCCCGGTGGAAGTACTGCGCCGCCGCGGCGAGCCCGCCCGCGATGCCGAGCGTTGTGCCGACCATCCCGAGCGCAGCGCAGGCGCGGCGGACGCCATCCGGCACCGATTCCGAGTCGAGGTTGGCCGCGACGTAGGCGAGCACCCCGATGTTCTCGGCGAACATCGACAGCTTGCCGGTCACGGTGGGGCGGAGGGTGCGGTCGGGCCGGCGCCGCTGCTGCAGCAGGGTGGCGCCGGCGTTCAGCGCGTTGTGGACGACCACCCCGAGCAGCGCCGGACGCGGCAGGCACCGCTGCCGGAAGGCGCTGGTCAGGATGGCGGCCATCCCGAGCTTGTCCAGACCGGCGTCGAGAGCGGCGCCGAAGTCGCTGGTCGCGCCCGTGGCCCGGGCGACCGTGCCGTCGATCAGGTCGGAGGCCCGGCCCAGCACGACGCTGGTCAGCCCGCGCGGGGTGCGGATGCGCGACGTGCCCGAGAGCACCAGCACGAACCCGGCGACCGAGATCGCGTTCGGGGCGGTGAAGACATCGGCCAGACGGGGACGGAGGGCGCGGAGGCGTCCCCAGGAGGAAGAGGCGATGGGCTGGATTGCGGTCATGCGCCCAGCCTAATTGGGCGGGATGGTGCGGGCGCGACGACATCAGCCTTCATCGACTCGCCGTTCGGCGCGAATCCGGCCTAGGTTGGTCTGGTGCCTGAATCCTCGTCCCGACCCCTGCCCACGGCGACCGCCGGCCGGGGCACGGCGGTGTCCGTCCGCGGCGTCACCAAGCGCTTCGGCGAGACGCTGGCCCTCGATGCGGTGGACCTGGAGATCTCCGCCGGCGAGTTCGTCGCCCTGCTGGGACCCAGCGGCGGCGGCAAGACCACGCTCATGCGCATCGTGGCGGGCCTCGAGCGCCAGGACGCGGGCCGGGTGCTCTTCGGCGGCCGTGACGTGAGCGCTGTTCCCGCCCGGCGGCGCGATGCGAACACGGTGTTCCAGGACTACGCGCTGTTCCCGCACCTCACCGTGCGGGCCAACATCGCCTACGGCCCCCGCGTCCATGGCCGTCCGCGGGCGGAACGGGATGAGACCGTCGGCCGGCTCCTCGACCTCGTCCGCCTGGGCCCGGTCGCCGACCGCTACCCGGCGCAGCGGGCCGGGGGCCAGCGCCAGCGGGTGGCGCTGGCCCGGGCGCTGGCCAACACCCCCAGCGTGCTGCTGCTCGACGAGCCGCTGGCCGCCCTCGACCGCAAGCTGCGGCAGGACGTGCAGGGCGAGCTGCGCCGCATCCACGAGCGCCTGGGCACCACGTTCATGTTCGTCACCCACGACCAGGAGGAGGCCTTCGCCCTTGCCGACCGGGTGGCGGTGCTCCACGACGGCCGCATCGAGCAGGAGGGCACCCCCTCCCGGCTCTACGACGACCCGGCGACGGCGTGGGTGGCCGGCTTCGTGGGGCGGCAGAACCGGGTGCGGGCGCGCGTGGTGGCGTTCGACGCCGGCGGGGCCGCGGTGGAGCCGGATGGCGGTGCCGATGATGCCGGTGGCGCCGGCGCCCGCTGGGAGAGCCACAGCGTCCATCCCGGGGTGCACGCCGGTGCAGAGGTCTGGGCGATGGTCCGCCCGGAGCGGCTCCGCTGGACCGACACCGGCCGGGTCGAGGCGACCGTGACTCGCGTGATCGATCTCGGCGCCGACGCGGAGGTCGTGGCGCGCGATGCCGCCGGCCGCGACTGGGAGGTGCGCTGGTCGCGGGGGACGCAGCGCGCCCTGCCCGCCGTCGGGGCGCGCGGCGCGCTCGACTGGGACGCCGTCGACCTCCACCTGTACCCGGCTGCGGAAGACGACGGGGGCCGGACGGCATGAGCGCGCGCCGACGTCCGGTGCTGCTGTCGCTCCTGGCGGCGGTGCCCGGCCTGTGGCTGGCGGCGTTCTTCCTGGCCCCGCTGGCGACCACCGTGGTGGCTTCGTTCCACCAGCCCGGTTTCGGATCGGTCGGCCCCGGCCTCACCCTCGACAACTACGGGCGGCTCGCCAGCGGCATCTACCTCAACGCCTTCGGGCTCACGGTCGTCTCCGCGCTGGTGTCGAGCGCGATCGCCATCGTTCTCGCTCTGCCGGTGGCGTACGTCATCGCGCGCTCCCGGGGGCGGGTGCGGACGGTATTGCTGGTGCTGGTGCTGGTGCCGTACTTTTCCAGTTTTCTCATCCGGGTGCTGTCGTGGCAAGTGCTGCTGGGTGCGGACGGGCCGGTGGTGTGGGTCGCCCGGCTGTTCGGCGCCGGCGGCCTGGAACTGCTCGGCACCCCGCGCGCGATCGTCATCGGGATGGTGTACGGGTACCTGCCCATCGCGATCCTGCCGCTGTTCCTGGTGCTGCGGCGCATCCCGACCTCCGTGCTCGACGCGGCTGGCGATCTGGGCGCTGGTCCGGTGCGCCGGTTCTTCACGGTGACCCTGCCCCTGGCGCGACCCGGCATCGCCACCGCGGCGATGCTGACCGCGGTGCCCATGCTCGGCGAGCTGGTCATCCCGCAGATTCTGGGGGCGGGACGCGGGCTGTTCCTGGGCCAGCTGGTGCAGACGGAGTACCTGCGCTCGCAGAACTACGCGTTCGGCTCGGCGATCGCGGTGGCGATCATGGTGGCGGTGGGCGTGCTGGTGGCGGTGCTGCTGCGGTTCACCCGCGGATTCGACGAGGTGGCGTCGTGAGCGCGCGCAGCCGCCGGGCGGGGCGCCTGGGCGCGGGGAACTGGATCGTCGTCGGCGCCGCGCTGCTCTTCCTGTACGCGCCGCTGCTGCTGTCGGTCGCCTACTCGTTCAACCCGGGGGTGGGCGGCCGGCAGACGGCCCGCTTCACCGGCTTCAGCCTGGGGGCGTATGCGGCCGCCTGGGCCGACGACTCGCTGCGCGCCAGCATCGTGAGCGGTTTCCAGGTCGCCGTGTGTGTGATGGCGATCGCGACGGTGCTGGGATCGGCGCTTGGGTACGCGCTGGTGCGGCATCCCTCCGCCTGGGTGCGGCGGACGCTGTCGGGGCTGGTGGCGCTGCTGCTGATCGTGCCGGAGGTGGTCATCGCCGTGTCGTTTCTGCAGCTGACCTCGGTGGTGCAGGTGCCACTGGGGTTCGGCACGTTCGTGGTGGCGCTCACTCCGCTGGCCATCGCCCTGGTCGCCTTCGTGGTCCGGGCCGGGGCCGTCACTCTCCGGCGCGACATCGAGGAGGCCGCCCGTGACCTGGGCGCCACCGATGTGCAGGTCGCGACCACGGTGGTGATGCCCCAGCTGGCGCCGGCGATCGCCATCGGGGCGATCCTGTCGTTCACCCTGGCCTTCGACAACCTGGTGGTGGCCACGTTCCTTTCCACCCCGGACGTGTCCACCCTGGCCGTGTACCTGTACAGCAGCCTGAACTACGGGACCACGCCCAAGGTCTACGCGGCCACGACGGCCGTGTTCGGCTTCACCCTGCTGCTGTTCGCGGCGGCGGGAATCGTGTTCGCCTGGTCGCGCCGCCGCCGAGCCGGGGCCGGGCGGGGAGAGGAGCGCGCCGCATGAGCGCCTGGTCGGAGTTGTCCCGCAGCGAGATCACGCCGGAGCGCGTCGCCGCCCTGGCCGACGAGTTCGGCCGCCTGGTCGGCCCGGAGGCGGTGGCGCTGCCGGTGTTCGCCGAGGCGACCGTCGCCCTCCAATCGCTGGCGCGCGAGCTGGCCGGCGCCGGGCGTCGGGTGCTCAACGTGGTGTCGAGCCGCTACGGCCACGGCTTCGAGGCCTGGCTGCGCGGGTATGGGGGCGTCTGCGAGTCGTTGGAGGCGCCGGCCGGCTGCGCCCTGTCTCCGGCCGCGCTGGACGGGGCTCTGTCGCACCATCCCGAGTTCGACACGGTGTTCCTCGCTCACGGCGAGGCGATCACCGGCGTGCTGCACCCGCTGCCCGAGCTGGTCGCGGTCGCCCACCGGCATGGGGCCCTGATCGCCGTGGATGCGGTGGCGACCGTCGGCGCCGTGGCGATTCCAGCGGAGGTGGATGCGGCCGTCCTCGGGCCGCAGAAAGCGCTCGGCGGGCCGTCCGGCCTGTCGGCGGCGGTGATCTCGCCCACCGGCTGGCCGTTGCTCGCCCCCGGCCCGGACCCCGTCCCCTCGGCGCTGTCGCTGTGCTGGCTGCGCGACGAATGGCTGGGACGGGGACGAACGGAGACGCCCAGCATTCCGCCCGTGCTGGACGTGCTGGCCGCGGAGGACGCGTTTCTCGAGCTGGAGCGCGAGGGGCTGCCCGCGCGGCTGGAGCGGCACCGCACGGCGGCGCAGGCCGTGCGCGCCGGGCTGCGTGCCGGCGGGGTGCGGCCGCGCGTGCCCGCCGCGGAGGCGAACCCGCTCGCCACCGCGGTGGACCTCTCCGCCGGCCTCGACGCCGCGGCCGTCTCCGCGGCGGCACGGCAGGCCGGCGGGCACTGGCTGGCCGACGTGGACGGCGCCGTCGGGCCAGCGGTGCGCAGCACGCACTTCGCCGCGGAGGCCACGCCGGACGGGACCGTCCGGGTGCTGGTCGCGCTCGCGGCCGGGCTTGCGGCCGCGGGAGGCGCGTTCGACCTGGGCGCGGCGCTCGATGCCTCCGATGCGGCATGGGGCCGGGCCGCAGCGACCGCGGCCTAGGAAGAGAGGACGCCCGACCATGGGAATCCGGATCGCCGCCGACATCGGCGGCACCTTCACCGACCTCGTCGCGCTCGATGAGACCGCGCTGACCACCGAGGTGGTGAAGGTCCCGACCGCCGACCCGTTGGCCGACGCCGTCGCCGCCGGTGTCCTCGCCCTGGTCGGGGACCGGATCGGGCGGGTGACCAGCATCGTCCACGGAACCACGGCCGGGCTGAACGCGCTGCTGCAGCGCCGGGGCGCCCGGACCGCCCTCGTGACCAGCCGCGGGTTCCGCGATATCGTGCTCATCGGGCGCGGCAACCATCCGGCGATGTACGACGCTCACTATCGGAAGCCTGCGGCGCTGGTCGGCCGGAGCGATGTGTTCGAGATCGACGAGCGCATGGCGGCCGACGGCACGGTGCTCCGCGAGCCGACAGATGCCCAGCTGGCCGCGGTCGCCGCATCGATCCGCAGCGCCGGCTACGAGTCCGTGGCGGTCTGCCTGCTCAACAGCTATGCGAACCCGGTCACCGAGCACCGTGTGGCCGCCACGCTGGAGCGCCTCCTCGCTCCCGTCGCGGTGTTCGCCTCCGTCGGGATCGCTCCGGAGTACCGAGAGTACGAGCGCACCAGCACCACGGTGATGAACGCCTATGTCTCCCCGGTGACGGCGGCGTACTTCGCCACCCTGCGGCAGCGCCTCCGGGCCATCGGATACACGGGGCCGGTGTACGCCATGCAGTCGGACGGCATGCTTGTCGAGGAGGATCTCGCCGCCCGCCGCGGAGTGCGGGCGCTCATGTCCGGACCGGTGGGCGGCGTCCTCGGGGCTCGGCGCCTGACAGCCGCCGGCGAGGATGCGATCGCGGCGGACATGGGCGGCACCAGCTTCGATGTGACGCTGCTCCCCCAGGGGCGCCCGGAGATCCGGAGGCAGTCGTCGTTCGCCGGGCTGCCCGCCCTGGTGCCTTCTGTGGCGACGCTGAGCGTCGGTGCCGGCGGCGGCAGCGTGGCCTGGACGCAGGGCGGCGGCATGCGGGTCGGGCCGCGCAGCAGCGGGGCCCGGCCCGGGCCGGGCTGCGACGGACTGGGGGGGGGGGAGCCCCCGGGCACCCCCGCGGCGCTGGTGCTGGGACGCCTCGAGGCCGGGGAGCGGATCGGCGGCGGGGGCGCCCTGAACCGCGGGGCGGCGCTGGCGGCGCTGGAACGGTACGGCATCGCCCATGGACTCGATGGCATGGGGGCCGCGTTCGGCATCGTCGCCATCGCGAACGCGGCTATGGCGGCGGCGATCCGCCGACTCACCGTGCGCCAGGGGCGGGACCCCCGCGATTTCGTCCTCGTCGCCTTCGGCGGGGCGGGGCCGGTGCACGCGGCGGAGATCGCCGCCGAACTCGGCATCGTCGCCGTGCGCATCCCGCGCGACCCGGGGACCTTCTCCGCCTGGGGGATGCTGGGGGCCGATCTGGAGGGGGACTCCGTCATCTCCGTGCTGCGCCCGCTGGCCGCGTGCGGCCCGCTGGCCGAGATGGGCCGTCTGCCGGAGAAACGGGCGATCGGCCTGCTGCGTCGCCAGGGCGCCGAGGGGCCCGTCCGCGTGGAGCGCGTCGCCGGCCTGCGCTATCAAGGACAGGAGTACCGGATCGAGGTCGACGTCACCGATCTGCCCGGTCCGGAGGAGCTGGCCGCGCGATTCCACCGCCGCTACCGGGAGCGGTACGGCTTCGCGCTGACGGACGCTCCGATCGAGGTCGTCGATCTGCGGGTCAGCGCGGCGGTCGCGATCGGGGCGCCGCCGCGGCCGGGCTCCGCGGATCTCCCCCGGACGACTGGCGGGGACTCGGACTCCCGCACCGCGACCGTCGGGTTCGGCGGGCGCCTGGAGGACGCGATCGTCGTCGACCGGGAGCGTCTCGGCGGTCGGACGGTGACCGGGCCGGCGCTCATCCCCGAGGCGACCACCACCACGGTGGTGCCTCCGGGGTGGACGGCGCACGAGGGGGATTCCGGGCTCGAGTTGCGGCGGGCGGAGACGGAGAGGGGGTCGGCATGAGCGACGGGGCCGAGTCGGGAAGTGATCCGGTCGAGGTCGAACTCATCCGGAACGGGTTCCGAGCGGCCGCCGAAGAGGCGAGCGCCGCCCTGTACCGCAGTGCGCACTCGCCGATCATCTACGAGGCGAAGGACTGCAGCGTCGGCGTCTACGACCGGGACGCGCGGCTGCTGGGACAGGCCCCGGGGCTGCCGATCTTCCTGGGCAACCTCGAGGGATGCATCCGGGCGGTCACCGAACGGGTCGGCCTCGACTCCTATCGCGATGGCGATGTGTTCATCCTGAACGACTCGTACCTTCAGGGATCGCACCTCACGGACATCACCGTGCTCGCCCCGATCTTCTTCTCCGGCCGTCTTGTGGCCTTCACCGCGACCAGGGCTGACGGAGGGCATCTGGGCGGGAAGGACCTGGGCATCTCCACGAACACCCGGCACATCTATGAGGAGGGTCTGCGCATCCCGCCGCTGCGGTTGGTCAGCGCCGGCGTCCTGAACGAGGGACTGGTCGACCTGCTCGCGCTCAACAGCCTCGACCACGCGGCGCGTCGGGGCGACCTCGCCGCCCAGATCGCCGCCTGTCGCACCGGGGGCGCCCGAGTACAGGCCCTGTACCGGCGATACGGGGCCGCGCGTATCGGGGCCGCCGCCGCGGAGATCTTCCGGCAGTCACAACGGCTGGACGCGGAGGCGGTCCGGGCGATCCCCGACGGGGTGTACCGGGCCGAGGGGCACCTGGACAGCGACGGCGTCGATGACGGGCCGGTTCCGGTGCGCGTGAAGGTGACCATCGCCGGTGACCGCTTCGATATCGATCTGGCCGGCTCTTCCCCGCAGCGGCGGGGGCCGGTGAACTCGGGCCGGATCCAGGCGGTTTCCGCCTGCCGGCTGGCATTCAAGGAACTGGTCAATCCGAACGCCGAGGTGACCGGCGGCAGTTTCCGCAATCTCGGAGTCGCCGTGCCCGCCGGCAGCGTCTTCGACGCCCGGGAGCCGGCCCCGTGCCAGTGGTACTACTCGCCCCTGGGCCTGCTGATCGACCTGGTCCAGGAGGCTCTCGCCCCGGCGGTGCCGGAGCGGGTGTCCGCGGCCCACTTCGGCGACACCATGCTGGTCTCCTTCGTGGGCCCCGCCGACTCGGGGCGGACGCCGTTCGTCTACATCGGCGCCGAGCTGGGCGGATGGGGAGGGTTCGCCGGCGGAGACGGGCAGGACTGCATGATCAATGTCATCAACGGCGACTTCAAGACGCTGCCGGTGGAATTCGTCGAGCGCGGCTTCCCCTTGCGGGTGCGGGAGTGGCGGCTGCGCCCCGATTCGGAGGGCGCCGGGGAATTCCGCGGCGGGCTCGGCGGGATCAAGACGTTCGAGGTGCTGCGGGAGGGGACGCGGCTGTCTGCCTGGCTGGACCGGAGCACGATGCCGGCCTGGGGGCTGTTCGACGGGGAGTCCGCGATCGGCCCGCAGGTGGTGGTGAACCCGGGGCGGCCGGGAGAGCGCTCATTCACGAAGGTGACGGATTTCGAGCTGCATGCCGGCGACCTGGTCTCGGTGCGCACGGGCGGCGGCGGCGGTTACGGCGATCCGCGCAGGCGATCCGCGCCGGCGGTGCGCTGCGACGTGGCCGAGGGGCTGGTGAGTCCGGAGCGGGCGGCGGCGGTGTACGGCCTCGACGGGGAGAAGCCTGATCGGGGGGAGGCGTCGAGATGATCGGCGTCATCGTGCGTCCAAGCGAACGCTCCCGCACAGCGATCAGCCGGAGGTGAACTACCCGAGAACGGCAGATCGGCGTCACTGGGCTGAAGTGTGCGTGCAGTGGGTTCGTGCCGACGCGAGTGCCCCGGCGATCAATGTGCGGCAACGTACGGACACGCTGCAGCGGCACTCGTTAGCGCTGCTGGAGGGCACGGATCGCAGAGTCTGGGGCCTGCGCCGGGTCGCCGTCGTGCAGGTGCAGCTCGCGCAGCTCGGCCATGAGTCGTTCGGCGAACTCTGGCCCGCCGAGGCGCAGCGCCTCGGAGCGCCAGCCGACTTCCGGGTCGCAGTCGGCCGTGTCCAGGCCCCAGGTGCCGAGCGCGACGAGCACCGGCACGGTCCGGATGCCGGCCTCTGTGAGGCTGTAGCGCGCTTTCGCGCCCCGAGCGGAGGATTCCCTGGTGAGCAGCCCGGCGTCGACCAGCCGTTTCAGGCGGGACGCGAGGATGTTCGACGCGATACCTTCCGGGCAGCCGTGCAGCAGCTCGCTGAAGTGGCGCCGCCCGGCCAGCACGAGGTCGCGGAGCACGATCATCGTCCACGAGTCGCCCAGCACTTCGACGGCGATGTTGATCGGGCACTTCGAACGATGCTGGCGCACGGCGACTCCAATCTGATTGTGAATTGCAACTGCTTCAGACTAGCATCGCAAGCGATTGCTCTTTGCAACCACTCTGCACTTGTATTCACGCTGGAGGCATGAGAAACCCATGACCGAAGTCCTCATCGACACCGCAACCGTCCCCATGCGGGCGGTGCTCCGCGAGCCGGCCATCCCGGCGCCGCATCCCTGGGCGGTGCTCCTGCTGCACGGCTGGACGTCCGACGGCGAGTCGTACCAGCCCCTGGCCGACCGACTCCACGACCTCGGCCACACCACCCTGGCCGTGGATCTGCCCGGCCACGGCCGCAGTGCGGGCGACCGCGATCGGTACACGTACCGCGACTTCATCGATGCCGCGGTGGCGGCGGCCGACTTTCTCGCCGCTCGCGCGAGCACAACAGACGAACCGGACGGCTCCCGTCCTCGCCTTGCGATCGCCGGGACCAGCCTCGGCGGGTTCCTCGCCGTCCGGGTCGCCGCGGTTCGTCCCGTTGCCGCGCTGGCGTTATGGGTCCCCACCGACTTCGCCGATGATCTCGTCGACGGCGGCGCCGTCATGGCCGAGACCAGCCTCACGCCCGCCGCGCTCGCCTGGCGTTCGCAGCCGCACCCTCCGGAGGACTCCGCGACGCTGCGGGCCGTTGCCGATTTCCCCGGCCCGATGTTCATCCTGGAGGCCGCAGAGGACGAACTCGTCCCGCACCAGACCACCGCGAACTATCTCGCCGCCGCGGCGCTCGGCCGCACCCGCCCCGACCACGTGACACTGGCCGCAGTCGGGCACATCCTGCGCGCGCATCCCGATCGCCACACGGTGGCCTCGGCTCTGACCGCCGCGTGGCTGACCGCCGTTACTCCGGCCCGAGTCCCTACACGGTGAACGAGCACTCCCGCACAGCGATCAGCCGGAGGCGAACTACCCGAGAACGGGAGATCGGCGTCACTGAGCCGACCGTGGGGTCACACTCGGCTGTCCTCGCGGCGATCGATGTGCGGCAGCGTCCGCGCGTGACGCAGGCGCCGACTACGCGGCCGCCTGCAGCTCGGACTGGATCTCCTGGTAGACGGGCAGCGTCTTCTGGTCGACCACGAACGTCTGCAGCTTGCTCAGATCGACGTCGGCGCCGCCGAAGATGAGGTCGACGTTCTTGGTGCCGCTGGGGAGCTTGTCGCGCAGCCCCTTCAGTGCGGTGGGGTACCCGAGGTAGGTGGTGTCGCGCACCTGGGCCTGCTCGGTAAGCAGATAGTCGAGGAACTGGTAGGCGGAGTCGAGGTTCTTCGCGCCCTTCGGGATCGCGTAGCTGTCGACCCACAGCTCGCTGGTCGGACCGGGCACCACCCACTTGAGCTTCGGGTTCTGCTGGATGGCGGTGCGGGCGCCGGCCTGGTTGTAGACGGCGAGCACGATGCTGCCATTGACGACCTTGTCGACGTCGAAGCTGGTGAACTGGGGGTGCGCCTTGCCGACCCAGGTCTTGAGCTTGTCACCGGCGGCCTTGATCGTGTCGATGCTGGTGGTGTTCCACTTGACGCCGTCGGCCCACAGCTGCTGGCCGACCGTCTCCCAGCCGGAGGTGCCGAGGCGGATCTTGCCCTGCACGTCATCCTTGAGCCCGGCGGCGAAGAAGTCGTCCCAGGTGCGGATCTCGCCGGTGACGGCGGGATCGTAGATGACGCCGTAGACGCCCCAGTCCTTCGGGATCGAGTGCGCGTTGTGCGGATCGTAGGTGCGGTTCAGCAGGTCCGGGTCGAGGCGGTCGAAGGGGATGCGGCTGTGATCGATCTTCTCGAGCAGCCCCTTCTGCGCGTACACCTGGATCCAGCCGGAGGAGGGGACGACGAGGTCGTAGTTGGTGCGGGCGGAGCTGTTGAGCTTGGCGAACAGGGTGTCGTTGTCGTCGTAGGTGGAGATCTTGGGGGCGAAGCCGTGCTTCGCCTTGAAACCGGACAGGTTCTGCTTCGAGAAGTAGTCCGCCCACGAGTACACGTTGAGCTTCCCCGTGGCCGTCGGCGACGCCGATCCGCTGCCGCCGGCGCAGGCGGCGAGCAGAGCGCTCAGCGAGGCGATGCCGGCGGCGCCCAGCACCGTCCTCCGCGACACGTTGACCGCGTGAGCCGAACTCGACCTGGGATCCATGGAATTCCTCCTCATTCCGCGGCGTCAGCCTCGACGCCGTCCAGAGGAGATCCTAGGCGCGCGCCTGCCGCGGAGGCAGACCATCCCGGCCTGTATTGCGGATCGTGACGGCGTTCGGAATGCCGGGTGTTCGGCGTAGCATGACGGGTGTGCGTGTGACGATTCCGATTCCGGTCCGGTGGAGCGATCTGGACGCCTATGGCCACGTCAACAACGTGTCCGCCCTGGAGCTCGCCCAGGAGGCCCGCATCGGGTTCTTCCGCTACGCTCACGAGCACGGCGACGACCTGCCCTGGCACGACCACAGCGAGGGCGCCACCACGCTCGTCTACATCGTCCACCAGGAGATCGAGTACCTGCGCTCGATGCCCGATCCGGCCGGTGACGCGCTCATCGACGTGTGGATCACGCGGATCGACCCGGCCGGGCTGGAGTTCGCCTACCAGATCTTCGGCCCCGAGCACGACCGTCCCTACACCGACATCGCGAACACGGTGGCCACCGTCGACGCCTCCAGCGGCCGTCCCCGCCGTCTGACGCCGGCCGAGCGCGCCGCCGCCGAGAAGTACCTGGACGAGCCGCTGCGGTTCCGGCACCGGGAGCACTAGGCCGGCCGGTCGGCCGGGGCAAGAATTCACGAATTCCCAGGCTCGTCCACTCGGCCGGGCTACCGCAGCGAGCGGACGTGCTCCTGGGCGTCCAGCGAGAACTCCTCGGCGTCGATGGAGTGCAGCAGTTCGAGCATGAGCTCTTCGTCGATGTTGCCTTTGTCGCGCTCTTCGATGAGGATGTCGCGCCGCGCCGTGAGCACCTGCCGGCGCAGGTCGGTGATCTGCCGGCGGCGCAGCAGGGTGGTCTCGTCCTGCTCGGCCGCCTCGGTCTCGTGCAGCTGCCGGTCGAAGGCGCCCAGGCGGCGGCTGATGAGTTCGACGGCCCGGTCGACGGTCTCGTCGCCGTAGCGTTTGCGCCAGTTGCCCTCTTTCGACTTCACGAAGTCGGTGGCCCGCCGCAGCGTGGAGCGCTGCAGGCGGCGCTTGGCGAGCGCGTCGCGGCGCTGCTGATCGCGGTCGTCGAGGTTGAGGCTGCGGATGAGCAGCGGCAGGGTGAGCCCTTGCAGCAGCAGCGTGGTCACGGTGACGGTGAACGCGATGAGCAGGATGGTGTCGTGGGCGGGGAAGGGGGCGTCGCCGGGCAGGAGTGCGGGAACACTGATGGCGGCCGCGATCGTCACCACCCCCCGCATCCCGGACCACGACAGCACCAGCAGCTCGCGGAAGTTCAGGCTCGACCGGGAGTCGCTGGAGAACAGCCGGATGCGGTCTTTGGCACGCACCGCCGTGGCGCGCAGCCGGGAGCCGGCCGGCGTGATGACCCGGATCGAGCGGGTGATGAGGGTGGGCTCGTCCGACTCCCCGGGGTCGGGGCGCAGCAGGGCCAAGACCCAGGCCAGCCCGGCGCTGGCGAAGATGAATGCGGGGCGGATCAGCACCACCATGGCCAGTACCGCCACCATGGTGAGGATGAGCGTGCCGGTGTCGCGCGTATTGCTGAGCACGGAGGTGACGATGGTGCTCAGCTGCAGGCCGATGAGCCCGAACACCGTCGATTCGAGCAGCGTGTCGATCGAGGCCCACAGCGGCTGCTCCTGCAGGCGGGCGCGGTAGCCGGCCCGCGGCTGCCGGTGGCCGATCATGAGCCCGGCGATCACGACGGCGAGCACCCCGGACCCGCTGAAGCCCTGGAACGTCCCGAACCCGTGGATCTCCTCGGCGGAGATGTAGGCGAGGAACGGGATGAGGAAGCTGATGATGGATTCGACCACCGGGTCGCGCAGCCAGCGCCGGCCCAGGTTGAACGACCAGCCGAAGAACACGCCGACGGCCACCCCGACCACGGCGACGAACGCGAACACGGCCACGTCGGTGCCGAAGCTGAGCGTCAGTCCGCCGGCCACCGCCAGGGCGACCCGGAACACGGTGAGGCTGGCGGCGTCGTTGATGAGGCTCTCGCCCAGCAGCACGGTCATGAGGCGGCGGGGGAGGTTGAGTTTGCGTCCCACGGCGGCCGCGCTCACCGCATCCGGCGGCGCCACGATGGCACCCAGCACGAACGCGCCCGCCCAGGTCATGTCGGGGATGAGCGTGTAGGCGACCCAGGCCACGGCGGCGGCGGTGACGAGCACCAGCACCACGCCGAGCATGGTGATGCCGCGCAGATTCTGTCGGAAGCTGATCACCGACACGTTGAGCGCCGACGAGTAGAGCAGCGGCGGCAGCACCAGGGTCAGAATGACCGTCGGGTCGATCTCCAGGTGCGGCATGCCCGGGATGAACGACAGCGCGGCCGCGGTGAGCGTGACCACCAGGGGCGCAGACCAGCCGATGCGGCGCGCGATGGCCGTCACCAGCACAGCACTCATCACCAGGGCGATGGTGACGAGATGTTCCACTGGGCCGCCTAAAGATGGGGGGATGTGGCTCCTATGATACTCGGGGTCGATATAGATGTCCCGAACGGAATGGAACGGAGCGACATGGTGCGCGTGGGTGTGGACGGTTCGTGCTTGAGCAATCCGGGTCCGGCCGGGTGGGCGGCGGTGGCCGAGGACGGCGCCTATCGCATCGGCTGGCAGCCGGTGGGCACCAACAACATCGGCGAGCTGAACGCGATCCGGGAGGCCCTGATCGGCTGGGAGGCGGAGCCGCTGGCCATCGAGATCGATTCCTCCTATGCCATGAACGCGGTGACCGTGTGGGCGAAGGGATGGCGCGCTCGCGGCTGGCGCAAGCGCGACGGCAAGGCGCCCGAGAACCTGGCCCTGATCCAGGATGTGGTGGAGCGGCTGGAGGCGCGGCGGCAGCCCGTCCAATTCGTGAAGGTGCGCGGGCACGACCTGGCCAACGACTTCCCGCTGAACACCGCCGCCGACGCGCTGGCGGTGCGCGCCTCGCAGCGGGCGCGCGACACCGGCGCGGCCGGGGGCGAGCAGGGGAGCACCGACCTGGCGCGGTACCGGCCGCGGCGGGGCTGAGGCTCGGCAGGGCGCCGGCGCCGTTCGGCGCGCCGATGTATTCGCGGTGCCGGTGCCGCCGTGGGGCTGCCCCTCAGGCGGTGCGAATCGCCTGCCAGAGCTCCCGGTAGGCGATGGCGGCGGCGGAGCGCGGCGCGAAGACGCCGACGGGGGCGCGTTCGACCCCCATCCGCTCCACGACGGCGCTGCTGGGCACCGCGATCGGCAGCACGTCGGGCCGATGCTCGGGGAGACGTTCGACGGCCTCCCGGTGCGCCTTGCGGCGGCGGTCGACGATCGAGAAGAACGCGCGCACGGCCGGCGGGCGCCGCGAGTCGGCCACGAGTTCCGTGACCTGGTCGAGCGAGCGCAGCGCCAGCTGGGCGGGCGAGAGCGGCACGACCAGCACGTCGGCCGCCCGCAGCGCCGCCTTGGCCAGCAGGGACGACACCGGCGGGCAGTCGAGGATGATCGTGTCGTAGTCGTCGAGGACGGGGGCGAGCAGCTTCGCGAGGCGCTTGGTGGACTTCTTCTCGGCTTCGAGCGCGAATTCGAGGTCGCGGTAGGTCTCGTCGGCGGGCAGCACATCCACCCCGGGCTGTGCGCTGGGGCGGATCGCGTCGCGGATGTCGGTGTCGCCGGCGACCAGCGCCTCGACGCCGCGCTTGAGCTTCGGCTTCACCTGCAGCAGGTAGGTGCTGGCGCCCTGCGGGTCGAGGTCCCAGAGCAGCACGCGGCCGCTGCGGGCCGCCTCCCAGGCGAGGTTGACGGCGGTGGTGGTCTTGCCGACTCCGCCTTTGGTGCTGAACACAGCTACGATGCGCGCACTCATGAGGGCATCCTACGGCTGTTAGGGCGTTACCACGCTCGCCCGCGCCCTTCCAGAATGCGAGAGGGGCATCCTACGGCTGTTGGGGCGCTACGGCTGTGACGACGGCTCCGGGAGGTCGATGCCGGCGGCGAGGGCGGGCTCGCGCACCTTCGCGGCGATGGTGGCGATCGTCTCGTGGGCATTGAGTCCGCTCGGGTTCGGGACGGCCCAGACCGGGATGCCGTCGAGGTCGCGCGGCTGCCGCCCCAGCGCGGCGTGACGCTCTCCGAAGGCGACGCGGTAGGCGGTGATGCCGGCCACCGCGATGGCGCGCGGCCGGTGGCGGGCGACGAATGCGCGCACCAGGCCCACGCCGTTCCGCAGCTCGGCGTCGTCGAGTTCGTCGGCGCGGGCGGTGGCCCGGTCGACCAGGTTGGTGATGCCCACGCCGCGGCCCACGATGAGGGCCCGGTCGGCGTCCGACAGTCCCGCGGCGGCGTCGATGCGGCGCGGCAGGATGCCGGCGGCGGCCAGGGCCGGCCAGAACCGGTTGCCGGGGCGGGCGAAGGGGGCGTTCACGGCCGCCGTCCACAGCCCCGGGTTGATGCCGACGATCAGCAGCCGCAGCCCGGGGCCGACCACGGGGGCGACGGTGCCGTCGCGCGCCGCCTCCAGGTCGGCGCGGGTGGGGCGGGCAGGGCTGGCCGCGCGCACCGAGCGGCTCACGGCTGCGCCGGCGCCGTCGCGACGTGCGCCTCGCGGGCGGCCGCGGCCAGGTGGCCGCGCCGGGTCAGGACCTCCTGCGTGGGGCTGGGGCTGCCGTGGCGGCGGCCGAGGTCGGCCAGGTAGCCGTTGATCGCATCCACCTCGGTGGGGCGGCCGCTGACGAAGTCCTGGTACATCGACGGGTAGTGCTGCGGCAGCAGGTCGCGGCAGGCGTGCAGGATGCCGCCGATCGCCTCCGCCCGCGTCTGCACGGGGACGATGCCAGCGCGCTCGATGGCGTCGTAGGCTTCGTCGACCAGCTGCCGGGTCATGGCCTCGGCGCCGGGGTCGGTGCCGAACGTGCCCACGTTGATGCGGAACATGGTGCAGATCGAGTTGGACACCGAGTTGAACACGACCTTCGCCAGTAGCGTCCCCAGACAGTTCGTCGACACCTCCGGGCCGAGGCCGGCGGCGCGGAAGTCGGCCTCCAGCGCTCGCACCTGGTCGTCGTCGCGCTCGGAGACGTTCACCAACGAGGTGTGCTCCGAGCCGAAGGCCCCCATGAAGTCGACGTCGCCGGGCCCGACCAGCACGGTGGCGATGACGGCGGTGCCGGCCACGATGCGCTCGGGCGGGAAGTACTGCTGCAGCCGGGGCAGGTGCCCCATGCCGTTCATCGCCGTGAAGACGCGCTGGTGGTCGCGGAACAGGTGGGCGCAGCGCGTGAGCATCCCCTCCAGCTGCATCTGCTTGACGAACACGATCCACACGTCCGGGTCGCCCGCGTACTCCTCCGGTGCGAACACGCGGATCGGCACCAGGTGCCGCCCCTCATGGTCGCGGGCGACCATGACGCCGCCCTGCGCCCGGATGGTGTCGAGGTTGCGCTGCCAGGTGTCGACGAAATCCACCTCGAAGCCGGCCTCCTGCAGCATGACGCCGAAGCGCAGCCCCATCGCCCCCGCGCCGATCACCGTGTACCGCATGTGCATCCTCTCCCGTTCTGTTTCCGCTCCGCCGCGTTCAGAGGCGGATGTCGCCGAGCGCGTCCGCCTGTCCCGTCCACTCGTACTGCTGCAGCGCGATCGGGACATTGCCGTTGAGCCAGAGCCGGTCGTGGAACGTCTGCAGTGAGAACCCGGGCTCGCCGGCCACCGCGGTGAGGAAGCGGAGGATCTGCGTCTTGCCGACCTGATAGGTCATGCCCTGCCCGGGAGTCTTGGCGAAGAACGCGGCCTCCCAGCCGGCCGTGTAGGCGTCCATGGGGACGGAGGCGGCGAGCTCCCGGGCGGCGTCCGGGATGGACAGGCGCCCGAGCGCCAGGCGGATGTCGATCGAGACCCGCAGCGCGCGCAGGCGCAGGAACGCCTGGATGGTCTCCTGGGCGTCCGGGTCGCCGTCGAACAGCCCCGCCCGGGCGAGCATCTCCTCGTTGTAGTAGGCGATGCCCTCATTGGCGCCGGAGTCGTAGTAGTGGCGGCGTACCGGGTCGGGATGGACGGCCGAGAGGGCGATCTGCTGGCTGTGGCAGCCCTCGTGGATGAGTCCGGTCAGCGGGTTGCGGGCGATGGCGTCGTCGAAGAACCCCAGCCCGGTGGACTCCGGCAGGTAGCTCACGGCGTCGCGCCGGGTGGCGAGCTCGCCCTCGATCTCGTCGGTGACGCCCAGCCACTGCAGCGGCGCCAGATAGTCGGGCATCGGCTCCAGCAGGTAGTGGCGCAGCGAGTCGGGTTGGCTGAGCAGTCCGCGCTGCTCGTAGAAGCGGCGCAGCTCCAGCTCCTGCTCGCGCTGCCGGGCGCAGATCGCGGTCGCATCGGCGGGCAGCGGCGCGCGCGGATCGCTGCGGCCGGAGCTGGACCGGTGCCCGCGCGACTCGATGACGCTGAACCCGACGGCGCGCTCGTACTCGAGCCCTCCGATGTGCAGCAGCTCGTCCGGGTCGGCGGGATCGAGGGCGACCTCGCGCAGGAAACGGACGAACGCCTCCCGCCCGATGGGATGCCAGGGGACGGTCTCCAGCCCCGCCAGCCAGTCGGCGAACGCGTCGAGGGCGGCCCCGGCCTGCGCCCCGGCGGCCCGGACGTGGTCGGCTCGGGGCGCCGGCACGTGCTCGGCCAGGGCGGCGGCGGAAGCGACGATCGCGGCGCCCGCGCCCAGGCCCGCGGCCGAGCGCAGCGTGGCGACGGCCAACCGCGTGGGTTCGGTGGCGGCGTGACCGTCGAGGTTGGCGCGGCCCTCATCCAGCACGCGCGGGATGTCGCGCAGCGCGGCCAGGACGGTGGCGGTGCGATGCTCGTCGAATCCGCCCTGCGCCCGCGCCAGGGTGAAGTACACGCCCGCCGACTGGTCGATGGCGAAGCCGGGGTCGCGCTGCCAGGCGCGCAGCACGTCCAGCTCGAAGCGGGCCCGGGCGATCCCGGAGCCGACCAGGGCGTGGTCGACGATCAGCCGGCGCTCGTCCGGGGCGGCTCCGCCCGTCGCCGGAATCGGGATGGCGCGCCAACGGCGCTCGAAGCCGTCGAGGGCGTCCCGGTAGCCGGCCACCGCCGCCGGCGACCATTCGGGGCGCCAGCCCTCCGGGCGCAGCAGGCGGGGGATGTCGTCGTCGGTCTGGGGCTGCTCGGCGGCCCGCCAGGTCCAGTAGTCGGCGGCGAGGCGCTGGACCGCGTCCTCAGCCGGGCTGGCCGGGATGGTCGGCTCGGCCGGTTCGCTCGAAACGGGGGTGGGATCAGGATGCGCACTCATGCGGCTCCGTTCTGTGTGGCATGGTCTGGGGCATCGGCGATCGCCCGCGTGAGGAAGTCCAGCTGGGCGGTGAGCAGGTGCTCGGCGGTGTCGGGGTCGGACGTCATGTGCGTGATGCCGGTCAGCGGC
Source organism: Pseudoclavibacter sp. (assembly GCA_047722305.1). Lineage (GTDB taxonomy): Bacteria > Actinomycetota > Actinomycetes > Actinomycetales > Microbacteriaceae > JAKVJE01. The sequence goes on along the minus strand of JBDNYM010000022.1, from coordinate 2,003 downwards.
AGCACGGCGTGCGGCCGGCCGGCGTGCAGCAGCGCCGCCGACAGGCGCAGGGTGTGGGCGACGGCGACGTTGTCGTCGGCCAGCCCGTGCACGAGCAGCAGCGGGCGGCGCAGCCGGGGCGCGTCGGCGATGAGCGAGCTGCGCCGGTAGGCCTCCGGCCCGAGGCCGAGATAGCGCTCGGTGTAGTGGGTGTCGTAGAGGGTCCAGTCGGTGGGCGGGGCGCCGGCGACGGCGGCCCGGAACACGTCCGGGCGCCGCAGCACGGCCAGCGCCGACAGGTAGCCGCCGAACGACCAGCCGTGGATGGCCACCCGGCCCGGGTCGGCCTCCGGGGCCAGCTCGGGCAGCGCTTTCACCGCCGTCACCTGGTCGTCGAGGGCGCGGGAGAAGTCGCCGCGGATGGTGCGGTCCCAGGCCGGGCCGCGACCGGGCGCGCCGTGCCCGTCCACGACCAGCACCAGGAACCCCTGGTCGGCCCACCACTGCGCCTCCCAGAACAGCCGCTGGCTGCGCAGCACCTGCTGGGCTCCGGGGCCGCCGTAGGGGGCGACGAGCACGGGGAGGGATGCGGCCGCCGGGCCAGTGCCGCTGTCGCGCGGGCGCACGAGCACGGCGCGCAAATGATCCGGCCCGATCTCGCGGAACTCCACCCGGGGCGCCGCCGGGGCCGCCGCTTGGCTCGGGATCGTCTGCTCGCGGCCGCCGACGCGCACCACCGTGCGGTTGGAGACGCCCATCGTGCTGCCGCTGACGACCAGGCCCGCACCGCGTCGGTCGGCGGTGAACACGCCCGGCTCCGGGGTGAGCACTTCGATCGTGCCGTCGTACCCGAACCGCACCACGTCGATGCGCTCCGGGTCGGCGGAGGCGGTGGCCAGGACGTCGTGGTCCCCGACGTCGAGCACGCTGCGCACCTGCCAGCCGGCGGGCGAGAAGCAGGCGCCGTCCCGGGCCAGGCGGTAGGTGTCGTCCTCGGTCTCGACGGTGATGAGCGCTCCGTCCGGGGACACGGCGGGGACGCCGCCGACGAGTTCCAGCCAGCAGGGGTCCGCGTGCTCGGCCAGCAGCGCCGTGGCGCCGGTGGCGGGGTCGGCGGACCGCACCTGGTCGTGCTGCTGGTCGCGCGACTGCACCTGGATCACCGGGTCGCCGCCGACGGTCCAGTGCACGGCGGCCAGGTACTCGAAGCACTCGCGGTCCCAGACGATCTCGACCGGGGCGCCTCCGGCGGCGACCGGCAGGGCGAACAGACGCACCTCCGCGTTGGCGGTGAGCGCGCGCGGGTACCGGACGCGCCGCGGGGCGCGCTCGGGATGGGCGGGGTCGGAGATGTGCCACATCGGCACCGGTGCCGGGTCAGTGCGCTGGGCCAGCACGGTCCGCGAGTCGGGGGACCACCACAGGCCGTGGAAGCGGTGCATCTCCTCGCCCGCGATGAAGTCGGCCAGCCCCCAGGTGATCTCGGTGCCCGCATCCTCCGGGCCGGCATCCCCGACGGCCGTCTCGGCGGGGGAGAGCGCACGGTCGAAGGACCCGTCGACCGCGGCGACCCGCAGCTCTGGGCCGGTGCTGTAGGCGACGAGCCGGCCGTCCGGCGAGATGCGTGGGTCGATGACGGGCTGCGCGGTCTCCAGGCGGCGGGGCTCCCCGCCCGCGGTGGCGACGGTCCAGACGGCCCCGTCCAGGGCGAAGGCGGCCTGCGCGCCCGCGGCGTCGGCGGTGTAGTCGGTGATGCCCTGCGCGGACTCGCGCAGCCGCTCGCGCCGGGCGCGCTCCGCGGCCGGGATCTCGGCGTCGCCGAGCGTCCTCGGGTCGGCCAGCAGCCGTTCATCCCAGGAACCATCGGCGGCGATGGCGCCGACCCAGAGGGCGTGGACCGGGTCCTCCGGGCCGCTGGAGCGCAGGAACGCGACCCGGGCGCCGTCGGGCCCCAAGCAGCGGGCGGAGCGGGGCGCCCCGAAGCGGAACCGGCCGGTGCGGGCGCTCAGGCGGGGGAACTCGTC
>JBDNYM010000021.1:0-32996 GCA_047722305.1 Pseudoclavibacter sp. | reverse complement strand
CCCCCCCCCCCCCCCCCCCCCCCCCCCCCCCCCCCCCCCCCCCCCCCCCCCCACCTCCGCAGTGGAATCATCTTGGAACGGAAGCGGACTACAGGTCCGCGTGGAGGGCCCAGATCTGGCGGGCGCTCTGCTGCCACGAGAACTGCTTGACCCAGTCCCCGCCCTCCTGCTTGAGGCGGTTGCGCACCTTGGCCTCGGAGGTGACCTCCACGATCGACTGCCGCAGCCGGTCGACGGCACCGCTGGAGGTCAGGGAGACGGTCAGTCCGGCCCCGCCGGTGAGCTCGGTCTGCACCCGGTCTGCGGACGTGATGACGGGGGTGCGGGCGGCCATGGCGTCGAGCAGGGAGAGGCCGACCATGTCGCTGGTGCCCAGGTCGAGCAGCGCGGTGGCCCGGGTGAGGGTGACCGCCAGCATGTCGTCGTCGATGACGCCCAGCACCTGCACGTCGGGGGCGTACAGCCCGTGGGCGGCGAGCAGCCCGGACAGGGGCGCCTCCCCCTGGTTCTGCGCTCCGACCACGATGAGCGGTTCGGGCCGCCCGGCCCGGTCGTAGGCGGCGAGCAGCAGTTCGAGGTTGGCGGTGGGCTCACTGGCGAAGGTGAGCAGGAAGCGCTCCGGCAGCCCGTACTCGGCAGCCCGCTGGGCGACGGGCCCGCGGGCGGTGAGCGCGTGGGTGGGAGCTGCGGGGATGAGGTGCACGCGCTCCCCGAGGGTCGTGTGCTCGTCGAGCGCCTCGGCGACGGTGTGGTTGGTGACGACCACGGCGTCCGCGTACCGCTCGGCGCGCCGGATGGTGCGGGCGAACACGAACGCCTCGCGACGGCTGAGCGTCTCGGGCGCGGTCCAGAGCGCGGTCGAGTGCAGGGTGGCGACCACCTGGTCGACGGGCGTCTTGGTGCGGTCGTGGCGGAAGAACGGGGCCAGCAGCGTGGGGGAGTGGGTGAGGCCGGCGGGCAGCATCCGGGGTGGCAGTCCGGTGCTCCATCCGAAGCCCAGCTGGGCGCTGGTGGCGGGCAGGACGATGAGGTCGGCGAGGCCCGGCACCTGCTGGCGCAGGTCGGCGAGGTGTTCCGGGTCGTGCTCGGCGCAGACGCCCACCACGGCGCAGTCTCTGGGTGCGGTGCGGACCAGGGCCTTGGTGATCTCCCTGGCGTACCGGTTCACTCCGCTCGGGTCCGGAGCCAGGATATTGTCGACGATCACACGCAAAACAGCCACCCCTTCACGATACCAGCCGGGGCCCGCATCCCGCCTGTGAGCAGCGGACCGATCCGCCGGTTCGGCCCGGTAGACTCGCCGAACGTGAGCGCATCGAGGGGGCGGGCCACCGAACCGGCCGTGCGGGTCGTGAAGCTGGCCAATGATCCGCGGCCGTACGACTGGGGCATCCCCGGGGGCATCGACGAGCTGCGGGCGGCATCCCGGCCGTCCTCGGAGCCGCAGGCGGAGCTGTGGTACGGCACCCACCCGCACTCCCCGGCGCGGGTCGCGGGCCCGACCGGCTCGACGTCGCTGCCCGACGTGCTGCTGCGGGCCGGGATCGCCGGCGGCGCCCTGCCGATTCTGCTGAAGATCCTGGCCGTGGGGCGGCCGCTGAGCATCCAGGTGCATCCGGATGCGGCGCAGGCGCAGGCGGCGTACCGCGCGGAGGCGCCGCTGCGGGCGGCGGGCCAGCCGGTCGACTATGCGGACGCGAATCCGAAGCCGGAGATGATCTGCGCCTGGTCGGACGAGTTCGAGGCGCTGGCCGGCGTGCGGCCCGCCGCGGGAAAGGGGGCCCGGCGGGGGCCGGCGGGGGGGGGCAACCCCACCCCCGCCCCCGGGGGGGGGGGGGCGGGCCCGGGGGGACAATCAGCCGCCCCACACCCCCCCGCCGGCCATCTGCCGCAGCTGGAGGGCGGGGTGCCTGCGGTGGCCGGGGGGGGGCCCGCCCGCGGAACTGGAGGCCGTGCTGCGGCAGGCGGTGGCGGCATCCCCATCCCCGGACCCGGTGCTGGCTGCGGCGCAGCGGCGCCTGGCGCAGGCTGGGGCCGGGGCGCTGGTGCGCTGGTCGCTGGAGCACGGGGTGGAGACGTCGCGGGCACTGGCCGCCGTGCTGCCGGCGCTGCGCCCGGGGCCGGGGATCGACGGGGGCCGGCTGGCCTCGTTGCGCGTCGCCGCGGCCGCGTTCCCGGACGATCGGGGGCTGTTCGTGGCCGCGCAGCTGAACCGGGTGGTGCTGCATCGCGGCGAGGTGCTGGCGCTGCCGGCCCGCCAGCTGCATTCGTACCAGCGCGGGGTCGGCGTCGAGCTCATGTCCTGCTCCGACAACGTGCTGCGCGCCGGCTTCACCCACAAGCGCGTGGACGTGGACGAGCTGCTGCGCCTGGTGGACCCCGAGCCGTCGGCACCGTTGCGGGTGGAGCCGGGCGATGCCGCCGGCTGGCAGGAGTTCGCCCCCTGGGACGGGCTGCGGCTGCGGCGGCACGATCCGGAGCCGGCCGGCCGGCCGGCGAATCTGCCGGTGTCCGGCCCCACCCTGGTGCTGTGCCTGGGCGGGGCCGCCGTGCTCGGGGACGGCGTGCGTCTCGGCCCGACCGAGGGCGCGCTGGTGCTCGGGGAGGGCGCCATCGACGTCAGCGGCACGGCGGTGGTCTTCGCCGCGGACGGCTCCGGGGCCGTGCGGTTCTGAGGCGGGCGGCGCTCAGCTCGCGTCGTGCGCGTGGCGCCAGGCGGCCCAGGCGCTCTCCACGATGTCGCGGAGGTCGTGCTGGGCGTGCCAGCCGAGCACGGTGGAGATGCGCCGGTTGTCGGCGACGAGCCGGGGCGGGTCGCCCGCCCGGCGCCCGCGGATCTCGGGCTGCAGCTGCGAGCCGGTGACGCGCAGCACCTCGTCGACGACCTCCTGCACGGAGAACCCGTCGCCGGTGCCGACGTTGAACACCGACTCGGGGCGTTCGTCGTGCTGCAGGTAGCCGAGCGCGGCCAGATGGGCGTCGGCGAGATCCTTCACGTGGATGTAGTCGCGTACGCAGGTGCCGTCGGGGGTGGGGTAGTCGGTGCCGAAGATCGCCGGCGCCTGGCCCTGCTCCAGGCGGGCGAACACGGCGGGGATGAGGTTCATGATGCCCGGGTCGCCGAGGTCGTCCCAGCCGGAGCCGGCCACGTTGAAGTAGCGCAGGCTCACCCCGCGCACGCCGTAGGCGCGCTCGGCGTCGGCGATCATCCACTCGCCGACGAACTTGGTCTCGCCGTAGGGGTTGATGGGGCGGTGGGGGATGTCCTCGGCGATGAGCCCGCTGGCGGGGATCTCGGGTTCGCCGTAGACGCCGGCGGACGACGAGAAGACGATGTCGCGCACCCCGGCGCGCTGCATGGCCTCCAGGGTGTTGGCCAGGGAGCCGATGTTCTGCTGGTAGTACCAGGCGGGGCGGCTGACGGACTCGTCGACGCGCTTCTTGGCGGCGAAGTGCACGACGGCGGTGACCTGCTGCTCGCGCATGATCTGCTCCAGGCGGGGCACGGCCTCGTCGCCGGCGAGGTCGAACTGGTGGAACTCGGCGTCCCCGATGCGCCCCTCGGTGCTGTTGGAGAGGTCGTCGACCACGACCACCTCGTCGCCGCGCTGCTGCAGCAGGCGCACCACGTGCGCCCCGATGTATCCGGCTCCGCCGTTCACAAGAATGCTCATAGATTCCAGGATACGGCGCGTCACCGACTTGACGCCGGGGAATCACATTGGTGTAATTTGCTACACGAGTGTTCTTGCGCATTGGGGGAGGTCCACGGTGAGTGTGTTCGATGCCCCCACCGGGGCGCCTGGGGATTGGTACGAAGATCCGGTGCTGCGCGGCGTCCCCGGCCTGCAGCCCCTGGACGATGACGGCGCCCTCGCCTGGCAGTCCGACGCCCTGTGCGCCCAGACCGACCCGGAGGCGTTCTTCCCCGAGAAGGGCGGCTCGACCCGCGACGCCAAGCGCATCTGCTCCGGCTGCCCGGTCCGCGACGAGTGCCTGCAGTACGCCCTCGAGCACGATGAGCGATTCGGCATCTGGGGCGGGCTGAGCGAGCGGGAGCGCCGGCGGCTGCGGCGGCGCGCCGTCTGACCCGTATGCGCGTCGTCCCCGTCGTCTTCGTGGTCGCGCGTCCCGGTGACCCCGATCTCCATGAGACGGTCGCCGCGATCCGCGACAATCGCACCGATCTCAAACTGGTGGTGGTCGATGCGACCGCCGGCGGCGAGGCTGCGCTGACGGGCATCGACGTCGGCGCGGACCGGGTGGTGCAGGTCCCGGAGGGCACGCCGTTCGGCGCCGGCGTGGACGCCGGCCTGGCCGCCCTCGGCACGGCCGATCCGGCGGTGTGGATGTGGCTGCTGCCCGCCTCCTGCCTGCCCGATCCGGGCGCGCTGGATCGGCTGCTGGCCGAGATCGACCGCTTCCCCAGCGTGCGCGTGGCCGGTCCGAAGGTGCTCGGCGCCGACGCGGACGGCCGGCCCTGCCTGCGCAGCGTCGGACTGACGATGACGACGGGCGGCGCCCGCGTCGAGGTCGGGGCCGGGCAGCACGACCAGGCCCAGTTCGACCGCCGCTCCGACACGCTCAGCGTGGCCCGGGCCGGCATGCTGGTGCGGCGCGACCTGTGGACGCGGCTGGGCGGCTTCGACCCGGCGCTGGACGGCGTCGACGACGATCTCGACTTCGGGGTGCGCGCCCGGCTGGGCGGCGACCGCATCGTGGTCGTCCCGGAGGCCCGCGTGCGCGACCGGTCCGAGGCCGCGCCGATCGCGGCGCGGGACCGCGAGCGCGCCCGCTTCCTGCGGCAGCTGGCCTACCCGGCGCTGGGGACGTCGTCGCCCCTGCTGCTGCGGATGGGGTCGCTGGGCCGCTACCCGCTGGAGGTGCTGGGGGACCGCCGGGGCGCGAATGCGGCCCTGCACGGTGCCTGGTCCGCCGCCGGGCAGCGCGGCCTCGGAGACCGTCGGCGAGAACTGCGGGCGATCACGTCCGAGCCCTGGTCGGTGGTGCGTCCCTTCCTGGTCTCGGCGGCGGCGGCCGGACGCCTGGCCGGGGGCCGCGATCTGGAGCTCAGCGCCGAGGACATCTCGACCCTCCCCGAGGAGCCGGGATTCTGGCACTCGCGCGCCCCCGTCTTCCTGCTGCTGATGCTGCTGGTCAGCGTGTTCATGTGGTGGCGCTTCCTGGGCGCGGCCGGCCTGGCCGGCGGCGCGGCCGCGCCGCTGCCGGGCACAATCGGCGAGGTGTGGCGTTCGGCGCTGGCGGGCGGCAGCGCCGCCGACCCGTTCGCCGTGCTGGTGGCGGTGCTGGCGTCGGTCACGTTCTGGAACCCCGGCCTGGCGCTGGGCGTGCTGGTGGTCGTGGCCATGCCGCTGGCCTTCGCCGCGGGATGGTCCGCGACCCGACGGCTCACGCCCCGGGGCTGGGTGCGCATCCTGGGCGGCATCGCCTGGGCGGCCGCTCCGCCGTTCCTGTCTTCGCTGAGCGCCGGCCAGCTGGGCGCGGCGATCGCGCACGTCGCGCTCGGCTACGGGCTCGGCTTCGTGCTCGACGCTCTCGCGCGGGAGGCGCCCGCCCCGGCCCGTGCGGGCCTTCGCACGGGACTGGCGCTCGCCCTGGTGTGGGTGTGCTCGCCCGCGGCGGGCGTGCTGGCGCTCATCCTGCTGGTGGCGTTCGCGCTCTTCCGCCCGCGGCGCAGCGGCGTGCTGGCGCTGGCGCTGGCGCCGCTGGCGATCGCGCTGGCCCCGCTGGGAGTCACGGCCGTGCTGCACCGGGGCTGGTGGGGGCTGATCGCCGACCCCGGCATCCCCGCACCGAGCGGATCATCCGGTCTGCTCCCGACCGCGCTCGGCCTGCCCGACGCCGCCACGGCGACCGTCTGGCTGCTGCCGGCGTGGACGGCGCCGCTGGCCGGGGCCGCGACCGCCGGGCTCGTCCTGCTGGCGCTCGCCGCCGCCGGATGCCGCCGCTGGACGGCCGGGCTGGCGGCGGTCGTCGTGTTCGCCCTCGGGACGCTCGGCGCGCTGGCTCTGTCCGGCCTGCGGGCGGTGCCGAACTGGGATGTCATGCAGGCCCCCTGGGGCGGGGGCGTCCTGTCGATCGCCTACCTGGGGGCGCTGGCCGGTGCCGTGCTCGCGCTCACCCAGCTGGGCGGCGCCCGCCTGCTCGCCGCCGGGCTCTCGTTGCTGCTGGGGGTGACCGGGGCGGTGTTCTTCCTGCTCGCCTTCACCGGTCGCACCGCACTGCACCCGGTCGTCGGGGTGCAGAGCCCGGCCATCGTCCAGGCGAACGCGCATGTACATGCGGGCGCCCGCACCCTGGAGGTCCGGGCGCTGCCGGACGGATCGTACGGAGCGCAGCTGCTGCCCGGCGCCGGCCGCACGCTGACCGGCGCGAACCGGCTGGCCGCGAGCCCGGCCGGGACCGGCGCCGGAGCCTTGTCGAGGCTGGTCGCCGACCTGGTGTCGTCCTCCAAGGCCCAGACCGCCGGAGAGCTGCGCGACCACGACGTGGCGTTCGTGCTGCTGCCGGCCGGCGGCAGCGCCGCGCGCAAGGCGGCCCTCAGCGCCCTGAACGCCAACGCGGCGCTCGAACCGGTCGGCGAGACCGGCTTCGGCACCCTCTGGCAGGTGCGCGATCCGTCCGCCGGAGCCGAGACTCCCATCGGGATGTGGTTCTGGATCAACCTGCTGCAACTGCTGGTGATCGCCGTGCTGGTGATCGCCGTCCTGCCCCGTCCTCGCCCCCGCCGCGGACGCGACCTCGGGCTGACCCAGCCGAGCGGAGGTGACCCCGATGTCATCGGACGTCAATAGGCACCGCCCCCGCCGTCGGCACGTGGTCTCGGCCGGCCTCCGCGCGATCAGCGCGATCATCGCGGTGGCCTTGCTCGCCGCCGTCGGCGTGACCGGCTGGAAGGGCTGGCTGCCGCAGTGGCAGGCCGCCGCGCCCGCCACCGAGGTGACCCCGGCGGCGGTGCAGCACCTGCAGGCGTGCGCGGGTGCGCTGCGCCAGGGCGGTTCCGCCACCTCCGAGACGGCCGGGACGGCGGTGGGCACCGCCGACGTCGCCGCCGCCGCCGGCACGGTGGCGCTGCAGACGCTCACCGGCGCCTCCACCGGCGACCAGACCCCGGCCGGCGGGATCGTCACGGCGACCGCCTCCGGTCAGACCGCCGCCCTGGTCGCCCGGGTCGGAACCCGGGGTACGGCGGCCTCCACCCTGCAGGCCACGCACGGCGCCGGCGACCTCAGCGGCCTCGGCCTGACCTCCTGCGTCGAGCCGGCCTTCGACTCGTGGATCACCGCCGGCTCGACGGTGACCGGCCGCAACGCCACGCTCATCCTCGTCAACCCGAGCAGCCTCCCCGCCGAGGTCACCCCGCGGCTCTACACGAGCAGCGGCGTGTTCACCCAGCAGATCGACCCGCTGCGCGTGTCCCCGCACTCGACGCGCGCCGTCCCCCTGGCCGCCTACGCCCCCGACCTGCCGGCGCTGGCGGTGCGGGTGACCTCCGACCGCGCTCCGGTGGCGGCCTTCCTGCAGCAGGACATCACCCGCGGGGTGCAGGCCGGCGGCTCCGAGATCACCGCGGCCGGCGCCTCCCCGAGCCGGCAGCAGGTCATCACCGGGCTGACCATCACCGATCCGGACGCCCAGAACGCGCTGGCCGCCGACGCCGACTGGGCCGACGCGGTGCCGGTGCTGCGCCTGCTCGCCCCCGATCACCAGACCACTGCGCGCATCCGCATCACCGGGGGCGGCAGAACCATCACCCAGACCCAGGCGCTCCTGCCCGGCATGGTCGCCGACGTGCCGCTCACCGCCCTCGGCGGCGGCACCTACCGTGTCTCGGTGCAGGCCGATGCGGACATCCTGGCCGCGGCCCGCAGCGTCACCGGCGGCCAGGACCAGCCCGATTTCGCCTGGCTGCCGTCCGCCGTGCCCGTGACGAGCGCGCTCGCGGTGTCCGTGCCGGCCGGGCTGCCGGACGCGACCCTGGCGGTGTCCGCCCAGGGCGGCGATTCCGTCAAGGTGCGCCTGGTGCCGGCATCCGGCGGTTCGGCCCGCACCGTGCAGGCCACCGCCGGCGGTCCGGCGACCGTCACCCTGCCGGCCGGGTCGACCTGGACGCTGCAGCCCGCCGGGGCGGTGGCCGCCGCGGTGACCGTGCGCGGCGACGGCGCCCTCGGACAGGCGGCGCTCTACAGCCCCGGGGATGTCGGGGCCGTCACCGTCCGGTTGCGGTGACGGCTCCGGGGCGCTGAGGTCCCGGTGCACCGAGCGGCGGTTTGGGCGCCCGGCGGTTCAGGTGCCCGGCGGTTCAGGTGTACTGGGCCGGCTCAGAACCGGTGCCGGGGCGACAGCTCCCACGGCTCCCGGCCCAGATACGCGGCGAACGCGCGGTAGACGTGGTACTCGATCAGCATCCGCTGCGTCTCCGGATCGGCGCGCCGCATGGCCGCCGACCGCTGGATGGGCAGCCGGTGGAACACCAGCAGCGCCTCATCGGGCAGGATGCTCCAGTACGGGTTGTCGCCCCCGAACCGGCGCGGGTCGGGGATGCCGTCGATGGCCACCCGCACGTGCTTCAGCTCGTCCGGCCACAGGCCGACGAGGTACTCGGAGATGTCCTGCACCTGGTCGGCGAACACTGTGACCCGGTCCTCGGCGGGCGGCAGGTCGGGGCCGTTCACCAGCGAGCGCAGTTCGCGGTGACGGGAGTGGTGGCCGCTGCGGAGCATGGATCAATCGTAGAGGCCCCCGGCGATAAGGTGTACGGGTGAATGCCCGAGCCTGCTCGAAACCGAACTGCCGCGAGGAGGCCGTGGGCACGCTCTCGTTCGACTACCGCGAGGCGGTCGCGGTGTTCGGGCCGCTCTCGCCGGAGCCGGCGCCGCCGAGCCTCGACCTGTGCGCCCGGCACTACGCCGAGCTGGTCATCCCGCACGGGTGGCGACTGATCGTGCACGCGGCGTTCCGGCAGTGAGGCGGGGCCGGTGCCGGGGCATGGACGGTGGCGGCGCCTGAGCAGGCACTGCGCTTTGGGACGGTATCGAGACCGGGGGAGGGAGAGCCGTGAACCATCGCATCCTCGTCGTCGATGACGATCGCGCCCTCGGCGAGATGATCGGCATCGTGCTGCGGCACGAGGGCTGGTCGCCGTCGTTCGCCTACGACGGGGCGCAGGCGCTCGCCCGCTTCGAGGAGGTCGCCCCCGCCCTGGTGCTGCTCGATGTCATGCTGCCGGTGCTCGACGGCAACGAGGTCTGCCGGCGCCTGCGGGCCGAGTCGGGGGTGCCGATCATCATGCTCACCGCCCGCGGCGACACCGACGACGTGGTGAGCGGGCTGGAGAACGGCGCCGACGACTACGTGGTGAAGCCGTTCAAACCCAAAGAGCTGGTCGCCCGCATCCGGGCCCGGCTGCGCGGCGGCACCGGGCCGGTGGCGGACGTCCTGCGCCTGGGCGACCTGCAGATCGATACGCGCTCGCACCAGGTGACCCGGGGCGACGAAGCGATCGCGCTGACGCCGCTCGAATACGACCTGCTGGTGGTATTCGCCTCCGAGCCCGGAGTCGCGTTCAGCCGGGCCCAGCTGCTCGAGCGCGTCTGGGACTACCACTACCAGGCCGACACCCGGCTGGTGAATGTGCACGTGCAGCGCCTGCGCGCCAAGATCGAGCGGAACCCCGAGCATCCCGTGCTGGTCACCACCGTGCGCGGGGTCGGGTACCGGGGCGTGGCCGGGGACGAGTGAGTGACCGTGCGCCGCCTCAGAACGCTGCTGCTCCGGGCCCGCCGGTCGCTGCGGGTGCGGTCGGTGGCGCTCACCCTGGTGCTCGCCGCCATCGCTGTGACGGCGGTGCACGGCTACATCGCCTACCGCATCTCGGCGCAGCTCTACGATGCGGCCGTCCGCACCAGCATCGCCGCCTCCACCCGGGCGGCGGAGCAGACCCAGTCGACGCTGTCCTCGTCCACGGCGCAGACGCCGGCCGGCATCCAGGCGCTGCTGAACTCGTCGCTCGGCAGCGTCGAGGCCAGCACCGGGTCGCAGTGGGTGGCGCTGCTGCACACCCCCCAATCGGATACCACTGCGATCACGCAGGACGTGCTGAGCTCCGAGCTGGAGTCGTCCTCCGCGGTGCCGGCCGCGCTGCGACGCGAGGTGCAGCGGCATCCCAACGACCTGGTCTGGAAGCCGACCTCGCTGCCCGAGTCGGACTCGCCCGCGATCGTGGTCGGCACCAACCTGAACGTGCCCCTGGGCGGCCCGCACGAGCTGTACATCTTCTACGACCTGTCGGCGCAGGCGGACACGCTCGCCTTCGCGCGCGCCATGCTGCTGCTGGCCGCCGGGGCGCTGCTGGTACTGGTCGGCGCCATCACCTGGGTGGTGGTGGGGCTGGTGCTGCGCCCGGTGCGGCAGACGGCGGCCGTGTCCCAGCAGATCGCGGCCGGCGACCTCGATCGGCGCCTGGCGGTGGCGGGGGCCGACGAGATCGTGACGCTGGTGGGCTCGTTCAACACCATGGCCGACTCCCTGCAGGCCCGCATCACCGACCTGCGGCGGCTGTCCGAGCTGCAGCGCCGCTTCGTCTCGGACGTCTCGCACGAGCTGCGCACGCCCCTGACCACCATCTCGCTGGCCGAGTCGGTGCTCTACGACAAGCGGCGCAGCCTCGGCCCCGAGAAGCGCCGGTCCGTCGAGCTGCTGCACGACGAGGTGGGGCGCTTCAATCGGCTGCTGGCCGACCTGCTCGAGATGAGCCGATTCGATGCGGGCGCGCAACTGGCCGACATCGCCCCGGTGGACCTGATGGGGTGCGTGCGTGCGGTGCTCGACTCGCAGCGGTCGGTCGCCGAGCGGATGGGGTGCGAGCTGCGGCTGCGGGGCCCGGCCGCGCTGGTGGTCCCCACCGACCAGCGGCGGGTGGGGCGCATCCTGCGCAACTTCCTCACCAACGCGCTGGAGCACGGCCAGGGACGCCCGGTCGAGGTGGGGGTCCGGCGCGTGGGGCGTCGGGTGCGGCTGGTGGTCCGCGACCACGGCCACGGGCTGACCGCCGAGCAGGTCCCGCACGTCTTCGAGCGCTTCTGGCGCGGCGACACCTCGCGCCAGCGCACGCTGGGCGGCACCGGGCTGGGCCTGTCGATCGCGGCGGAGGACGCCCGGCTGCTGCGGGGGCGCTTGGAGGTCTGGTCCGAGCCCGGTGCCGGTGCCGCCTTCGCCCTGGAGATCCCGCTCGGCGCGGACGACCCGGCGGTGCCGCCGTTCATCCTGGAGCGACCGCGGGGCATCGGACGCAAATTCGCGCTGGACGCGCCGCGGGGCGCTGCGGGAGGTTCTGCCGATTCCCAGAGCGCTGGGGATGTCGAGGGGAGGACGCGATGAAGACGAAACGGCGACGGGCCCTGCTCGCGGCTGGTGCGCTGGCGGTGACGGTGCTGCTGGGCGGCTGCGCGTCCATCCCCACCGACGGGCCGGTGCGACGGGTGGCGGCGTCGGGGGAGCCGAGCGCCAGCAGCCAGTACGTCATCAACGCCTCCGGGCCGGTGAGCGGGGCGAGCGCCGAGGAGATCGTGCGCGGATTCATCGCCGCCGGCGCGGACGCCCGCGAGGGCTATGCCACCGCCCGCCAGTACCTGACCGCGGCGGCGGCGGCCAGCTGGCAGCCGGAGCGCACCGTGCAGGTGGTGGAGAACCTCAGCGCCGCCGCGCCCCAGGCGCAGCCCGACGGCTCTACGGCGGTAGCGGTGTCGGCCCACCAGATCGGCGCCGTCGACGGCAACGGGGTCTACTCGCACACGGATGCCGCCGTCCAGATCTCGTTCGGCCTCGAACAGGTTGACGGGCAGTGGCGCATCGGCGCGGTGCCCATCGGGACGATGATCTCGCGCGGCAACTTCCAGCTCGTGTTCGCTCCGCACAGCCTGGCGTTCCTCACCCCGGCTCGGGATGCGCTGGTCGCCGACGTGCGCTGGTTCCCAGCCGGGACGTCCACGTCCACCCGGGTGGTCAGCGCCCTGCTGCAGGGGCCGTCCGACGGGTTCGAGGGCGCGGTGACGACGGCCTTCCCGGCCGGGACGCGGCTCTCGATCGATTCGGTCGTCACCACCGGAGAGACGACCACCGTGTCGCTGACCCCTGAGGCGCTGAACGCGGGCGAGCGGGAGCGGCAGCTCATGTACGCGCAGCTCGCGGCGACGGTCGCGGAGGTCCCGGGCACGGGCACGGTGCGCGTCATGGTGAACAACACCGAGCAGCGCCGGCCGGCCGATACGGACCTGGTCGGCTGGCCCCAGCTGCGGGCGAGCAGCGTGCTGGCCTGGGGAACGGACGGGATCGCCCCGCTGGACGGCTCGGCGGGCAAGGGGGCGCTGCGCGACGTGCTGGGAGTGCTGCCGCGCGGCGGGTCGGGCGCCTTCGCAGTGTCCGGATCGGCGGGGGCTGTGCTCGGCTCGCAGCAGGTCCGGTTCGCCAGCCGGACGGCGCTGTCGTCGCCGCAGCCGGCGGCGGGGGCCCCGTCGGTGCAGCTGGACGGCAGCGGCTGGGCCGGGTGGGCCGCCGGGAGGGGAGTGCGGGCGACGACGAGCGCCGGCGGCGCGGTCGACCTGAACGGCGACCGGGCGTTCACCCGGTTCGCGCTCGCGCCCGACGGCGTCCGCGCGGCCTACCTGGTCGCCACGGATGCGGGGACGGACGTCGTGTTCGCCGCCGTGCGGCGGTCGGCGGCCGGCGTTCCGATCGCGCTGTCCGGCGATCAGACGGTGGCCACGCTCTCCGGCGCGCCGGGGGCGCTCGCCTGGGTGGGGAACAGCCTGGCGGTCTCGACCGATGCCGGGGACGCGTCGACGGTGTCGGTCGTCAACGGGGCCCAGGTCACCACCACGATGACGCCGCTGGGGCCGATCGCCGAGCTGGCCGGCGGCCGCAGCGGCGACTCGCTGCGCGCGCTCACCGCCAGCGGCGGGGTGTACTCGGTGCGTGGCACCGGTTGGGTGCGGGCGGCTGACAACGTGTCGCACATCGCGTACGCCTGGCGCTGATCGCTCGGGAGGCGGCAGCAGGAGCGCCGGCTTGTCGTCCGCGGGGTGGGGCCTTCGCCCCGGCGTCCGGTGCTGCGGCGCCCGGAGGGCGTTATCCACCGCCGGTCCAGGCTCAGCGGCATCCACAATCGGCGGTCTGCCTCTGCGCCTGCGGCCGGCTCGTGGTTGCCTCGGCCCATGACACGTCTCGATTGGATGGCCGAGGTGGGGGCGGCGCTGCTCGACCTCGCCCTGCCTTGCCGCTGCGCCGGCTGCGGGCGGGGCATCCACCCGCTGTGCCCGGCCTGCGCGAAGGCGCTGCGCGGCCCGCCGTGTCCGGTGCCGGTCGAAGCGCTGCCTGCCGAGGTCCTGCCTGCCGCGGCGTCGCCGGTCGGGATGCCTGAATCACCGGCGGCGGTCTGGAGTCTGCCCGACCCGGATGAGCGGGTCCGGGCGGTGCTGCGCGCGTTCAAGGACCGGACGCTGTTCGCCGTGCGGGCTCCACTGGCCGCGGCGCTCCGCCGCGCGGTCGCGGGCGCGCTGCGGGATGCTCCGGTCGGGACGCGCGTGCTGCCGGTGCCATCCCGTGCCTCGGCGCTGGCCCGTCGCGGTTTCGATCCGCTCGGCGAGCTCTGCCGGGGGATGCCGCTGGTCCCGCCGGGCGGCGTCTGGTGGCAGCGCGCCGTGCGCGATCAGCGGGGGCTGACCGCCGCCGCCCGGCGGGAGAACCTGCGGGCGGCGTTCGCCGTGGACGCCGCCGCGGTCGCCGGCCGGACCTGGGTGCTGTGCGACGACGTGACCACCACCGGAGCCACGCTGGCCGAGCTGCGGCGTGCGGTGGTCGCCGCAGACGGCCGCGTGTGCGGCGCCGCGGCGCTGGTGGTCGTGCCCCGCTCCGACCGCGCGGGGGGGGGGGGGGTCACCCGGCGGGCCGCGGGGGGGCCGGGCGGCCGCTATGGGGGGGGGCCCCCCCCCCCCCCCGTGGCGGGGGGGGGGGGGGCGGCAACTATGGACACCCGTTTCACTGCCAGGAACATCACCCTCACGGAGCGATTCCGGGAATATGCGCAGGTTCGGGCCGTCAAGGTCGCCTCGCTGGCGCCCCGGGCCCAGTTCTTCGATATCAAGGTCAGCGCCGAGCAGGGCGCGCCCCGCGGCGACTCCCGCGTGGAGTTGACGGTGACCGGCACCGGCCCCGTCATCCGCGCCGAGGCCACGGCCGGCGACAAATTCTCCGCTCTCGACCTCGCCTACGCCCGCCTGCTCGAGCGCCTGCGTCGCGCCAAGGAGCGCGCGCTCGACCGGCGCCGGGGCAAGCGCGCCCGCATCCCCCTGGCCGACGCGGTCAGCAACGGGTTCTCCCAGGTCGACGTGACGCCGATCTCGGTCGCCCCCGCCACCTTGGAGGAGCCGGCCGCCGAGGATACCGACGCCGCCGCGGACGACCAGCCCACATCCCCGATCGTCATCCGGCACAAGCACTTCGATGAGAAGCCGATGACGCTTGACGACGCGCTCTACCGCATGGAGCTGGTCGGGCACGACTTCTACCTGTTCGTCGATTCCACCACCAACCAGCCCAGCGTCGTGTACCGCCGCAAGGGCTGGGACTACGGGGTGATCGCACTGGGTCCCGAGCCCGAGGAGTAATCTCCGGCCGGTTCGGAATGCGGCCGCAGCAGTCCGGGGCGCATCCTCGCATCGGGTGCCGCTAGACTGTTTGCGGTATGCCTGCCGACAGGCAGGGGTCTCTCACACAGAAGGACAGCTGTGGCTTCATTCCTGGATCGCATCCTGCGCGTCGGCGAGGGCCGGGTGCTCAAGCAACTCAAGCGCCTCACCCAGCAGGTGAACGCCCTCGAAGACGACTACCGGGAGCTCACCGACGAAGAGCTGCGAGGCGAGACCGAGCGTCTCCGCGAGCGCTACCGGCAGGGCGAGACCCTCGACGAACTGCTGCCCGAGGCCTTCGCCGCCGTGCGCGAGGCCGCGGACCGCACCATCGGCATGCGGCACTTCGACGTGCAGATCATGGGCGGCGCCGCCCTGCACCTGGGCAACATCGCCGAGATGAAGACCGGTGAGGGCAAGACGCTGGTGGCGACCCTGCCGGCGTTCCTGAACGCGATCGCCGACGAGGGCGTGCACATCGTCACGGTCAACGACTTCCTGGCCAAGTACCAGAGCGACCTGATGGGGCGCGTCTTCCGGGCGCTGGGCATGACCACCGGCTGCCTCATCAACGGGCAGACCCCGGAAGAGCGCCGCCAGATGTACGCGGCCGACATCACCTACGGCACCAACAACGAGTTCGGCTTCGACTACCTGCGCGACAACATGGCGTGGAGCGAGGACGAGCTGGTGCAGCGCGGTCACTTCTTCGTCATCGTCGACGAGGTCGACTCCATCCTAATCGACGAGGCCCGCACCCCGCTGATCATCAGCGGGCCCGCCGACGGGGCGGCGAACCGCTGGTTCAGCGTGTTCGCGCGCGTCGCCAAGCGGCTCACCGAGGGCGTCGACTACGAAGTGGACGAGAAGAAGCGCACGGTGGGCGTGCTCGAGCCCGGCATCGCCAAGGTGGAGGACTACCTCGGCATCGAGAACCTGTACGAGTCGGCGAACACCCCGCTCATCTCCTTCCTCAACAACGCGATCAAGGCGAAGGCGCTGTTCAAGCGCGACAAGGACTACGTGGTGATCGACGGGGAAGTGCTCATCGTCGACGAGCACACCGGCCGCATCATGGCCGGGCGCCGCTACAACGAGGGCATCCACCAGTCGATCGAGGCGAAGGAGGGCGTCGAGGTCAAGGCCGAGAACCAGACCCTGGCCACGATCACCCTGCAGAACTACTTCCGCCTCTACAAGAAGCTGTCCGGCATGACCGGCACGGCGATGACCGAGGCCGCCGAATTCCAGGGTACCTACAAGCTGGGCGTCGTGGAGATCCCGACCAACAGGCCGATGATCCGCGCCGACCAGTCGGACCTCGTCTACCGCAACCAGGAGGTCAAGTTCCGCGCGGTCGTGGACGACATCGCCAAGCGCGTCGAGAAGCACCAGCCGGTGCTGGTCGGCACCACCAGCGTCGAGAAGAGCGAGTATCTCTCGCAACTGCTGCGCAAGCGCGGCATCAAGCACGAGGTGCTCAACGCCAAGAACCACTCGCGCGAGGCCGCGATCGTGGCCCAGGCCGGTCGCCTGGGCGCGGTCACCGTCGCCACCAACATGGCCGGCCGCGGCACCGACATCATGCTCGGCGGCAACGCCGAGTTCCTGGCCGTCGAAGAGATGGCCAAGCGGGGGCTCACCCCGACTGAGACGCCCGACGAGTACGAGCAGCAGTGGGATGACGTCTACCAGGCGATGAAGCGGCACGTCGAGGAGGAAGCCGAGCAGGTGGCTGCCGCCGGCGGGCTGTACGTGCTCGGCACCGAGCGGCACGAGTCGCGGCGTATCGACAACCAGCTGCGCGGCCGGTCGGGGCGCCAGGGCGACCCGGGCGAGTCCCGCTTCTACCTGTCGCTCACCGACGACCTGATGCGGCTGTTCAATGCCGGGGCCGCGGAGGCCATCATGGCGCGCTCCGGCGACACCGACATCGCCATCGAGTCGCGCGTGGTGTCGCGGGCCATTCGCAGCGCCCAGAGCCAGGTCGAGTCGCGCAACTCCGAGATGCGCAAGAACGTGCTGAAGTACGACGACGTCCTCGACCGCCAGCGGCGCTCGATCTACACCGACCGCCGCCGCATCCTGAAGGGCGAGAACCTCCACGAGCAGATCATCGGCTTCCTGCGCGACTCGGTGACCGCCGTCGTGCACTCGCACGTGTCGTCCAGCAGCGCCGAGCTGTGGGACTTCGGCCAGATGTGGACCGACCTGCAGACCCTCTACCCGGTGTCGATCACCGTCGACGAGGTCAAGAACGAGATCGGCGACGTCGCCAAGATGACCGAGCAGTGGCTGGTCCGCCAGGTCTCGTCCGATGCGGAGCTCGCCTACCAGCACCGGGAGGATGAGCTGGGCGAGGACGCGATGCGCAAGCTGGAGCGGCTGGTGCTGCTCAGCGTGCTCGATCGCCACTGGCGCGACCACCTCTACGAGATGGACTACCTCAAGGAGGGCATCGGCCTGCGCTCCATGGCCCAGAACGACCCGCTGGTCGAGTACCAGAACGAGGGCTACGCCATGTACCAGCAGATGATCGGCGCGGTGAAGGAGGAGACGGTCAGTCTGCTCTTCTACGCCGAGGTCGAGACGGCCGCCGGCGGCGAGGATCAGGCCGTGCAGGTCAGTGCCAAGGGCCTCCCGAACGCGAACGGCCCGGCATCGTCGAGCGCCTTGCAGTACTCGGGCACCGAGGAGAACGCCGGCACGAACGACCTCGATGCGGGCCCGCAGCCGACCACGGCGGTGGGCGAGCAGCTGGAGGCCCTGGTCAAGCAGCAGGCGCGCACCAGCGTCGACAGCCGGGACGGCTCCGGCGGCGGCAACCGCGCCCAGCGACGGGCCGCGAAGCGCCGGCACCGGTAGCGCGGTAGCGCCGGCGGGCGGTTTCTCGCGCACCAGCGGACTGACGGGCGGTGCCTGGCCTGGGCCAGCGGGCTCTCAGCGTCGCCGCGGCCGCGTCCCCAGGTACCAGGCGAGCCCGGCGATGAGGTGCATCGGTGCGAGCCACAGGCCCGACGCACCGCCGACGAGGGCCAGGGGCGCAATCGCTGTGAGCGCGGCGGCGATGCCGCCGAGGACGGGCGCGATGCTGCCGAGCCGGCGCCAGCGGGGCACCAGCATCCAGAGGATCAGTCCGGCGACGATCAGCGGCACGAGGGAGGCGGCGACCGGCTCGTAGGCGTTCATCGCGACCCCGAATGTCGTGATCGCGGTGCCGGTCGCATGCGCCAGCAGGAACACGATGAGATTGGCAACGGCCGCCAGTGCTGCGGCGATGACCAGCCGCAGCAGTCCGAATGGGTGTTTCGGCGTCGGGGAGCTCCCGGGCGCGGGATGTGCGGTCATCTGGCTTCCTTCCTCTGGGCCCTGCGTGGTCGAGGTGGGCAGTGCGCTGTGGTGTGCGGTGGTGCTCACCGGGCCGATGGCGCTCAGCCGTGGCAACACGATATAAGTCAATACTTGATTAATCAATGATTGAGATGCCGCGTAGTATGGAAGCATGCCAACCGACCCGTACGCCGAACACGCTGAGCGCGCGCTCACGCCGCAGGAGTCGCGCGATCTCGCTCGACTCGTGTCCCAGGCGGCGGCGCGGGCCCGGGACGGATTCATCCAGTCCACGCGCGGCTTCGGCATCCCCGTGCCGCTGTGCCGCGTGCTGCTGCTGCTCGACGAGCCGCGTTCCATGCGCCACATCGCCGACCAGCTCGGCTGCGACCCGTCGTACGTCACGTCGCTGGCCGACCAGCTCACCGAGCGCGGCCTGGCCATCCGCACCACCGGCCGCGACCGCCGCGTCAAACTCATCGCGGCGACCGATGCCGGTGCCGCGCTGCGGACGCAGGTGGCGCGGGCGGTTTCCGGGAATGCGGCGTTTGGCCGCCAGCTCTCCGTGGTACAGCGACAGCAGCTCGCCAGGCTGCTGACGCTGCTGTTGGAGGGCTAAGACCCGGCTGCCCGGTCAGAGGACGGCGAACTTCACCAGCACCCAGCGCCCGGAGCGCGGGTGCCGTCGGAGCGTCAGCGCGAGGGCTCGGGCCCGGTCGCGGGTGTGCACGACGGCCACCGCTTCGACCAGGTCGGGCAGCTGCTGCAGGTGCGGATGCCCGACGGCCACGGTGGGGCGGTGCAGCGGCAGTCGCCGGGCGCGGCGGTCCTCGCGCGCCAGCGACGACTCCAGCTCGAGCTGCACGTACAGGTGTCCGTCGACCCAGCGGGCGAGGTGCTCGACGGGGCGCACGCCCCAGCGCACCTCCAGCACGGCCCTGGCGAGGCCGCGGACGTGATCGGCGAGGGTGTGGTCGCCGTCGGCGCCGCCGGTGGTGATCGTCGGATACGCCGGGCGCGGCGGGACGGTCCTCGGCCTGCGCCGGGGCGGCGGGGGACCGTCGGCGGTCGGCCCGGCGGCGATCGACCGGTCGGCGTTCGCTGGCGGTGTCCTCGGCGCGCTGAGTACCATGATGTGCCCCCTTCGGACGGCGGTGGATTCCGCTCCCAATGACCCGGCGGAAATTGGCAGCAATGTACCAGCTGTGCCCCGGCTGGGCCGGGGCCTGTGGATAAGCATGCGGGCGCCGCTCGTAGACTGGGCGCGTGTCCACGCTCTCCGAATTCGTCTCCCGCAATCCCGGGCTCTCGCCCGCCGATGTCGACTGGCTGCACCAGCTGCTGGGCGACTGGCAGATTCTCGCCGACCTCGCGTCGGCCGACCTGGTGCTGTGGGAGCTCGACTCGGAGGGCACCTTCGTCGCGGTCGCGCATGCCCGGCCGTCGGGGACGTCGACGGTGTTCTACCGCGACATCGTCGGTCAGCCGATCCGGGCGGAGTGGGGGCGGCTCGCTCACGCGGTCTACACGGACGGGCGCATCCGCGACACGACCGCGCCCGACTGGTACCAGCAGGTGGTGGCCCGGCTGCGAGTGGTGCCCATCCGGCGCCTGCAGACGGGGGCGAACGGCCGTCGTCGCCTCGGGGCGCCGATCGGGGTGATGACCCGGCACGAGAATCTCTCCGAGGCGCGCACCCCGACCCGCGTCGAGCTGGCGATGACCGGCTGCGCGAACGACCTGTGTGCGATGCTCTCCGACGGAGAGTTTCCGGACCCGGACGAGCCCAGCATTCCGCGCCGCGGCGCCCCGCGCGTGAGCGACGGGCTGATCCGGGTGGACGAATCAGGGGAGGTCGTGTTCGCCAGCCCCAACGCGGTCTCGGCTTTCGCCCGCCTCGGCGGGGAGGCGGAACTCGAGGGGCTCAACCTGTATCGGGTGGCGCGGGGGCTGGGCGTGCCCGAGAGCGCCGACGACCCGGCGCTGAAAGTCGTGGCCGAGGCGCGACGTCCCCGGGTCTTCGACCTGCAGGGCAACGGGATGACGGTCAACCTCCGGGCCATCCCGCTGCAGCGAGAGGGGGACTGGATCGGCGGCCTGGTGATGTGCCGCGACGTGACCGAGTTCCGCCGCCAGGCGCAGGTGCTGTTCTCCAAGGACGCCACCATCCGCGAGATCCACCACCGGGTGAAGAACAACCTGCAGACGGTGTCATCGCTGCTGCGCATCCAGGCGCGGCGCAGCAAGACCGACGAGACCAGGCAGGCGCTGCTGTTGGCCATGCAGCGGGTGGAGGCGATCGCGGTCGTGCACGCGACCCTCTCGGAGGGAGTCTCGCAGATGGTGAACTTCGACGAGGTGTTCGCCCGGCTGCTGCAGCTGACCGCCGACGTCTCCGCCGACGAGTCGACCCGGGTCACCACGGTGCGCACCGGGTCGTTCGGAGTGCTGCCGGGGCGGAAGGCGACGCCACTGGCGCTGATCCTCACCGAGCTGGTGACGAACGCCCTCGACCACGGTCTCGGCGGCCGGGCCGGCAGCCTGCTGGTGGACGCCCACCGGGAGGACGGTTCGCTGGTGGTCACCGTGTCCGACGACGGGGTGGGGATGCCCGGCGGCCAGGTGGGCGACGGACTGGGCACCCAGATCGTCCGCACGCTCACCGAGGGCCAGCTGCAGGGGCGGATCGAGTGGCGGCCGCGCAAAGGCGGCGGCACGACCGTCCGGGTGCGCTTCCCCCTGACCGAGGACGGGGATGCGGGCGAGGACGGAGACGAGGACGCGGGTGAGGACGGGCGCTGAGGGCGGGCTGCGAATGCCGGGCCCGCCGTCGGGACGGGCCCGGTCGGGACGGCAGCTGACGGTTGAGGTCAGGATGCCCGGCGATGGCGCCGGAACGCGGCCGCGGCCAGTGCGATCGCCCCGGCCGTCCCGGCCAGCACGCCGAGGCGCGCCGCCGAGACATCGGCCGCGTCGGGCAGCGACAGCTCCGCCAGCAGCAATGACACCGTGAAGCCGATGCCGGTCAGCAGGGCCACGGGGACGAGGTCGCGCACGCGGCGCACTCCCTCGGGCAGGTCCAGACCGCCCCACCGGGTGAGGAGCGCCATGGTGGCGAGCACCCCGAGCGGCTTGCCGACCAGGAGGGCGACCGCGACGGCCGCCGCGATGCGGATGGTCTCGGCGTCGACGGCAGCGCCGACCACTGGCACTGAGGCGGCGACCAGCGCGTAGAGCGGCAGCACCAGCCGGTTCGACAGCGGTTCGATCCGCTCCAGCACGGCCGGAGCGGAGGCCCATGCGGCCCGCTCCGGGCGGAGGGGTCGTGCCGGGACGGCGAGACCCAGCAGCACGCCGGCGATGGTGGCATGCACCCCGGAAGCATGCATGGCGGCCCACGCTGCGACGGCGAGCACCACCAGCAGGGTCACGTGCACCGGGGCGGGGATGCGGCCGCCCGCCGTCCGCAGCAGCATCATCCACACCGCCACTGCCAGCAGGGAGACGCCGAGCGGGAGCAAGTGCACGGCATCCGTGTAGACGAACGCGATGATGAGGATGCCCAGCAGGTCGTCCGCCGTCGCGAGGGCGAGCAGGAACACGCGCACCCCGCGCGGCAGGCCGCGGGCCAGCAGGGCGGCGGCGCCGAGGGCGAAGGCGATGTCGGTGGCGGTGGGGATGGCCCAGCCTCGCAGCTGCGCCGCGCTCCCGCCGGTAAGGGCCACGATGGCGAGGAAGACGCCGGCCGGGGCCAGCATCCCGCCGACGGCCGCGCAGACCGGCGGCAGCGCCCGGCGGGGGGAGTGCAGGGCCCCGGTCGTGATCTCGGTCTTGAGCTCCAGGCCGACGCAGCAGAAGAACACGGCCAGCAGGCCGTCCTCCACCCAGGACCCCAGGGTGAGGTGCAGGTCCAGTGCCTCGGGGCCGACGCGCAGACCCAGCAGATCGAACCAGGCGGCGCGGATCGGAGAGTTCGCCACCACCAGCGCGACGAGGGCGGCCGCGGCCATGAGCACTCCGGGCAGAGCTTCCCGCGACAGGGTGGGACGATGAATGGGCATGATGGGCATGGGTCTCCGCTCAGGGATCGGATGCTCCGACCTCGCCGACCAGTCTTCCCGGCACGCCAGTTGTTCACAGTGATCGCGCCGGGCATCCCGGCGCAGCACCATCAATGGTACCGGACGGCGGCGCGCCGGGGCTGGCAGCCGCCTGCCAGGTGCGGGGGATGGCGCGCTCCGAACTCAGGGGATCGGTGCGATGGCGTGGGCGAGGCCCTGCCGAACTCAGGGGATCGGTGCCGTTTCACCGAACTCAGGGGATGTGGGCCCTGAGTCTGGCCGATCCCCTGAGTTCGGCGAGTGCGAGCGGCGGGCGGGACGGCCGGGATGGGCGAACCTCGTCACGAAACAGGACATCCAGGCGGGATGTGCAGAACTCAGGACGCCGGCGTCCTGCCCTGGGATGGATGTCCTGGGCTTGGGCCTGGGAAAAGTTGTGCCCCCCGTGGGACTTGAACCCACAACCCACTGATTAAGAGTCAGTTGCTCTGCCAATTGAGCTAGAGGGGCGCACACCATAGAGGTGCGAACCAAGGGAATACGTTAGCACCGCCAGCGGCCCGGCGCCAACCGGGGCACCATGGTCGGAGTCGGAGTCGGAGTCGGAGTCGGAGTCGGAGTCGGAGTCGGAGTCGGAGTCGGCGCCAGGACCGGACGCCGGCTCGACTGCGCCCTGGCCGGGACCTGGCCGTGGCCTCCCAACTCTGCCCGTGCCCGTCCCCGCCGCCTTAGCATCGAGACATGACTGCACAGACCGAACAGACCGAACAGATCAGACTCCAGCCGGGCGATGTCGCCCCCGATTTCACGCTCCCGTCGGATGAGGGCGGCGAGGTCTCGCTGAGCGGGCTCCGCGGGCGCAAGGTGATCCTGTACTTCTACCCGGCGGCGATGACTCCCGGGTGCACGACGCAGGCGTGCGACTTCCGCGATAGCTTGTCGTCGCTGCAGGGCGCCGGCTACACGGTGCTGGGCGTTTCGAAGGATCCGGTGGCGAAGCTGGCCAAGTTCCGGGCCCGGGATGCGCTCACGTTCCCGTTGCTGAGCGACGAATCGCGGGCGGTGCACCGGGCGTACGGCACGTTCGGGCCCAAGAAGCTCTACGGCAAGCTGGTGGAGGGCGTGCTGCGCTCCACGTTCGTCATCGACGAGGACGGCCGCGTCGTGCTGGCCAAGTACAACGTGCGCGCGAAGGGCCACGTGGCGCTGCTGCGCCGTGAGCTGGGCATCGACGCCTGACCGGCCCCGAAACCCTGGTCGAGAGCCAGGCGCGCCGCCCAGCCCGGCACGGCGGCGACCGGCGCTCGGACGCCCCGGCGCGGATCGGCCGTCCCGGCGGGCCGGGCTCGGCATCTCGGCGCCCGGCCCGGCCTCGCTTACTTGCCGCGGCGGACGATGATGACCGGCGACGTGATGTTGTTCAGCAGCCCGTGGCTGACGGACCCGAGCAGCAGCCGCCCGAGCGTGTTGCGCGAGTGGTTGCCGACGACAGTGAGCACGGCATCCCGCCCGGCGTCAGCCAGCGTGTGCACCGGCCCGCCTTCCTGCACGGTGCTGAAGATGCGCAGGTCGGGGTAGGTGCTGAGGATGTCGTCGCGCAGCTCGTCGAGGGCCTGCTCGGTCTCTTCCCGCAGCGAGTTGCTGATGTCGTACGACCAGGCGGCGTCGTAGCCGGGGGCGACGGGCATGGTCCAGGATGCGACGAGCCGCAGGGGTTCGCCGGTCTGCTGGGCGGTCTCGGCGGCGTACCGGATGGCGTTCTCGGCCGATCCGTCGAAGCTGACGCCCACGACGATGCCGTGGCGCTCGCTGTCGGGCAGCACGGGGATGACGGCGACGGGAACTTTCGAGGCGGCGGCGATGCGTACGCCCCGGGCGCCGAACAGGGCGTCCTTGAACAGCCCGCCCTTGTGGGTGCCGACGACGATGAGGTCGGCCGCAGCCGACTCGTCTTCGAAGACCTCGGTGGGGACGCCGCTGCGCACGCGGGTCTCGACGGGGACGTCGATGCCGAGGGTGGTGAAGTACCCGAGTTCTTTGTCGGCCAGCACGTGGGCGTCGTGTTCGGCGTCTTCGAGGATCGCCGCGGCGTCTGAGAACGGCGTGAGGTCCGCCACGGTGAGCAGGACGAGCTTGCCGCGGTGCTGTTTCGCCCAGTGCGCCGCCCAGACGATGGCGTTGCGACCGGGGTCCGATCCGTCCGCGCCGACGAGGATTACCGGGGAGTCGACCATGATGGCCTCCTTCAGACGAGGTGGTGCTTCATTGCCCTTCTACTTTATCTGTCTGAGCTGGGTGCGGGCGGAGTGCCGTCGCCGCTGTCGTCTTCGAACTTGTAGCCGAGGCCGCGCACGGTGACGATGCGCCGCGGGTGGCGTGGGTCGGGCTCGATCTTGGCACGGACGCGCTTGACGTGCACGTCCAGGGTCTTGGTGTCGCCGTAGTAGTCGCTTCCCCAGATGTGGTCGAGCAGTCGCCCGCGCGTGAGCACGCGCCCGGCGTTGAGCACCAGGAAGCTGAGCAGCTCGAATTCTTTGAGCGGCAGGTAGACGGGCTGCCCGTCGACGGTGACCTCGTGCGAGTCGAGGTCGACGGTCACCCCGCTGGCGGACAGGGTGCTGGCATGCTCGGGCGGCTGCTGCTGGCGGCGCAGGGCGGCGTGGATGCGGGCCATGAGCTCGCCGGACGAGTACGGCTTGGTCACGTAGTCGTCGGCCCCGGCCTCGAGTCCGACCACGATGTCGGTCTCGGAATCGCGGGCGGTGAGCATGATGATGGGGACGGCGTCGACTTGGCGGATGCGGCGGCAGATCTCGATGCCGGGCATCCCGGGCAGCATGAGGTCGAGCAGGATGAGGTCGGGCTGGAAGCGGGCGTGGGCGTCGAGGGCGTCGGACCCGTCGGCGATGGCCTCGACGTCGTAGCCGTCGCGGCGCAGCAGGAAGCTGAGGGGCTCCGAGATGGCCGGTGAGTCTTCAACGAGCAGAATGCGTGACATGCAGCTTTCCTTGCGAGGGGGATGGGGATGGCTCTGGGGTGGCGTCGGGCAGTGTGACGGTGAAGGTGGAGCCGATCTCCGGCCGGGACCACACGCTGATGTCGCCGCCGAGCACGCGGGCGCCGTGCAGGGCGATGCTCAGCCCCAGTCCGGTGCCTTCGGTGGTGCTGTGAGCGGTGTCGCCGCGGTAGAACCGCTCGAAGATGCGCTTCTGCTCGGACAGGGGGATGCCGATTCCCTTGTCGGTGACGATGATTTTGATGCGCTCGTGGTCGCGTTCCACGCCGACGCCGACATGGTCGCCTGGCTGGGAGTATTTGATGCTGTTGGTGACGATGTTCTGCACGATGGCGAGCAGCACCTGCGGGTCGCCCCAGATGCAGGCGGGCTGGGGGCAGGAGACGCTGAGCGTGATGCGGCGCTGCTCGGCGATCACGGTGCAGGCGTCGATGGCTTCATCGACGACCTCGCCCACGTCCACCTCCTGGTATGAGCTGCGGTCGGTGCGGCTCTCCACGATGCTGAGCGTGAGGATGTCGTGGACGAGCTGGTCCAGATGGGTGATCTGGTCGTGCAGGGAGTCGGCGAAGCGGAGCATCTGCTCGGGGTCGTCGCGCGCGGCCTGCATGGCCTCGGTGAGCAGCAGGGCCGCGGCGATGGGGGTCTTGAGCTCGTGGCTGAAATTGGCGGTGAAGTCGCGGCGCATCTCCGCGGTCTGGTCTTCTGCGGTGTGGTCTACGGCGATCAGCAGGATGAAACGGGCTCCCAGGGGGGACGCGGTCACGGAGAAGCGCGAGTCCGCTCCGCGATGGTGGCGGACGACCACTTCGGTCTGCTCGAACTGTTCGCTGTGCCGTACCCGGGCGGCGCAGTCGACTAGCTCGGGCATCGTCAGCGCGTCGTCGCGCACCAGACCGGAGGCGACGGCCGCCGCGTTCGCGACCTGCACCACGAAGGCGGTGTCCACGACGAAGACGGGGTGCTGCAGCGCGTTGACGGCCTGCGGCAGCCCGTCCGGGATCTGCGAGGTGGTTCGGTGCTCCGCTCGGCGCGCGGTAGCGACGACGGTCCAGGCGATGCAGGCCAGCAGCCCCGCTGCTGCTGCGCCGAAGAGTGCGCCGAGAAGCGCCCACTGGGGGGAGGGCATGGCTCCAGGGTAGGACATCGATCTGCGCGGTTCCGTCTGCCGGCCCTCGGCGGCCGGGGTCAGACACCAAGTCTTGGTCTCCGCTTCACCTGCTGTTCACCTGGGGCCGCCACACTGGGTGCGGTCGATCGCCGTCCGGATACTCAGGAGGACCTGTTGCGGAAAGTATTCCAAGAAGAGCTGTTAGAAGTGCAGCAGCGTCTGATCAGTCTGTCGACGACGGTCGTGTCAGCCATCGAGAAGGCCGTCGAGTCGTTCAACACGGCCAATGTGAACCTCGCTGAGGAGGTCATTGGCGGCGATGAACACATCGACGAGGCCGCGGTCGATCTCGACGAGCTGTCGCTCACCATCCTCGCTAAGCAGCAGCCGGTGGCGCGCGACCTGCGCATCGTCGTCGGCGCGCTGCGGATGAGCGCTTCGATCGAGCGGATGGGGGACTTGGCCAGCCACATCGCCCAGATCACCCGGTACCGCTTCCCGGAGCCGGTCGTCCCGGAGCCCCTGAAGGAGGACTTCGCGGAGATGGGCCGCTACGTGGTCGAGATCGCCCGCCAGGTACCGGTGCTGCTGGAGACCGAGGATATGGCGATCGCCCGTGAGATCACGGAGAAAGACGACCTGGTCGACGCCTTGCACCACAAGGTCTACGACATCGTCCTTGCCCCCGGCTGGACCGGCACTCCGACCAGCACGGTCGACGTGACCCTGGCCAGCCGCTACCACGAGCGCCTCGCGGACCACGCCGTCCTTATCGCCCAGAAGGTGGTGTTCCTCGCCACGGGAGATTGGAAGGACACCAGCATCTCCTAGGAGGCGTTCACCTCTCGTTCAAGCTCCGCTCACCGGGCGGCAACCTGCCGGCCACATCTCGTCCACGTCCGAAACATAGTTTCAATGCTGGCATCCGATAGGTGCCAGAAGATATTCGAAGGGATTCACACCGTGAACACGAATCGTTTCCTCAAGACCGCCGGCGTCGCCGCCGTCGCGGCCCTCGCCCTGGTCGGCTGCGCCTCCAACGAGGCCGGCTCCAGCACCTCCGCCTCCAGCTCGGCCGAGACGGTCAGCGGCACCATCAAGGGCGCTGGCTCGTCGGCCCAGAACGCCGCTCAGACTGCCTGGATCAAGAACTTCCAGAGCGCCAACAGCGGTGCCAACGTGACCTACAACCCGGTCGGCTCCGGTGCGGGCCGCACCCAGTTCAGCCAGGGCTCGGCCGACTTCGCCGGCTCTGACGCCGCCCTGAGCGACGACGAGATCGCGGGCACCTTCCAGAAGTGCAAGTCGGGCACCAAAGGCATCGACCTTCCCGTCTACATCTCGCCGATCGCCGTGGTGTTCAACATCTCCGGCGTCGACAGCCTGAAGCTCGACGCCGATACCCTGGCCGGCATCTTCTCGGGTCAGATCAAGACCTGGAACGACCCCAAGATCGCGGCGCTCAACTCGGGCGTCACCCTGCCGTCGACCAACATCACGCCGGTGCACCGCTCGGACAACTCCGGCACCACCGCCAACTTCACCGACTACCTGGCGCAGGCCGCGCCGACGGCGTGGACGCAGAAGTCCAGCGGTGACTGGCCGGCCGCGTTCGGCGGCTCGGGCGCCCAGGGCACCTCGGGCGTCATCTCCACGGTGAAGAGCAGCGCCGGCACCATCGGCTACGCGGATGAGTCTCAGGTCGGCGACCTGCACGTCGCGCAGATCAAGGTCGGCTCCGACTTCGTCAAGCCCACCGCCGATGGGGCCGCGCAGCTGGCCGAGTCCGCCAAGCCGGTCTCCGGCCGCGACGCCAACGACCTGGCGCTGTCGCTCAACCGCACCACCACCGATGCCAAGGAATACCCGCTGACGCTGGTCAGCTACCTGGTCACCTGCCAGACCTACAGCGACGCCGCCACCGGCAAGGTCATCTCCGCCTACGTGAAGTACGTGGCCTCGTCGGACGGCCAGAAGACGGCCTCGTCGGCCGCCGGCTCCGCCCCGCTCAGCGACGCCCTGGCGGCCAAGGTCGCCAAGGTCGCCGCGAGCATCAAGTAGCGCTCGCGTTCCACCGCTGCACCCGGCCCGTGAGGGGGCTGCGCCGGCATCGCGCCGGCGCGGCCTCCTCCTGAGAGAGAAGGCAGAGTCCCCCTATGACGACTGCATCTGGAGTGGTCGCACCGAAAGCCCGCCGCCGCGTCGGCGACCTGGTGTTCTCCCGCGCGTCCCTCATCGCAGGCATCCTCATCCTCGTGGTGCTGGCCGCCGTGGCGATCTTCCTCACCGCCTACTCACTGCCCGCCTTCTTCGCGGACCCGACCACGCTGTCAAGCTCCCGCCCGTCGAGTTTCTGGGCGTACGTGGCGCCGCTCGCCTTCGGCACCGTCTGGGCTGCCTTCCTGGCGCTGCTCATCTCCCTGCCGTTCTCCATCCTGGTCGCCCTGTTCGTCACGCAGTACGCGCCGCGGTCGTTGGCCACGATCTTCGGGTATCTCATCGACATCCTCGCCGCCGTCCCCTCGGTGGTCTTCGGCCTGTGGGGGATCGTGGTGCTGGCTCCGGCCATCGTGCCGATCTACACCTGGATCTCGAAATACCTCGGCTGGATCCCGCTGTTCAGCGGCCCGGTGGCCGCTGACGGCCGCACCATTCTCACCGCCGCCATCGTGCTGGCCATCATGATCCTGCCGATCATGACCGCCATGTGCCGCGAGGTGTTCGACCAGACCCCCCGCCTGCATATCGAGGCCGCGCTGGCGCTCGGCACCACTCGCTGGGAGATGGTGAAGATGGCCGTGCTGCCGTTCGCCCGTCCCGGCGTCGTGGCGGCCGCCATGCTCGGCCTCGGCCGTGCCCTGGGAGAGACGATGGCGGTCGCCATGGTGCTCTCCCCGGCGCAGGTCATCACCTTCGCCCTGTTCCACGCGGAGAACCCGAACACCATCGCGGCGAATATCGCCCTCAACTACCCCGAGTCGAGCGGGGTCCAGGTGAACGCGCTCATGGCGTCCGGCTTGA
Organism: Pseudoclavibacter sp.; assembly: GCA_047722305.1. Classification (GTDB taxonomy): domain Bacteria; phylum Actinomycetota; class Actinomycetes; order Actinomycetales; family Microbacteriaceae; genus JAKVJE01. The sequence continues at coordinate 3,752 of JBDNYM010000021.1, read as the reverse complement.
TCCTGTTCGTCATCACGATTCTCGTCAACATGCTGGCCCGGTGGATCGTCAACCGGCGCGCGGCCTTCTCAGGAGCAGACTGATGACCACTGTCCAACGCGCCCGGCGCACCAACTCCCTGGCCGCCGGCCAGCTGAAGCCGGCGGTGATCTGGGGCCTCGCCGTCGTCTCGATCGCCATCTCCGTCTTCCTCATCTGGGCGATCACCAGCGGCGCTCCCAATATCTTCGGGGTCGCAATCGCCGCGGTCGTCCTCTTCACGATCCTGCTCGGCATCGCCTCGCGGATCGTCGAGGGCGGGCGCCGCGCCGTCGACCGGGTGATGACCAGCCTGGTCGTCTCGGCATTCGTCCTCGCCCTGGTGCCGCTGGTCTCGCTGCTGTGGACGGTGATCGCCCGCGGCCTGGAGCGCTTCGACGGCAACTTCTTCAGCATGTCGATGCGCAACGTCGTCGGCAACGGCGGCGGCGCCCTGCACGCCATCATCGGCACGCTGTTCGTCACCTTGGCCGCGACCATCATCTCGGTGCCGATCGGCATCATGGCGGCCATCTACCTCACCGAGTACGCTCACGGCAACCCGATGAGCAAGCTGCTGAGCGCGCTGGTCGACGTCATGACCGGCATCCCCTCGATCGTGGCCGGCCTGTTCATCGCCGCCATCGCCGGCATCCTGATCGGCCCCGGCGTCACCACCGGGTTCCTGGGGGCGCTGGCCCTGTGCGTGCTGATGGTGCCGACCGTGATCCGCTCCAGCGAGGAGATGCTGCGGCTGGTGCCCAACGAGCTGCGCGAGGCGTCGTACGCCCTCGGCGTGCCGAAGTGGGTCACCGTGCTGCGCATCGTGGTACGCACGGCGGCCGGCGGCCTGACCACCAGCGTGATGCTCGCCATCAGCCGCGTGATCGGCGAGACCGCGCCGCTGCTGATCGTGGCGGGCTTCACCCCCAACATGAACTACGACCTGTTCAGCGGGCCGATGATGACCCTGCCGGTGTTCGTCTTCGACCAGTACGCCCACAAGGGGCTGCCGCCGGAGGCGTTCGACGCCCGGTCGTGGGCCGGGGCCCTGACCCTGATCCTGCTGGCCATGGTGCTCAACGTGGGCGCCCGCCTGCTGGGCAAGCTGCTGTCCCCGAAGACTCGGTAAGCGCGGAAACGCAAGAGAGGCATCATGTCGAAACGTATCGAGGCCATCGACCTCAACATCTATTACGGGGACTTCCTCGCCGTCGAGAATGTGAACATGGACATCGCTCCGAAGTCCATCACGGCGCTGATCGGCCCGTCGGGATGTGGCAAGTCGACGTTCCTGCGCACGCTGAACCGCATCCACGAGATCATCCCCGGCGCCCACGTCAAGGGCAAGGTGCTGCTCGACGGCGACGACCTGTACGCGCCGGGCGTCGACCCGGTGCTCGTGCGCCGCCAGGTGGGCATGGTGTTCCAACGGGCCAACCCGTTCCCCACCATGTCGATCCGGGAGAACGTGCTGGCGGGCGTCAAGCTCAACAACAAGCGCATCTCCAAGACGGACGCGGATGAGCTGGTCGAGACCTCGCTGCAGGGCGCCAACCTCTGGAATGAGGTCAAGGACCGCCTCGACGCCCCCGGGGCGGGGCTGTCCGGCGGCCAGCAGCAGCGGCTCTGCATCGCGCGCACCATCGCCGTGAAGCCCGACGTGGTGCTCATGGACGAGCCGTGCTCGGCGCTCGATCCGATCTCGACGCTGGCGATCGAAGATCTCATGCAGGAGCTCAAGAAGGACTACACGATCGTCATCGTCACCCACAACATGCAGCAGGCGTCGCGGGTGTCCGACATGACCGGCTTCTTCAACATCGCCGGCACCGGCAAGCCCGGCCACCTCATCGAGTACGCCGACACGGCCAAGATCTTCTCCAACCCCGACGAGCCGGAGACCGAGGACTACATCTCCGGGCGTTTCGGCTGATCCGCCGGGCGGGACCACTGGATGAGGGGGAGCTGTGCCGGTGCGCCGGCCGGCTCCCCTCGTGTTTCGGCCGTCATGGGCGGGTGGCGTATCGACCGCCGGTCGTACCGATAGATGGCGGCCGTTCTTTCGGCTGATCCGATGTGATCCATTGCGGCGTCTGGACACGGCTGCCACAATCACCCTTGTATCGAAGCGTGTGAACGCGATCAACCGGGTCGGGGCTGACTGACCTGAAGGAGTACTTGAGTGACCATGGATTGGCGCGAGAAGGCCGCATGTCTGCAAAGTGATCCGGAACTCTTCTTCCCGGTCGGCAACACCGGGCCGGCACTGGACCAGATCGACCGGGCCAAGGGGGTGTGCGCGAGCTGCGAGGTCACCGAGATGTGCCTCGAGTACGCGCTGACCACCGGCCAGGACTGCGGCGTCTGGGGCGGGCTCAGCGAAGAGGAGCGGCGGGCGCTGAAGCGTCGCGCCGCCCGTATGCGCCGCGCCCGCTAGCGCCGCGCCGCGCGCCGGTTCGCCAGCCCGAAGAAGCTCGCCGCGGCGAGCGCCGCGGAGATCAGCATCACGGTGGCGACCGATCGCACCGACGGCGACCCGCCGACGCTGACCAGCGTGGTCACCGTCCCGGCGCCCAGAAACTGCAGGGCGCCGATCAGGGCGCTGGCCAGCCCGGCTTCCTCCCGGCTGCGGGCCTGCATCGCCAGAGTGGTGAGGTTGGCCATCGAGGCCACGGCCGCCCCGGTGGTCACCAGGATGATCGCCAGCACCAGGATCAGCGGCGGGCGGGCGGAGACCAGCGCGCAGATGCCCAGGGCGACGGCGCCGGCCAGGATGACCGTGCTCATCAGGCGCTGCAAGGCGGCGGGGGTGTGCTGCTGCAGGGCGGAGCGGTTGACGTTGCCGATCAGCAGCATCCCGGTCGCGTTGGCGGCGAAGCACAGCGTGTAGCCGATGGTGTTGAGCCCGTACTGGCGCTGCAGGATGAACGACGACCCGGAGATGTACGAGAACATCACCCCGAACGAGAACACGAGCGCCAGCGCCGAGCCGACGTAGACGCGGTCGCGGGCCAGGGCGGCCACGGTGGCGCCCAGCCGGCGCGGGGTGAGCGTCCGGCGGCTGTCCCGGGGCAGCGACTCGACGATGACGAGCACCACCCCGACCAGCATGAGCACGGTGGCGGCGGCGATGATCCACATCACCACGTGCCAGCCGGCGGTGCTGACCACGACCCCGCCGACGATGGGCGAGATGACGGGGGCCATGCCCTGGATGATGCCGAGCAGTCCGAAGGCCTGCCCGAGTTCGCGCCCGCTGGTGAGGTCGCGCGGGATGGCCCGGCTGATGACCACCCCGGCGCACCCGGTCAGCCCCTGCAGGAAGCGGCAGGCGATCAGTACGGAGATGTTGGGGGCGAGGGCGGCGCCGATGCTGGCCAGCACCAGCAGTGCGGAGGCGACCAGCAGCGGACGGCGACGGCCGACGGCGTCGGAGAGCGGCCCCCAGAACAGCTGCCCGACGCCCATCCCCACCATGAACAGGCTGAGGGTGAGCTGCACGTTGGCCGGCGACGCGCTCAGGTCGCGCTCGATCTGCGGGAAGCCGGGCACGTACATGTCGGTCGCGATCGGGCCGATGGCCGACAGCAGGGCGATCACCAGCAGCAGCACGCCGCCGATGCGCCGCGGGGAGTCGGGTGCGGGGGGCGCGGGGTTCTGGGCAGGGGGAGTCGTCACCCCGACACTCGTTTAGGCTGGGGGATTGAGGCGGAGCGCATTCTACTGCTCGG
>JBDNYM010000020.1:0-33895 GCA_047722305.1 Pseudoclavibacter sp. | reverse complement strand
GGGCGGCGCGGCGCGGCCCCCCCCGCCGGGTGCTCCGCGGCCCCAGGCGCCCACCCCCCTTGCCGGGGGGGGGGGCCCCGGCGCCGCGCGGCGCCGCCCGCCTCGATGAGCGCGGGGTGACGCGCGCGTTCCTCGCCCACGTGGCTGCGGCCGCGCAGCGGGCGTTGACGGAGCAACCGGAGGGGTCGGTGCTGGTGTTCCTCCCCGGCCGCCGCGAGGTCGAGACGGTGGTCGGGATGCTGCGCGGCCTCGGCATCCCCGCCCTGCCGCTGCACGGCTCGATGCCGGCGGCCACGCAGGACGAGGTGCTCCGTCCGGGCGCAGCGGCTGGCCGCCGGGTGATCGTGGCGACCGCAGTGGCCGAGTCGTCGCTCACGGTGCCCGATGTGCGCATCGTCGTGGACGCCGGGCTGGCTCGCGAGCCCCGGCGGGATGCCCGGCGCGGGCTCTCCGGGCTCGTGACCGTGCCCGTGTCGCAGGCGTCCGCGCAGCAGCGCGCCGGACGGGCCGCGCGGCTCGGACCCGGCGTCGTCGTGCGCTGCTACGCCGAGCAGGCCCTCGCCGTCGCCCCGCACGAGCCGCGCCCCGAGATCTCCACCGCCGACCTCACCGGCGCAGCTCTTGTCCTGGCCGCCTGGGGCGACCCGGACGGAGCCGAGCTGACGCTCCCCGACCCGCCTCCGGCGGCCGCGCTCGCCGACGGGCAGCGCGTGCTGATCGCTCTCGGGGCGCTCGCTGCGGACGTCGACGGCCACCAGCGCATCACGGAGCGAGGACGCCGGCTCGCCCGCATCCCCGCCCATCCGCGGCTGGCCCGCGCGCTGGTCGACGGCACCGCCCGCATCGGAGCCGACCGCGCCGGAGAACTCGTGGCCGCCATCGGCAGCGACGCCCGCGCCCCCGGAGCCGACCTCGCCGCGCTCTGGCGCGACCTGCGGCGCGGCGGCAGTCCGGCTGCCAGCCGATGGCGGCAGGATGCCCGCCGGCTGGCCCGGCTCGTCCGGGATGATGGGCATGGGGCCCGGTCCGGGGCGGCGCTCTCCGACGACGAAGCGCTCGGCCTGCTGACCGGCCTCGCCTACCCGGAGCGCCTCGCCCGGCTGCGCGACCGTGATACCTCGGCAGCGCCGGCCGGGACGAATCGTCCTGGTGGCGCTGGGGCCGGGGCGTCCTCGGCTTACCTGCTCGCCTCCGGTACCGGGGCGGCGCTCCCGCGCGGCTCGGCACTGCAAGGGTCTCGCTGGCTGGCGATCGCGGACGTCGCCCGGGCCCGCACCGCCGATGCCTCGGGAGCGATCATCCGCGCCGCCGTGCCGATCTCCGCGGATGCCGCGCTGCAGGCCGGCGCCGCCCTGCTCCACGACGAGGTGGCGGCCGAGTGGCGGGATGACCGGCTGCGGGCCGAGCGCGTGCGACGGCTGGGCGCGATCGAGCTCACGCGCGCCCCGGCGAAACTCGACCACGACGAGGCCCGGGCGCAGGTGCGGCGGCTGCTCGCCGATGATTCCGAGACCGGCTCGCCGCTCCGCCTCCTGCACTGGTCGCCGGCCGCCGCTGAGCTGCGCGCCCGCCTCGCCCTGCTGCACCGGGTGCTGGGCGGCCCTTGGCCCGCCGTCGACGCGGTCACGCTCTCCCAACGGCTGGACGACTGGCTGGCACCCGAGATCGACCAGCTCGCGGCCGGCCGGAGGGCGACCAGCATCGACCTCGCCGCACCGCTGCGCCGCCTGCTTCCCTGGCCGGCGGCGGCCCGACTGGACGAACTCGTCCCCGAGCGCCTCGAAGTGCCGTCCGGCTCGCTGATCCGGGTGGACTACCCCGCGCTCGACGCCCCGGACGCCCCGCCGGTGCTGGCGGTGAAGCTGCAGGAGTGCTTCGGGTGGGACGCCGCCCCGCGCCTCGTCGACGGCCGGACGCCCGTGCAGCTGCAGCTGCTCTCCCCCGCCCGCCGGCCGCTCGCCATCACCACCGACCTCGCGTCGTTCTGGGACCACGCCTACCCGCAGGTGCGCGCCGAGATGCGGGGCCGCTACCCGAAGCATCCCTGGCCGGAGGATCCGCGCAGCGCGCCCGCCATGCGCGGGACGAAGCGGCGGGGCGCATAGGCCGCGGAGCATCTGCCCCCCTCCTGAGACGCCCGGTCACGTTTCGCTCGCCGCTCCGAGCTCGAACGCGTGTCCGGTGCCGCCGGTCAGGGTGACGACATCGTCCCCGACCCCGACGCGGATAGGCGTGACCGCGGAGGCGTGCAGGCCGACGCGCAGGGTTTCAGGAGTGAGCCGGACGTCGACGAGATGACCCCGATAGCACACCTGGAAACCGAGCCGGCGCACGCGCGGCGGCAATCGCGGCTGAAACATCAGGGCATCCCCGACCGGACGGAGCCCCGCGAATCCCCGAGTGATGATGCCAACGGTCCCTGCCATCGCTCCCAGGTGGATGCCCTGCTTGGTGGTCCCCCATTGGGTGTCGTCGAGATCGGCGACGAGGGCGTCCGAGAAGAACTCCCAGGCCCGGGGGACGTCGAACCTCGCGAATACCTCCGCATGCACCACCCGGCTCAGCGTGGAGCCGTGCGTGGTGCGCGGGGCGTAGTAGCTCACCGTCCGCTCGAGGTCCTCCTGGGTCACGTGGTAGCCCAGGTGGGCGAGCTGGCGGCGCAGCCCGTCCTCCCCCAGCAGGTAGAACAGCATGAGGACGTCCGCCTGTTTGGAGGCCTGATACCGATTGGTCGAGTCGCCCTCCGCCGCGAGGATGAGGTCGAGGCGCCCGATGTTGCCGTACTTCTCGCGGTAGGCATCCCAGTCGAGTTCGGCGAGCGCCGAGTACCCGTCGAACTGGCTGATGACCGTGTCTCCATGGAACGGCACCGCGAGCAACCGGGACAACCGTTGCCAGACGGCGAGTTCATCGTCGGTGACGGCCAGCTGTCCGAGGACGGCTTTGCGATCGGAGCCGTCGAGGATGTCGAGCGCTTCTGCGGCCCTCCCGCACAGCCAGGAGAGCATGACGTTCGTGTACGCGTTGTCGCGCAGCCCGCGTCCGGGGGCGTCCGGGTACCCGTCGTGGAACTCGTCGGGGCCCATGACCCCGGAGAGGTGGTATCTGCCGTCGTCCGGGTCGAAGGCGGTGAGCGCGACGAAAGAGCGGACGATCTCGATGATCAGCGGCGCCCCGCGAGCGACGAGCCAGCTTCGATCGGCCGTGATCTGGAAGTGCCGCCACACGTTCCACCCGACCGCCAGGCCGACGTGACGCTGCAGGTGCGAGTTGTCGGCCATCCAAGCGCCCGACCGAGGGTTGTGGATGCGGTTCGGGGTCTCTTCCCGCCCCGACGACCCGCTCTGCCAGGGGAACATGGCCCCGGGCAGTCCGGCCTGGCGGGCGCGCTGCAGCGCCGCCGGCAGGCGCCGCCAGCGGTACTCGACGATGGCGGCGCCCAGTTCGGGCAGGCGGATCCCCAGCACGGGGAGGACGAACACCTCGTCCCAGAACACGTGTCCGAAGTAGCCCTCGCCGTGCAGGCCCCGGGCGGGGACGCCCGCGTCGAGTTGCGCCGTGTGCGTCGAGTACGACTGCAGCAGGTGGAACAGGTGGAGGTTGAGGATGAGCTGCTCATGCGGATCGGCGTCGATGGCGACGCCGAATCGGCTCCACAATCGACTCCAACTGGCCGCGTGCGCCGGGAGGAGCCCTCGGACTCCGACAGGGTTGCGGCGAAGTTCCGCAGCGGCGCCGAGGACGGCCGAAGAGATTGCCGCATCCCGAGAGGTCACGACCGCGACCGTCTTGTCGAAGACGACATCCTCGCCGTCGCGCAGATCGAGGTCGTAGCGGCGCAGGCAGGTGCGCCCCGCGATCTCGGGGTCGTGGCGTTCGGCGAGCACTCCGGGGGTGACGTCCGTGCGCAGCGCGATGGCGATGCGCCAACGACTCTGCGACGTCTCGACTTCGCACCGGAGGATGTCCGCGCCGGCACGGTCGTCGACCTCGAACCGGGGTTCGGCGAGATGCCGGGTGGGAAACTCCGGCGAAGTGCGGGCGTTGGTGTTGCGCACGTCGGCGTCGATGCCGCTGCGGACGCTCACCCGGCCGTTCCAGCCGTGGGCGGTCAGCGTGGTTTCGAGCGCGGCCGCATGGGGCAGCGCCATCGAGACGAGGCGCCGCTGCACGACGCCGAGATGGCGTCCGTCCGGCCCTTCGAGCACCACACTGCGGGTGAGCACGCCGCTGCGGAGGTCCAGCGAACGCCGATCGTGCCTGGTCCTGACCTCCTCGCTGGACCACCAGGGCCCGTCGCCGATGCGGAGGTCCAGCGCCAGCCAGTTGGGCTGGTTGACGAGGTGCTCCTCTTCCCGCGACGCCCCCGCAGCCGTGCCGGTGAGCCGGTTGAAGATGCCGGCGAGGTAGGTGCCCGGGTAGTGGGTGCCGTCGTCGCGGCATTCGGGATGCGCTCCCCGAGTCGCCATGTACCCGTTGCCAAGCACCGTGAGGGCCTCCCGATGCCCCTCGTGCACGGGATCGAAGCCGTGGTAGACGAGTCTCCACGGGTCGGAGAGCGAGCTGCCCAGATCGAGCTCCCCCACATCGTCCAGCACGATGTCGGCGCCGGCGGTCTCGAGCTCGTCGCGCTGTCCGGCGGTGCGCCCGATGCCGACCACGAGCCCGAAGCCGCCCCGCTTGCCGGCGCGCACCCCGGCGACGGCGTCCTCGATGACCACGGCGCGATGCGGACGAACGCCCAGCTTCCTGGCGGCCGCCAGGTACGGCTGCGGGTCGGGCTTGCCCGCGAGGTGTTCGGCGGCGGCGACGTTTCCGTCCACGATGACGTCAAAGAGCCTGCGCAGCCCGGTGACGGCAAGCACGTCGTCGGCGTGCCGACTCGCCGTGACCAGCCCGACCCGCGCGCCGCCGCCCCGCAGACGCCGGATCAGGGCCACCGTGTTCTCGTAGACCTTCGGCTGCTGGCGGGCGAGTTCCTCGCCGAACAGCTCGTTCTTGCGCGCAGCGAGGCCGGCCACCGTCCACGCGGTCGCCGGGTCTGCCGCGGCCCCGGCCGGGATGGCGATGCGGCGGGCGCGCAGGAACTCGGCCAGGCCGTCCTCACGCGATCGGCCGTCGATGAAGCGACGGTAGTCGTCATCGCTGAACGGGCGCAGGTCGGCTGGTCGCGCAGGGGATGCGGCTGCGGCGCGCGCATCCGCGAGCACGCCGTCGAGGAGTCGCCGCCAGGCGGCCAGATGGAGACGGGCCGTATCGGTGACCACCCCGTCCATGTCGAAGAGCACGGCCTGATAGGGCGATTCCTCGCCGGCTGCAGGTGACGGCCCGCCTGCGACCGGACGACGGTCGGTTCCGTTATCGGTCATGAGGCTCCCCCCGTCACGCCCGAGAAGTCGGCGCCGATGGACGTGCGCGTCTGTCTATCACCCCTTCATGAGGGGATGCAATGAGGATGCGTGCCACTCGGCCCGATCACCGGGGGCGGTACTCCGGCGTCCACTGCAGCGCGTCGACCGCCGCGCCCACATCCGCGATCGGCTCCCGGGCGAGCCCCTGCGCGACCGCTGCGCGCACCACGGCCTCGGCGATGGTGCGGCTGAAGTCGCGCAGCCGCGAGACCGGGGGCAGCACGGGCGCACCCGGCTCGGACGGATCGATGAGATTGCCCAGAGAGTGCGCGGCCGCCGAGATCATCTCCGGGCTGACGCGCCGCGCGCCGGAGGCGATGACGCCCAGGCCGAGCCCCGGGTAGACGAGCGCGTTGTTCGCCTGCCCGATGCGGTAGTCGATGCCGCGGAACTCCACGGACGGACGCGGCACGCCCGTCGCGACCAGGGCCCGTCCCTCCGTCCAGCGCACCAGGTCGGCGGCGGTGGCCTCGGCCAGCTTGGTCGGATTCGACAGCGGCAGGATGATCGGCCGGGCCGCGTGGGCGGCCATCTCGCGCACGACATCCTCGGTGAAGGCGCCAGGGCAGGTGGAGGTGCCGACCAGGATGGTCGGGCGCACCCGTCGAATCACCGCTGCCAGCGTGGTCAGCTCGTCCGCGTCGGGGAACTCCGCACGGCTGCGGGCGAACGGACGCTGCTTCGGGGTGAGCCCGGGCGTGTCGTCGAAGAGCAAGCCCTGCTGGTCCACCAGGAAGAACCGCGAGCGCGCCTCCTCATCGTCCAGACCGAGATGGCGCATCTCCGCGCACACCTGCCCGACGATGCCGGCCCCGGCGCTGCCGGCCCCGAAGCAGACGTAGGTCTGGTCGGTGAGGCTGCCGCCGGTGATGTTGAGCGCCCCGAGCAGCGCCGCCAGGACGACGATGCCGGTGCCCTGGATGTCGTCGTTGAACGTGGGGATCCGGTCGCGGTAGGCGTCCAGCACGGTCGCCGCGTGCTCGCGCCCGAGGTCCTCCCAGTGCAGGTACACACCGGGGAATGCCTGCTGCGCCGCCGTCACGAAGCGGTCGGCGAACGCCAGGTAGTCGTCGCCCCGGATGCGCCCGTGCCGGCATCCCAGGTAGCCCGGATCGTCCAGCAGCGCCTGGTTGTCGGTGCCGGCGTCGATCACGACCGGCAGCACGGCGGCCGGGTCGATGCCGGCCGCGGCCGTGTAGACCATCAGCTTGCCGACCGCAATGTCGACGCCCTGCGCACCCCAGTCGCCGATGCCGAGGATGCCCTCGGAATCGGTGACCACGATGAGCCGGATGTCGCGCCCGTCGGCGGCGGCCGCCAGCGCGTCCCCGATCTGCTCGGGATGCTCGACGTCGAGGAAGGCCGCCCCCTGCGGGTTGGTGTACTGGGCGCTGTAGTGCTCGATGGACTGCGCGATCGCGGGGTCGTAGACCACCGGCATGAACGCTTCGAGGTGCTCGGCGAACAGCGCGTAGAACAGCACCCGGTTCTCGTTGAACACCGACATGAGGTACAGGCGCTTCTCGGCAGCGGTGGTCTTCATGCGGTACATGGCATATGCCTGCGTCACCTGCTCCGCCAGCGTCTGGACGCGGGAGGGCAGCAGCCCGGTCAGCCCCAGTCGCGCCCGCTCGGCCGCGGTGAAGGCGGTGCCCCGATTGAGGAAGGGGTCGTTCAGAATCTGGTAGCCGTGCGGACGCATGGGCACCATCTTCCACCCGGCACCGAGGCTGCCGGAAATCGGCCCCGGGCCCTGCGCTCCCGCACCCTCGGCCGGGTCTCCAGCGCCGGGGGTCCCGTGAGAATCTCGGCGATATCTGAATCCGCCTCCGCCGCCGACCAGCTCACAGCAGCTGACCAGCTCCGCCCGTCCTCCAGTGCTTACCGTTCAGGTGAGGCCTCGTCAACGATGACGTCGCCTCGCTCAACCCGGCGACAACGACGCCACCGGAGGATGGAAAGAAGCGCAGCAGATGACCACCACCATCAACACCGTCGCAGTGCTCGGCACCGGAGTGCTCGGCTCGCAGATCATCATGCAGGCCGCCTACCATGGCAAGCAGGTCGTCGGCTACGACGTCTCGCAAGAACTCCTCGACCGGCTGCCCGCCCGCTGGGAGTGGATGCGGGGGTTCTACCGCCGCGATCTCACCAACTTCGACGACGCCCATTTCAACCAGGCGATCGCCGCCATCAGAACCACCACCGATCTCGCCGACGCCGTCGCCGACGCGGACATCGTCATCGAGGCCATCCCGGAAAACCTCGACTTGAAGCAGAAAGTCTGGGCCGACGTGGGCGCCGCCGCCCCGGAGCGGACCATCTTCGCGACCAACAGCTCGTCGCTGCGGCCCAGCGACTTCGCGGCCGCGACCGGCCGCCCCGACCGCTTCCTGGCCCTCCACTTCGCGAACATGGTGTGGCTGCACAACACGGGCGAGGTCATGCGCACGCCGCAGACCGACGATGCCGCGTTCGACGCCGTGCTCGCCTTCGCCGCCGAGATCGGCCTCGAACCGATCGCGATCCGCAAGGAGACCCCCGGCTACCTGCTCAACAGCCTGCTCATCCCGCTGCTGAACGCGGCAGCCCGGCTCTACGTGAACGGCGTCGCCGACCCGGCCGACATCGACAAGACCTGGAGAATCGCCACCGGTGCGCCGGAGGGCCCGTTCGCGATCTTCGACGTCGTCGGGTTCAACGTCGCCTGGAACATCTCGCGGATCAGCCCCGACCCCGACCAGCGCCGCTTCGCCGAACTGCTCAAGCGCGGCATCGACGCAGGCAAGACCGGTCGCGCCGACGGCGAAGGCTTCTACCGCTACGACGGCAACGGCGACGTCGTCGGCCCGGTGGAGCGGTGGCAGCTCAGCAAGTGAGGCTGAGGACGGGTCCCAGAGCCGAGGCGCGACCCCGAGACCCGTTGACCGGCGCGCGTCCGGGCAGGCGACAGCCGCCGCAGGCCGTCAGGGCGCGGACGATCAGAAGTCCGAGCGCGAGAAACGGTTGCGCATCCGGTTGCTCGCCATGAGCAGCAGCCGGCTGAGCAGCTCGTCGGTCGCAGCCTCGAGCGTCTGCGCGATCGCCTCGTTGGCCGCCTCCAGCCGGCGTCGGACGGCGGCCTCGCCTCCTGAACCGTCCGCGGCATCCGCATCCGACGCCGCATCGGCCTGCCGCACCCCGGCGTGCCCGGCCGCCAGCGTCGCCTGCTGGTAGCGCTCGACCTCGGGGATGAGGTCGTCGAAGTGCGCGTCGGCGAGCACGGCGATGAGCCGGCTGGCCCAGTAGAAGTCGTCGGTCGAGACCCGCGCGGTCGTCTCGGACACGTAGGCGGGCATCGCGTCCACGTCGGTGAACAGCGGGATCAGCGTGTTGAACGGGTTCGAGGCGAACGCCACCCACTGGACGGCGCGACTCGCGGCCGGGCGGTAGGGGCGCACCTGCAGGATCGAGAGCTGGCTGTGGCGGTTGATGCCGATCGGCCGCAGCAGGCCGCGCTGCGCGGCGGTGCCCTCGTGCGAGTACGGGTCGTAGAGCGTGCCCTGGTAATGGGAGCTCAGCACCTGCTTGACGTCTTCGATCGTCAGCTTGCGCTCGGGGCGGCGGGCCCACGGCAGGTCGTCGGAGGCCGGCGTGTAGCGCGGCGCCGGGCCGTCCCACTCCCCGCTGGAGGGGTTGAGGGTGCGCTGCATGTCCCAGGCGCGCGGGGTGTTGTAGACGTGATCGACGTCGGAGTGCGAGCCGAACGCGACGCGCGGGTTGAGGGCGCCGTCCAGCGAGAGGTCGAGGAAGCCGTCCGCGATGAACTCGCGCAGGTCGGGGCTGGCCAGGTGCGCGCGCCCCTCCCCCAGCGCGTCGTCGAGGTCGAAGGCGTCGATGCCCAGCTGGTTGGGCATGGTGACGTAGCAGTCGTCGGGCACTCGCTTCGCGATCCAGTGGTGCCCGCCCACGGTCTCCAGCCACCAGATCTCGTCGGCGTCGCCGAAGGCCACGCCGTTCATCTCATAGGTGCCGTGCCGCTCGAGCAGGGCACCCAGCCGCAGCACCCCCTCGCGGGCGGTGCGGATGTAGGGCAGCACCAGGGTGAGGAAGTCCTCCTCGCCGATGCCGCCGGGGCGCTCGGGCTCGAAGCCGGCATCGCCCGGCGTTCCCCGCCCGGCGCGGTACACGACGAAGGGGTCGGCGCCCAGCACCCGCTCGTTCGTGGTGAGCGTCTCGGTGGCACTCATGGCGACGTTCGCCGCATTGATGCCCGCCTCGCCCCAGATGCCGTCGTCCAGGATCGCGTTCGGCGCCGCCGTGTAGCGCAGCGGCTCGTCCGGCAACTCGACGGTGAGGTGGCCGATCACCGACGTGTACGTGCGCGGCTGCTCGTCCGGGTGCACCACGACGATCCGCTTGGGGTTGAACTCGCCGTTGCCCGAATCCTCGTTGCGGGCGATCAGCGGCGACCCGTCGTAGCTCGCATCCTTGCCGACCAGGATCGTGGTGCAGCTCATGGGGGCCTCCTCGTCTGTCTCCGCCGGCCATCCTAGGGCCAGGCGTCGCCTGCTCGCCGGACTCGCGGGCCCGGGGATGTCGACGCGTCCGGGTCGGAACCCGGGTGGGATTGCGGGGCTGGGCCAGCCCGGCTGGGAGACGGCACAGGCGTCGGGCCGCCCGTCGTCCTAGGTTTGGGGCGTGCACGCGCTCAGACCGGTCATCCGGCGGATCGCCTGGGTCGTCTTCTGGACCGGGACCGCCGCCCTGGCCCTGCTGTGTCTGGCCGCGCTGGCCATCCCGCTCTCCTCCCTCTCGCTGGCCGTTGCTCAGGCGCTGCCGCCCTCGCGCTCTGTACCAGGACTCTCGACGTGGCTCGTTGGCCTGCTGTGGGGTGCTGCCGTGTTGTCGGCGACGAGCGCCTTGATCGGTGTCCTCGTCCGCCACCGGCCGCGTCAGGCCCGGCGGTGGCGAGCCGCGGCGCACGTCTGCTACTGGTGCGCCGTGGCCGTTTCGGGGGTGATGCTCGTCTGCGCTGGCGGGGTGTATCTGTGGGGTGCCGGGGCGGTCGCTGTCCTCCTGGCCGTGCGGGTGGCCGCCGCCTGCCGTCACGCCGCACCGCGGAGTGCCGCCGCGGCCCGGATCTGCTGGTGGTGCGCACTGCCGTTCGTCGTGGCGCCACTGCTGCTCACCGCGGGCCTGCTCACGTTCTCCGTCCTGTTCCTGTTGGCTGCCTTCGCTGGCGGTTGAGAGCGCCGTGACGCTGCTGCACAGCGATCGCCGCCAGATTCGTCCCCGAACCCAGCGTTCAGGCCCCTCCGTTCCAGTCCGGCACCACCGCGCATGCGATCGCTGTGCGCTGGCGTCAGCACATCGTTCTTTCGGTATCGTTCTTTCGATGAAGACCGAATCGTGAGAATCAAAGATTTCCCACCCGGCATCTCCGGGATCGCCATCGTTTCCCCTGAGGATCTCCCCCTCGGGGCCGAAGGAAGAGGCCACACCGCACGCAGCGAGCGGTGAACGTCCTCAACGCGCAAACGAGCGCTGACAGCACAGCACTGACAGCGCTGACGGAACGCGCCCCCGCCCGCTCACCAGCTGAGGTCGAGCAGCTCCGCGAGGCGGTCCCAGTACTGGCGGACGACCTCCAGGTCCCGCCCCTCCCGGGCGGTGCGGCCGGGGCGGTAGTGGTCGTCGTAGTACTCGCCCGAGATCCAGTCCACTCCCGGCCGGCCCTGGATGAAGTGCGCCAGGTTGGCGCCGCCGCGTTCGGGCGAGATGAGGAGGAACCGCCGCAGCGCGGTGTGGTAGAGCCACCGCAGGTAACTGGTGGTGTCGGAGGCGAAACTCGTCGCGACGTTGCCCGGATGGAACGCCACCGTCGTGATCCCCCGCGCCCGGAAGTGCTCGTGCAGCCCCCGCGTGAACAGGATGTTGCCGAGCTTGGCGTTGCCGTAGGCGCGGTTCGGGGTGAATGCGTCCCAGGTCTGGATGTCGTCCAGATCGAGCCGGCCGAACAGCCGCGCGGCGATGCTGGCGGTGTTCACCACCGCGGCCCGACTGGCCACGAGCCGCTCGCACAGCAGGTTGGTCAGCAGCACCGGCGCCAGGACGTTGATCTGAAAGGTGCGCTCGAACCCGTCCTCGGTGCGCACCGGCCCGGAGAACATCCCGCCGGCGTTGTTGGCGAGGACGTCGATGCGATCCGCGGCCGCCAGCAGATCGTCGGCGAGGGCGCGCACCTGGTCGAGGTGGGCGAAGTCGGCGACGAAGTACTCCGCGCCGACCTCGGCGGCCACGGCCGCGGTCTTCTCCGGCGACCGTCCGACCAGGATGAGCCGACCATCGCCGCCGCGGAGGATGCGGGCCGCGGCGGCCCCGATGCCATCGCTGGCCCCGGTGATCACGATGGTGCTCATGTGCTGCTCCTCTGCGCGGAATCGGTGACGTCGGGGCGGCTCGACCGCCTCGCTCCGCCCATCATGGCAGCCTCCCCTGACATCCTCATGCAGATAGTCACGTCATCCAGAGCCCTCATCATCCCCGCCCAGCCGCGTCATCCACACGCCCCGTCATCCAGCAGACCCGTCCTCACCGGAGGCGCGCCGCCCGCCGGGTGGCAACGATGCCGATCACGATCGGCAACAGCACCTGCGGGGCGAGCAGGTGGATGAACACCGACGGCACGGAGTCGACCACCGTCCCATTCCCGTAGATGCCGATCAGCTGTGCCGGAAACAGCAGCATGGGCCGCTGATAGGGAGCCAAGAGGCTGTGCGACGACGGCACGAACAGGTCGACGCCCCACACCATCGCATGCAGCAGCACCGTGCAGATCAGCGCAATCACGGCCACGATGCGCAACAGCACGCGGGAGCGTCCCAGACGGCGGGCGCACAGAATCATTCCGCAGACGGACACGAGCTCCAACAGCAGCAGGTTGCCGAACGCCTGAATCACGTAGGGCGAGCGCCGCCCCATGGCCTGCCAACTGTCCGTCTGCGTCCAGAACTCGATGAGCGAGAAGCCGCCCTGCAGCGGCACCAGGATCACCACGATCACCAGCAGCAGCACGGGAACGCCGATCGCCAGGCCGACGAAGATCCAGAAGAAGACGCGGGCAGAACGGCTCTCAGATGCGGTCATGCATCTCACGCCACGGCGGTGCTGCCGGCCCAGGATCCTCCCGGAGGATGGGGGGGGCGGCTCATCCTCGAGGATGAAACCGGTCGAGCCATCATGCGGCCGGCTCGAAGGCTCAGACGGGCGTCTCCGCCGCCACCCCGGGCAGCCCCGCGAACCGGGCGGCGACGTCGCGACTCAGTAGCAGCCGACCGGTCTGTTTGGCGTGGGCGGCGATGATGAGGTCATGCGCGCCCCGACGCCGACCGGACCGCCGAATGAACGCGAGCAGCTCTGCCTGGTGCGCAGCGGTGGCCTCGGTGTACGGCAGCACCGTCACGTTCTCCTGGATGGCGGCGAGCGCCCGGGCCCGGGTCGCCGCGCGCTCCGGGCTGTCCGCCAGCTCGATGCCGGTGCGGTACTCGGCCACGGTGATCGCCGCGATGGCGAGATCGTCCTCGTCGAGGGCCGCACGATCGAGCGCGCCGATCTCGTAGTCGATCAGCACGTTCGTATCGAGGATCACCTGTCGGCCCACGGGTCCGCCTGTTCGTCATCCAGGGCGGCGACGGCATCCGCGATGTCGGCCCCGAAGCGCTCATCGGGCGGGGTGATGCCGGCGAGCGCTCGCCGCAGATCCTTCCCCGTGTGCGCCCGCACCGGACGGATCTCCGCCACCGGACGGCCGCCGCGCTTCACCACGATGGATGCGCCCGCCTCGACTTCGTCCAGGAGATCGGAGAAGTGGCGGGATGCCTCGGTCGCGGTCGTCGTCCTCATGCAGCGAGAATATCCGATAATCAGATTCTTAGCGACTCCTTCAGGGCACTTCGCCCGGGCAACCCCACCCCGCCTATCGTGAGGTGATGGTGAATTCGCTGCCTCCCGATCCCCGCGCCGATCGCGCCCGTCCAGATGCCGCGCTCCCCGACCGCATCCGGGTGCGCGGCGCGCGCGTCAACAACCTGCGGAACATCGACGTCGACATCCCACTGCATCGACTGGTCGGCATCGCCGGAGTGTCGGGGTCGGGCAAATCGTCGCTGGCGCTGGGCGTGCTGTACGCGGAGGGGTCCCGGCGCTACATCGAGGCGCTGTCGACATATACGCGCCGCCGCATGTCTCTGGCGCCCCGGGCCGCCGTCGACTCCGTCGAGCATGTGCCCGCCGCGCTCGCCCTGCGGCAGCGCCCCGGCGTACCCGGAGTGCGCTCCACGTTCGGCACCTCCAGCGAGCTGCTCAACGTGCTGCGGCTCATCTTCTCCCGGCTGGCCAGCCACGTGTGCCCGAATGGCCACCACGTGCCGCCGACCATCAATGTGGCCGCCGAGCGCCCGATCGTCTGCCCGACATGCGGCGCGGCGGTGCACGCCCCCGGTGCCGAGGCGCTGGCCTTCAACTCGGCGGGCGCCTGCCCGCGCTGCTCCGGCACCGGGGTGGTGCGCGACGTGGACGACGCCACCTTGGTGCCCGACCCGTCCAAGACCCTCGATGAGGGTGCGGTGGCGCCCTGGAACATGTTCGGGTTCAACGTGCAGCCCGCCATCGCCCGCGAGTTCGGCGTGCGCACCGACGTGGCCTGGCGCGACCTCACCGACCGCGAGCGCGACCTCGTGCTGGGCGGGCCCGAGAAGAAGAAGCACATCACCGTCACGAGCGTCAAGGGCGTGCACGAGCTCGACTTCACGTTCCGCAACGCGCGGCTGACCGTCACCAAGGAGCTCGAGCGCGCCAGCGACGAGCGGCGCCTCCAGCGCGTCGCCCGCTTCCTCACCGAGCGCACCTGCCCGGCCTGCGGCGGGACTCGGCTGAGCGACGCCGCCCGCGCGCCGCGCATCGGCGGCCTGGGCCTCGCCGACGTCACGGCCATGCCCCTGGACGACGTGCTCGCCTGGGCGCCGACGGTACCCTCGGGACTGCCGGATGAGATGCAGCCCATGGCGCACGGCCTGGTCGACACGCTCGTGCAGATGGCGCAGCGGCTGGTGCAGCTCGGCCTCGGCTACCTGGCGCTCGACCGCGCCGCCGCGACCCTGTCGACCGGCGAGCGCCAGCGCGTGCAGCTCGCCCGGGCCGTGCGCAACCGCACCACCGGGGTGCTGTACGTGCTCGACGAGCCGTCCATCGGCCTCCATCCCGCCAACGTGGAGGGCCTGCTGGGGGTGATGGACGACCTGCTGGCCGACGGCAACTCGGTGGTGTTCGTCGACCACGACGTGCAGGTGCTGCGGGCCGCGTCGTGGCTGATCGAGATCGGGCCAGGCTCCGGTGGCGAGGGCGGACGGGTGATCGCCCAGGGCACGGTGGACGACCTGGTCGCCTCGCAGCGCGCCGGCGCAGACGGTGCGGAGACAGACGGCCCGCCCGCCGGGTCGCGCCTGGCCGGCTTCCTCACCGGGGCCGAGGATGCGGTGGTGCGCGACCGCGCCGCCCCCGAGCACGTCTTCGACCTGGGCCGCATTCGGCTGGCGACCGACGCGATCCACACCGTCCATGCCCTCGACGTGGAAATCCCCAAGGGACGGCTCACGGCGATCACCGGGATGTCGGGGTCAGGCAAGACCACGCTGGTGCTGGAATCGCTGGTGCCGGCGCTGCGCGCACTCGGCGACGGCGACTCGGACAGGCGGACGCGCCTGCCCGCCCACGTCCGCGCGGTCGACGCGCCCGGCATCGCCACCGCGCACGTCGTGGACGCGACGCCGATCGGCATCAACGTGCGCTCCACGGTGGCCACCTACTCGAAAGTCATGGACGAACTGCGCCGGGCGTATGCGGCCACCGATCGGGCGCAGGCCGACGGGCGCACCGCATCCGACTTCTCCTACAACACCGGCGCGCTGGCGTGCCCCCGCTGCGAGGGCACCGGCCAGGTGTCGCTCGACGTGCAGTTCCTGCCCGACATCGACATCCCCTGCCCGGACTGCCACGGCTCCCGATTCGCACCGGAGGCCGACGCCTACCTGCTGGACGGGGTGGCCCTGCCGCGCCTGCTCTGGATGACCATCCGCGAGGCGATCGCCACCGTCACCGGCCTGCCGCGGGTGACCCGCCGCCTGCGCGCCTTCGACGACCTCGGCCTCGGCTACCTGACGCTCGGCGAGGCGACCCCCGCGCTCTCCGGCGGCGAGGCGCAGCGGCTGAAGCTCGTCAATCAACTGCACCGCGACCAGTCGGACGCCGTGTTCGTGCTCGACGAGCCGAGCGTCGGCCTGCACCCGCTCGACGTGCGCACCCTGCTGCACGTGCTCGACCGGCTCACCGACCGCGGCGCCACCGTGATCGTCATCGAGCACGACCTCGACCTGATCGCCAACGCCGACTGGATCGTCGACATGGGGCCGGGCGGGGGTGCGACCGGCGGGCGCATCGTCGCTGCCGGCACGCCGGCGCAGGTCGCGCGCGACCGCGACTCGCTCACGGGGCGGTACTTGGCTCGGCATCTGGGGCTGGGACGGGCTGCGGAGCGCGGGTGAGGCGCGCTGGCTGACGCCCGCACACAGCGAGCGACGGGCGGGGCGCTTCGTCGACATCCGCGATCGGCTTGGCGACGCGGAGCAGGGTGGCCTTCGACGGTCCTTTCCCCGCGATCGCTGTGCGGCGGCGCTCGGCGTCCTGATTTCCGACGGCGGGTGTCGTCGCGCCACCCGCCGACAACGCTTGCATCGTTCCCAGCCCGCCGCCGGCGCCGTGCCTAAAGTGCAACGGTGACTCCCGAACGCCCCGATTCCCGTCCCTGGTTCCGCTCCTACCCCGCCGGGGTGCCCCGCAGCGTCCAATCGTCCGACCAGACGCTGAGCGATCTGCTCGACGCGTCGGTCGCGGCCTATGGCGACCGGGTGGCGACGGATTTCTTCGGCCGCGAGACGACCTACGCCCGGCTCGGCGACCAGGTCGCACGCGCCGCGGGCGGACTCGACGCCCTCGGCGTGCGCGCCGGGGATCGCGTCTCGGTCATCCTCCCCACGGTGCCGGAGAACGTCGTGGCCTTCTACGCGGTGGCCCGGCTCGCCGCCGTCTGCGTCGAGGAGAACCCCGCCCTCGCCCCGGACGAGCTGGCGTCCCATCTGCGCGAATACGGGTCGGAGGTGGCCATCGTCGCCCGGGAGCTGGCGGCGACCGTGGCATCGTTCATCGGGCGCCCCGGCGTGGCCCTGCGCCGCGTCGTCGCCGTCGACTCCTTCCGCGGCCTCCCCGCCGACGTTGCGCACGACGTCACCGGGCCCTGGCGGGGTGCGGCACGCGCAGACGCCGACGGCACAGAGCCGGCCCTCGCCATCATCGGCTGGGACGGCCTCCTGTCCCACCCGGCGCTGCCCGCATCCCATCCCCGGCCGCGCCCGGGCGCCACGGCGCTCATCCAGTACACCTCCGGGACGACGGGCAGCCCGAAGGGCGCCGTCATCACGCACGCCAACCAGCGCACGAACGCCTTGCAGCTGGAGAAGTGGTACCCGGACTTCACGCCGGGGCACGAGGTCTTCTTCACCTTCCTGCCCTTCTCGCACGTGTACGGGATCATGGTGGTGATGGTCATGGGCGTCAGCGTCGGCGCCCGGATCGTCCTGCTGCCCCGGATGAGCATGATCGATGCGGCGGCGGCGATGCGGCGCGCGCCTGCCACGTTCCTCCCCGGGGTGCCGCCCATCTACGACGCGCTGTCCCGCTCGGCGGAGCACGGGGCGATCGACCTGCACGGGATCAAGTACGCGATGTCGGGAGCGATGCCGCTCACCGCCCCGACCGTCGAACGCTGGGTCGCCGCCACCGGCGGGGTCATCATCGAGGGGTACGGCATGACGGAGGTGTCGGGGGCGTCGCTGTTCACCCCGGTCGACGCCCAGTGGCGCCCGGGGACGGTCGGCGTGCCGCTGCCGGGGACGGATGCGCGCATCGTCGACCCCGACAGCCTGGCCCCGGTTCCGCTCGGGGAGGCCGGAGAGCTGCTGGTCCGCGGGCCGCAGGTCTTCCAGGGGTACTGGAACCGGCCCGAGGAGACCGCCGAGGTGTTACTGCCGGACGGCTGGCTGCGCACCGGGGACCTGGCGAAGATGGGGACGGACGGGTACGTGACGATCGTCGGACGCCTGAAGGAGCTCATCATCACCGGCGGCCTGAACGTCTCGCCGACGGAAGTGGAGCGCGTGCTCGCCGCCGCCCCGGGCGTCGCCGAGGCCGTGGTGGTGCCCAGGCCCAAGGCCGTGGGCGGCGAGGGGGTGGCGGCCGGAGTCGTGATCGCCGCCGGGGCGGCGTTCGACCCGCAGGCGATCCGCGCGTTCGTCCGCGACCACCTGGCCGCCTATGAGACGCCGAAGCACATCGTCGCCCTCCCGGCGCTGCCGCGCACCCCGGTCGGCAAGATCCTGCGCAGCGAGGCCGCCCGGCAGGTGAACGCCCTGATCGACGCCGCGTAGACGTCGGCGGACGCGCCAGCCGGCGCTCGCGCACAGTGATCACTTGGGTGAGCGGCCCGCTGGCACCCGTGATCGGCTTGGCGACGCGGCACACGACGGCTCACGGCGGGCTCGCCAGGCCGATCGATGTGCAGCAGCGTACGGGACGGGCCGAACGGGCGTTGGAGAGCAGGTCAAGGCCGATCAGTGCAGCGTCGACTCGATGTACTCGACGACGGTCCCGTCGGGATGCCGGGCGATCAGCCGCGCCCCGTTCGGGCCGGCCGCCGGCCCCTCCAGCAGTTCGCCGCCGGCGGCGGTCAGCGCGTCGACGACCAGCGCCATGTCGCGGACGTCGATCGTGGCCGTGTGCGTGCGCACCTGGGCGGTGGCGTTCGCGACCAGCAGGAAGTCCCCCACTTTCGCCAGGCTCATCGAGCCGTAGTCGAACTGATACGGGGTCTCCCCGGTCAGCCGCTCGTACAGCGGCAGGGCCGCATCCAGATCGTCCACGTACACGCGCGCCAGCACGCCGATGATGTTTCCATTCCCACTCATATCCGTCATCCTTTCACTCGGCCACTCGTCGGCCTCGTCGGCGCTCAGACCACCGCGGCCGTCCGCAACGTCATGCCGCGGCATCCGCCCGCGCCGCGAAGACCGCGGCGACGAGGGTGAGCAGCGCCGACGGCAGCCCGAGGGCGAGGACGGCAGGCCCCGGGAGCACCGCGAACAGCGCCGCCCCCACCGCCGTGCCGACGTAGATGAACGAGCTGTTCAGGGCGAGCACCGTGGTGACGCGGTCGCCGCCGCGGGAGGCGGCCAGGGCGATGAGCCCGGTGCTCGCGTACCCCTGGGCGACGGCCCAGCCGAGCAGCAGGACGATCGCGAGCACCGGGCTCAGCGGCAGCCCCGTCAGCAGCAGGACGAACAGCGCCGAGGCCGCCCCAAACCAGGCGATCGCCCGATGGGGCGCCCCGAGCCGCGGATTCACCCAGCCGGAGGTCATGCTGGCGACGAAGTTGCCGACGCCGTACGCGATGAGGTACGCCCCGCTGGCCGCGATCCCGACGCCGAGCCGGTGCTGCAGGAACGTGCCCAGGAACGTGTAGAGCCCGTAGAACCCGGTCATCCAGCACAGGGTCGCGAGCAGCGCCCGCCGCGGCCCCGGAGCGACCAGGGCACGCGGGTAGTCGCCCAGCCGCCGCGGCGTCCCGGCGGCGACACCAGGACGTCCGCCGAGCGTCACGAGCAGAACGGCGGCCCCGACGGCCGCGAGCACGGCGATGCCGACGAAAGTCTGCCGCCAGGAGAGCACGCTCGCCGCCAGCGCACCGGCGGGCACGCCCAGGGCGATCGCAGCCGACAGCCCCGCCACCACGATGCCGACCAGCCGGGTGCTCAGCGGCGGCTGGTATCGGCGGGTGAGATAGGCCTGCACGTTCGGCATCCACATGGCCCCGCCCAGGCCGGCGACGACGCGCAGGACGAGGAATCCGGCCAGCGTGGTCTGCGCCGCCAGGGTGAGCGTGGCGGCGGCGAACAGCAGCAGCCCGACGCCGGCGACGATCTGCGAGCGGAAGCGGTCGCCGAGCGGAGACAGCAGCGGCGCCCCGATCGCGTACGCGGCGGCGTAGGCCGTGACGCCGAGGGCGATCTGCCCCGCCGACGCCTGGAGGCTCGCGCCCATCTCGGTGAGCAGAGGCGAGATCACGAACGAGTCGATGCCGACCGCGAACGTGCCCAGGAACATCGCGGCGACGGCGACGGCATCCCGCGGAGTCAGGCGCTGGACGGGCGCTGCGATGACTGCGCCCGCGGTCCTGGAGAGGTCTGCGGGGCCCGCGCTCGCCGTGCCGTCGTCGTCGGTGGTGCGGTCGTCGGTGGTGGGGTCGTTCCTGTCGTTGACTGCCATGTCGGCGCTCCTGTTCCCGTTGTGCTCGCACTCGGGCTCGATATACCCACTGAGCACAGTTCGTCATCTGACGAACCATTGCCGATCGTAGCTCATGTTTCGTCATTCGGCGAACTACGAATCACCGGGTAGGATGACGGCACGAATCGAGACGGAGGCGCATGCATGAAGGATCTCCCGCAGCCATCCCGCGCCGAGCTCGACCTCTCGCGCATCCTGCGCGCGCTGAGCGATCCCACCCGCCGCAGCATCCTCCGGGCGCTCGTGGACGGGCCGCGGCCCTGCAGCGCCTTCGAGGTGGATATCGCGAAGTCCACGCTCTCCCAGCACCTGAAGACGCTGCGCGAGACGGGCCTCACCCACACCCGCGTCGACGGGCGCCACCACATCACCACGTTGCGGGCCGAGGATGTGGAGGCGCGCTTCCCCGGGCTGCTGCGCGCCGCCGGCATCCTCGGCGCTTCTCAGGCCGACTCTCAGTGACGCGTGGCATCGTGGCCCGTCGAACCGGCCGCGATGACGGCCGCCGCAGCGAGTGAGGAGCGACCAGCAGTGACCCGTGCCCCGGGCGAAACCACCACATCCACATCGAGGCAGCCGACCCGCGAAGGCGGGCTGCGCCTGGCAGACGTGCTGGCCGCCGGCCTCGCCTCCGCCGTCGCCGCCGTCGTGGGAGGGCTGCTGGGCGCGGTCGGCAGCGTGATCAGCGCCTTCGTGGTCAGCACGGTCTCGAGCATCGTGTTGCCCCTGCTGCGTCGGCCGCTCCGAGTCGGGGAGGACCGGCTGCGTCACTCGCCGGCCGGCGCTGACCAGCGGGCACGGCGGCGGGACCACCGGGAGCCGGCAGCAGCGCGGGCGCGGGAGGACGCCGCCTCGCGCCCGAAAGCGCACCGACGACGCCGCATCCTGGTCGCCATCGGGACAGTGGCCGGAGCGCTGGTCGTCGCTTTCGGCGCGATCTTCGCCGTCCAGGCCCTGACCGGACAGCAGCTCTCCACGGGCACCGGCACGCTGCAGCAGCGTGTGACCGGCGGCGGCCCAGGCGGCACTGGCAGCGGGACGGACGGGAACACCGTGACGCCCTCCCCCACGGCACCGGCCAGCGGGGGTGGCGCCGGACAAGGCACCACCCCGACGCCCAGCACCGGGACGGGAGAAACCGGACAAGGGAACAACGGCAACGGCTCCGACGGCAGCACCACCGCTCCCAGCGCCACCCCGAGCGCCCCCACGGGCACGTCCGACGGCGGCTCCGGTTCGACCGGAAATGACGGGACGACCGGCGGCTCCGGCACCAGTGGGACGGGCGGAAACAGCTCGACTGGCGGCTGAGTTCTGGGGCGCCAGTGTGAACTCGTCGTCGTATACGACAAAGGTAATCGAAGGCTGGAGCCGCACACTCAGACTCCACACCACGGCTGAGTACAGTTCAACTCATGCGACAACAACGCTGGCGGCGCATCACCGAATGGCCACTCACCATCGCGGCGCTCATCTTCCTCATCGGGTACGGCATCCAAGTCATCGTCAATCAACACGGAACACAGCGCACCATCACCGACTGGGTGATGAACCTCACCTGGACACTCTTCGTCGTCGACTACATCGTCAACCTAGCTCTTGCCGACCACCGCCGGGCCTGGTTCCACGGCCACCTCTTTGACCTCGCCGTCGTCGTATTGCCGATACTCCGGCCCCTCCGGTTGCTGCGACTCATCACATTGCTGCATGTACTGCACCGGACCGGAAGCATGGCGCTGCGGGGCCGCATCACCGTCTACGTGGTCGGCTCCGTCGTCATGCTCATCATCGTCGGATCCCTCGCCGTCCTCGATGCCGAACAGAATGCGCACGACGCCGAAATCACCAACATCTGGCAGGCGCTGTGGTGGGCGTTCGTCACTATCACGACGGTCGGATACGGCGACCTCGCTCCCGTCACCACCCAAGGACGACTCATTGCCGTCGGGCTCATGATCGGCGGGGTCTCCCTCATTGGTGTCGTCGGCGCCACCTTCGCCTCCTGGATCGTGCAAGAAGTCGTCGACGAAGACGCTGAACACCAACAAACTACTAGGGCCCAAGCTGATCGCATTGAAGCCAAGCTCGATCAGCTGCTACAAACAGGTGAGGCGGGGACTGAGACTGAGTCCGAGCCGTCGGTGCTGCCGCCGGTGGAGCGACGAGGGGGCGGGTAGGAGAGAGTACGCCAGGCCATCCTCTTGTCAATATCTCGTCTCTGTTAACCACAGAATGCCCAGTTTACCGCGGCTACAGAGTAGAATTAAGTTACGTTTCCCTGCATTGGTGCAAAGTTACGCAGCTAGACAAAGGGGTCAACCCTAATACTGAAAGTGAGGGGGATTCCATGGCTGACAAGAAACTTCCTTCTTCTCCCATCCCAAACGATCACCCATCAATAAAGTTATCTCCGTGTGCCCGATCCATCTGGGCGAAGACCAACATGCGTGATCCCACGAATGACTCGTATCTCTTGCTTTGGCAGCATCTTGCCGATACCGCGGCTGTCGCCAGCTATGTCTGGCACGATCTTCTTCCCCAGCATGTCACCGCCATGATTGCAGATGGTTTCGGTGTTTCCTTTGACGATGCAGCTATTATCTTTCGTTTCATAGCCGGGGTGCACGATGTTGGAAAAGCCTCGCCCGCCTTCGCCATGCAGAACCTCGTCCTTGCCGAGCGCTCTGCAAAATTTGACTTGAATATCTCCACAGGATTTCTCAACACCCGCGCCCGGAGTGCCGTTCGTCATGAACTCGTCGGAGATCTTGCCCTCCGAACGTGGCTGCGACAGCACACAACAATATCGATAGAGGTAGCAACCTCGCTCTCTGGTGTTGTCGGTGGGCACCACGGCACCTGTACGACTGACGCCAAACTTCAATTTCCGGATGAATATCCGGATCTGTTCGGAACCGGTCTCTGGGCAGACACCCGAGCTGAATTGATTTCCTGGATGGCTGATCAGACCGGGGTGCTTCCGGCTCTCTCTCGCCTGCAGAGTCGACATATTCCGAAGCCGACCCCCGTCCTCATCACTGCCGCGCTCATTCTGGCCGACTGGATCGCCAGCAACGACGAGCTCTTCCCTCTCAACGCGAGTGCTGCAGATGAAGTCACTTTCGACGCTGAAGCCCGCGCAGCAGCAGCTTGGAGACAGCTAGGCCTCCCCAAACCATGGCACGCGATCACCACGTCCGAGTCTCTCCCGGATCGTTTCGCTCACCGGTTCGCGCTCCCGGGAGCCCAGCCTCGTCCCACGCAACGCGACGCGGTCGTCGCTGCCGAAACGATGCAGCAGCCCGGTCTCATGATCATCGAGTCCCCGATGGGGGAAGGCAAAACCGAAGCTGCCCTCCTCGCCGCAGAGATACTTGCTGCTCGTTTTGGACTCAACGGCGTGTACTGGGCACTGCCGACACAGGCCACCGCAAACGCAATGTTCCCCCGGCAAACTGATTGGGTCCAGCATCTTCCTGCTGACCATCCCGATACCGTCGCCTCGGTTGAACTCGTCCATGGCAAACGCGATCTCAACCCCAATTTCACGAATTTATATCGTCGCAGACCAGCCCAGTCCCTGGCCTCTGATGCGCCCGAGAACGAGCAGTCCGAGTTAGTCGCTATCGCCCACAATTGGTTCTCTGGCCGCAAGCGTGCCAACCTCGCGAGTTTCGTTGTCGGCACATTCGATCAAGTATTGATGGCTGGGTTGAAAAGCAAACACGTTGTCTTGCGTCACTTGGCTCTCGCCGGCAAAGTGGTCATCTTGGATGAAGTCCACGCCGTCGATACCTTTATGAATATCTACCTCGAGACCGTACTTTCCTGGCTTGCCTCTGAGAACGTCCCGGTCATCCTGCTCTCGGCCACACTGCCTGCCACGCGCCGGCAGGCCCTGGTCTCCGCATATCGCGCCGGACTCCCACCCGCTGGCCTCGATGTACCAGCTTCCTCCGATGATGCGGATGACGACGAAGATGAGCTGTTCCCTTCCCCGGAGAGCGTCCGGACTCGAGAGGCGAAACGCCGTGCCATACAACGAGATGTTCCCGGGCTTGATCCCGGTGATCTCTCATATCCGCTCATCACCGTCGAGGATGGTGCTGCCGCTGTTCATTCATACCGTCCAGAGCCATCTGGTCGGTCCACCCGGATTCAGACTGTTGCCATCGATGACAGTGACGAAACACTCATCAATACTTTGCAGCAGCTGCTGCGCGATGGCGGTTCCGCGGCTATTATTCGCAACACGGTCCGCCGTGCCCAGCACACGTTTGCATTTCTACAGGCCGCCTTCCCGAAGTCTGCTGAGATCACGTTGGCGCACTCCCGTTTCCTCGCTTTCGACCGAGCGCGCATCGATGCCGATCTCGTTGACCGATTCGGACCTGGGGCTGATCGCCGCGGCACCCGCATCGTCGTCGGCACCCAGGTGATGGAGCAATCGCTCGATGTCGATTTCGACGTGATGTTCACTGATCTGGCTCCGGTGGATCTAGTACTGCAGCGAGCAGGAAGGTTGCATCGGCACTACAATGCGCGTCCAATCCCGCTGTCAGATGCGCAGCTTTTCCTCACCGGCGTCGATTGGGATACGGAAGTACCAAATCCAGATCGGGGTTCCACCGCCGTCTATGGAAAATACTTGCTCTTGCGGTCGTTGGCGGCCTTAGACGTCTTCCCCGAGCACCCACGGAATATCGATCTTCCAGCCGATATCGCTCCCCTCGTTCAGGCCGCTTACCACGACGGACCACTTGGTCCCGGCGAGTGGCAGGACGAGATGACTGCCGCGCAGACAACGTGGCAGAAAAACCAGCACGATCGGGAGACGGTCGCCCAGCTGTATCGAATCGCCCCGCCACAAGATCAGACAGTGCCCGTCACGCTGCGAAACTGGCTCGATCAGGCAACGCCCGACCCGGATTCTGCTCGTGGCCATAGCGGACGTGCCAGCGTCCGAGATGGAGAGGACTCCGTCGAGGTGCTCGCCCTCTGCCGGGATGCCGACGGCCAACTCGTGCTACCGCCGTGGGGCGATTGGACAGCCGCTGAACGCGCACCTCTGCCGGCTGGCTTCGGCACCCCGTCCTGGGTCCAGGCCCGGGCCATCCTCACGTGCAGTATCGCCCTCAGCCGAGCAGCCATCGGCATCCACGATCTCGACCTCGACGCACTGATTCTCGGGCTCGAACAGCAGGATCGGGACATCATTCCCCAGGACTGGATTGAGCGCTCGCCGGAACTGGGCGGGCAGCTCTTCATCATCCTCGACCACGATGGCATGTCGGAGGTACCCCTCATACTGAGAAGTGGCCCTCGGACATGGCGTTTCCGCTACCTTCCCGAGACCGGATTGGAGACCATCGCGTCATGACCACCAGCTCACCGACCGCTGAGGCCAGCACCACCTACAACCTGCTGGATGAACCGTGGCTGTCTGTCGCCTACACCGATGGCAGCACCGGCGCCGTCTCGCTCATCCAGGCTTTCCAGCAGGCCGATGAAATCAGTGGTTTCATCACCGATTTGCCAGTTCAAGAATTTGCTCTCGTGCGACTCATGCTCGCCGCGATGTACGGGGCTATCCCCGGCGGCCCCACTGATCAGCAGTGGGCGCATATGTGGGCTCATGGAATTCCGCACCAGGTCACCGACCGACTACGACAGTTCCACGATCGGTTCGATCTCCTCGATGCCGAGCAGCCGTTCTTCCAGGTCGCAGATCTCCGCACCGGCAAAGGCCAGGTTTCCGGACTCGAGAAGTTGATCCTGGACGTACCCAACGGCGAGCCGTTCTTCACGACCAGGATTGGCGCTGGGCTCGAATCGGTCGACTTCGCAGAGGCAGCCCGGTGGCTCGTCACCGTACAGGCCTATGACCCTTCCGGAATCAAGAGCGGTGCGGTCGGTGACGAACGGGTCACCGGTGGCAAAGGGTATCCGATCGGTGTCGCCTGGAGCGGTCACCTCGGTGGACTGCTCGTTCAAGGTCATACGCTGCAGCAAACGCTGTTGCTGAATTTCATTGGCCACCACACGAATGATGCGCTGGCTTGGAATGACGCCGAGGCTGCTGATCTTCCCGCCTGGGAGCGGCCGCAGTCGACTGCAGCCGCCACTTCGGGTCTAGACCAGCCTGCCGAAGCGGTCGGTACCACGACATATTTTCATGGCCCGGCCACGCTCTATACCTGGCAGAGCCGACGGATTCGACTCTTCCATAACCATCAGCGTGTCACCGGAGTGATTATCGCCAACGGCGACCGGCTCAAACCGCAGAACGCCGACCAGCACGAGCCGATGACCGCTTGGCGCCGCAGCCCGGCGCAGGAAAAGGCGCTCAAGACGAGTTCCCCGGTGTACATGCCGTTGCAGCATCAGCCTGGTCGAAGCATCTGGCGTGGGATCGCACAATTCTTGCCGAACGCTGATCCCCGAGAGTCGACAGAGCGCAAACCTTCCCTCATCGCCGGCTGGCTCAATCACCTTCGTCACGCAGAACTGCTTCCGACCCGTCAGCTCACTCGCCTCCGCGCCTTCGGTATCGTCTATGGTTCAAACTCCTCGGTGGTTGACGAGTCCATCACCGACGACCTCGACATCCAGTTGAGCGTGCTCTCCTCATCAAACCAGGCACTCAAAGGTTTACTCAAGACCGCAACAGGCATCGCCGACGATCTGGCCCAACATCTGGCGAACTTCGCCGGGAATGTTGCGGCAGCCGCAGGCCGCGTCACCGACGGTCCCAGACAACGAGCCCGGGAACGTGCCTACGAGGTCTTCGATCCACTCTTCCGCGACTGGATCCGCGATCTGACGGCAGAGAGCGACCGCAACGAGGTGCTCGTCCGATGGCGTGATGCTGCCTCCAGGGCAACGCTGCAACTCGGCCGTGCCCTCGTCGACCAGGCACCTCTCGCCGCCTGGGTTGGACGCACACTTACCGATCGCAAAGGCAACGAATACCGACTGGACGCCGCCCAAGCCGATCTCTGGTTCTGCGCCGCCGTCAAGAAAACCGCCGGGGACGCCCCACCCGAGACCGCAACGACCACCGCTGCCACTTCACCGCACGACACCCACACAGAGGAGCTCGCATGAGCACCACGAATTCCGTATCCGCCGCAACCGGAGATCCGCAGCCAGGACGCCCTGCTGTCAGCCACGCCAAGTCGGTGGAAAACCTTCGACCTTTCCCAAAGCTCATCGACACCCGCATCACTGCGCTGTTCTACGGCGGGGCCGGGCAGTACGCCGGACGCGGTTATATCCGCGACGATTCACGCGCCACCGCAGTGCTGGCCCAGCTGCGGCACAACCTCGGGAAGCCAGTTGGCATCGACCCGGCCATCCTCGCCTGGACGCTCGCCGACCTACCGCAACGGCTCGGCCCCAGCCAGCGCGACGACATCCCGACTCCAATGGAATACGCGGCGCACACCGCCATGACGCTGTATGCGTTGCATCAGCAGTCGAACCATGAGAGTTCCGCCCACCGCCTCGGTACCAGTCTCGGCCGCGCCTGTGCCTATCTGCATGCGAAGACGACCAACACAAAAGGTGTCGAACGCCGATTCGCGGCGATTCAGACCTCCACCGACTGGGAGGAAACGGTGCGACACGCCCGAGGGCTCATCCAGCTGCTCAAACGAGAGAAGCAACCTTTCGACTACGCGGCGTTTGCCGAAGATCTCATCACCCTGCGTGATCCAGACCGCGCCAACGGCGTCCGACTGCGTTGGGGACGCGACTTCGCTCGTCCAGTACCAACCGCGAAGCCGAGCACCGAATCGGCGACCTGATCCGCGCTGCGCATCAGTTCCCACGTACTACGTCAGCAATCATTCACTCAACACCTACGGAGAAATCATGACCACCCGCACCATCATCGACATCAGCATCCTGCAAACTGTCCCTCCCAGCAATCTCAATCGCGACGACACCGGCAGCCCCAAGAGCGCCATCTATGGAGGTGTGCCCCGCGCCCGAGTTTCGAGCCAGGCCTGGAAACGGCCCACTCGGAAGGCTTTCCGCAACTTCATCGACCAGGATGACCTCGGCATCCGCACGAAGAGGGTCGCCGAACTGCTCGCCGACCGTATCTTGAAGCAGACCCCTGATGCCAGCGAAGAGGCTGCCGTCGCCCTAGCTCAGGAAGTACTCAAAGCGGGTGGTCTGAAGCTCAGCGCCCCGCGCACATCGCAGAGCACTGAAGACGAATCGTCCGATGCAAAGACACCAGGAACGGTTCCAGAGCAGACCGGTTATCTCTTCTTCCTGGGCGCCCGGCAATACGCCCGGCTGGCCGACCTGGCCGCCACCATCCTCGCTGAAACCGAGGACACCTCGGCCAAGGCCTTGACAGCCGCAGTGAAGCCGCACCGCAAAGACATCAAGGCCATCCTCAAAGAAGATCACGCCATCGACGTAGCGCTGTTCGGACGCATGGTCGCCGACGACGCTGATCTGAATGTCGACGCCGCCGCCCAGGTGGCTCATGCGATCAGTGTGCACCGCGTCGATACCGAATCCGACTACTTCACTGCCGTCGATGACGCCAAAGAGGACTCTGCCGACGAAAGCGACGCCGGTGCAGCGATGATTGGCACCGTTGAGTTCGACTCTGCCACCCTCTACCGGTATGCGAACGTCGATGCCGACCGTCTGCTGGAGAACGTCGGAGCGGTGGATGCCACCAGTCGCGCCATCGAAGCCTTTGTGAATGCTTTTGCCACGAGCATCCCGAACGGCAAGATCAATACCTTCGCCCACCGCACATTGCCCGACCTCATCGTGGTGAGCGTGCGCGATACCCAGCCGGTCAACCTGGTCGGAGCGTTCGAGCGGCCAGTCACCGGCACCGATCGCGTCCAGGAGGCTACCGAGCGTCTCGTGCACCGCGAGCAGGAGATCGACGAGACCTACGGGACGACGCCGGTCCGGACCTGGGTGGTGCGCATTGGCAATGAGACGAGAGCCGCGGATGAATTGGCTCAGCATGTCCCCCTGCAGCAAGCCGTTACGGAGATCGGCGAGACCGTCGAGCAGCGTCTGACCGCAGCTCAGGACCGCGACTGACCATGCCGCACGTTCTGACATTGCGACTGGCCGCCCCGCTGCAAGCCTGGGGCGTTCAGAGCCGCTTCGCCCGCAGGATGACCGAGCGTACCCCCACGAAGAGCGGGGTGATCGGGCTGCTCGCCGCAGCCCTCGGTCTGCGCCGTACTGATTCCCTCGACGAGTTCGATGGACTGCGCTTCGGCGTCCGAGTCGAACAGCCCGGGACGCTGCTACGCGACTTCCATACCGCGCACAACGACTCCGGCGGGTCTATGCCGCTCTCTGAGCGGTACTACCTGCAAGACGCCGTGTTCCTCGCCGGGCTTGAGGCCGTCGAACGCCAGCCACTGGAGCGCCTAGCTCAGGCCGTCGCCCATCCGTATTTCCCTCTCTTCCTCGGCAGACGCAGCTGCCCGCCCGATGGGCCGATCGAGACGAACATCAACGAAGGCGGTCTCGAAACCGTGCTCCGCGACGCCCCTTGGGCGGCGAGCAGTCGCCTCCGAGAGGTACTCGCGGCAACTGATGCGGTACCCCAAGGCGGGTATGGAGAGCTGCTCGTCGAACCGCCCGCCGACGCCTCCGACGCTGCCGACGGATTCGAAGACCGTATTGCTGACCAGCCCATCAGCTTCGATCCCCGGCGGCGGCGGTACTCCATGCGCACCGTGACGCGGCTGAAACCGGTGCACTTCCAGCTGCTTTCCTCCCGCCACAGCGGGGGAAACGCTCTCCCACCAGCCGCTGATCCATTCGATACAGTGCGCGATCTCACCCCCACTCCCGACGGAGCCTCCCCACAGGAGAGCGCATGACCATCATCAGCAGGTATTCCTTCAACCGGACTTCACGCAAGGCGATGCGCGCCCTCGCCTCAGCCGAGGTGCTGCACGCGATCGTTGCTCGCGCCGCCGATCCGCAGATCACCGCCGCGGGAGCGCCTGGTACTGAACACGAACTTGCTGCAGACCGCATACTCTGGCGGCTCGACCCCGGCCGCGAACGCCATCGTTTGTTTATCGTGAGCCAGAATCGTCCTGCGGCAGACGTCCTGGCTACAGAACTCGGCGGTGACGCAACTGCCTTGGAAAGCCTCGATTACCGTCCCTTGCTTACGGCTCTGCGCCCTGGTCAGGAATGGCGCTTCCGGCTCAAGGCGAATCCCACGAAAGCCCTCCCCCGCGGGCATGGCCAGCGTGGAAGACGAGTGGGGATCATCCGACCTGCCGATCAAATCGCCTGGCTGACCTCGCGTGCCGAGCAGATCGGGGTGAGCTTCCCGCAGAACCGTTTCAACCTGCCCGAAGTCATCGTGCGTGACACCGCGATGGTCGAATTTCGCCGTCATGAGGCGACGGTGAGCCTCATGACAGCGGTGCTGGATGGGTTCCTCACCGTCGTTGATCCGGACCTCCTCCGTACGGCACTCATTGGGGGAATCGGCCGGGCGAAAGGCTACGGATACGGGCTGCTCACCCTTGCCAAACCGGATACGGTAGCAGCACCTGCGACAGCACAGTCAGGTCATTCCGTCACATCCGCTGCCCATCATGGCTGAGGTTCCGGGCGTTCGACCGCCAGAAATCTCGGAGTTGGTTCGGGCCCGAGACCGACTCACATTCATTTATGTCGAGCACTGCGTTGTCAACCGCGACTCGAACGCGATCACTTCGACAGATTCTCGGGGCACCGTGCACATCCCCGCCGCCACGCTTGGTGCGCTACTGCTCGGCCCTGGGGCGACGGTCACCCACGCGGCAATGTCGCTGCTGGCCGAGTCACGCGCCACCTGCGTCTGGGTGGGTGAGCAGGGAGTCCGCTATTACTGCCACGGAGCGAGTCTGGCCCGGTCGACGGCGCTCTTGGAAGCACAGGCGCGACTGGTTTCGTCGAAGCGGACCCGAGTGAAAGTCGCCCGCGCCATGTATGCGATGCGCTTTCCGAACGAGTCGACCGCTGGACTGACGATGCAGCAGCTCCTCGGCAAAGAAGGTACCCGCGTCCGGCGCACGTATGAGCGCGAGTCGAAGCGCACGGGCGTGCCCTGGCACGGACGCTCCTACAAGGTGACCGACTTCGCTGACGCCGATGCGGTGAATCAGGCTCTCAGCGCGGTGAATACCTCGCTGTATGGAGTGGTCCACTCGGTGATTGTGGCATTGGGATGTTCGCCCGGACTCGGCTTCGTGCACACAGGCAACGAACGGAGCTTCATTTATGACATCGCCGACCTGTACAAAGCCGATCTGGCCATCCCACTCGCCTTCGACCTCGCCGCTGGCGGTCACACCGACATCGGGACGGCAGCACGACGGGCCGTACGCGATCAGATGCGGTCAGGACGATTCATGGAGCGGTGCGTGACCGACATCCGTCGACTGTTGCTCCCCGAAGCAACAAGCGAGTCGGAAACCGACATCGACTTCGAAGATGACCTGGCCGCCGATGTGACCCAGCTCTGGGCCGGCGCCAGCGGCCAGGTGGAAGCCGGGCGGAATTATTCCCCCGACTATGAGCAGCCACCGGCTCATCCTGAGCTCGATCCCGAAGGCGAAGGCTAAGGATGCTCGCACTGGTGGTGACCGCCAGTCCGCCGAAGCTGCGGGGCCACCTCACACGCTGGCTGCTTGAGATCTCCCCGGGCGTCTACGTCGGCAACGTGCCTGCACGGGTGCGAGACCTGTTGTGGGACCAGGTCCTCGAGAACCTCAAGAGCGGTCGGGCCATCATGGCCTACAGTGCCCAAAACGAGCAAGGACTGGCTTTTCGCACCCATGGCCAGGACTGGCAGCCGGTCGACTTCGACGGCATCTCCCTCATGATGCGGCCCAATACCTCCACCGAACAGACGCACAACGCGCGCCGCTCTGGGTGGAGCCGTGCCTCGAAGTACCGCCGGTTCGGGAGGTAGAGAGGTTACCCCCGCTGGCGCGGGGAAACTGGATCGCTCTGGTGTCGAACACAAATGCAGAGAGGGATCACCCCCACAGAGGCGGGGAAATAAATGAGATCCTAGCATTTATCGCAACAGATCTGTTTTTTGTCAGAAATGGAGAGAGTTCCGCGATATTCTGTTTCCTAATTTCAAGGCAAACCAAGGGATCAAAGGAATACCGCCATGGCAAAGGACCTGTCAGAGAGTGCGCCACGCGCAGCTCTCGTCCCCTACCGACGTCGCATGTGCGACTACCGCGCTTTCACCTGCGGCGAGCCTGAAATGGATCGCTGGCTCGCCGAGTACGCAGGCCAGGCTGAACGTAAGAACACAGCGCGAACATTCATTGCCATCGACTCTGAGCAAAAGTCACGCGAGGTGTGGGGTTACTTCACTCTCTGCAACGCTCAAGTCGAACCAGCAGACGCAGCAGCGACTTCCGGACGCTATTCAGTCCCAGCGACCCTGCTCGCACGCCTCGCCGTAGCGACGTCCAAGCAGCACACCGGTTTGGGGGGAAACTTGCTGATCAAAGCCATGGAGACAGCTGTGCAGGCTCTCCACTACTCAGGAAGCCGGCTCTTTATCGTCGATGCGCTAAATGACCAAGCCGCACGATTCTATGAACGGTATGGATTCAAACGTTTCGCCGAGGACCAGAATCGGTTATTCATCGCTACCAGGACTCTTCAGAGAGCATTCGACTTGGCAACGCCCACGTTGTAAAGTTGTGTGTACCACGTACTCACATCTGGAGGATCAGCTCATGTCCAGTCCCGCCCCCAAAACGGAACGAATCCAGCTGCGGACCTCTCCAGCAGCGAAGTCCCAGATCGCTGAAGCCGCAGCCTTAACTCAGCAAGACGTCTCTTCGTTCATCCTAGATACTGCGACCTCCCGTGCCCGTCAGGTTATTCTCGAGCACCAGCTCATCAGGCTCTCGCCAGCTGACATCGCCAAGATCGAGAACGCATTCGCACACGCCGATGAGGTCCCGCCTGCTTTGCAGGCTCTGCTAGAACGCGTCGCCCGAAATCCCAGAATCAGCTAGTTTACGGCATGGCTCCATTACGAATAGAGCACGGACCTCATACCCCAGCCCCGAAAGCTCAGCCCTCGTAGTCCATGCGGATGATCTCCGGGTCTTTCACGAGGTAGTCGCCGACGTGGGCCAGGAACTTCTGGAAGTGCGGGGTGCCGTTGTGGAACTCCACCGCGGCGGCGTCGGCCCAGTGCTCGATGATCTCGTACTGGTCTTCGGAGCCCAGCCGGCGGTAGTGGGCGTAGTCGCGGTTCCCGGCCTCGCCGCGCGAGCCCTGCACCAGCTCGTCGATGAACCGCTCGTACTCGGCCCGCTTCGCGGTGTCGATGGTGAGCGCGACGTTGATGATCTTCATGGGATCTCTCCTCCTGATTCGGCCGCGCCCTCAGGAGCGCGGTGCCAGCGCCAGAATATCGACCGCGGCGCCATCGCGCCTGACAGGCCGTTCAGGCCCCCGCCCGCCTCCCGCGCCCCGGCTCGCGGCGGCGCCAAGAATGTGCACATGGGGCGGTGCCGCCCGCACACGACCGTTAGAGTCGAAGCACAACGAAGGGACGCGCATGTCAGATAGGAAGTCGTACTTCGGCGCCGGGACGCACCGGCAGTCGCTCGGGCAGGTCATCTCCGACGCCTCGGCAGACATCCAGCGGCTGATCGCCGAGCACATCGAACTCGCCAAGGCAGAGCTGCGGCAGACCGGCATACGGGTAGCCATCGGCGCTGGGATGTTCGCCGCCGCCGCCGTCCTGCTCGGTTTCGCCGTCTTCTTCCTGTCGCTCGCGGCCTGGTGGGGGCTGGGGCTGCTCATCGGCAACGCCTGGTCGGGCCTGGCGCTGGGGGGCTTCTGGCTGGTCGTGGCCCTCATCGCCATCGGGATCGGGGTCGGGAAGTTCAAGAAGCTCACCGGCATCCCCCGCACCGCCGAAGCCGCCAAGCACACTGCACAGGTGCTCCGCACCGGGAAGGACGCATGATGACCCCCTCTACCCCTCAGGCCCCATCCGCGAC
>JBDNYM010000019.1:0-36318 GCA_047722305.1 Pseudoclavibacter sp. | reverse complement strand
TGGGTGGGGGGGGGGGTGGGGGGGGGGGGGGGGGGCGGGTCTGTAGATGATCGCGGTGGATGGAATGTGAGCGCTTCCCGGTCTCCGGCGCACCAGATGCCCTGTGCTCAAGCCCTGGATTCAAAAGTGCGTCTCATCTCATGGTTTATCGATAACGATAATCGAAGTTTTAGACGAAATATTTCGGTAACACATCGGGGGAAGGGAGAAACACCTCGGCAACACTCCGCCCATAGCATCGACGCATCGGTGCCTCCCGACGGAGCGCTGTCAATCAAGTGGTAATCGGTGGTAATGGAGGAAACATGCGAATTCGATCTCGGGTGATGCTCGTGGCGAGCATCGTCGCTGCATCGACACTGGCCCTCTCCGGGTGCGCTGGAGGTAGCGGGTCCACGAGCGCTTCGTCGAGCGGCAAGGCCAGCTATGCGACGACCACGATCAACACCCAGTTGAACACCAACCCGTCGACCTTCGACCCCAACGCGGGTGCTGCGGCCGACGACTACACCGTGGCGCGCGTGCTGTTCGACTCCCTGCTGCGCAAAGACGCGAACAACAAGATCATCGGCGGGCTCGCCTCCAGCTACAAGACGGTCTCGGCGTCCGAATACCAGTTCAAGATCCGCACCGATGCGACCTGCTCCGACGGCACCAAGATCACGCCCACCATCGTGAAGAACTCGCTGGAGCACTTCGCCTCGCCCGAGGTGCACTCGCAGTTCAAGTCCCTCGCCTTCGGCCCCGGAACCCCGACGTTCACCGCTGACGACTCGACGCACACCCTCGATCTCAAGCTCTCCTCACCGTGGTCCGAGGTGCCGGCCGGTCTCACCCTGGCGCAGTCGGGCATCATCTGCCCCGCCGGTCTGGCCGATCTCTCCGGGCTGGCGAAGGGCACGGTGAAAGGCGCGTTCTCCGGTCCCTACACGCTCACCAGCGCCCAGCCGGGCGTGAAGTACGTCATGACGCTGCGCAGCGACTACAAGGCGTGGCCGAAATTCTCCAAGGCGCTGCCGGGCGTCCCGGCCAAGACCATCAACTGGACGCTGTTCAAGGACTACTCGACCACGGCGAACCAGCTGCAGAGCGGAGACCTCGACATCGGCAACGTCCCGGACAACAACGTCACCCGGTTCAGTTCCGGCGACTACTCCCAGACCAAGACCGACTGGGCCGGCGGCTACATCATCTTCAATGAGCGACAGTCGTCGGGCAGCCCGTTCGCCGACAGCAACCCCGACGCCAAGAAGCTGCGCACGGCCGTGGCCCAGGCTCTCAGCCGCACGGCATACAACGAGGCCTCGTCCAACGGTCGCGCCACCATCTACTCGAGCGTGGCCTCCCCGAAGTTCGCCTGCATCAACAAGGACACCTCGCTGCTGCAGAAGACGAATAAGTCCGCTGCCAAGAAGGTTCTCAACGGCGTGCATATCCGGCTCGCCGGGACGACGCTGATGGTCGGCGGCCTCAACTATGTGGCCGAGGCGCTGCGCGCCGCCGGCGCCGATGTCGACCTGATGGCGGAGGACAACGCTACCTGGGCCACCCGCACCACGCGGCAGCCCGGTATCGGTACCTGGGACCTGACGCTCATGGGCGACATCAACGCCGTCGGCACGGCGGCCGCCTCCCTCACCCGCGTCATGGGCACCGACATCACGGCCGGCGGCCGCAACATCGGCGGTGCCGACAACGAGCAGGGTGTGGCGGATCTCAACAAGGCCCTGGCAGCCAGCACGCAGTCCGAGAAGTGCACCGACTACCAGGCGGCTCAGAAGGCCATGCTCAACCGGGTCGATGTGGTGCCGCTGGCCGCGATCCCGGCCAACCAGATCCAGCGCCCCGGGTTCTCGATCAGTGAGTTCTCGAACTACCTCGATCCGGCAACCATGCGGATCACGAAGTGACGTCAGTCGCTATGAGCAGTACCGAGAAGAACGGGGGGAAGGAGAAGGCCCAGACCTGGTTCCAGGGACCGTGGCCCTCCTTCCTCCTCCGGAGGGTGGTCGGACTGGCGGCGGCGCTGCTGGCCCTCGTGATCATCACCTTCTTCATCGTCCATCTGATTCCCGGCGACCCGGCGGTATCGGTGGCCGGAGCCGATGCGACCAGTGCGGACATCGCGCGGGTCCGCGAGCAGCTGGGTCTGAACCAGCCGCTCCTGGTGCAGTTCTGGCAGTACCTGTCGGGCATCTTCACCGGCAACCTGGGCAACTCGTTCATGTGGCACATCCCCGTCGAACAGGTTGTCATGCAGCGCCTGCCGTACACGCTGTCGGTTGCGCTCATCGGCGTACTGCTGGTGCTGATCGTGGCGGTGCCGCTCGGCATGCTGATCGGCATCAGCACCCGCGGGGGACGGCATCCCTGGGTCTCGAGCCTGTTCGGGATCGTGACCGGTCTGTTCTCGTCGGTGCCGCCATACGTGCTGGCCACGCTGCTGATCATCGTCTTCGCGATCGGCGCCAAGATCCTGCCGCCGGCATACTCCACCCAGGCCGGGGCCGCGTCATGGGTGCTGCCCATCATCGCGATCTCGATCGCGCCGATCTGCACTATCAGCCGCACCGTGCGCCGTGAGTCGGCCGTCGTCCTGGAACAGGACTACGTGCGGACCGCCCGCGGGTGGCGCCTGCCAGCGGCCATGACATACCTGAAGTACGTTCTGCCGAACCTGCTCACCACCACGCTGACGCTCAGCGGCCTCATCCTGACCAGCATGCTCGGCAGCGCGCTGGTCATCGAGACCGTGTTCGCCTGGCCCGGCCTCGGGCAGGGCGTCGTGCAGGCGGTGCTGAACAAGGACTATCCGGTCATCCGCGCCATCATCCTGTTCATCGGCGTCATCGCCGGGGTGATGAACCTCGTGATCGACGTGATCCTGGGCGTCATCGATCCCCGCACCCTGGGAGGCAAGAAATGACCGACATCTCCGCAGTCGAGACCGCGACCGTGGGGACCGACGGCCCGGAAGGCCCGGCCAACCCGCCCAAGAGCAGACGCCGGCGCTGGAACGGGTCGCTCCTGGCCGGGGTGATCATCTTCGCCGCCCTCATCGCCATCGCCATCATCATGCCGATGTTCCTGTCGAACGGGGCGAATCAGCTCACCGACAACGCCAACGCGCCGATCTCGTCGGCCCACCTGCTGGGCACCGACAAGTACGGGCACGATATCCTGGCCCGTACCCTGGTGGCGACCCGACTGACGCTGATCATGACGTTCTGCGCCACGGCGATCGGCGTGGTATTCGGCATCATCATCGGCACCGGGCTGTGGCTGGCGCCCCGCTCCGTCCGCGAAGTCGGGCTGCGCGTCATCGACGTCCTGGTCATGTTCCCCGGCCTGCTGCTGGCGCTGGTGCTCGCCTCGATCCTCGGGCAGGGGGTGTGGCCGGCGGTGCTCGCCATCGGCTTCGCCACCGTGCCGGCGTTCGCTCGCCTCACGGCCAACCTGGCCTCGCGGCTCGCGTCGCAGGACTTCGTGCAGACGGCCCGCCTGCTGGGGGTGCCGTCGTCGCGGCTCGCGTTCCGCCATCTGATCCCCAACATGGCAGAGCCGCTGTTCATCCTGATGGCCTCGTCGTTCGCCATCGCCCTGGTCGATCTCTCCGCCCTGTCCTTCATCGGACTCGGCGTCCAGTCGCCCAACTACGATTTCGGGTATCTGCTCAACGACGCCCTGCAGAACATCTACACGCAGCCGAGCCAGGTCTTCGGCCCCGCCGTCATGATCATCATCACCGGCCTGGCCGGCATGCTGGTCGGCGACGGCCTCGCCGCCATGTCCAACCCGCGCTCGCACCGCTTCGTCGTGTCGAAGCGGGAGCTGTCTGACGCGGATCGCTACGTCGAGCTTCCCCCGGTGCCGCCGAAGACCGTGCTCACGGTCGACGACGTGCACGTGTGGGCCAAGAGCGGCAAGGAGATCATCAAGGGCGTCTCGCTCCACATCGGCGAGGGCGAGATCCTCGGCGTGGTCGGCGAGTCCGGCTCTGGCAAGTCCACGGTGGCGATGTACGTCGCGAAACTCCTCGACGAGGAGCTCGAGGGCACCGCCCAGCGGGTGCAGCTCGGTGAGCTGAACCTGCTGGAGTACATCCCCAGCCACACCCTGGCGACGCGTATCGGCCTCGTCTATCAGGATCCCGGGTCGACGTTCAACCCGGCCCTGCGGATGGGGGCGCAGCTGAGCGATGTGCTCCGCGTGCATCTCAAGATGACGAAGAAGGAAGCGCTGTCCACTGTGCTGGCCGGGTTCAAGTCGGTGCACCTGACGCTCCCGGAGCAGCGCCTGCGGCAGCACCCGCACGAGCTGTCCGGCGGTATGCGCCAGCGGGCCATGATCTCGTCGGCCATGAACACCAGCCCCAAGCTGGTGATCGCCGATGAGCCCACCACCGCCCTCGACGTGACCGTGCAGCGCGACATCCTGAGCATCCTCAAGCGCACGAATCGCGAGACCGGAACCGCCATGCTGTTCATCTCGCACGACATCGGCGTGGTCCGCGAGCTGTGCGACCGGGTCATCGTGATGAAGGACGGACGTGTGGTCGAGGAGGTCCGGGCCGAGAACCTGGAGCCCGACAAAGTCCGGCATCCCTACACCAAGCACCTGCTGGAGACCACGCCCAGCATCGAATTCGAGGATCCCGCCGCCATGGCGTCGGCGGGGCAGAAGGAGGGTGAGAGCGTATGACCGCTGCCACCGCAGTCGCCGCGCCCGAGGCTCCGGCCGGCGAGCGGGTCGCGTTGCGCATGAAGGACATCAATGTGTCCTTCGGCCAGGCGCACGTGCTCAAAGACGTCTCCGCCGATGTGCTCCACAACCACACCGTGGGGCTGGTCGGGGAGTCCGGCTCGGGGAAGTCCACCCTGGCGAAAGTGCTGGTCGGCATCGTCAAGCCGACCAGCGGCACGGCGGTGCTCGACGGGAAGGACCTGCTCAAGGCCAGCGGCCGCACCGCGAAGGACATCCATCGGCGCGTGCAGATGATCCCGCAGGACCCCTACGCCTCGCTCGACCCCCGGTGCACCATCGGCCAGTCGCTGGCCGAGGCCGTCGACCCGGTGCACGCGAACGTGCGCAGGAATCGTCAGCTGATCTCCGAATGGCTGGAACGCATCGAACTGGAGACCGACTCGATCGACCGCTACCCGCACGAGTTCTCGGGCGGCCAGCGGCAGCGCATCGCCATCGCGCGGGCGCTGATCCTCAAACCCGAGTTCGTGATCGCGGACGAGATCACCTCGGCCCTCGACGTGTCGGTGCAGGCCGGCATCCTCGAGCTGCTCAACGAGATCAAGCGCGAGCTGCACCTCACGATGATCTTCATCTCGCACAACCTGACGGTCGTGCACGATGTGAGCGACGAACTGCTGGTCATGTACCACGGTGAGATCGTCGAGGCCGGCGACGCCAAGCGCATCTACCGGTCGCCTCAGCACTGGTACACGCAGCAGCTGCTCGACTCCATCCCCGGAGCGCCGGGCTTCAGCCTGTAGAACCCTGGCCGGCGGTGCGCTCGCATCGCGGCGCCGACCGGCGGCGGCAGGCGGAGCGCCACCGCACCGGCGGAAAGACATCGAGCCGAGAAATTCGAGAGAAAGAAGTACGAGATGGTCGATTTCGTCGGCGAAGGCGCCGCGATCCAGGATGAGCTGGTGGCGCTGCGCCGCCAGTTCCACCAGATCCCGGAGCTGGGGCTGAAACTTCCCCAGACCAAGCAGCTGGTGCTCGACAGCCTGGCGGGCCTCGGACTGGAGATCACAGAGTTCAAGAACTGCGACGGGCTGGCGGCGGTGCTGACCGGCGGCAGGCCCGGCCCCACCGTGCTGCTGCGCGGCGACATGGACGGGCTGCCCGTCACGGAGCAGTCGGGCGAGCCATTCTCGTCGACCAACGGCCGCATGCACG
Source organism: Pseudoclavibacter sp. (assembly GCA_047722305.1). GTDB lineage: Bacteria > Actinomycetota > Actinomycetes > Actinomycetales > Microbacteriaceae > JAKVJE01. The sequence goes on along the minus strand of JBDNYM010000019.1, from coordinate 30,399 downwards.
GCTGCGGGCACGACCTGCACATCTCGGGCCTGGTCGGGGCGGCGCGGCTGCTGGCCGCCCACCGCGACGAACTGCCCGGCAAAGTGCTGTTCATGTTCCAGCCCGGCGAGGAGGGCCCCGGTGGGGCGCAGCCCATGCTGGACGAGGGACTGCTGGACGTCACCGGAGAGAAGCCGATCGCCGCCTACGGCCTGCACGTCATGACGGGGCCGATGGGTCCCCGCGGATTCTTCGCCACCCGGCGCGGACCGGTTATGGCCGGCTCGAACGATCTGCACATCACCGTCCACGGCAAGGGCGGGCACGGCTCGCAGCCGCCGACCACCCTCGACCCGGTGCCGGTGCTGGCCGAGATCATCACCGGCCTGCAGGCCTACATCACGCGGCACGTCGACGTCTTCGACCCGATCGTGCTCAGCGTGACCATGCTCGAAGCCGGCACCGCCATCAACGCGATCCCCGACGAGGCCAAGCTGGGCGCCACCGTCCGGACCCTGTCACGCGAGTCGTTCGAGCAGCTCGGGCGCGACCTGCCCCGGCTCGCCGAGCACATCGCCGCTGCCCACGGGTGCACGGCCACGGTCGATTTCTCGCTGCTGTATCCGGCCACCGTCAACGACCCCGCTCACGCCGACTTCGTCCTCGAGACGCTGCGCGACCTCTTCGGCGACGAGGCGGCCATCGAGATGCCCAAGCCGCTGATGGGGTCGGAGGACTTCTCGGTCGTGCTGGAGCAGGTGCCCGGCGCCTACTACTACCTGTGCGCCACGCCTCCCGACGTCGACCCGAAGACCGCGCCCAGCAACCACTCCCCGCGGGCCCGATACGACGATGCCGTGCTGGGGCGCGGGGCGGCCTCGCTGGCCGCCCTGGCCTTCCGCACCCTGACCGGCGCCGCCGGCTGACCGGCCGCCTCCGGCATCCCTCCCGCAGCTGTCCACGAAAGAAGAAGAACGTGTCGATTTCATTTGTTGACGAAGGCCAGGAGATCCTGCCCGAGCTCGTCGCGCTGCGGCGCGAGCTGCATCAGTTCCCCGAGCTCGACCTCGATCTGCCTCAGACACGGCAGGCGGTGCTGGACGCGCTGGCCGGCCTGCCGCTCGACATCACCCTGGGGAAGGACTGCACCTCGGTGGTGGCGGTGCTGACCGGCGGCAGGCCCGGCCCCACCGTGCTGCTGCGCGGCGACATGGACGGGCTGCCCGTCACGGAGCAGTCGGGCGAGCCATTCTCGTCGACCAACGGCCGCATGCACGGCTGCGGGCACGACCTGCACATCTCGGGCCTGGTCGGGGCGGCGCGGCTGCTGGCCGCCCACCGCGACGAGCTGCCCGGCAAGGTGCTGTTCATGTTCCAGCCCGGCGAGGAGGGCGCCTCGGGGGCGAAGGTGATGCTCGACGAGGGCTTCCTCACCGCATCGGGCGAGAAGCCGATCGCGGCCTACGGCATCCACGTCTGGGCGACGATTCCGCGCGGGCAGTTCCGCACGCGGGTCGGGACCCTGATGGCAGGCGCCAACCAGATGCACATCACCGTCAAGGGGAAGGCCGGCCACGGCTCCGCCCCGGAGCAGGCCATCGACTCGGTGCCGGTGGCGTGCGAGATCGTGCTCGCCCTGCAGACCTACGCCACCCGCAAGGTGAACACCTTCGAGCCGGTCATTATTACCGTCTCGCAGGTGACGGCCGAGGGGCCGATCAACATCGTGCGCGGCGAGACCACCATCGGCGCCAGCGTGCGGACGCTGTCGCCGTCATCGCTGCAGCAGCTGCAGCGAGACCTGCCCGTGCTGGCCGAGAACATCGCCGAGGCCTACGGCTGCACCGCTGAGGTCCACCTGAATCCGCTGTACCCGGCCACGATCAACGCCCCCGCCGAGACCGCCGAGGCGATGGGTGTGCTGCGCGATACGTTCGGCGCCGACCGGGTGTCGGAGGCGGAGCACTCGGTGATGGGGTCGGAGGACTTCTCATTCGTGCTGGAGCAGGTGCCCGGCACGTTCATCCTGCTGGGCGCGCGCCGCGAGGACCGCGACCCCGCCACGCTGTCTTCGAACCACTCCGAGAAAGTGCTGTTCGACGACTCCGTGCTCGGCGACGAGGCCGCCGCTCTGGCCCAGATCGCCTGGAGCCGCCTCGAACGAGCCGCCGCCGAGGGTGCTGCCGCGACGGTCTGACGCCCGGGTGCACCGGGGCCGCGCAGAGCGTCCCGAAAGATTTCGAAACGGGGGAGAACATGACGGATCAGCAGCAGAATGAGGCGGCCGTGGATGCAGTGGAGGGCCTCCTCGGCCAGTACCTCCCGGTGTACGAAGACTTCCACGCCCACCCGGAGCTCTCGTTCGACGAGCACCGCACGGCCGACCGGATCGCCGCGCACCTGCGCCGCCTCGGGCTGAAGGTGGTCCCCATCACCGAGACCGGCCTGGTCGGGGTGCTGGAGAACGGCGAGGGGCCGGCGGTCGCCTTCCGCGCCGACATCGACGGCCTTCCCTTCCGCGAGGAGAGCGGCCTGCCCTACGCCTCGACCGCCACCGCCACCCTCAACGGGCAGACCGTGCCGGTGATGCACGGCTGCGGGCACGACACCCACATCACCAGCGCCCTGATCGCCGCCGAAGCGCTCGCCGCCCACCGCGACGCCTGGAGCGGCACCGCCGAGTTCATCTTCCAGCCCGCGGAAGAGACCGCGGGCGGGGCGATCGCCCTCGTCGACGCCGGACTGTGGACCAAAGTGCCCAAGGCCGCCGTGGTGCTGGGCCAACACGTCTGGCCCGGGCTCGCCGGCGACATCCTGCTGCATCCCGGCAGCGCCATGGCGCTCGCGGACTCCCTGCGGGTCACCGTGCGCGGCCGCCAGGCCCACGGGTCGCGGCCCGAGGCCTCGATCGACCCGGTGGTGCTGGCCGCCAGCATCGTCCTGCGGCTGCAGACCATCGTGTCGCGCGAACTCGACCCGCTCTCGCCGGCGGTCGTGACCGTCGGGACCATCCACGGCGGCTCCAAAGAGAACATCATCCCGGCCGAGGTGGTGCTGGAGCTCAACATCCGCACCCCGGATGAGGACGTGCGGGCCCAGGTGCTCGCCGCGGTCACGCGCATCGTGGAGGGGGAGGCGCGCACGTCCGGCGCTCCCGAGCCGAGCATCGAAGAGATCTACCGCTTCCCGCGGCTGTACAACGAGCCCGAGATCGCGACCGCGGTCGCCGCCGCGATCGGCGGGGCCATCGGCACCGCGCACGTCGTCGAGCCGCCGTTCATGATGGGCAGCGAAGACGTGGGGCATCTGGGCGACAGCGCCGGCATCCCCACCGTGTTCTGGATGTTCGGGATGTACCGCCCCGAGCAGATGGAGCGGGGCGACATCGCGGTGAACCACACGCCCCGCTTCGTACCCGGGGACATCCAGCTGACGCTGGGGACGGGGGCGCGCGCTGCCGTCGCCGCCCTGCTGGATAGACTGGATTGATGCCGGCACCGGACAGCCTGCCGTGGGTGGGCGTGGGCGACCTGTTCACGATCGGGATCGGGCCGTCCTCGTCGCACACCGTCGGCCCCATGCGGGCGGGGGCCGACTTCGCCGTGCGCGCGCTGGCTGCGGCACGGGCGGGTGCCGCTGAGACCGCTGATTCCGCTGGCACGGGGCGGATCGCCCGGCTGACCATCCACCTCTACGGCTCGCTGGCGGCCACCGGTGCCGGCCACGGCACACCGGGCGCGGTGCTGCTCGGGCTGGAGGGCGACCAACCCGAGACCACTGACGCCGACGCCCGCGACGGGCGCCTCGACCGCATCCGCTCGCGGGGGGCGCTGCAGCTCGGTGGCTCCGGCGGCGTCGAGGTATCGTTCCGGGGCGAGGACGACATCGTGGAGCACCCGCTGACGCGCCTGTCCCGCCACAGCAACGGCCTGCGCCTCCAGGCGCGGGACGCGGCCGGCGAGGTGCTGCGCAGCGAGACGTACTACTCGGTCGGTGGCGGGTTCGTGGAGCGGGAGATCGCGGACGGCGCCACCGAGCCGGTCGGCGCCGCCCGCGCCCGGGGGGCCGGGCCCCCCCGCGCCCCGGCGGGCGAGAACCCCGCCCCCGGGCGCGGGGCGGCCCCGCCAGCGGTACTCGGCGGCGGGGGGGGGGGGCGTGCCGCGGGAGCGCGCGGCCGGCGCCCCCGCGCCGGGCGGCGCCGCCGGCGCCGTGGGGCCGGTGCCGCACCCGTTCTCGTCCGGGGCGGAACTGTTGGCATGCTGTCGCGAGACCGGCCTGAGCGTCTCCGAGGCGATGCGCGCCGACGAACTCGCCTTCCTCGCCCCGCAGCAGCTGTCCGAGCGTATCCAGGGGATTGCAGACGCCATGCTGGCCTGCATCGACCGGGGGTCGCACCGCGGCGGCGTGCTGCCCGGCGGCCTCGGGGTGCGGCGGCGGGCGGCGGCGCTGCGCGCCGAACTGGAGGCGGCCGACGACCCGTTCTCGCCGGAGCTGGCCACCGACTGGCTGAGCGTGGCGGCCATGGCCGTGAACGAGGAGAATGCCATCGGCGGCCGCGTGGTCACGGCCCCCACCAATGGGGCGGCCGGCATCATCCCCGCCGTCCTGTTCACCCTGCTGCACGTGCAGCGGCCCGAGTGGGGCCGCGACCCGAAGCAGCGGGCCGAGACCATCGAGCGCTACCTGCTCGCCGCCGCCGCGGTCGGCCGGCTCTACACCCAGCGGGCTTCGATCTCCGGGGCGGAGGTCGGCTGCCAGGGCGAGGTCGGCTCGGCCTGCTCGATGGCGGCGGGGGGACTGGCCGAGGCGCTCGGCGGGACGCCGGCCCAGGTCGAGAACGCCGCCGAGATCGCCATGGAGCACAACCTCGGCCTCACCTGCGACCCGGTGGGCGGGCTCGTCCAGGTGCCGTGCATCGAGCGGAACGCGATGGGCGCCAACACCGCCACCGTGGCGGCCCGGATGGCCCTGCACGGCGACGGCACCCACGTCGTGTTGCTGGACGAAGTGATCGAGACCATGCGGCAGACCGGCCTCGACATGTCCGACAAGTACAAGGAGACCTCGCGCGGCGGCCTCGCCGTGAACGTGGTGGAGTGCTGACCCGTCAGGCGGCGCCCGTCCCAGAACCGAGCGGAGGCTGGCGGCGGGGCGGGGACGACTTGTCGAGGGCGACGAGGTAGCGGCAGTCGGCATCGCCGGGGTTGTGGAACCGGCAGTCGACCGGGGCCCCCAGCTGCAGGCAGTCGCCGGGGCCGAGTTCGTGCACCTGCTCGCCTTCGACGAAGCGCAGGTGCCCGGACAGCACCCAGATCTGCTGGTCGATGAAGCGGTAGGAGGATGCGGGGTAGGCGACGTCGGCGCCCGGAGGCAGCACGACCTCGATGAGTTCCAGGGCGGTGTCGACCTCCGGTGAGACCGCGCGGCGTCGGTACCCGGTCTGCGGGTCCTGCCAGACCGGCTGGTCGTCGTGCCGCACGAGCCGGGTGCCGCTGCCCTCCGCCCGTGCGATGAGCTCCGACAGCGTGAGCCGCAGAGTGGCGGACAGCCGCGCCAGCAGCGCTGCGGTCGGCTGCGCGTCGCCGCGTTCGATCTTGGAGATCATGGCGCGGGACACCCCGGAGGCGTCGGCCAGGGCGGCCACGCTCATCCCCTGGGCGACGCGGGCGCCGCGCACGGCGGCGGCGAGCGAGGCGCTGAAATCGGCGGCCATGCATCCTCCTGGCTACTATGGTGTCCAACTGGCAATTATATTCACGGTACCGACGGGTGCGGTGCCGGAGCCGGCCGCCCAGCGCCCGGCGCGGCCGCCGGAGCCCTATCCTGCTGTCATGACCAGACCCCGCAGCCCCTACGCACTGGACGACCCGGCCGAGATCCTGCGGATCGTCCGCGAGACCCCGTGGGCGACGTTCGTGTCGCAGACGTCCACCGGGCTGCGGATGACCCAGTACCCGGTGCTGCTCGACCAGGCCGGCGGCCAGTTCATCCTGCGCAGCCACTTCTGCGGGCCCGATATCACGGAGTTCGAGCTGGGCCGACACGAGCTGCTGGCGATCGTGCACGGCCCCAACGGCTACATCTCGCCCAGCTGGTACCCAGCGGGACAGGCGATCCCGACGTGGGACTTCGTCACCGTGCAGCTGCGGGGCGTGCCCGAGATCGTCTCCGCCGACGAGAACTTCGCCGTGCTGCAGCGCATGGTCGACCAGTTCGAGGCCCCCGTCGAGCAGCCGCGCACGCTGGAGGGCACCGAGACCAACCGCCGGGTCGCCGCGCTCGGCACCACCGGCATCCGCATGCCCGTGACCGCGTGGACGGCCCGGGCGAAGCTCAGCCAGAACAAGCCGCCCGCCGTGCAGCAGCGCATCCGCGCCGAGCTGGGCGGCGACGGGCCGTATGCGAATGCGCGCCTGGCGCGCGAGATGGGGCGGGCTGCCGGCGGGCCCAGCGCGTCCGCCGTGGACTGAACGTCCCCGCAGCGCATTGAGCCGGTCGCGCATGCTATCGAGTTCGACGCGACAGTCGGCCTGCAGCTCGGGGTCGCTCAGCACGGTTTCGACGATGAGTGGCCCCGTGGGCGGAGGGCTGCGAGTACGCCGCCCGCGCGATGGTCTCGAGCATGGTCATCGCGTCGTCGCGGACGCTGGCGTCGGGGGATGACGACGAAGGCGCAGCCGCAAAGTGCCGATGACCGTCACCGTCCCGGAGGCGGCCGAGCGGGTCTTCGGCGCGGTCGAAGACCTCTTCGGTGCCGATCGGGGGCAACGGATGCCCCAGGCGTGCACCGCCTCGGAAGACTTCTCGTACGTGCTCGAACAGGTCCCCGGCGCGTTCGTGCTGCTGTCGGCCACGCCCCGCGGCGCCGACTACCGCACCCAGCCCGGCAACCACTCCACCTCCATCGTGTTCGACGATTCGGTGCTCGCCGACGGGTCCGCTCTGCTGGCGGAGCTCGCCCTGCGCGCCGGGCCGCAGCCGGAGGCGTGAAGCCGGGCGGTGATGGAGGCGTGGGAGGCGGCGCAACTCAGGACATCCGTTCGGCTGCGCTCGAACTCAGGGGACGGGGCGCCTGAGCTCGGCCGATGCCCTGAGCTCGGTGAGCGGGACGCCGTCCTCAGAACAGCCCGGTGATCCGCCCGTTCGCGTCCACGTCGATGCCCTCGGCCGCCGGGTGCCGGGGCAGGCCGGGCATCGTCAAGATGTCGCCGGTGAGCGCGATGACGAAGCCGGCCCCGGCGGCGACCCGGACCGCGCGCACGGTGATGTCGAACCCGGTCGGGGCGCCCAGTGCCCGGCGGTCGTCGGTGAACGAGTACGGCGTCTTGGCCATGCAGACGGGCAGGCCGCCGAACCCGAGCTCGGTGAGCCGGTCGAGTTGGGCCCTGGCGGCGGCGGAGAAGACGACCCCGTCGGCGCGGTACACCCGGGTGGCGACGGCCCGGATCTTGTCCGCGAGCGGCGCGTCCAGCTCGTAGGCGCAGGAGAACCGGCTCGGCCGGTCGGCGAGGGCGATCACCCGGCGGGCCAGCTCGACGCCACCCGCACCGCCCCGGGCCCAGACCTCGGAGCGCACGGCGTCGACGCCGGCGTCCCGGCAGCGTCGCTCCAGGAGATCGAGTTCGGCGGGGGCGTCGGTCGGGAACGCATTGACAGCCACCACCACGGGCAGCCCGAAGACCTGCTGCAGATTGTCGAGGTGGCGGCGGAGGTGGGGGAGGCCGCGTTCGAGTGCTGCCTCGTCCTCCCGCTCCAGCTCGTCGAGCGGTTTCCCGCCGTGGTACTTCAGCCCTCGTACCGTGGCGACCAGCACCGCGGCGGCCGGGGCCAGCCCGGCTCCGCGGCAGACGATGTCGCAGAACTTCTCCGCGCCGAGGTCGGCGCCGAATCCCGCCTCGGTGACGGCGTAGTCGGCCAGCCGCAGGGCGGTGGACGTGGCCGCCACCGAGTTGCAGCCGTGGGCGATGTTGGCGAACGGGCCGCCGTGCACCAGGGCGGGGGTGTGCTCGAGGGTCTGCACCAGGTTGGGCTTGATCGCGTCGCGCAGCAGCGTCGCCATGGCGCCCTCGGCGTGCAGATCGTGGGCGGTGACCGGACGGTAGCCGAACGTGTAGCCCACGACCATCCGGCCCAGGCGCTGTTTGAGATCGGCGAGGCCGGTGGCCAGGCAGAGCACCGCCATCACCTCGGACGCCGCGGTGATGGAGAAGCCGTCCTCGCGCGGCATCCCGTCGGCGGGCCCGCCCAGCCCGTCCACGATGCGGCGCAGCTGGCGGTCGTTCATATCGACCACGCGCCGCCAGCGGATGCGGCGGGGGTCGATGCCCAGGGCGTTGCCGCGCTCGATGTGGTTATCAAGCAGGGCGGCGAGGAGGTTGTTGGCCGCCCCGACGGCGTGGATGTCGCCGGTGAAGTGGAGGTTGATGTCCTCCATCGGGATCACCTGGGCGCGGCCACCGCCAGTGGCTCCGCCCTTGAGCCCGAAGACGGGGCCGAGCGAGGGCTCCCGCTGGCACAGCACGGTGCGGGCCCCGAGGCGGGTGAGCGCGTCGGCGAGACCCACGGCGGTGGTGGTCTTCCCTTCGCCGGCGGGGGTGGGGCTGATGGCCGTGACGAGGATCAGGCGGCCGCGCCGGGGACGATCCGCCAGCGAGGCGATGTCGATCTTCGCCTTATCGCGGCCGTAGGGCTCCAGCGCCTCTGCGGCGAGGCCGGCCCGGTCCGCCACCTCGGCGATGGGGAGGGCAGGGGTCTCCTGCGCGATCTCGATGTCCGTCTTGGCCGTCATGGCCCGTCTCCTCACCGCGCTCCGCTGGGTCTGCCACCCGCCGCTCAGTTGCGCAGCCCGTGTACCGGGGCGGGGATGTGCCCGCCGCGGGCCACGAGGTCGGCGGAGCTGAATCGGCTGACCGGCATGACCGGGGCGCGTCCGAGCAGGCCGGGCAGCTGCAGTTCGTCGCCCACGTCGAGCCCGGGCGCGGGGATGACGCGCACGCCGGTGGTCTTGTGGTTGGCCACCCCGATGGCGGCCTCGTCGGCGATGATGCCGGCGATGGTGGACGCGGGGGTCGCCCCGGGCAGAGCGATCATGTCGAGCCCGACCGAGCAGATGCAGGTCATGGCCTCGAGCTTCTCGATGCTGATCGCCCCCAGGCGGGCCGCCTCGATCATCCCGATGTCCTCGCTGACCGGGATGAACGAGCCGGACAGCCCGCCCACGTGCGAGCAGGCCATGAGCCCGCCCTTCTTGACGGCGTCGTTCAGCAGGGCGAGCGCCGCGGTGGTGCCGGGGGCCCCGACTCGCTCCACGCCGATCTCCTCCAGGATGCGGGCCACCGAGTCGCCGACTTCGGCGGTGGGGGCCAGCGACAGGTCGACGATGCCGAAGTCGACGCCCAGCCGTTCGGCCGCGGTGGTGCCGACCAGCTGGCCCATGCGCGTGACCTTGAACGCCGCCTTCTTGATGGTCTCGGCGACGGTGTCGAACGGTTCGCCGCGCACCGCCTCCAAGGCCCGTTTGACCACGCCCGGCCCCGAGACGCCCACCGACACGCAGCAGTCGGTCTCCTCGACCCCGTGGAAGGCGCCGGCCATGAACGGGTTGTCGCCGACGGCGTTCGCGAACACCACCAGCTTGGCCGCGCCCAGCCCGCCGGTGTCGGCGGTCAGCTCGGCGGTGCGCTTGACGACGCGCCCCATCTCGGCGACGGCCGACATGTTGATGCCGGCGCGGGTGGAACCGATGTTGACCGACGAGCACACCAGCTCGGTGCCGGCCAGGGCCTCCGGGATGGATGCCATGAGCGTCCGGTCGCTGGCGGTGCTGCCCTTCTCGACCAGTGCGGAGAACCCGCCGATGAAGTCGATGCCGACGGTGTGCGCCGCGGCGTCGAGGGTGCGGGCGAACTCCAGGTAGTCGGACTCGCCGGAGGCGGCCGCGACCAGCGACATCGGGGTCACCGACACCCGCTTGTTGATGATGGGGATGCCCAGCTCGGCCCCGATGCGGTCGGCGGTCTCGACCAGGTTCCCGGCCCGGCTGGTGATGCGGTCGTAGATGCGGCGCCGGGTGGTGGGGCCGTCTCCGGCGATGCAGTCGAGGAGCGAGATGCCCATCGTGACGGTGCGGATGTCGAGGCGCTCCTCGTCGAGCATGTGGATCGTCTCGAGGATGTGCTGGCTGGTGGTGGTCATCGGGCGCTCACAGGGTGTGCATGGCGTCGAAGATGGCCTCCGACTGCACCCGCACGGTGACGCCGTGGCGCTGGCCGGCCTCCTGCAACCGGCGCTGCACCTCCGGGAGGTCGGGGGCGGCGTCGGTGAGAGCGCCCTCCATGATCATGGTGAAGTATTTGCCCATCAGCGTCTGGGAGACGTTGACGATGTTGACCCCCAGCTCGGCGAGGGCCTGCGAGACCCCGGCGATGATCCCGACGTGGTCCGTGCCCGTGACGGTGATGATGATGTGCATGGCCCCCATCGTCTCACGACTCGGGGGCCTCAGATGGCCGATGCCGGTGAGGTCGGGGAGGGTGTCGCGTATCGCATGTACCGATACATATGCAAGATCTTGCATATAAGCCCTCGGTGTGTTAGCGTCAGCTCCGCTTGATCGGTCAGCGTGGATGACGAAGGCACGTCCGCCAGAGGCGTCGGATGACAATGACGGGATGACAGAGCCCGTCCAGAATCTTCCCGGGCCGGAGGCGACTGTCCGATCCGGGAGCAGTAGGAACAGTCACCGGATCAGGAAAAGAGTCATCTTCGGATGAGCATGAACATGCAGACTGTCGTCTCCACCTCGAATGGAGAACATGTCACACCGGCGCGCAGCGCCGAGCGGATCGTGGAAAGCCTCAACCGGGCAGGGGTGAAGTACGTCTTCGGCGTCCCCGGCGCCAAAGTCGACCAGCTCTACGACGCGTTGAAGGATGGCGGCCCCCAGATCGTGCTCTGCCGCCACGAGCAGGATGCCGCCTTCATGGCCGCCTGCATCGGCCGTCTCACCGGCACCCCCGGCGTCGCCGTGGTCACCTCCGGGCCCGGCACGACCAACCTCGCCACCGGCCTGCTGACCGCCACCACCGAGGGCGACCCGATCGTGGCCCTCTGCGGTGCGGTGCCGCGCGCCGATCGCCTCAAACACACCCACCAGTCGATGGATGCGGCCGGCATGCTCGCCACCGTGAGCAAGTACGCCGCCGAGGTCGACTCCCCCGACAACGTCCCCGAGGCCGTCGCGGACGCGTTCCGTCGCGCCACCACCATGCCGCGCGGTGCCGCCGCCCTCGTGCTCCCCTCCGACGTGCTCGGCGGAGAGACCGCTGTGACCGCCGACAGCATGCGCCCGGTCCCGAAGCTGGGCCCGGCCCCGGTCGCCGATCTCGACCAGGCCGCCAAGCTCATCCGCGACGCCAAGTTCCCGGTCATCCTGGCCGGCGTGCGCGCCGCCTGCACCGAGGGCGCCGACGCGCTCTCCGCCCTGCTCCAGAACACCCAGCTCCCGGTCGTCGAGACCTTCCAGGGCGCCGGGCTCGTCAGCCGTGACCTCGAGGACCACTACCTCGGCCGCGTCGGTATCTTCCGCAACCAGCCCGGCGACGTCGTCCTCGACCAGGCCGACGTCGTGCTCGCGATCGGCTACGACCCGGTCGAGTACGACGCGAAGATGTGGAACCACAAGACCACGCACACGATCATCTCGCTCGACGAGGTGCTCGCCGACGCGGACGCCGCCTACCGGCCCGCGCTCGAGCTGCGCGGCGACATCCCCGCCACCGTGCGGGCGCTCGCCGACCGCCTGTCCGGGCAGACCATGTCCCCGGCGGCCGTGTCGGTGCTCGACGAGCAGCGCACCCGTCTGAGCGACGACCCGGACGAGGTCTTCAGCGAACTGCACGACGACGCCAAGGGCCTCGACCCGGTCGCCGTGGTGCTGAAGCTGCGCGAGGCGGTCAACGACGAGACGACGGTCATCTCCGATATCGGCTCGCACTACATCTACATGGCGCGGCACTTCCGCACCTACCGCCCGCGTCACCTGCTGTTCTCCAACGGGCAGCAGACCCTGGGCGTCGCCCTGCCCTGGGCGATCGCGACCTCGCTGGTCCGGCCGAACACCCCGGTGCTGTCCGTGTCGGGCGACGGCGGGTTCCTGTTCTCCGCCCAGGAGCTCGAGACGGCCCACCGCCTCGGCGTCTCCTTCACGCACGTGATCTTCAACGACTCCACCTACGACATGGTCGCCTTCCAGCAGCAGATGAAGTACGGCCGCACCTCCGGCATCCAGCTCGGCGGCTACGACGTCGTGAAGTACGCCGAGTCGTTCGGCGCCCACGGATACCGGGTCACCTCGCTGGAGGAGCTCGGCAGCACCCTGAAGCAGGCGCTCGCCGAGCCGGGCGCGTCGATCATCGACGTGCCGGTCGACTACAGCGACAACCTGAAGCGGCTCGCCGGCCAGCTCCAGGAGGGGGTGCTCTCGTGAGCGGGACCGCTCCGCTGCCTCGCAACGCCGTCTTCCAGACGAGCCTGATGAGCGCGCTGCTCGACAGCGTCTACCAGGGCAACATGACGGTGGGCGAGCTGCTCACGCACGGATCGTTCGGCCTGGGCACCTTCGAGGGCCTCGACGGCGAGATGATCGTGCTGGACGGCGTCAGCTATCAGATGCGCGTGGACGGCACCGTCCATCCCGCGTCCCTCGACCAGCTGACCCCGTTCGCCGTGGTCACCAACCTGGTCCCCGCCATCCGGGCCGACCTGCCCGACGGCGCCACCGGCGACGAGGTCACCACGTTCATCGACGGGCTCATCCCGTCCCCGAACTACATATACGCGCTGCGCATCACCGGCTCGTTCACCGAGGTGCGCACCCGCACCGTGGCGAAGCAGGAGGAGCCCTACGTCCCGATGGCCGAGTCCAGCAAGGGCGAGCCCGTGCAGACCTGGAGCGACGTGTCCGGGGTGCTCGGCGGGTTCCGCACGCCGCAGTACCTCATGGGCGTCTCCGTGCCCGGCTACCACGTGCACTTCGTCAACGAGGACCGCTCGCACGGCGGGCACGTGCTCAGCTACCGACTGCGGCACGCCAGCGTCGAGATCTCCCCGGCGATGAGCCTCGAGGTCTCGCTGCCGGACACCCCGTCGTTCCGCGGCGCGAACCTGCTTCCGGAGGATCTCTCCGAGCAGATCCACGCCACCGAGCAGCACTCCTGACCGGTCCCCTCACCGAGAAAACCGGGGACGCGGCGATTCGCGCCGCGTCCCCGCCCCGGGTCGCGCCCCGTTTCCGGCGGCACGGCCCCGCGACGCCTTCCAACATCAGAAAAGACAATCTATGACTCAGAATTCCTTGCCCGCGCAGCCCTCCGGCCGTCGCGGGATGACCCTCCTCGGGACGGTCCTCACCCAGCTGGGTGCGGGCACCGCCTACGTGTGGAGCATGTTCAACTCCCCGCTGGCCGGACGCTTCTACGGCGCTTCCGCAGTCCAGCACAACCCCAACCTGACCTTCAGCCTGGCGGTCACCTTCTCGATCATGATGTTCGCGCTGTCCGCGTCGACGCTGTCGATCGGCTGGCTGCAGGCGAAGTTCGGCGTCCGCAAGGTGGTCATGGCCTGCGGCGTGCTGCTCGGCGTCGGCTTCTTCGTGAGCGCCTTCGCGTCCAACGTCTGGGTGCTCTACATCTTCGCCGGACTCGTCGCCGGCGTCGGCGACGGCATCAGCTACCTGCTGAGCCTCACCAACTGCCTGCGCTGGTACCCGGACAAGGCCGGCACCGTGTCGGGCATCTGCGTGGGCGCCTACGGCATCCCCGCGATCCTGCTGCCGCTGGTGCTGCAGCCCATCCTGAACGGCGCCGGCGCCTCCACCGCCATGATCGTGTGGGCGATCATCGCCGCCGTGCTCGTCATCCCGGGCGGACTGCTGCTCGCGGATGCGCCCATCGTCAAGAAGAGCGGCGTCGCCGCGACCTCAGGCGAGTACACCGTCGGCCAGATGCTGCACACCAAGCAGGCCTACATGCTCTACATCGCCCTCATCGCGGCCGCGTTCTCCGGTCAGTACGTCATCGGCAACGTCGGCAACGCCACCAAGATCGCCGTCCCGGCCCTGGCCGTGGGCGTGATCAGCATGGTGTCGCTGGTCGGCTTCGTGAACACCATCGGGCGCTTCGCGCTCGGCTGGCTCTCCGACCGCATGAAGCGGACCCTGCTGGTCGGCGTCGTGCTCGCCGCGCTGGCCATCTTCGCCTTCGCTCTCGGGTTCTCGTGGGTGCCGCCGACCTGGCTGTTCGTGGTCGGCTTCCTGCTGCTCGGCTTCGGCTTCGGCGGGACCATCACCATCTTCCCGACGATCGTGGGCGAGCTCTACGGCAAGAACAACCAGTCGAAGAACTACTCGGTGATCTACACGGGGTTCGCGGTCGCCGCGCTCATCACCCTCGTGCTCAACGGGCTGCGGGTGCCGTTCAACGTGTCGTTCCCGATCGGCGGCGTCATCATCGCCATCGGCGCGGTGCTGATGCTGGTCATCCGGGCCCCCAAGCCGATGCAGCACTCGGCGCCGAAGGCTGCGAAACCGTCGGCCTCGCCGAAGGTCGCCGCTCCGGCCAAGTAGGACGGTCCGATTCGGCTCACGTCCTCGGGGCGGACCGCCATCGGCGGGCCGCCCCGAGCCGTATCCGGGCTCGGCGGTCACAGGTTCGGGTTCCGCAGTCACAGAGAACGCCCGGAAACGATTCAGTACTATGGGTCGGTCCGCCGTCGCATCCGCTCGTTGACCCGGCGGCAGGAAAAACTGAGAAAGGTCTCGGATGGAACGCCCCCCACAGCACGCCAGCGCGGGCTCGCGCCGCGTGCTCGGGATGCCGCCGCTGGCCGCCAAGATCATCCTGCCCTGTGCGTTCGCGGTGCTGCTGGTCGTCATCGTCTATGGCTTCTCGATCGTGCGCATGATGTTCTCCGCGGGCCAGATGACGAGTTCTGCGCAGGACCTGGCCAACGCGGCGCTCGGGTGCGGCACGAAGGGGACGAGCCTCGTCGACTCGGCCAAGACGCTGGAGAACTCCACCCGGGCTCTGCGCGGCGAGCTCGACAGCCCCATCTGGGACCCCGTCGTCAACTACCTGCCCTTCGGCAGCGACATCGGCACGATGCGCACCCTGCTCGCCTCGGCCGACCAGCTCACCTCGGGGCCGCTCAACCAGGCGCTGGGCCTCGCCGACCAGATCTCCGGCTTCGGCGCCCACAAACGGGTCATCGATGCTCGCGTCGCGCTGAAGCTGCCCGACCTGGTCAAGACGACCCGGGCCGACCTGTCCCAGCAGGTGGAGGCGCTGGGCGCGGTGAAGCCGCCCCAGACCTCCGCGGTCAAAGGGCTGCTCACCAAGACGCGGTCGGTGCTGCAACAGGTCGACGACCAGCTCGGCACCTACCAGGATGCGGTCAACATCCTGCCTCAGCTGCTGGGCAGCGGGCAGGAACGCACCTACCTCCTGTTCGTCTACAACCCGGCCGAGATCCGCTCGGGCGGCGGCATGATCGGCAACGTCGCCGCGCTCACCGCCAAAGACGGCAAGGTGACGATCGGCAGCTTCAGTTCCACCAGCCACAACTACGACTCCAACGTCTCCGCCTTCGACGCCGAAAACACGCAAGAGGCCAAGATGTTCGGCGACTGGGTGTACCAGTACCCGCAGATGAGTATGCAGAATCCGAACTTCCCCCGGGTCGCGGTCACCAACATGAACCTGTGGAAATATCAGAAGGGCCATCAGGATGCGAACGTGGCCGGCGTCATCGCCGTCGACCCCGTCTTCCTGCAGGCGCTGATCGGGGCCACCGGGCCGCTCACGCTGTCCGACGGTACCGTCCTGACCGGCACGTCCACCGTCCCCTTCTTCCTCAACCAGCTGTACGTGAAGCATCCGGAATTCAGCGACCAGAACGCCTTCGTCTCCAACTCGTCGGGGGCGATCCTCAGCCATGTGATGGGCGGATCGGGCGGCGGCGCCTCCGGGTTCCCGGCGCTGCTCAAAGCGGTGCACGACATGAGCGCTGCGGGGCACTTCAAACTGTGGCTCAAAGCGCCCGTCGAGCAGCAGGTGCTGACCGCCGCTCAGCTGGTCGACCCGGCCGCGGCCGGCGCGCTCCCCTCCGATCCGACCCAGCCGGTCAGCGGCATCTACCTGAACCAGTACCAGGCCAGCAAACTCGACTGGTACGCCCGCACCACCGTGAAAGTGGCCCAGGTCTGCGGCGACCAGTCGACGCGCACCGGTGACGAGGATGCGGTTCCGCAATCCACCGTCCTGCGGTCGATCGACCGCTCGGAGCTCGGCGACGAGTACACGGTCACCTTCACCGTGCACAACACGCTGACCACCGCGGAGGTCCACTCGCTGCCGACGTTCGTCACGGGCACCCGAGCTCCGGGAGGGATGGATTACCGGATCTACCTCATGGCTCCCCTGCACGGCGAGATCACCTCGGTCACCTCCGCGACGGCCACGCCCATCAACAACATGATCCTGCCCGACCGCCAGATGGTCGCCATGAGCGTCAAGATCCTGAAGCCGGGGCAGACCACCACGATCTCCTACACGGTGCGCGTCCCCAAGACCGCCACCACCGCTCTCAACGTGGTGAACACGCCGGTCGTCACCGCCGACGGCACCGAGACCGGGTCCAACGGCCAGGTGACCCCCTGCGGCGGCACCTCCGGGTCGGGCGAGTCCGCCAGCCCCTCGCCGTCCCCGGCGCCGACCGGAGGGGCGACGGCCGGGGCCAGCCCGTCCGCGACCGACCCGGCCAAGCGACTGCAGGACAGCCTGCACTGCCCGGTGGATATCACCAAGCTCTCGCTCTGAGGTTCTGAGGTTCTGCGGCTCTGGACGGGTGCGGTGCCCGGCTCGATGGCCCGGCCGCCTGGGCAGCCCGGCACGGCGCACTATTCTCGGAGACACCAGGATCGGGCGCGCGTCGGCGCCGATGGGACAGAGCGGCGAGGAGCCAGCATGAAGAACTCGATATCTGCATGGATCGATGGTCGGGCCGTGTTCGAAGGGGCCGGAGCGCCGCTGCCGGGCGCCGGGCTGGTCGACTTCGACGGCGAGCGGGCGGGCGCCGCCAGCGTCTACGACCTGGCCGTGCAGCGCGGCGACGGCATCTTCGAGGCGACCAGCGTGTGGCAGGGGCATCCGCTGTCGCTCATCCCGCACCTGGCCCGCCTGCAGCGCAGCGCAGACATGCTCGACCTGCCCCGGATCAGGACCGACGTGCTGGCCGAGGCGGTCGGGCAGGTCATCGCCGCCTACCGGGAGCGCTTCGCCCCGGGCCCCGAAGATGAGCAGATGCTGAAGATCCTCGTCAGCCGCGGCTCCGACCCGCAGCTCACCGGCGGCGCCCAGCTCGGCCCCGGCGTTCCGCACGTGTGGGCGATCGTCGACCACCGTGCCGACGACCCGCGGCATCCCGTGCCGCAGACGCTCGTGAAACTTCCCAAGGGCGTGTCAGTGGACGCGCCCGACCAGGTGCCGTGGATGCTGTGGGGCGCCAAGACGCTCTCGTACGCGATGAACAAGGCCGCCTACCGCGAGTGCGACCGGCGCGGGGCCAACAACGCCATCTTCTACTCCACCGAGGGCATCATGCTCGAGTGCCCCACCTCGTCGCTGGTGTTCCGCCTCGGCGACCGCTTCTTCACCCCCGTGCCCACCCTCGGCATCCTGTACGGCACGTCGCAGCGCGAGCTGTTCTCGTTCCTGCGCGGCCAGGGCTACGAGTGCGGCTACGGACGCTACCCGGTCGACATCCTCGACACCGCCGACGCCATCTGGACGATGGGCGGATCCAACGTCCACCCCGTTACCCACCTCGACGGGCGGGAGATCCGCTACGACGAAGAGCTGGCCGTGGCCGCCAACCTCAACGCGCGGGAGCACCGCGACGAAGTGACGGCCGCGTCGATGGAAGAGTGGGATGCCGTTGCCCGCTGAAGCCAGGAAGGGGATGGACGTGGGTACAGGCGCGGATGCGAGTGCCGGGACGGATGCCGGTGCCGGGCTGGCTGCGGAGGCCGCCCCCGGCGCGACCGCTCCCGTCATCGCGATCAAACGTGTGTACGCCGATCCCGCCGAGTCCGATGGGACCCGGGTGCTGGTGGACCGACTCTGGCCGCGAGGGATGTCGCACGCGCGGGCGGCGCTCGCCGAATGGTGCAAGGACGTGGCGCCCAGCACCCGGCTGCGCACCTGGTGGAGGCACGACCCCCACGAGCTGGACGAGTTCGCCGGTCGCTACCGGCACGAACTCGACACGGACCCGGCCGCGTCCGCGGCCGTGGCGCACCTCTTGGAGATTGCGCGACGGGGCCCGTTGACGCTCATCTACGCGGCCAAAGACCCCGAGACCAACCACGCGCTCGTGCTCGCGGAGTACCTGCGGGAGCAGCTGGGCTGAGACCCGGGCTTCGACCACCTGCGAACTGGCAGGGCAGCGTTCACCGCGCCCGGCGGCCCCCGGACCGGTGGGCGGGCTGATCAGCGCCTCCGGCGCCGCCGCCATCGCATCCTGCGGATCTTCGAGTCGGCGGGCGACCGGCGTCAGCCCAGCTGGGCGATCATCCGCGGGGAGTCCTCGTTCAGCCGGGCGACCTCGTGGAAAGGCAGGCGCGCGACCTCACGCTGCGCCAGTGCGGCCATGCCGTCCACGAAATCCTGGGTGCCGCCTGTCCCCGGGTCGAGCCAGGCGTCCCAGCTGCCCGGCGGGAGCACCAGGGGAGCCCGGTCGTGGACCGCAGCTGCGCCGTCCGGAGCGGCGACGGTGACGATGGCTGCGGTGAGTTCCCACGGAGCGGACGGACGCTCGCGCCACCACGACCACACTCCGCCGAGCGCCAGTATGCCGTCTTCGGCATGGAAGTAGTACCGGTGGCTGCCGCGGCCGGAGTCCTGCGTCTCGAAGTAGCCGGCGGCCGGGAAGAGCGCCCGGTGGCCGGCCACCGCATCCTGCCACATCGGTTTCGAGGCGATGCCCTCGCTGCGGGCGTTGAACCGACTCGCCCGCAGCGCGCGGGTGCGAGACCAGGCGGGGATGAACGGCCAGTCCGCTGCCACCAGGCGTCGCGTCCGTTTCGCCTCTCGCTCAGTCTCGAGGACGACCGGGACCGGCGGCTGCCGATCCTCGGGGCGGGTACCGAACGTGGGCCGGGCATTGAACGTCGGAGCGGGCAGGTCGTCGGCGACCATATCGAGGTCGAACAGCGGTTCGATCCTGCTCAACCCCGGGGTGACGTACCTGCCGCACATGAGGCCAGCCTAGGGGAGGGGTTTCGCGCCTGTCCCATCCCCGCCCCGTCCCAATCCTCGCGCCTCCCTCCCGAGGCCAGGACATCCGGCCTGCCCCGAGCGGAGTCAGGACTTCTGCGTCCTGCCGTTGAACGGATGTCCTGAGTTCGGCCGATGCGGCGCAGAAGGCGACGCCGAATTCAGGGGATCGGGCGGGCACGAGCCGAACTCAGGTGCTCTGACGCCGGAGTCCGGCCAATCCCCTGAGTTCGGCGTGCCCAGGACGGCAGCCGTCGGGAGCGGCGCCGTGGGCCGGCTCGCAGCCCCCTCAGAAGCTCAGCCGCACGGCTTTCATGAACTTCTGCGTGCGCTCCTCGGTCGGGTGCGAGAACAGCTCGCGCGGAGGCTTGTCTTCGATGATGCGGCCCGAGTCGAACATGAGGATGCGGTCGGAGATCTCGGCGGCGAACTCCATCTGGTGGGTGACGAACAGCATGGTCATCGACGACGACTCCGCCAGCCGCTTCAGCACCCCGGTGACCTCGCCGACGAGTTCGGGGTCGAGCGCCGAGGTGACCTCGTCGAAGAGCATGGTCTTCGGGTTGAGCGACAGCGCGCGGGCGATCGCCACGCGCTGCTGCTGGCCGCCGGACAGCTGTGTCGGGTACTGCTCGGCCTGGGCGGCCAGCCCCACGGTGGCGAGCAGTTCCCGTGCGCGGTCGGCGGCGGCCGCCTTGTCCGTCCCCAGGGTGAAGCGCAGGGGCGAGGCGACGTTGTCGAGCACCGTCATGTTGGGGAAGAGATTGAACTGCTGGAAGACCATCCCGATGTCTTTGCGGATGGGCTGCAGCACCTTCTCGAGCTTCCCGCCGCTGAGCCCGCGCTGGTGCTCCGGGTCCCACAGGGGGCGCCCATCGACCAGGATGCGGCCGGAGTCGGGCCGTTCCAGCGTCATCAGCATGCGCAGGATAGTGGTCTTGCCGGACCCGCTGGGGCCGATGAGGGTGACGCGCTCGGAGTCGGCGATCTCGAAGCTGAGATCGTCGAGGACGACGTGGTCCCCGTAAGCCTTGTGGATGTGTTCGAAGCTGATGCTCACGGCTCAGACCTCCTGGTACTGGGACGGGTTCTTCTGGCGCCGCTCAGCACGGCGGATGAGGTACGAGAAGGGAATGCTGATCACGAGGTAGAGGACGCCGGCGGTGGTGACCGGCTCGAGGTAGCGGTACGTGGTGCCGCCGATGTCGATGGCGGTGCCGAAGACGTCGAGCACGGAGATGGCGGCCATGAGCGCGCTCATCTTGAACATGAGGTTCACGTGGTTGCCGAGGGCCGGCAGGGCGGAGCGGACCGCCTGGGGGATGACCACGGAGACCCAGGTGCGGGCCCGGGAGAACGAGAGGGCCCGAGCGGCCTCCCACTGCGCGGTGGGCACGGATTCGATGCCGGCCCGGTACGTCTCGGCGAAGTAGGTGGCGAAGTTGAGCCCGAGCGTCACGGCGCCGGCGACGAATGCAGGGGTCTTGATCCCGGCCAGCGGCAGCACGTAGTAGGCGAAGTAGAACTGGATCAGCAGCGGCGTGCCGCGGAACAGGTACACGTACAGCCGCGCCGGCACGCTGGCCCAGGCGGACCCCGACCGGCGGCCGAGCATGATGACGAACCCGACGATGAGCGCGATGAGCGTCCCGAACAGCGTCGCCAGCAGGGTGGTGCCGAGCCCGGCGAAGATGCGCGGGGCGATCTGGGCGGTGAAACTCCAGTCCCACGTCATGCGTGCGTCACCTGTTTCTGGGGTCGGGCCGGGGCCGCGCCCCAGCGGAGGCGGCGCTCGCCGGCCTCGAAGAGGAGCGACAGCACCGCGGTCAGGATGAGGTACAGCACCACCGCGATCAGGTAGGCGATGACCGACTGCCCGGTGTTGATCCGCACCGTCTGCACGGTGAAAGCGAGGTCGGCGATGGTGATCAGCGACACGACCGAGGTGGCTTTCGCCGTGTTGATGGCGACGTTGGCCAGCGACGGCAGCATCACTTTGAGCGCCTGGGGGCCGATGACGCGCCGCATCCGCGTGACCGGGCCGAACCCGAGCGCGATGCACGCCTCGCGCTGCACCGACGGCACGGCCTTGAGCCCGCCGCGCATCACCTCGGAGGCGTAGGCGCCGCCGTTGAGCGACAGGACGAGGACGGCCGCCACCAGGGGCGGAAGCTGAACCGCGAGCAGCAGCGGCAGGGCGAAGAACACCCAGAACATCTGCACGACCTCGGAGGTGCCGCGCAGCCCCTCGACCAGGACCAGCCCGGTGCCGCGCAGCACGCGGTTCGGGCTGAGCCGCAGCGCCGTGAACGCCACCCCCGCGATCAGCTCGCCGACGATCGACAGGACGGCGATGAGTACCGTCAGGCCGAAGCCGGAGAGGATGTAGGGGAGGTAGGGCGCGACCGCGCTCATCGGTGTTCAGCTTCCGCCATCAGTGTGTCTCTCCCGCGATCAGCTCGGGTTCTTGCACAGTTCTGCGGTGGTCGCAGTCTTGGCAGGAGCGGGATCGATCGAGTATTTCTTCATGATTTTATCGAAGGTGCCGTTCTTCTTGACCACGGCCAGTTTCTTGTTGAACTCGTCGCGCAGCGCGGTGTCGTCCTTGCGGAACGCCACGCCGGAGCCCATCAGCGGGGCGTCCTTGAGCACGGGGCCGACGATGACGTTGTCCTTCTCGTCACCGGTGAGCGCCGCCTTGATCTGCACGCCGACGGCGAGAACGGCGTCGACCTGACCGGCCTTGAGCGCGTCGATCACGCCGCGGATGTTGGGCAGGATCGCGCGGTTGTCCTCGGCGATGCCCGCCTTGGTGGCCATGGTGGTCTGCACGCCGCCCGCCTGGAGCCCGAGCTTGAGGCCCTTGGCCTTCACATCAGCGAGGGTCTTGGGCCGGGACGAGCTGTCGAACTTGCTCTTCATGGTGATGATCGAGTACGTCCCCACGAAGATCGGCTCGGAGAACGCCACCTGGCCGCACCGGGTCGAGTTGATGAACAGGCTGGACGAGAGGAGGTCCTGCTGCTTGGCCTGCAGAGCGGGGATCATCGCGTTGAAGTCGAGCGCGGTGCCCTTGACCTTGCTCTCCTTGATGCCCAGGTCGGAGAGCACCTGCAAGGTGGTCTCGACCTCGGCCCCGGCGAGCTTGCCGGCGGGCGTGATGTAGGAGGACGGCGCGACCGACGCGACGCCCAGGTTGACCTGCGACTTCGACCGCAGCGCTGAGAACGCGTCAGCACTGCTGGCGGCGCTCGAAGATGCGGCGGACCCGGAGGACGCGCAGCCGGTCAGCGCGAGCATGACGGCGACGGCGCCCGCGGCACAGGCCGCGACCGCGGCGCGAGGAGATCTGGTGACCTTCATTTGAGTTCCCTTCTCTGAAAACATCCGACGATATTGTTGTCGATTCGTATGACGTGCGTGTTTCCGTCGGTGGCGGCGTGGCGGGGCGTCCGGGGACGGGCCGGATGCGCGGATGAAAGACGCCGTCGGGATGGGGATGCCGTTTAGGTGATCTCCTCTCCGCCGGGTGCGGGCCTCGTTCCCGCCTCGACCAGTTCGAAGGCGGGGCCGTCAGTGCACACGAGGGGGCTGTCGTCTCCCTCATGGGGGAGCGGCGTCGCACACCCGTGGCAGTACCCCAGCCCGCACGCCATGTGCGCCTCGACGGAGGTCTGCGCCTGGCCGCCCCAGGCATCGGCCAGATCGAGGCTGAGCCGGCGCAGCCGCGCGGACCCGCACGAGATGACCAGGGTGGGGTGCGGCCGGTCCGCGAACTCGGCCAGCAGACGGGCGCGCAGGGCCGGCATGCCCGAGTCGCCGCGGTCGTCGGTGACGGTGAGCGGCGCGCATCCCAACCGGGTGAAGTGGTCGACCCCGGGGAGCGACTGCTCATCGGCCGCACTGAGGACGACGCTCACCTCGCGGTGCCGGTCGTGGGCCTGCTGCGGCACGAGGCCGAGGGAGAACGCGCCGACTCCGCGCCCGAGCAGCAGGATGGGCCCGGTGCCGTCGAGGTCGAAGCCCCGTCCGAGCGGCCCGATGAGCCGCAGCCGGTCCTGGGGCCGGAGCGCGGCGAACTGGCGGGTGCCCTCCCCGATGACCTTGACGAGGAACGAGAGGATGGTGCCCGTGGCGTCCAGGTCGTAGAGGGCCATCGGCCGGGGGAGCGCGCGGTGCTCCATCGGGAGTCGTCCTGCCTGGTCTGCGAGCAGGAAGAACTGTCCGGCGTCGGCGACGAACGGCTGCGGGGTCTGCACGACGAGCCGGACGTGCTGTGCGGTCACCGGGGTGACGCTCACGACATCGGCCAGGATGCTGACCGGTCGGGGCCGGGCTGCCGTGGCCAGGGTGCGGAGGCGGGGCGCGCCGACGGCGACCGTCGCCTTCATGCGGACCTCCTCGGAGCGACCTGGGCGGCATCGAGTTCGCGCAGCGTCTCGATGAGGACGTCCACGCCGCGGGCGATGTCGTCCGCGTCGGAGAGCTCGTCGGGAGCGTGCGAGATGCCGTGGTTCCGGCTGGGGACGAAGATCATGCCGGTCGGGCAGATGCGCGTCATCATCTGTGTGTCGTGGCTGGCGCCGCTGGGCAGTGTCCGCTGGCGATAGCCGAGTCGACGGGCGGCCGCCGAACTCGCCGCGGCGACGCCGTCGGACAGCGACGTGGGCGCGACCTCGGCGACCGGGGTGACCGTCAGCTCGACGCGCTCCTCGGCGGCGACCTGCCGGGCGTACTGCACGATGGCCGCCGCCGCGGCCTGCTGCCGGTCGAAGCGCACGTCGCGCACGTCGATCGTCATCTCCACGCGCCCCGGGATGGTCGTGACCGAGTCGGGGCGCACGTCGAGCCGTCCGACGGTGGCCCGGAGTCCGGCCCGGCTCGGGTCGGCCGCGTAGTCACGGGCCCGCAGCACGACGCGGGCCGCCGCGACGAGGGCGTCGGAGCGGCTCGACATCGGCGTGCCGCCGGAATGGGAAGGGACCCCGCGCCAGGTGAGCGCCGTGCGCGTGCTGCCGGAGATGACGCTGACGATCCCGACCTGGGTGTCGGTGTCGGCCAGCACCGAGCCCTGTTCGATGTGGGTCTCGACGAACGCCTCCCACTGGGCGGGGTCGAGACGGGCGGAGCCGATCTCGTCGGGCCGCAGCCCGGCCGCCGTCATCGCCTGGCGCAGGGTGACGCCGTCGTGGTCGTGCAGCCGATCGAGATCGGCGCCGGCGAGGGCTCCGGCCAGGGCGCGGGAGCCGTTGCACGCCTGGCCGAAGCGGGCGCCCTCCTCGTTGGCGAAGACCAGGACGTCGAGTGGGTGCCGCAGCGGGTCCGCCGCAGCGAGAGTCCGGGCGGCGAGCATGCCGGCGACCACGCCGACGATGCCGTCGAAACGCCCGCCGCAGGGGACGGAGTCGAGGTGGGAGCCGGTGCCGAGGTAGGGGAGCCCGGCGGCATACTGCTCGGGCGTGCGCAGCACGGCGTGGGTGTTGCCGGCGGCGTCGGTGCGCGTCAGGAGTCCGACGTCGGTCATGAACCGGACGAAGAGCGCGTGCGCGTCCCGCTCCAGTCGGCTGTAGCCGGGACGAGTGATGCCGATCGTGCCGGCGGGGTCGGACAGGGCGGCGAAAGCCTCGATGAGCTGTCGGACATCGGCGGGGTCGGTGCGCGGGAGGACGCGGCTCAGCATGCGGTGCTCCTGAGGCCGGGGACGGGCGCTGATTCGGCCCGGAGCCCGCCGACCAGTTCGTCGATGGCGGTGACGTGCTGCTCAGCGGCGAATTCCTCCAGCTCGCGGATGATCCGCGGCATGGCGGCGGGGTCGGAGAAGTTCGCCGTCCCGACCTGGACGGCCCGGGCGCCGGCGAGCAGGAACTCGGCGGCGTCGCGGCCGGTGGCGATGCCCCCGCATCCCACGACCGGGACGCCGACGGCGGCGGCCGCGTCGTGGACGAGCTTGAGGGCGAGCGGCTTGACGGCTCGGCCGCTGTAGCCGCCGGTCACGTTGCCGAGCACGGGCGTCCGGCGGTCGGCGTCGATGGCGAGGGCGGGGAAGCTGTTGCAGACCGTGACAGCGTCGGCTCCCCCGCGCTCGGCCGCGGCGGCCGTCGCGGCGATCGAGACCGTGACCGGCGTGAGCTTGACGAGCAGCGGCGTGTCGGTGAGCGATCGCACGCGCGCGGTCGTGGCCGCCACCTCGGCGGGGTCGGAGCCGATCATGCCGCCGTGATTGAGGTTCGGGCACGAGAAGTTGAGCTCGTAGGCGTCGGCGGCGTGGATCGCGTCGAAAGCGCGCACGAGTGTGGCGTACTCATCGGGCACGAGCCCGCCGACGCTGATGATGAGCGGTGCCGCCGCCTGGCGGTAGCGCGGAAGCAGGCCAGCGACGAACCCGTCGAGGCCGGGGCTGGGGATGCCGACGCTGTTGATCGCGCCGGTGTAGAGGTCGCTGATGCGCTCCGCCGGGTTGCCGGGGCGGCGCTGGGCGAAGACGGTCTTGGTGACCATCGCGCCGAGGTCGTCGAGAGGGAAGAACGCCCCGAGTTCGGGCCCGAAGCATCCTGAGGCCGGCATGATCGGGTTCTTGAGCCCGAGCCGTCCGAGGCGCGTCTCCAGGTCCGGTCGTGCGGAGCCGACTGCGGCCGTGGGCCTGGTGCCAGCAACGACGGTCATTCGGCCCCTCCTTCGGTCCGCGGCGTCGCCTGATGGGGCGCCCGATTGGGATAGGGCCAGATGCTAATTCGCCGTCAGAGCGTTCGGATGCGGCGGTGACGCCCTCCCGGCGGTGCTCGGTGGCGCGGTTACGGACGGGAAACACAAGTTTTCACGATGCGGAATCTGGGGAGTGTCGAATTCCGTCAGATGGAAGTGAGGGGGATCGTGCTCCCGGTGTTGCCGTTCGGTTAATTCTCGCCGTCGGGGCCGCCGTGCCCGTCCACCCCAGGCGCATCGACATGCTCTCGGCGGCGTGGCGCAGCGCCGCGGTGGCATGATCGCGGCTGGCGCGGGTCTGCAGGCGGTGCTCCGGGCCGGCGATGGTCACCGAAGCGACCACCTCGCCCAGCGCCTGGCGGACGGGGAAGGCGACGGCCCAGGCGTGGTCGTCGAGCTCCGAGTCGCAGGTGTCGAACCCGCGGGAGCGGACGAGGCGGAGACGATCCAGGACCTCGGCGACCGTCTTCGGAGTCTGGGCGGTGAACACCGTCATCTCGGTGCGCTGCAGCAGGTCGACGACCCGGGCCTCATCCTGCCAGGCCAGGAGGATGCGGGCGGCGGCCGCGGCGTTGAGCGGCATCGTCTGTCCGGTGCGGACGTAGAGCTGCAAGGAGTGCCGCGAGGGGACCAGGGCCTGGCAGCGCACCTGCGTGCCCTGGAACTCGCTCAGGAATACCGTTTCGCCGATCTCGTCGCGCGCTTGCACCATTTCGCGAGGGACGATCATGAGCCGTTGGCCGGCATCCTGCCGGTGCGAGCTCTCCCAGAGGTCCGAGATCGCGGGGCCGAGGAAATACGCGCGCGTGGACGGCCCCTGGGCGACGAAGCGGCGTCGCCGCAGCGTGGCCAGCAGGCGGTGGACGGTAGCGAGGGGCAGCTCGGCGCCGCGGGCGATCTCGGACAGCGACATCCCCTCCGGATGCTCGCCGAGCACGATCAGCAGCCGCAGAGCCCGGTCGAGCGACTGCGTCATGCCGCCCCTGGCGCCCCTCGCCGGCGGGACGGGCTGGTGGGGGCTGTCCGGTCGGGAGCGGTCGGAACCGTCCGCCACGGTCAGCGCGCCGAATCGATCAGGCGCCGACCGAGACCGGGGTCACCGGCAGCCCGGCGGCGGAACCGGCGATGGGCCGCAGCGAGACGGCGGCGACGATGCGCGCCGAGTTCGCCGACAGGTAGTCGGCGGTCGCGGCCGGCGAGGGGTAGTCGGGGAAGTCGGCCGACACGAGGGCGACTCGGGCGCCCGGGGCGGGGGTCTCGGTGGCGTACAGCAGGCCCGAGTCTTCGCTGACGATGGTGAGGGTGGCGCCCAGCCGGGCCGCCACCAGGTGGCCCAGGATGACGGATGCGGGCTGCGGGTCGACGGCGACGACATCCGCCCCGGTCGCAGTGATGTGCGCGGCGATCCGCTCGCCCGCGCGCTGGGCCTGGTCCGGGTGCGCGACCAGGCTGCTGAGCTGGTCTTCGAGGCTGGAACTGCTTTCGACGCTGTCACTCATGAGGTCTTCGCCTTTCCCCGCAACCCGGACGGTTGAACGGAAAAGACCAGCATAGTGCCCTGTCCTCGCCTCGTGACGGCTCAGGCGAGCACGTTCCTCAGCCGTTCGAGAGCGGCCACGACCGGCGGAGCCTGCAGCGGGTCGGCGGCCCGCAGGGTGGCGAGTCGTTCCGGGTCCGACGCGCCGTACACCATGGCGGTCACGACGCGCACGCGCAGCTGGGCCGGGTCGTCGCCGAAGCACGTCCCGGGCAGCACCCCCACCCGCTCCCGGCCGAGTAGCCGGTTCGACAGCTCTTCGTCGGTGGCAGCGTGGAGGCGCTCGGCGAGCGCGGTTCCCCGGAACGAGGGGTACAAGTAGAAGCCGCCCTCCGGCAGGTGCACCCGGGCGCCGGCGTCGCGCAGCACGCCGGCGATGGCGGTGGAGACCGCCTGGTGCAGGCGGCGGCTGGCGGCGATCCGCTCCACCACATCCGCCGGCTCGGAGAACGTGTACTCGACGACCGGCTCCAGGAACACCGGCATCCCGGACCACAGCTCCGAGGCGAACCCGACGAACCGGGCCAGTTGCTCCCGTCCCCGGTCGGTGACCGGGAAGCGGGCCACCCCGATGCGCCACCCGCCGAGGGCGAGGTTCTTCGACAGTCCGCTGGTGACGATGGTGCGGTCGGGGGCCAGCTCGGCGGGGCTCACGTAGTCGGCGGGGGAGTAGGCGAGGTCGCGGTAGATCTCGTCGGAGATGATGGTCAGGTCCTGCTCGGCGGCGATCCGCACCAGTGCCCGCATCTGCTCGCCGCTGGCCACCGTGCCGGTCGGGTTGTCGGGCGAGGTCAGCAGCAGGATGCGCGGGTCGCGTCCGGCCGCCCGCGCCGTGCCGAGGGCCGTCTCCAGCTGGTCGGGGGCGGGGATGCCGCCGCAGTCGGCGGGCGCATCCACCCAGATCACCGGCTTGCCGAGCGCTCGGGACTGATTGGCGTAGCTCACCCACGACGGCCGGGGCAGCACCAGGTCGCCGGGCAGGGTGGCGAGCAGGGCGTAGAGGATGGGCTTGCTGCCGGGCGCCACCGTGCACAGGCCGGCCTCGGAGGGGATGCCGCGCCGGCTGAAGTACCCGGCGATCGCGCGGCGGGCGGCCAGCGAGCCCTGTACCGCCGGGTAGGCGTTCTCGGCGCTGCCGGAGGCGACCAGCTCGCGCAGCACCGGGAGGACGGGCAGTCCGCACTCGCCGAAGCCGAGGTTGAGGGCGGGGATGCCATGGGCGACGAAGTCCTGCATCTGCTCGTTCATTCGCAGGGTGGCCGACTTCTCCATGACGCGTCCTCTCCGCTGGGGCACCGCTCGAGGCCGCCGCCGCGAACGAGTGTTCGATGTTTCTCCGGAGCGTAGCGCGCCGCGGCCGAGGTCGGGCGCGGTTGTGGGCCAGGGCGTTGGCTCTGGAGGAGAGGTATATTACTCTGACCTAGAGATATATATCGCGGCGGGAGGCCCCATGACGACGGTGGACATCACCCTGGTCGATCGGCTTTTCGAAACGGTGAGCCGGTTCCGCCGGGTGGTCCGGCGCCACGCCGCCCGCCGCTTCCCGGCCGATCCGGTGGCCCAGACCCAGGCGGAGCTGCTGCGGCTGGTGGGCCGTCGCTCCGGCCTCACCGTGGGAGAGGCGGCGCAGATCCTCGGCCTGGCCGCCAATTCAGTGTCAACCGTCGTCGGCGAGATGGAGCGCGCCGGATACTTGGTCCGCACGCCTGCGCCGGAGGACCACCGCATCCGCCGTCTCTCTCTGACCGACCGGGCACAGCAGGACGCGGATGCCGCCCGCGACGCCCGGCACGAGACGGTGCAGCGGGTGATCGTCGGGCTCTCCGCCGAGGACCGCCGAACGCTCGCCGCTGGTCTGGACGTGCTGCGCACCGTGGTCGAGAGGGTGGACGGGCGGGGACCGGACGAGCGGACCGTCGCGTCCGTCGCGGAGGCGCTGCGATGACCGCCATGGCCTCGTCCGCCGTCCCCGTCGCCACCCCTGCCGCCGTGCGCGTGGACGGACTCACGCAGCGGTTCGGCGACCACGTCGCCGTCGACGACCTCACGCTCGACATCGCCCCCGGGGAGATCTTCGGGCTGCTGGGGCCGAATGGCGCCGGCAAGACCACCACCATTCGCCTGCTCGCCACGCTGCTGCCCGTGCGGGAGGGACGCATTGCCGTGTACGGGGTCGACGCGGCCGCCGACCCCATGGAGGTGCGCTACCGCCTGGGGTACGTGCCCCAGCAGCTCTCCATCGACCGCGACCTGACCGCCTGGCAGAACGTGACCTGGTTCGCCCGGCTCTACGACGTGCCGCGCAGTCAGGTGCGCGCCCGCGTGCGCGAGGCTCTCGACATGATGGGGCTGCTCGACGTGGCCGACCGCGTCGCCGGGAAGTTCTCCGGCGGCATGGTGCGCCGGCTCGAACTGGCGCAGGCGCTGGTCGGGCACCCGGCCCTGCTGGTGCTCGACGAACCGACGGTCGGCCTCGACCCCATCGCCCGCGACGCCGTCTGGGAGCGGATCCTGTCCCTGCAGCGCCGCGACGGCATGACCGTCCTCATCACCACCCACTACATGGAGGAGGCCGACGCGCTCTGCGACCGGGTCGGGCTGATGGCGGATGGGCGGCTGCGGGCGGTGGGAGCCCCGGCAGAGCTCAAACGGCAGCTCGGACCGGACGCCACCCTCGAGGACGTGTTCCGCGCCTACTCGGGGCAGGGGCTCTCCTCGCCGGATCGCTCCGATGCCACTGAGGCCGCGGAACCTGCAGCCCGGCCCGCGTCCGCATCCCCGGCGCCCGGCGCGTCCCCAGCGCAGGCTCCCGTCCCAGCCCCATCCCCGGTGCCGGTCCCCGTCCCAGCC
>JBDNYM010000018.1:31441-37043 GCA_047722305.1 Pseudoclavibacter sp. | reverse complement strand
CCCGCGAGTTGTTCGCGGGCGGGCACGCGCCCCGCACCGTCGCGCTGTGGCTGACCTGGTTCTTCGTGAATTTCTCCTACTACGGGGCCTTCATCTGGATGCCCTCGCTGCTGGCCGACCGATTCGACCTGGTCAGATCGTTCGAGTACA
Source organism: Pseudoclavibacter sp. (assembly GCA_047722305.1). Lineage (GTDB taxonomy): Bacteria > Actinomycetota > Actinomycetes > Actinomycetales > Microbacteriaceae > JAKVJE01. The sequence goes on along the minus strand of JBDNYM010000018.1, from coordinate 36,893 downwards.
CCCTGATCATCACTCTGGCCCAGCTGCCGGGCTACTTCCTGGCGGCCTGGCTGGTGGAGCGGCTCGGTCGACGCATCACCCTGGCCGGGTTCCTCGTCATTTCCGCCGCGGCCGCCGTGGGCTTCGGCCTGGCCCACAGCGTGGGGACGGTACTCGGGTTCGGGCTGCTGCTCTCGGCCGCGAACCTCGGCGCCTGGGGCGTGCTGTACGCCGTCACCCCGGAGATCTATCCCACCCGGCTGCGCGGCCGGGGGGCCGGGGCGGCGGCCGGATTCGGACGGATCGCGTCCATCATCGCCCCGCTGGCCGTCCCGCCGCTGCTGCAGGCGGCGGGAGGCGCCCAGTGGCTGGTGTTCGCCGTGTTCGCCGCCGCCTTCGTCGCCGCCGCAGCCGCCGCACTGCGACTGCCGGAATGGCGCGGACGGACGCTGGAAGACTGATCGGCACCATCGCGGGGCCAGCAGTCCCGCTTCCGTCTGAGGCGAACACCTGTTCGAATCGACGCGTTTCCGCCTAGAATCGGCATCATGCAGCCCACCCGCGAAGTGCACCCGTTCCAGGTGATCAGCCCGTTCCAGCCATCGGGCGACCAGCCGGCCGCGATCGCGGAGCTCACCCGGCGGTTGCAGGACGGAGAGCGCGACATCACGCTCATGGGCGCCACCGGCACCGGCAAGTCGGCCACCGCGGCGTGGATGATCGAGCAGGTGCAACGGCCCACGCTGCTGCTGGAGCCGAACAAGACGCTGGCCGCCCAGATCGCCAACGAGCTGCGGCAGCTGATGCCGAAGAACGCCGTCGAGTACTTCGTCTCGTACTACGACTACTACCAGCCCGAGGCGTACGTGCCGCAGACCGACACCTTCATCGAGAAGGACTCCTCGATCAACGACGAGGTGGAGCGCCTGCGCCACTCCGCCACCCGCTCGCTGCTGAGCCGGCGGGATGTCGTGGTGGTCTCCACGGTCTCCTGCATCTACGGTCTGGCCACGCCCGACGAGTACCTGCAGGCCATGCTGCCCCTGCACGTGGGCGACACCATCGACCGGGAGGAGCTCATCCACCGGTTCCTCGACATGCAGTACAAGCGCAACGACGTCGAGTTCACCCGCGGCAACTTCCGGGTGCGGGGCGACACCATCGAGATCATCCCCATGTACGACGAGTTCGCCCAGCGCATCGAGCTGTTCGGCGACGAGGTCGACTCGCTGCAGGTGCTCCATCCGCTCACCGGCGAGGTGCTGAAGGACGAGGAGTCGGTGGCGATCTTCCCGGCGTCGCACTACGTGTCGTCCGAGGCGACCATGCGGAGGGCCATGCATGACATCCGCGAAGAACTGCGCGACCGCCTGCAGCAGTTCAAGTCGCAGAACAAGCTGTTGGAGGCGCAGCGACTGGAGATGCGCACCACGTTCGACCTGGAGATGATGGAACAGCTCGGCTTCTGCTCCGGCATCGAGAACTACTCGATGCACATCGACGGCCGGCACCCCGGCGAGCCGCCCCACTGCCTGCTCGACTACTTCCCCGACGACTTCGTCACCGTCATCGACGAGTCGCACGTGACGGTGCCGCAGATCGGCGGGATGTTCGAGGGCGACATGGCCCGCAAGCGCACCCTCATCGACAACGGCTTCCGGCTGCCCAGCGCCGCCGACAACCGTCCGCTGCGCTGGGAGGAGTTCCGCGACCGGGTCGGCCAGACCGTCTACATGTCGGCCACGCCCGGCAACTTCGAGCTGGAGCACTCCGACGGGGTGGTCGAGCAGATCATCCGCCCCACCGGCCTCGTCGACCCCGAAATCGTGGTGAAACCGGCCAAGGGCCAGATCGACGACCTGCTGGAGGCCATCCGCGCCCGCGTCGAGCGTCACGAGCGGGTGCTGGTGACCACCCTCACCAAGAAGATGGCCGAGGACCTCACCGACTTCCTCAGCGAGGCCGGGGTCCGCGTCGAGTACCTGCACTCCGATGTCGACACGCTGCGGCGCGTCGAGCTGCTCACCGAGCTGCGTCGCGGTGTCTTCGACGTCCTGGTGGGCATCAACCTGCTGCGCGAAGGGCTCGACCTGCCCGAGGTGAGCCTGGTGGCCATCCTGGACGCCGACAAGGAGGGCTTCCTGCGCTCCAACCGGTCGCTCATCCAGACCATCGGCCGCGCCGCTCGCAACATCGGCGGCCAGGTGTACATGTACGCCGACCAGATCACCGACTCGATGCGGTTCGCCATCGACGAAACCGAGCGGCGCCGCCAAGCGCAGATCGCCTACAACGCCGAGCACCACATCGACCCGCAGCCGCTGCGCAAGAAGATCGCCGACATCACCGACCAGCTCATCCGCGAAGACGCGGACACCAAGACACTGGTCGGCGACCAGACGGGGACGCCAGCCCCGGTCGATCGCCGCGAGGGGATGGGCGCCGCCGAGCTGTCCGCACTGATCGGCAGTCTCAACTCCCAGATGCTGCAAGCCGCCGACCAGCTCAACTTCGAACTCGCAGCCAGGCTGCGCGACGAACTGGCCGACCTGAAGAAAGACCTCCGCAACCTGCGGCAGGCCACCGAATAGCTTCCCGGAGGGCGCTCAGACGAGCTTCAGGAACACCGACGCGATGACCACCGAGGCGATCGAGACCGTCGCGAAGCCGCCCACCAGCATCTTGGGCAGCATCTCCTCCAGCAGGTAGCCGCGCTCCCTCTCGTTCTGCGACTCCGAGCGGCAGATCTCGGTGGTCAGGATGTAGTCGGCCGGGAACCCGAACAGGGCGGTCAGCGAACAGGCGAAGGCCATCGGGAACGACATCCCGAACGGCCGGGCCAGCACCAGGGAGGCGACCAGCATTCCCGCCAGTCCCAACATGATGAGGACGACGATCTGCACGATGATGCCGCCGATCGCCTGCGGGGTGGTCACGCTCAGCTGGGCGAAGATGTAGGCCAGCAGGCCGTACATCAGCCAGTTGAACACGCCGGCCTTGTTCAGCGCGTTGTCCTCCAGGAAACCGAGCTCGTGGGCGATCACGCCCAGCACCAGGCAGAGGATGTTGGCGTTGACCACGCCGTTCAGCAGCTGGGACGCCAGAGCAGCGACCAGGGCGACCGCGCCCACCCGGGCAAGGGTGAAGGCCGCGGTCATATAGCCGGACTCGGGCGCGATCCCGAGGACCCTCCGGCCGCCGCCCTCGCCGCTCATGACGGCGGCGTTCGACCGCTGCCGCTCGGTGGGCGTCACCTCGCCGCGGCGCAGCCGCCCGGTCAGGCGTCGCGCCTCGCGCTTCAGCATGTAACCGGTGATCGGGTAGCCGATCAGGCTGTGCATCACGAACATCGCCGTGGGCAGCGCGACCAGTGCCGTGGCGCCCGCCGCCTTGAGTCCGTCGGTCATCAGCAGCGCCGCCACGAGCCCGCCGGTGAGCGGCGGCACGGCGGCGACCACCGACGTGAACCCGAAGATGGCGGTGCCGACGGTCAGCGTCGCCAGCAGCGTCCCGCAGACGCCGAGCAGGGCGATGCACACCGCCTTCCACTGCCGCAGCAGGGTGCGGAGGTTCATGAGGGTGCCCAGGTGCACCAGCAGCAGGGGCACGCAGATGGTCACGAACTCCGTGCCGAAGGAGGCCCGCGCCACCACGTCCTTCGGCATGAACGTCCAGAATCCGATGAGGAACAGGAAGGCGGTGATGAAGATCGAGGGGATGTACGCGTGGGTCAATTTGGAGACCCATTCGCCCACCAGGATGAGCAGGATAACGACGAGGAATGCGATTTGAGACGACAAGACTACTGAACTCCGACTGCTGCCAAGAAGAGAAGAGTGCACCACTCGTCGACGGACAGTCGGTCTGGGAGCGGGCGGACTCGAAAACGATTTCACCGTCCGATCTCCGAGGAGGTCTCAACCGCTGACCCGATCGGGATCAGCAGCGCGAAAACGGTCACGGCCTTGTAAGCGCAGGGAAAACATTAGCACCATCCTCCGGGGCAGCCGGCCCGCCCCGGACTCGGCTCGCGGCCGACATCCGCCCGGCGCCGGGACGCAGGGGGAAAGGACCGAGAGGAGATTTGGCCGGCCCCGAGACCACGACTTACGATGCAAATGAACTTCTCAGCGAACGGAGCCCCCATGACCACACGAGTCTTCACCAATGCCCATCTCTTCGACGGTGCGACCGCCGAGACCCGCTCGGGCTCCTGGCTCGCCGTCGACACCGAGACCGGGAAGATCGTCGACCTCGGGCAGGGCACCGCGCCGACCGGTGACGAGACCGTCGATCTGGGCGACGGCTTCATCATGCCCGGCCTCATCAACGTGCACACCCACACGATGATGAATGCGATCAACAACAAGGTCAGCCTGCTCACCGAGGCCGAGGTGACCGTCAATTCCCTCACGAACCTGCGGCGGCTGCTGCAGACGGGCGTCACCTACGTGCGCGAGTGCGGCTCCGCCTTCAGCGTCGACACCAAGCTGCGCGCCCTGCAGCTGACCGGGACGCTCGGCTACCCGGCCCCGGGCATCGTCCCCTCGGGCCGTCCCATGTCGATCACCGGCGGCCACGGCGACTTCCTGATGGGCGCCCGGGCCGAGACCACCTGGGGGCACCTGGTCGACTCTCCCGACGAGATGCGGCAGGCAGTGCGCGAAGAATTCCGGGCGGGCGCCCGCAACATCAAGCTGATGGCCACCGGCGGCGTGATGTCGGAGGCCGATGAGATCGATGACACCGAGCTGACCGTCGAGGAGATGCGGGTGGCCGTCGAAGAGAGCCACGCGAAGAGCCGCACCGTGTGCGCCCACGCCGAAGGCGCGGAGGGCATCCACAACGCGATCGTCGCCGGTGTCGACTCCATCGAGCACGGGTCGCTCATCACGGACGAGGATGCCGAGCTCATGAAGCGGAACGGCCAGTATCTGACGCCGACGCTGATCGCCGCCTGGGGCATCAAGGAGTACGGAGCGGGCCGCATCCCCGAGTACATGATGCGGAAGACCGAGGCCTTCGTGGACGACTACTTCGAGCACATCGGCCGCGCCGCCAGGATCGGCGTGAAGATCTCGTTCGGCACCGACGCCGGCACCCCGTTCAACGACTTCACCGACACCCCCTTCGAGTTGCAGCTCTACACGCAGGTGGGCATCAGCAATGAGGATGCCCTGTTCGCCGCCGGCCGCAACAGCGCCGAGCTGCTGCACATCGACGACGAGTACGGCACCCTGGAGCCCGGCAAGTACGCCGACTTCCTGGTGCTGGACGCCGACCCGCTGGCCGATGTCGCCGCCGTGGCGCAGACCGACAAGCAGGTGTACCAGCACGGCGAACGGGTGTTCTGACCCTCTGGGCCGACCAGAAGAACGAGGAGCCGGGCGCGCGGGCGCGGTGGGGACACCCTCCCCCCCGGCGGGGTGTCCGGGTTATGTGGGCCCACTCGCAGCGGGGCTGCGGGGCCCCC
>JBDNYM010000018.1:0-31431 GCA_047722305.1 Pseudoclavibacter sp. | reverse complement strand
CTGCCCTCGTGGGGAGGTGAGGGCGCCCCGCCCCCGCCCCCACCCCCGCGGCCCCGCCCCCGCCGCGCCCCGCGCGCCCCGCCCCGTCCGCGCGTCCGGCTTCTCCGGTTTCTGGGCGACTCGTCTCAGCGGCGATGCGGTCACCGCAGCGACGCCTCGACGGGCGCGGCCCTCTCAGTGCCGGTCGGCCATCCCCATCCGGGCCAGCACGATGCTCTCGACCAGCTGGACCGCGCTGTAGAGCAGCACCGACACGAGCGTGACTGCGACTACCGCCGCCCAGAGCTGGTCATATTCCGCCTGCGGAATAAACTTCTGCACCGCCGACCCGATGCCGTCGCCGGTGGAGAGCCACTCGGCCAACAGCGCGCCGGTGATGGCTCCGGGCACCGAGATGCGAATGGCGGCGAAGATCGCGGGCAGGGCGGCGGGCAGGGCCACTTTGCGCGTGGCGGTGACGGCGCCGCCGCCGTAGACGTCCACGACCTCCAGCATCTGCGGCGAGGCGCTGCGCAGCCCCTGCACCATGGTCACCAGGGCCGGAAACAGCACCACGATGCCCGAGATGACGGCCACCGAGGCGCTCGATCCGATACCGAAGATCAGGATGATCACCGGGGCGATCGTGACCAGCGGCACCGACCGCAGCAGCATGGCGACGGGCATGAACGCGCTCTCGACGCTGCGGGAAAGCCGGAACGAGATCGCCCCCAGCAGAGCGCAGGCCATGCCGAGCAGGAATCCCAGACCGGCGTGCCCGAGGGTCACGGCCAGCAGGGGCCAGAGGGCCGCCCGGTGCGCCCCGGCGCCGGGAGCGGCGACGAGGTAGCTCCAGACGTCGAGAGGACCGCGGGTGACGTAGGGGGAGAGATCGAAGACGACCAGCACGCCCCACCAGAGGATGCCGATGATGAGCAGCGTGATGACCGCCGTCATCACGGCCCGCAGCGCCGCCCGTCCCGCGGACGCCGCGACGCGGCGACGCAGGTACCGGTCGCGTGCGGTGGCATCGACCGGGGTCGAGATCGTGGTCATGAGCGGGCCTCCTTGGCCCAGGGGGCCACCAGCCGGCCGATCAGCCCCATCAGCCAGTAGCCGACCAGGGCGATCACGGCGCACAGCATGAACAGCGCCCAGACCAGCCCGGTGTTGAGCTGCACCTGGGCGATGACGAGCGCCGGCCCGACGGCCTGCTCGATCTGGCCGAAGTACTCGCCCAGGACGGCCCCCAGGAAGGCGGCGGGCACCGCCATCTGCAGGGCGGTGAAGATCTCGGGCATCGCCGCCACCAGCCGCACCTTGATGAGCTGGGTCAGCCGGCTGCCGCCGTACACGCGCACCACATCCAGCGAGGCCTTATCGGCGGCCCGCAGTCCGAGCAGGCTGCCGACCACGGTGGTGAAGATCACCGACAGCGCGGCCAGGAACACCGCCGTGCCGGAGAGGTCGCCTGGGGAGGTGGCCCCGCCGAGGATGATGAGCGCGATCGGCCCGATGGCCACGATGGGCAGGCAATAGGTGACGACGGCCACCTGCATGACCACCCCGTTGAGCGCCGGGACGACGAGCACGAGGAAAGCGAGGGCGAGGGCGATGAAGTTGCCCCACAGGAAGCCCAGCCCGGCTTCGCCGAGGGTGACCGAGAACATCCGCCAGTACCAGTCGGGCGGCTGCGAGAACAGCGCGGCGATCACCTGCGGGGGCGTGGGGATGGGGTGGTACTTGGCGTTCCCGAGCTGTGTGAGCGCGGCGACGATCCACCACACGGCGATGATCGCCCCGGCCCCGATCAGTCCCGAAGCCCAGCCGGGGAGACGATGACGCGAGCGGGTGGTCATGCTCAGGCCCCGTTCTCCTGCGAGCTGAACAGCAGCTCGGACGCGTGATCGACGTAGGCGTGGAACTCGGGGGTGCGCATGATCTCGGGCTGGCGGGGACGGGGAAGATCGATCTGCATGATCTCCTGGACGCGTCCCGGCCGCGGAGTCATGACGGCGACCTGGTCGGACAGGAAGATGGCCTCCGAGATGCCGTGGGTCACCAGCAGGGTGGTGGCAGGACGCTCGGTCCAGATGCGCAGCAGCTCGAGGTTGAGGCGCTGACGGGTCATGTCGTCGAGGGCGCCGAACGGCTCGTCGAGCAGCAGCACGGAGGGCTTGAGCACGAGGGAGCGCGCGATGGAGACCCGCTGCCGCATCCCGCCGGACAGCTGGGAGGGCTTCGCGTTCTCGAAGCCGCGCAGACCGACGAGGTCGATGAGCTCGTCGACGTAGGCGTCGTCGACGCGGTGATGGGCGACCTCGAACGGCAGCCGGATGTTCTTGCGCACCGAGCGCCAGGGCAGCAGTGCGTGGTCCTGGAACGCGATGCCGAGGGCGGCCTCACGGCGCAACTGCTCCGGGGTCTTGCCATCGACGGCCACGGCGCCCGCGGTGGGCTCTTCCAGACCGGCGAGGATGCGCAGGATCGTGGACTTGCCGCAGCCCGAGGGTCCCAGCAGGGAGAGAAAGCTGCCCTGCGCGGTGTCGAGGTCGACGCCGGAGAGCGCCTCCACGCTCCGGGCCCCGGCGCGGAAGGTCTTCCGCAGGGCCGACGCGTGGATGCCGGTGCCTTCGCGGGCACCGGCATCCGCCGCGCTGTCAGCGCTGGTCGCTGCAGTGATGTCGGTCACCGATGGCTCACTTCTTGTAGTTCACCAGTTTGGGATTGTCCTTGTACACCTGGTTCAACAGCGACATGTCGAACAGGTCGGACTTCTTGACGCTGATCCCGGCGGCCTTGAGCGAGGCGATCGACTCGTCCTGCAGCTGGTCGGAGATGGTGAACAGGCCGTTCTTCTCGGTCTCCGGCGAGGTCACGAGGTCGTTGACCTGCGCGGTGTTGCCGGCGATCTCGTTGGCGAGGTTCAGCTTCTTGTCCTTGCCGTACTTGTCGGTCGCGTACTTCGCGCCCTGCTCGGGGTCGTTGAAGTTGTCGCTCCAGCCCTGGATCTCGGCCTTCAGGAAGGCGCGCAGCATGGCGGGCTTCTCTTTGATGGTCTTGTCGGTGGTGGTGACCGTCTCGGCGACGAACGGCAGGCCGTTGTCCGCCAGCGGCAGGCCGGTGATCTTGTCCTGCCCGACCTCGGCCTTGAGCACGACCTCCTCGTTGGTGATGTAGCCGACCCAGCCGTCGACCTGACCATTGACGAGCACGGACGGGTCGTACTGCACCGGGACGACGGTGACGGAGCTCTCCGGAATGTTGTTCACCTTGAGGAAGGCCTTGAACAGATTGGTGTTCGAGTCCTGCACGCCGATCTTCTTGCCCTCCATGTCCTGGGGGGTCTTGATGTTGCCCTTGTCGGCGAGCGAGAGGATGGTGAACGGGTTCTTCTGGTAAGTGGCGCCGATGATCTTCAACGGGGCCTTCTGCTTGGCCACCACGGAGCCGATGGAGGCGGCGTCGGACAGCGCGATATCGGCCTTGCCCCCGAGCAGCTCGGTGGCGCCGGTCGACGGGCCATCGATGAGGTTCACCTTCGAGAAGCCGGCGTCCTTGAAGTAGCCCTTCTCCAGGGCGAAGTACTCACCGGCGAACTCCTGGTCCTTGATCCAGGACAGCTGCACGTTGACCGTGCCGAAGTCCTGCGACGAGCCTTTCGAGCTGTTCGAGCTTGAGCCCGTTGATGAGCAGCCGGTGAGTGCGAGGATCGCTGCCGCAGCCACGGCAAGTGCTTTTCCAGCGATCGAAGCCCCACGGCGATGCCCACTGAAAGCCGTCAGTGTCATTGCGTGGATCCCTTCAGAGATGTGTGATGCAGGCCGAGCGGCCTGGCATTATCGTAGGCCACCCGTTCGCGTTCTGTTAACTTCCCCAGAATGCCGACCGCACCGTTCTCGGCTCCGGCGGGACCCGTCCGCCTTACACTGTCAGGCGTGCCAGCAGCTGATTCGTCCCGTCTCGTCGTCCGCGGTGCCCGCGTGCACAACCTGCGTGACATCGACGTCTCCATGCCGCGCAACGCGCTGGTGCTCTTCACCGGCCTGAGCGGCTCCGGAAAGTCGTCGCTCGCGTTCGACACCATCTTCGCGGAGGGCCAGCGCCGCTACATCGAGAGCCTGTCGTCGTACGCCCGGCAGTTTCTGGGGCGCGTGGACCGGCCCGACGTCGACTCCATCGAGGGCTTGAGCCCCGCGGTCTCGATCGACCAGAAGTCCACCAACCGCAACCCGCGCTCGACAGTGGGCACCATCACCGAGATCTACGACTACATGCGCCTGCTGTGGTCGCGGGCCGGGCAGCCGCACTGCCCGGTGTGCGGGGAGCCCATCCAGAAGCAGTCGGTGCAGCAGATCGTCGACGCCCTGCTGGCACTGGAGCCCGGGACGCGTTTCCAGGTGCTGGCGCCGGTCGCATCGGGGCAGAAGGGACAGTTCGTCGACCTGTTCGCCTCGCTGCAGGCCTCCGGCTACGCGCGCGCCATCGTGGACGGGAAGCCGGTACAGCTCTCGGACCCGCCGAAGCTCGCCAAGACCCATAAGCACGACATCGCGGTGGTCGTCGACCGGTTGGTGTCCAAGCCGACCATCGCCACCCGGCTCACCGACTCGGTGGAGGCGGCGCTGGGACTCGCCGACGGCATCCTCGACATCGACTTCGTCGACACGGGGGAGCACCGCGGATTCAGCCAGCACCTGGCCTGCCCGAACGGCCACCCGCTCACGGTCACCGACTTCGAGCCCCGCACCTTCTCGTTCAACGCCCCCTTCGGCGCCTGCCCGGCCTGCTCGGGCATCGGCTCGCGGATGGCCGTCGACACCGGTCTGATCATCGGCGACGACGAGGCCAGCATCAGCGAAGGCGCGATCCTGCCCTGGAGCACGCAGGGGTCGGGTCTGGCGCAGTACTTCACCCGGATGCTGCAGGGGCTGGCCGACGAACTCGACTTCTCGCTGTACACCCCCTGGCGCGATCTGCCGGCCAAGGTGCGCGACGCCGTCTTGAACGGCAAGGATTATCAGGTCAAGGTGCGCTACCGCAACCGGTTCGGGCGCGACATCACCTACTCGTCTGGCTTCGAGGGCGTCATCCCCTACGTGGAGCGCAACTACGAGCAGGCCGAGAGCGACACCGCGCGCGATCGCTACGCGCAATTCCTGCGCGAGATTCCCTGCTCGGTGTGCCACGGAGCGAAGCTGCGCCCCGAGGTGCTGAGCGTGCTGGTGGACGGCAAGAGCATCTGGGACGTGCAGCAGATCTCGCTGGTCGAGGCGCAGCAGTTCTTCAGCACGCTGCGGCTCGACGAGCGATCTCAGAGCATCGCCGCCCCGGTGCTGCGCGAGATCCGCTCCCGACTCGACTTCCTCGTCCACGTGGGCCTCGACTACCTGAGTCTGGAGCGCAAGGCGGCCACCCTGTCCGGCGGCGAGGCGCAGCGCATCCGGCTCGCCACCCAGATCGGGTCCGGGCTGACCGGTGTGCTGTACGTGCTGGACGAGCCCAGCATCGGGCTGCACCAGCGCGACAACCGGCGGCTCATCCAGACCCTCGTGCACCTGCGCGACCTCGGCAACACGGTGCTGGTGGTGGAGCACGACCAGGAGACCATCGAGGCGGCCGACTGGGTGATCGACATCGGGCCCGGCGCCGGCGTGAACGGGGGACGGGTCATCCACTCGGGCACGGTGGCGGCACTGCGAGAGAACCGCGAGTCCATCACCGGCGACTACCTGGCCGGCCGGCGCCGCATCGAGCTGCCGGCCCGGCGCCGACCCGTGCACAAGGACCGACGGCTCACGGTGGTGGGCGCCCGGGAGAACAACCTGCGCGGCATCGACGTGTCGTTCCCGCTGGGCGTGCTCATCGCCGTCACCGGGGTGTCCGGCTCCGGCAAGTCGACGCTGGTCAACGACGTCCTCTACCGGGTGCTCGCCGACCGGCTCAACGGCGCTCGGATGGTGCCCGGCCTGCACCGGCGGGTCACCGGCCTCGACCGAGTGGACAAGGTGGTGCACGTCGACCAGTCGCCGATCGGCCGCACCCCGCGCTCGAACCCGGCCACCTACACGGGCGTGTTCGACCACATCCGCAAGCTGTTCGCCGCGACCCCCGAGGCGCAGGCGCGCGGATTCCGCCCGGGCCGGTTCTCGTTCAACGTCAAGGGCGGCCGGTGCGAGGCCTGCAACGGCGACGGGACGATCAAGATCGAGATGAATTTCCTGCCCGACGTGTACGTGGAGTGCGAGGTGTGCCACGGGTCGCGCTTCAACCGCGACACCCTGGCCGTCACGTACAAGGGGAAGAACATCGCCGAGGTGCTCGACATGCCGATCTCGGAGGCGGCCGAATTCTTCGCCGCGATCGGCTCGATCCACCGCTACCTGCAGACCCTGGTGGATGTGGGCCTGGGCTACGTCCGGCTGGGACAGGCCGCCACCACGCTGTCCGGCGGCGAGGCGCAGCGGGTGAAGCTCGCCACCGAGCTGCAGCGCCGGTCGTCGGGCCGCAGCGTGTACGTGCTCGACGAGCCCACCACCGGCCTCCATTTCGAGGATGTGCGCCGGCTGCTGGTCATCCTGGCCGAGCTGGTCGACAAGGGCAACACGGTCATCGTCATCGAGCACAACCTCGACGTCATCAAGTCGGCCGACTGGGTGATCGACCTCGGCCCCGAGGGCGGGGCCGGCGGCGGGACGGTGGTCGCCCAGGGCACGCCCGAGCAGGTCGCCCGGGTGCCCGAGAGCTACACGGGGCAGTTCCTGGCCGAGCTGCTGCCCGGCGACGCGGAACGCTGATGGCGCAGGAGATCTCCTGGCGCCCGCCGACCTCCGAGATCCCCACCGATCCAGGGGTCTACCGCTTCGTCGACGCCCACGGCCGCGTGCTGTACGTGGGCAAGGCGAAGAACCTGCGCCAGCGGCTGACCAACTATTTCGGTCCGCTGCGCGCCATCGAGGAGCGCAAGCGGCGGATGGTGCTGGAGGCGTCCGGGGTGCACTGGACGATCGTCAACTCCGAGATCGAAGCGCTGCAGCTCGAGTACACCTGGATCAAGGAATACGACCCGCCCTTCAATGTGGTATTCAAAGACGACAAGTCGTACCCGTACCTCGCCGTCACGCTCAGCGAGAAGCTGCCCCGGGTCATGATCACCCGCGGGCGCCACCAGCACGGCGACCGCTACTTCGGCCCCTACGTGAAGGTGTACGAGCTGCGCTCCACCATCGACTCGCTGCTGAAGGTGTTCCAGGTGCGCTCGTGCAAGCCGGGTGTGCTCGCCCGCGCCCAGCGCACCGGCAAGCCCTGTCTGCTGGGCGACATCGGACGCTGCTCCGCGCCCTGCGTGGGGCGGGTCTCCCCGGAGGAGCATCGGCAGCGGGCACTGGAGCTGTGCGACTTCATGGCCGGTCACGACCAGGGCTACGTGCGGGGCCTCACCGCGCAGATGACCGCGGCCAGCTCGCGCCAGGACTACGAGACCGCCGCCCGGCTGCGCGACCGGATCAAGGCGCTGGAGACCGTGCTGTCGAGCTCGGCGGTGGTGCTGGGCGACACCGACGACCTCGACCTGCTCGGCCTCGCCGAGGACGAGCTCAACGCCGCCTGCTCGCTGTTCCGCGTGCGCGGCGGCCGCATCCGCGGCGTGCGGTCGTGGGTGGTCGACAAGGAGATCGAGGTCGACTCCGCCGAGCTGCTGCAGCAGGCCGTCCACCACGTCTACCTGGACGAGGCGCCCCGCAGCGCCACGGACGACCCCATCCCGCCCGAAGTGCTGGTCGCGGCCGACCCCGCCGACGCCGAGGCCCTGGAACAGCTGCTCGCCGAGCGCCGCGGCCGGGCCTGCCGCATTCGCGTCCCGCAGCGAGGGGAGAAGGCGACGCTGATGCGCACCGCCACCACCAACGCCGCCGAGGCGCTGCGGGTGTACAAGAACAAGCGCTCCGCCGACTACGTGACGCGGATGGACGCCCTGCGCGAGCTGCAGCAGGCACTCGGGCTGCCCGACGCCCCGCTGCGCATGGAGTGCTACGACATCTCCCACCTGGGCGGCACCCAGGTGGTCGGGTCGATGGTGGTGTTCGAGGATGGCGTGGCCAAGAAGGCCGACTACCGCAAATTCCAGGTGCACGGCACCGCCGACGACACCGCGTCCATCCGCCAGGTGCTGGAGCGCCGGCTGCACCGCCTGCAGCAGGCCGAGAGCCTCGACATCCACGAACGCGAACAGGAATCGTTCGCCTACCGCCCCGGACTGCTCATCATCGACGGCGGTCCGCCGCAGGTGAGCGCAGCCGCCGAGACCCTGCGCGCGCTCGGCGTGGACATCCCGGTCTGCGGTATCGCCAAGCGGCTGGAGGAGCTGTGGCTGCCGGGGGAGGACTACCCGGTCATCCTGCCGCGCACCAGCGAGGCGATGTTCCTGGTGCAGCGCATCCGCGACGAGGCGCACCGGTTCGCGATCACCTACCAGCGCAACAGCCGCACCAAGAAACTCGCCACCGCCCTCACCGAGGTCCCGGGGGTGGGCGCCGCCCTGGCCGACCGGCTGCTGCAGCAGTTCGGCTCCATCCCGCGCATCGCCGCCGCCGACCGCGACGAGCTGGCCGCGGTGCCCGGCATCGGCATCGGGCTGGCGGAGGCCATCAGCGCATGGGCGCGTCGGAATACCTAGACTGGTCGAGGATGTGGACCGCGCAGCGAACAGAACACCGAGGACACGAGCACGAGGGGTGGCCATGCCGTCTGAGACGGTGAACGAACTGACCGTCATCACCGGACTCTCCGGGGCGGGACGGTCGACGGTGGCCAAGGCCCTCGAAGACCTCGGCTGGTACGTCGTCGACAACCTGCCCACCAAGATGCTGCTGCCGCTGGCACAGCTGGTGGTGTCGCCCGAGCATGACGTGCGCCGCCTGGCCGTCGTCATCGACATCCGGGCCGGGCAGCTGTTCGGGGACCTCAACGCCCAGCTGGACCTGCTCGAAGGGCTGAGCATGCGCGCCCGGGTGTTGTTTCTGGAGGCCGACGACGCCGTGCTGGTCCGCCGTTTCGAGCAGGTGCGCCGCCCGCATCCGCTGCAGGGCCGCGGCACCCTGCTCGACGGCATCCACCGCGAACGCGAGATCCTCACCGGACTGCGCGACCGGGCCGACGTCATCATCGACACGTCCGCGCTGAACACCCACCGGCTGCGCACGCGCGTCTTCGAGATCTTCGATGAGGCCGCCGCCGATCGGGTGCACCTCACGCTGACGAGCTTCGGCTTCAAATACGGCATCCCGCTCGACGCCGATATGGTGGCCGACATCCGCTTCCTGCCCAACCCGTTCTGGGTGCCGGAGCTGCGCAACTCCACCGGCCTGGACGCGAACGTGCGCGACTACGTGCTCGCCCAGCCCGGGGTGGACGACTTCCTCGACCACTACACCGCGATGGCAACCATCGTGATCGACGGCTACCGCCGCGAGAACAAGCACGACGCCATGATCGCGTTCGGCTGCACCGGGGGGAAGCACCGCTCGGTGGCGATGCTGGCCGCATTCGCCGCCCGGATGCGCAAGCTTCCCAACGTGACCGTCGACATCGTGAACCGCGACCTGGGGAGGGAGTGAGCATGGCGCTGACCGAGCAGCTGAAACACGAGCTGATGGGATGCGCCTACCCCCGTGGGCGGGCCCGGGCGGCCGAGCTGGCCACCATCCTGCGCCTGAGCGGGGGCCTGCACCGCATCTCCACCCATCTGGTGGTCGAGATCGAGCTGGACAGCCCGGCGCTGGTGGACCGCGTGCGCCTGGCCCTGCGGGAGCTGTACGGCGCCCCCAGCGAGTTGGTGCACCTGGGCGGCGGCACCAGCAACGTGGTGCGAGTGCCGGAGGGCGGCGAGGTGCTCGCCCGGCAGACCGGGCTGATCGACATGCGCAACCGGCCGCTGCGCGGGCTCGTGCCGGCGCTGGTGAACGGCTCCCGCGAGATCTCGCAGGCGATCTGGCGCGGTGCGCTGCTGGCGAAGGGATCGCTCGGCGACCCGGGCCACGCTTGCGCCCTGGACGTGGCCTGCCCGAACTCGGAGATCTCCATGGCCCTGGTCGGCAGCGCCCGGCGCCTGGGCGTGGCCATGAAGGCCAAGGAGGTGCGCGGGCAGTTTCGGGTGACGACCCGCGACGAGGAGGAGATCACGTCCCTGCTGCGCGCGGTAGGCGCCGCCGACACCCTGGAGATCTGGGAGGAGCAGCGCCACCGTCAGGAGGTGCGTCCCAGCAGCACCCGGCTGGTGAACTTCGACGACGCGAATCTGCGCCGCTCGGCCCAGGCCGCGGCGGCGGCGGGGGCGCGGGTGCGGCGCGCGCTGGAACTGCTGGGCGACGAGGTGCCCGATCACCTGCGCTACGCCGGAGAACTCCGGCTGTCCCATCCCGGGGCCAGCCTCGACGAGCTGGGGAGGCTGGCGGATCCGGCGCTGACCAAGGATGCGGTGGCCGGACGCATCCGGCGGCTGCTGGCCATGGCCGACAAACGGGCCGAAGAGCTCGGGGTGCCGGACACGCTCGCGAGCGTCCCGAACGACCTGGACGCGGACCGCTAGCGCGATTCCGGGACCAGGACGCGACCGGTCGACGGCGATCAGCGGCGCTGCGCGCCCCCGCGGGCAATCAGCGTTTTATCAGCAAATGTTCTCATTCCTTACTTGTTCATCACATTCCCTGATGGATAGAGTGGGGTTGCAGACAGACGCTCTGCACAACACAGGAGGGACGTCACACCCATGGCGGATTACACGCTTCCAGAGCTGACCTACGACTACTCGGCCCTTGAGCCCTACATCAGCGGCACCATCATGGAGCTGCACCACGACAAGCACCACGCCACCTACGTCAAGGGCGCCAACACGGCGCTCGAGAAGCTGGCCGCCGCCCGCGACGCCGGCGACTTCGGCTCCATCAACCAGCTGCAGAAGGACCTGGCCTTCAACCTCGCCGGGCATGTCAACCACACGATCTTCTGGAAGAACCTCGGACCCGACTCCGGGCGCCCCGAGGGCGAGCTCGCCAGCGCCATCGACGAATTCTTCGGCTCCTTCGAGAAGTTCCAGGCGCAGTTCACCGCCGCCGCCCTCGGCATCCAGGGCTCCGGCTGGGCCATCCTGGCCTGGGACTCGCTCGGCCAGAAGCTCATCGTCGAGCAGCTGTACGACCATCAGGGCAACCTGGCCGCCGCCACCGTCCCGCTGCTGCTCATCGACATGTGGGAGCACGCCTTCTACCTCGACTACCAGAACGTCAAGGCCGACTACGTGAAGGCGTACTGGAACGTCGTCAACTGGGCCGATGTCGCCGGCCGCTTCGAGGACGCCCGGGCCAAGACGGCCGGGCTGCTGCTCGGCAAGTAGCCGCCGCACCAGGCACAGGGCCGCACCCCGGGATCCGGGGCGCGGCCCTTTCGCGTCTTCAGCCAGGGATGCAGGCCTCCCGACTAGGCTGGGGTCGCAAACACCAGTTTCCGGCGCGGCCTGCGGCACGCGCCCGAGTGCCCGGTGCATCGTCGCACCGGCTTGAGGGAGAGATTTTCATGACCATCCGGGTGGGCATCAACGGCTTCGGGCGGATCGGGCGCACCTTCGTCCGCGCCGCCATCGATCGCGACGACCTCGACTTCGAGATCGTCGCCGCCAACGACATCTCCGACACCGCGACCTGCGCGAACCTGCTCAAGTACGACTCCATCCAGGGCCCGTGGCGCCGGGACATCAGCGTCGACGGCGGCGACATCCTGATCGACGGGCACCGGCTCATGGCGATGTCGAGCCGCGACCCCGCCGAGATCGAGTGGGACAAGGCCGGCGTCGATATCGTGGTCGAATCGACCGGGCACTTCAACGACGCCGATCTGGCCCGCCGGCACCTGGGCGAGGGCGTGAAGAAGGTCGTCATCTCAGCGCCGGCCAAGCATGAAGACGGCACGTTCGTCATGGGCGTCAACTCGGACCGGTACGATCCGGCCACCGACGACGTGATCTCGAACGCCTCCTGCACCACCAACTGCCTGGCGCCGCTGGTGAAGCCCTTCCTCGACCACTTCGGCATCGAGCGCGGGCTGATGACCACCATCCATGCCTACACCGCCGACCAGAAGCTGCAGGACGCCCGTCACAAGGACCTCCGCCGCGCCCGGGCGGCGGCGGTGAACGTCGTGCCCACCAGCACTGGCGCGACCAAGGCCATCGGTCTGGTCATCCCCGAGCTGGCCGGCAAGATGGACGGCCTGGCCGTTCGCGTGCCGGTGCCCGACGGTTCGCTCACCGATGTCACCGTCGAGGCGTCGCGCCCAGTCACCGTCGCGGAGATCCTCGACGTGTACCGCGCGGCCGCCGCCGAGGGCCCCCTGGCCGGCTACCTCGCCTACAACGAGGACCCGATCGTCTCGCACGACATCGTCGGCAACCCGGCCTCGTGCATCTTCGACGCCCCGCTGACCCGGGTGGTCGGTACCACCGTGAAGCTCGTGGGCTGGTACGACAACGAATGGGGCTACACGAACCGACTGATCGACCTGACGCAGCTGGTCGCGTCGCAGCTGTGAACGCCCCGATGACCCTGCGCACCATCGACACGCTGCCCCTGCACCCGGGCGACCGGGTGCTCGTCCGCTGCGACTTCAACGTGCCGCTGCACGACGGCACCATCGCCGACGACCGCCGTATCCGCTCGGCGCTGCCCACCCTCCAAGAGCTGCGCCGCCGCGGAGCGATCATCATCGCCTGCTCCCACCTCGGGCGCCCGGGCGGGAGGATCGTCCCCGAGCTGAGCCTTGCCCCGGTCGCCACGCGTCTGGGGGAGCTGCTCGGCGTCGAGGTGCCGCTGCTGGAGCTCGACGACGCCGCCGCCCCGGTGGCCACGGCCCGGGCCGGAGACGTGCTCCTGCTGGAGAACCTGCGGTTCCACCCAGAGGAGACCAGCACGGACGCCGATGAGCGCACCCGCCTCGCCTCCCGGCTCGCCGCGCTCGCCGACGCGGTGGTGTCGGACGGCTTCGGGGTCGTGCACCGCGCCCAGGCCAGCACCGTCGAGGTGGAGCAGTTGCGCCCCTCCGCGGCCGGCCGGCTCATCATGGCCGAGCTCGACGCCAGCGCCAAGCTGCTGCAGTCGCCCGCGACGCCCTACACGGTGGTGCTGGGCGGGGCGAAAGTCTCCGACAAGCTCGGCGTCATCGAGAACCTGCTGCCGCGCATCGACCGCCTGCTGATCGGCGGCGGCATGGCCTACACGTTCCTCGCTGCCCTGGACAACCCGGTCGGCGCCAGCCTGTGCGAGACGGAGCGGTTCGACGACTGCCTCGCCATCCTGCGCGACGCCAGCGCCAACGGGGTGCAGGTGGCCCTGCCCGTGGATGTGCGGGTCGCCGCCGGCCTCGACGCGCAAGAATCGCAGGTGGTCGCCGCCGACGGCATCGAGTCGACGGACCTGGACGCCGCCGCCATGGGCCTCGACATCGGTCCGCGGACGGAGGCGCTGTTCGCGCAGCTCATCGCCGGCTCCGGGACGGTGTTCTGGAACGGCCCCATGGGCGTCTTCGAACGGCCCGCGTTCGTCGGCGGCACCCGTGCTGTTGCCACGGCGCTGCACGGCTGCCCCGGCTACACCGTCATCGGCGGCGGCGACTCGGCGGCTGCGGTGCGGGCACTCGGGTTCAGCGACGACGACTTCTCGCATATCTCCACCGGGGGCGGGGCCTCGCTCGAGCTGCTGGAGGGCAGGCCCTTGCCCGGGCTGACCGTCCTAGGCTGGTCCGCATGAACCGCACCCCGCTCATCGCCGGCAACTGGAAGCTCAACCTGGACCATCTGCAGGCCATCGCCCTCGTCCAGAAGCTCGCCTGGACCCTCTCGGACGCCCACCACCGCTTCGACGAGGTCGAGGTGGCGGTCTTCCCCCCGTTCACCGATCTGCGGTCGGTGCAGACGCTGATCACGGCCGACAAGCTGCAGATCGGGCTCGGGGCCCAGGATCTGTCCGTCTACGACGACGGCGCCCACACCGGCGAGATCTCCGGAGCCTTCCTGCGGCGGCTCGAGTGCCGCTATGTGATCGTCGGGCATTCCGAGCGCCGGCGCGACCACGGCGAGACCGATGCTGTGGTGGCGGCCAAGGCGGCGGCGGCCGTCCGCCACGGTCTGGTGCCGGTCATCTGCGTCGGTGAGAGCGCCGAGCAGCGGGCCGAGGACGCCACCGCGGCCGTGCTCACCGCCCAGGTGCAGGCGGCGGCGAGCGGCCTGCCCGCCGAGGCCGAGATCGTGATCGCGTACGAGCCCGTCTGGGCCATCGGCGCCGGCGAGCCGGCGACCCCCGCTCAGGCGCAGGCTGCCGCCACCGTGGTGCGACAGGCGCTGGGGGAGCGCGGCGACGCCGCCCGCGTGCTGTATGGCGGATCGGTGGATGTCGGCACCGTCGCCCCGATCATGCGCAGCCCCGACGTCGACGGCGTGCTGGTGGGCTCCGCGAGCCTGGACGCGAAGCGATTCGCCGGCATCGCCCGCTACCAGGCACATGTCAATGTCGGTTGAGCGCTGAATATCGGCTCGACCGGCTATACTCGTTATGTTTGACCGTCGAAGAGTAAGGGTGAATTCGTGCTGGTTCTGCGCATTGTGATGTACGTGGTGCTGCTCATCACGAGTCTGCTGCTTACCCTGCTCATCCTGCTGCATAAGGGCCGCGGCGGCGGGTTGAGCGACATGTTCGGCGGCGGCAGCATGCAGAACCTGAACCAGTCCGGGGTTGCTGAGCGCAACCTCAACCGCATCACCATCGTGATCGGAATCATCTGGCTGGTCGACATCATCGGCATCGGCCTGCTGGTGCGCTTCGGGCACGTCTGATCCGACCCCGTCTTTTCCCCCCATCCCACCGGATGGGCGGTGCGCGCCACGCCATGGATGCTGTGCACCGCGCCGGCCTGACCGGTGGGAGGTGTTGTTTTTCGCAGCTCGCCGCTCTACCGGGTGTTCAGCCCGCGGCGGCCGCGTCGGCGATGAGGACGGTGCGCTCGGTTCCGCGCACCAGCGCCGCGGGGACGGATGGCGGCACCTCCGACTCCCAGCTGCGGCGCACGGCCTGCACCGCGTCACGCTTGCCGGCGCCGGCGACCACCAGCAGCACCTCGCGGGCGGCGCAGAGCACCGGCAGCGTCAGCGAGAGGCGCTCCGGCGGGGGCTTCGGGCTGTCGCGCACCGCCACCGCCACCCCATCGGCGGCGAGCAGATCGTCGCGACCAGGGAACAGCGAGGCGACGTGGCCGTCCTCGCCCACGCCCAGCACCACCAGATCGAAGACTGGCCGGCCGTCCGGTCCGGCCGGCAGGGCCGTGCGGATCGCATCCCCCCACACGGCGGCGCCCACGGCGGCATCGAGCCCGGACTCCGGCGACGGCGCGCGGTGGACGGCGAACCCGCCCGCGGCCAGCTCGGCCGCCACGGCGTCGTTGCGGTCG
The DNA here is from genome assembly GCA_047722305.1 of Pseudoclavibacter sp. Lineage (GTDB taxonomy): Bacteria > Actinomycetota > Actinomycetes > Actinomycetales > Microbacteriaceae > JAKVJE01. Next base: position 15,966 of record JBDNYM010000018.1, on the reverse strand, counting down.
GGGGAGGAGCGCGGCACCCAGCGCTCGTCGCCCCACCAGCAGTGCGCCTCCGATGCCGCTCCGAGGGCGGCCAGCCGCTGGGACACGCGGGTGCCGACGCGTCCGCCCGTCAGGGCGAGGTGCAGCGGATGGCCGGCGGCGCGACCCTGCAGCGCAGCGGCGATGGTCTCCGTCGCGGCCGCGACCACGGCGTCCGCGTCCGCCACCACCCGCGCCTCCGGCGCCGGCCGCGTCATGCCTCCCCCAGCACCGCCGGCACGCCGCGGGTGAGCGTGTCGGAGTAGACGACATCGGGGGACAGGCTGCGCAGCTCTTCCGAGAGGCACTCGGAGATCGTGCGATCGTGCAGCACGATCTCGTGGTCGGGCTGGTCCGGATGCGCCAGGCAGAGCCTCGCCCCCACCGGGTCGAAGCGCAGCCCGATCGGCCCGGCCGGCAGCAGCAGGCGGGCGCCCACGACGGGGTGCTCGTCGCTCGCGGCCGCGTCGGCGATGATCTGCACCGGCGTCCCCAGGCACAGGCGCAGCCAGGCGGCCAGCAGGGTGGGCTGCACGGTGCCGGGACGGCCGAGGACCTCCGCCCCGGTCGGGGCCATGCCGGGGGACTGGTCGAGCTCGGCGGCCAGGAACTCCCGCCAGCGCGTCAGCCGCGCCCACGACAGGTCGGTGTCGCCCGGGACGTGCCCGGCGGCCAGAGCGCGCAGAGCGTCCACCCCGCCGCGCATGGCGACGTCGGTGATGCGCCGGGCCGCGATGCGACCCAGCGGGGTGTCGGCCGGGGCGCTCGGCGCCGCATCCGCCCACCAGGCCACGATCGGCGCGTCGGCCAGCAGCAGGGCCGTGACCAGGCTCGCCTGGTCCTGGCCCACCTCGCCGGCGGTCCGCAGGATGATCACGTCCGACGCGCCCGAGTCCGCCCCGACCCGGATCTCGGCGTCGAGCCGGTCCGGCTGGTCGGGCTCGGCGCTGACCACGATGATGCGCATAGGATGCTGCCGGGCCGTGGCGACCGCCACTGCCGCGGTGGCATCCTCGTGGCCGGGGGCGCAGACCGCCACCAGCGTGAGCACCCGTCCCAGGGTTCCGGCGCCGGCCGCGGAGCGGATCATCACCAGCCGTTTGGCGACCGTCGAGATGGTGACGCCGACGAGATGCTCGATCATGGCCGCCTCCAGCTGCGTCCGGTGCGGGCGATGAGCCGGTCGGCCGACGCCGGTCCCCACGAACCGGGCGCGTAGGGCTCCGGACGTCCCTGCGCGGCCCAGAACTGCTCGACCGGGTCGAGGATGCGCCAGCTCAGCTCCACCTCGCGGTGGCGGGGGAACAGCGGCGGGTCGCCCAGCAGCACGTCGAGGATGAGCCGCTCGTAGGCCTCCGGGCTCGACTCGGTGAACGCGTGGCCGTAGCCGAAGTCCATCGTCACATCGCGCACCTGCATGTCGGGACCGGGTACCTTCGAGCCGAAGCGCAGCGTGACCCCCTCGTCGGGCTGCACCCGCACCACCAGGGCGTTGGGGCCGAGGGCCGAGGTCTGCGCCGGCGAGAACAGCAGCTGGGGCGAGCGCTTGAACACGACCGCGATCTCGGTGACCCGCCGCCCCAGCCGCTTGCCGGCACGCAGGAAGAACGGCACGCCATCCCACCGCCGGTTGCGGATGTGCAGCTCGACGGCGGCGTACGACTCGGTGGTGGAGTCGGCGGCGATGCCGTCCTCATCCAGGTAGCCGCGCACCTTGGTGCTGCCCTGCCAGCCGCTCGCGTACTGGCCGCGGGCGGTGCCGGTCGCGAGGTCGTCGGGCAGCTCGACGGCGGAGAGCACCTTCTCCTTCTCGGCGCGGAGGGCGACGGCGCTGAAGTCCGCGGGCTCCTCCATGGCGGTGAGGGCCAGCAGCTGCAGCAGGTGGTTCTGGATGACATCCCGGGCAGCCCCGATGCCGTCGTAGTAGCCGGCCCGGGTGCCGATGCCGATGTCTTCCGCCATCGTGATCTGCACGTGGTCCACGTAGTTGCGGTTCCACAGCGGCTCGAAGATCGCGTTGGCGAACCGGACGGCCAGCAGGTTCTGCACCGTCTCCTTGCCGAGGTAGTGGTCGATGCGGAAGATCTGGTCGGAGTCGAACACGCCCTCCACGACCGCGTTGAGCCGGCGGGCGCTCTCCAGATCGGACCCGAACGGCTTCTCGATGACGACGCGCCGCCACGATCCCGCCTCGGCGTGCGTCAGCCGGGCCTCGTTGAGGTGCTCGCAGACCAGCGGGAACGCCGAGGGCGGGACGGACAGGTAGAACGCGGTGTTGCCGAGCGTCCCCTGGTCGCGCTTGAGGTCGTCCAGCACCCCCGCGAGCCGGCCGTAGGCCTGCGGGTCGTCGAACGTGCCGGTCACGAAGCGGAACCCGCGCGCCAGCTGGGCGAAGACCTCCGGGCGGAACGGCGTGCGCGCCCGGTCCCGCACCGACTTCTCCACGAAGTCCGTGAATGCGGCCTGATCCCAGTCGCGCCGGCCGAAACCGACCAGGCCGAAGCCGGGGGACAGCAGCCCCCGATTGGCCAGGTCGTAGACGGCCGGCAGCAGCTTGTGGCGGGCCAGGTCTCCGGTGACGCCGAAGAACACGATGGTGCTCGGGCCGGCGATGCGGGTCAGACGACGGTCGTCTGCCCGCCGCAGCGGGTTCGCCGAGGGGGCAGACGGAACGGTCATTCGCCGTCCTCGAGTGCCCGCAGCGCCTCGAGGACGCGGTCGAACCCGCGCTCGGGGTCGCCGACCAGCTCCAGGGTGAGCACAGGCCGGCCATGCTCGGCCAGCACGCGGGCATCGCCCTGAGCCTGGGCGACGATGAGCTGCCCGAACGTGAACGGCCGCTCCGGGATGGCCACGTCGGCAGCCGGGTCCGGCGCCGCGGTGATCTGCAGGAAGACGCCGGTGGCGGGGCCGCCCTTGTGGTACTGGCCGGTCGAGTGCAGGAAGCGGGGCCCCCAGCCGAACGTGACCGGCCGTCCAGTCGCCGACGCGGCGGCGGCGCGCAGCCGGACCTGATCGGCGAACCGCTCGCGATCGAGGTAGGCCTGGATGGCCAGGTAGCCGGTCTGCGGGTCGAGCTGAGCGGCGAGCTCCGCCACGGCGGCGGTCAAGGTGGTGCCGGTCACCGGGAAGGTGGCGCGCACCGCGATCTCGCCGTCGGTGAACAGCGCCGGGGCGGGCTCGGGACGGTCCGCGAGCAGGTCGCGGGCGGCGGCCTTCGCGCTCTCCACGTCGGGCTGGTCGAAGGGGTCGATGCCGAGGATGCGGCCGGCCACCGCGATGGCGACCTCCCAGACGATCAGCTGCTCGCCGAGGCTCCCCGCCACGGACACGGTCTCGCCGGGGGCCAGCAGCGGCCCGTCGCCGACCCGCACCAGGGTGACGTCGTCGGGGGTGTGGTCGGTCACTTCAGGGGAGGTGGGCAGCAGCGCGATGGGCAGCAGCCCGGTGCCGAGCTTGCCGGTCGACTCGGCGACCAGCTGCTCGGCCCAGGCCGGGAAGCCGACGATGCGCTCGGAGTCGGAGTAGATGCCGAGCTTGTCGCGGGCCGGGGCGCCGGCCGCGATCGCCGCGCCCAGGACGAGCCCGGGGTTGTCGGGGTCGTCGGCCAGGCACTGCTGCACGCCGATCTCGGCGTCGTCGAGCAGCGCCTCGATGTCGGCTCCGGCCAGCCCGGAGGGCACCAGCCCGAAGGCGGTCAGCGCGGAGTAGCGCCCGCCGACGTGCGGATCGGCCAGGAATACGCGGTAGTCGTGCGCGTGGGCGTAGGCCTCCAGGGCGGAGCCGGGATCGGTGACGATGACGATCCGCTCGGCCGGGTCGATGCCGGCCGCCTCGAACGCGGCCTCGAACGCCCGCCGCTGCGAGTCGGTCTCCAGCGTGGAACCCGATTTCGAGGAGACGACCACGACGGTGCGCTCCAGATCGTCGCCGGTGGCGCGGGCCACCTGGCCGGGCGCGGTGCCGTCGAGCACGACCAGGGGCACTCCGGCACTGCCGGCGATGACCTCCGGGGCCAGGGACGAACCGCCCATCCCGCACAGCACGACGCGGTCGAGGCCGACGCCCCGGAACTCGTCGCGCAGCGCCAGGATGCGGCCGACCAAGGGGCGCGAGACCTGCACCGCATCCACCCATCCCAGGCGGATCGAGGCCTCGGCCTCCGCATCCTCCCCCCAGAGGGTGGGATCGGCGGCGAACAGCCGGCTGGCGACCTGATCGGAGACCAGGTCGGGCAGCACGCTGGCCGCAGCGGCTCCGGCGAACCCGGCGGTGTCGACGTGGATGCTCATGACCGGCCTCCCAGGGCGCTGGCGACGGTGCCGAGCAGTTCGGCCCACGAGGCCTCGAACTTCTGCACCCCTTCCCGTTCGAGCAGGGCTGTGACCTCGGCGTACGAGATGCCGAGCGCGGCCAGCCCGTCGAGGACGGCGTCCGACTCGGCGTACGTGCCGGTGACGGTGTCGCCGGCGGCCGCGCCGTGGTCGGCGAACGCCTCCAGCGTCTTCTCGGGCATGGTGTTGACCGTGTGCGGAGCGATCAGCCCGGCGACGTAGGCGGTGTCGTCCATGGCGGGGTCCTTGACCCCGGTGGAGGCCCACAGCGGCCGCTGCACGTTGGCCCCCTGCTCCGCGAGCGCAGCCCAGCGCTCGGTGCCGAGCGACTCCTCGAACACGCGGTAGGCGAGGCGGGCGTTGGCGAGCCCCGCCGTATTCCGCAGGCGGTGCGCCGCGGGGGTGCCGATCGCATCCAGCCGCTTGTCGATCTCCACGTCGAGGCGCGACACGAAGAACGAGGCGACCGAGCGGATCGCCGCCAGGTCGTGCCCGGCGGCGGCGGCCTGCTCCAGGCCCGCCTCGTAGGCGTTGATCACTTCGCGGTAGCGGTCCAGCCCGAAGATCAGGGTGACGTTGACGCTGATGCCGGCCGCGATGGCCGCAGCGATGGCGGGCAGCCCCTCCTTGGTGGCGGGGATCTTGATGAGCAGGTTGGGCCGGTGGATGCGCTCCACCAGCGCACGGGCCTGCGCGACCGTCGCCGCGGTGTCGTGTGCGAGCCGCGGGTCGACCTCGATCGACACCCGCCCGTCCTCGCCGCCGGTGCTCCGGGCGGTCTCGGCGAACACGTCGCAGGCGGCCGCCACGTCGTCGCTGGTGAGCACGGTGACGGCGTCGTCCACGCCGACGTGGTCGGCGGCGAGCGCCCGCACCTGCTCTTCGTAGGCCTGGCCATGCGCCAGGGCGCCGGCGAAGATGGTGGGGTTGGTCGTCACCCCCACGACGCTGCGGGTCTGGATGAGCTCGGCGAGCTGCCCGGAGCGGATGCGGTCCCGGGAGAGGTCGTCCAGCCACACGCTCACCCCCTGGGCGCTGAGCTGGGCCAGGGGGGCGGAGGTCTCCGCGATCGTCATGATGGTCACTCGCCTTCTTTCGGGGCTGGGGAAGAAACTGCGGAGTCGGTTGCCGCAGCCGCGGAGGCCGCCGCTCCGGCCGCCGCGATGGAGCTGCGGGCGGCGGCGACCACGGCGTCAGCCGTGATGCCGAAGTGCTCGTAGAGTTCGGGGCCGGGCGCGGAGGCGCCGAAGTGTTCCAGGCTGACCGCCCGCCCGGCGTCGCCGAGCAGCGGTCGCCAGGTCAGGGCCAGCCCGGCCTCGACCGAGACCCGGGCGTGCACGCCGGCCGGCAGCACCTCGTCCCGGTACTCGGCGGGCTGCGCTTCGAACCATTCCACGCACGGCATGGACACCACCCGGGTGGGGATGCCCTCGTCCTGCAGGGCGTCGCGCGCGGCGACCGCCAGCTGCAGTTCGGAGCCGGTGCCGATGATGATCACCTGCGGGTCGCCGCCGGCGGCCTCGGCGAGCACGTAGCCGCCCTTGAGCGTCAGCGAGGCGGGAGCGAGGGCATCGCCCTCGGCCGCGTCGCCGCGGGCGAACGTCGGCATGCCCTGACGGCTGAGCACGATCCCGGCCGGGCGGTCGGTGTGGCTGAGGATGCCGTACCAGGCCCAGGCGGTCTCGTTGGCGTCGCCGGGGCGCACCACGTCGAGGCCGGGGATGGCCCGCAGGGTGGTGAGCTGCTCGACCGGCTGGTGGGTGGGACCGTCCTCGCCCAGGCCGATGGAGTCGTGCGTCCACACGTACAGGCTCGGCGCCCCCATGAGGGCGGCCAGGCGCAGGCTGGGCCGCTGGTAGTCGCTGAAGATGAGGAACGTGCCGCCGAACGCCCGCGTGCCGCCGTCGAGGGCGATGCCGTTGAGGATGGCCGCCATGGCGTGCTCGCGGATGCCGAAGTGCAGCACCCGCCCTCCGGGGGCGGCCGTCCACTTGGCGGTGCTGAGTTCGCGGGGACCGAACGAGTCGGCGCCGGCGATGGTGGTGTTGTTGGACCCGGCCAGGTCGGCCGACCCGCCCCACAGCTCGGGAAGCGCAGGCGCCAGGGCGTCGATGACGCTCCCGGACGCGGCGCGCGTGGACACGCTCTCGCCGGCGGGGAACTCCGGCAGCGCCGCGGCCAGGTCGGCGGGCAGCCGGCGCTCGCGCAGCCGATCGTGCAGCGCACGGCGGTCGGGGTGGGCGGCGGACCAGGCGGCGAAGCGGCGGTCCCACTCGGCATGGGCCTGCGCGCCGCGCTGCTGCAGGCGGCGGGTGCGCGCGATGACCTCGGGGGCGACGTGGAAGTGCTCGGCCGGGTCGAAGCCCAGGGCGCGCTTGAGACCGGCGAGTTCGGAGGCGCCGAGCTTCGAGCCGTGGATGCCCCCGGAGTTCTGCTTGGTGGGGCTGGGCCAGCCGATGAGCGTCCGCAGGGCGATCAGCGACGGCCGACCGGTCTCCGCCTCGGCGGCGCGCAGGGCGGCGTCGAGGGCGTCCACGTCCTCCCGGTAGCCGGACGGACTGGTCCAGTCGACGCGCTGGGTGTGCCAGCCATAGGCGGCGTAGCGGGCGACGACGTCCTCGTCGAAGGCCACATTCGTGTCGTCTTCGATGGAGATGTGGTTGTCGTCGTAGAGCACCACCAGATTGCCCAGCCGCTGGGTGCCGGCCCAGGACGAGGCCTCCGAGCTGACGCCCTCCTGCAGGTCGCCGTCGGAGGCGATCACCCAGACCGTGCGATCGAACACGCTGGCGCCCGGGGCGGCCTCCGGGTCGAACAGTTCGCGCTGGAAGCGGGCCGATGCGGCGAACCCGACGGCGGTGGCGATGCCCTGGCCGAGCGGGCCGGTGGTCATCTCGACGCCGGCGGTGTGGCCGTACTCGGGGTGCCCCGGGGTGAGCGACCCCCACTGGCGCAGATGCTCCAGGTCGTCGATCTGCAGCCCGAACCCGCCCAGGAACAGCTGCACGTACTGCGTCAGCGACGTGTGCCCGCATGACAGGATGAACCGGTCACGCCCTTCCCAATCGGGGGCCGCCGGGTCGACGTTCATGAGCTTCTGGTACAGCAGGTAGGCGGCAGGCGCCAGACTGATGGCAGTGCCGGGATGTCCATTCCCAGCCTGCTCGACCGCGTCGGCGGCGAGGACTCTGGCGGTGTCGACTGCGAGACGATCGGTCTCATCGAAGACGGTCAACGGTGCTCCCTTCCACGCCTTCCGGCGCGTTCCGGTGCGCGACGATGCGCGCCCCCGATTATACGGACCGGACCCGGGCCTCCCGCGAGGGGATGTGCCGGCCCGCGGCGCGTCCGCCGGCCCCGCCGTCCTCGGTCCCTCCCGACCGGCTGAGTTTCTGCGCCGTTCTTGGTGAGGCCGGGCTAAACTTGTGCCGATGTTGCACCAGAAGATCGAGAAGCAGCCGGCCGCGGCCGGCGGGGGAGCGCGCGCGTGAGCGACATCCTGAATGACAATCCCGGGCTCGACGAGCTCGGCAACCAGTACGAATTCGGGTGGGCCGACAAAGATCGCGCCGCCGAGGCCAAGCGGGGCCTGAACGAGCAGATCGTGCGGGAGATCTCCGCGATGAAGCACGAGCCCGACTGGATGCTCCAGCGCCGCCTCAAGGGCCTGCAGATGTTCGACCGCAAGCCGCTGCCCTCCTGGGGCGTCGACCTGTCGGCCATCGACTTCGACAACATCAAATACTACGTGAAGCCCACCGAGAAGCAGGTGCACTCGTGGGACGAGCTGCCCGACGACATCCGCAGCACCTACGAGCGCCTCGGCATCCCCGAGGCCGAGCGCGACCGCCTGGTGTCCGGCGTGGCCGCCCAGTACGAGTCGGAGGTCGTCTACCAGCAGGTGAGGGAAGACCTCTCCCAGCAGGGCGTGGTCTTCCTCGACACCGACGCCGGGCTGCAGCAGTACCCCGAGCTGTTCCAGAAGTACTTCGGCACCGTCATCCCGGCCGGCGACAACAAGTTCGCCGCCCTCAACACAGCCGCGTGGTCGGGCGGGTCGTTCGTGTACGTGCCCAAAGGCGTGCGCGTCGACATCCCGCTGCAGGCCTACTTCCGCATCAACACCGAGAACATGGGCCAGTTCGAGCGCACGCTCATCATCGCCGACGAGGGCTCGTACGTGCACTACGTCGAAGGCTGCACGGCCCCCATCTACAACACCGACTCGCTGCACGCGGCCGTGGTCGAGATCGTGGTGCTGAAGGATGCGCACGTGCGCTACACCACCATCCAGAACTGGTCGACGAACGTGTACAACCTCACCACCCAGCGCGCCATCGCCCACGAGGGCGCCGCCATGGAGTGGGTCGACGGCAACATCGGCTCGAAGGTCACCATGAAGTACCCCAGCGTGTACATGGTGGGGGAGCACTCGCGCGGCGAGATCCTGTCCGCCGCCTTCGCCGGCCCGGGGCAGATTCAGGACACCGGGGCGAAGGCCATCCACCTGGCCCCCAACACCCACTCGAGCATCGTGTCGAAGTCTATCTCGCGCGGCGGCGGCCGATCGTCGTACCGCGGCGAGGTGCGGGTCGCCGCCGGCGCCCACCACTCGGCCAACACGGTGCGCTGCGACGCCCTGCTGGTCGACAACATCTCCCGCTCCGACACGTACCCGACCGTCGACATCCAGGAGGACGAGGTCACGCTCGGCCACGAGGCCACCGTGTCGAAGGTCAACGAGGCGCAGCTGTTCTACCTGCAGTCGCGCGGCATCAGCGAACAGGAGGCCATGGCCATGATCGTGCGCGGCTTCATCGACCCCATCGCCCGCGAGCTGCCCATGGAGTACGCCCTGGAGCTCAACAAACTGGTCGACATGCAGATGGAAGGGTCGGTGGGCTGATGGCCGCCAAGAACGACACCCTGCGGCGCCCGGTGCAGGTACGCTCGGAGCGCTACTCCTCGTACGACGTGGACGACTTCGCCCCCGCGCGGGCCCGCGACCAGGAGTGGAAGAACACCCCCCTCGACCGCGCCCAGCGCCTGATGGGGGAGGCCGACGGCGGCCGCTACGACTTCCGCCTCGACGGCGAGGGCGTCAGCGCCAGCTGGATTCGGCGGGACGCCCCCGAGGTGGGCGCCACCGGCCTCAAGCCGGAGGATGTCCTCTCGGCCGGCGCCTGGTCGCGCTTCGCCGAGGCGCTGCTGCTCGACGTGCCCGCGGGCGCGCAGCTTTCCGCCCCCGTCGTGCTGCACCGGGACGCATTCGGGACCGCCCCCCGCGCCGCGCACACCATCATCCGCATCGGCGCCGGAGCCAGCGTGTTCCTGCAGCTCGACCACGCCGGTGACGCCACCCTGGCCGAGAACACCGAGATCCTCGTCGGCGAGGGCGCGACCGCCACCATCGTGTCGATCGAGGACTGGGCCCCCACCGCCGCCCACGGCGGGGCCGTGTTCATGTCCCTCGACCGCGACGCCACGCTCAAGCACGTGCAGGTGTCGCTGGGCGGCGACTTCATCCGCATCAACCCCACCGCGGTGTTCCGCGCCCCGGGCGGCAACCTGACCCTCGACGGCATCTACTTCGCCGACTCCGGCCAGCACATCGAGCACCAGGTCTACGTCGACCACGCCGTGCCCGACTGCTACTCGCGCGTCACCTACAAAGGCGCGCTGCAGGGGAGCGGCGCCCGCGCCGTCTGGATCGGCGACGCGCTCATCCGCGCCAACGCCGACAACACCGACACCTACGAGCTCAACCGCAACCTGGTGCTCACCCGCGGCGCCCGCGCCGACTCGGTGCCGAACCTCGAGATCGAGACCGGCAACATCGTCGGCGCCGGGCACGCCTCCGCCACGGGCCGCTTCGACGAGCAGCAGCTGTTCTACCTGCAGGCCCGCGGCATCCCCGAGTCGGTGGCCCGCAAGCTCGTCGTCCACGGGTTCCTGATGGACATCGTCCACCGCATCGGCAACGAGCCCATCGAGACCCGGCTGGACGAGGCCATCACCGCCGAGCTGGAAGCGGTCGACCTCTCGTGACCGGCAGCGCCATCGAAGAGCGGTTCCAGCGCGTGTGCGCCCTGAGCGACCTCGCCGTCGATCAGCCCCGGCAGGCGGTGCTGGACGGCGTCGCCGTCGTGCTGGTGCGTGGAGGCGACGACGCCGTGCACGCCCTCGACGATCGGTGCAGCCACGGGGAGGTCTCCCTGTCGGAGGGATTCGCCGCCGACGGCTGCATCGAGTGCTGGGCGCACGGCGGGGCCTTCGACCTCGCCACCGGTGCGGCGACGCAGCTGCCGGCCTTCGAGCCGGTCGCCGTCTTCGACACCCGGGTCGTCGACGGCGACGTCTACCTCGATCCTCACAGCGGCCGGATCGCGGCCGAGAACGGAAACGACTGAACATGCCCACACTGGAAATCCACGACCTGCACGTCTCGGTGGAGACCGAGCAGGGCCCCAAGCCCATCCTCAAGGGGGTGAACCTGACCGTGAAGTCCGGCGAGATCCACGCCATCATGGGCCCCAACGGCGCCGGCAAGTCGACGCTCGGCTACTCGCTGGCCGGCCACCCCGGCTACACCATCACCAGCGGCACCGCCACGCTCGACGGCGAGGACCTGCTGGCCATGAAGGTGGACGAGCGCGCCCGCGCCGGCCTGTTCCTGGCCATGCAGTACCCGGTCGAGGTGCCCGGCGTCACCATCAGCAACTTCCTGCGCGAGGCCAAGACCGCCGTCGCCGGCCAGGCGCCGAAGATCCGCGACTGGGTCAAGCGCGTGCATGCCGCCGTCGACGACCTGCGCATGGACCCCGCGTTCCTGGAGCGCTCCGTCAACGAGGGCTTCTCCGGCGGCGAGAAGAAGCGCTTCGAGATCCTGCAGATGGAGCTGCTCGGCCCCAAGTTCGCCTTCCTCGACGAGACCGACTCCGGCCTCGACGTCGACGCGCTGCGCGTCGTGTCCGAGGGCGTCAACCACGTCAAGGACCACTCCGACATCGGGCTGATCCTGGTCACCCACTACACGCGCATCCTCAAGTACATCCACCCGCAGTTCGTGCACGTGTTCGTGGACGGCCAGATCGCCGACGAGGGCGGCCCCGAACTGGCCGACCGGCTCGAGGACGAGGGCTACGACCGCTACCTGCCGGAAGGCGCGATCATCCAGTGAGCGACCTCGACATCCCCGGCCCCGTGGGGACCCCCGACCCCGCCGGCGCGACCGTCACCGGGGCGGCGGCCTCTCCGACGGGTGCGGCGCCGACCGCCGCGGCGTCGGCCAGCACGGCGCCTGCCAGCACCGCGCCGACGATCCTCTCGGACGAAGGAGACGGCGCCGCCCGCTACGACCAGGTCGAAGAGGCCCTCCGCGATGTCGTCGACCCGGAGCTCGACGTGAACATCGTCGACCTGGGGCTCATCTACGACCTGAGCCTGTACTCCGACGGGTCGCTCGTCATCACCATGACGCTGACCACCGCGGCGTGCCCCCTCACCGACGTCCTCGAGGAGCAGATCGACGACGCCATGAATGGCGTCGTCGACTCGGTGCGCATCGAGTGGGTGTGGTCGCCGCCGTGGAGCCCGGAGCGGATCACCGACGAGGGGCGCGACATGATGCGCGCGCTCGGCTTCGCGATGTGAGCCTCCCCTCCACGGTGATTCAGCCACTTTCACGGTGATTCAGCCACTTTTCCGTGGTTCTGCCGGGGAGGGTGCAAATCTGGCAGATACTCAGCGAGCGTGACAGATTTGCGGGCACGATCCGGCGTCCCCCCCGGCCTGTGATTCAGCCGCTTCGCGCTGATTCTGCCAGTGCGGACGCGAAAACCGGCAGATTCCGTGCCATTCCGGTGAATCAGCCACTTTTCACTCGTTCTGCCGGGGGAGGAGACAGCTCTGGCAGATGTGCGGCGGATGTGGCAGATCGAGCCACACGCCCCGGCAGCAGTACTTCAGAAGCATGCCATCCACGGAGAGGAGAGCGCCGGGAGGGGGAGAGCGCAGCGTTCCCGCGCCGGCACCGCGGAAGCAGACCAGCTGACCCGGCATCCCCGTCCTCATCCCCGTCCCCGTGTACGATGATCTGCCGGTGTCCATCCGCCGCTCATCCCATCAGAATCAGGTGAATCTTCCATGCTGTCTGTGAACGACCTCGAGATCAGGGTCGGCGCGCGCACCCTCATGTCCGGGGTGAGCTTCCGCGTCGACGCCGGCGACAAGGTCGGCCTGGTCGGGCGCAACGGCGCCGGGAAGACCACCCTCACCAAAGTGATCGCCGGCGAGAAGGACCCCACCGCCGGCACCGTGGACCTGCGCGGCGTGTTCGGCTACCTGCCGCAGGACCCCCGGGCGGGCGACCCGGAGGAGCTCGGCATGACCCGGGTGCTCAACGCCCGCAATCTGGGCGACATCGCCGACCGCATCGCCGCCTGCGAGGCGCAAATGGCCTCCGGGGACGAAGAGACCGCGGCGAAGGCCCTCAAACGCTACGGCCGGCTGCAGGACGAGTTCGAGACCATCGGCGGGTACGCCGCCCAGTCGGAGGCCGCCGTCATCGCCCACAACCTCGGCCTGGAGGACCGGCTGCTGGCACAGCCCCTGAAGACGCTGTCCGGCGGACAGCGGCGCCGCATCGAGTTGGCGCGCATCCTCTTCCTGCAGCCCGACACCATGGTGCTCGACGAGCCCACCAACCACCTCGACCACGACTCGGTGATGTGGCTGCGCGACTTCCTGCAGTCGTTCAAGGGCGCCCTGGTGGTCATCAGCCACGACGAGCGCCTCATCGGCGAGACCGTGAACCGCGTGTTCCTGCTCGACGCGAACCGGCAGGTCATCGACGTCTACAACATGGGCTGGAAGCGCTACCTGCAGCAGCGCGCCGCCGACGAGGAGCGCCGCCGCCGGGAGACCGCCAACGCGCAGAAGAAGGCCACCGCACTGCAGGCCCAGGCCGCCAAATTCGGGGCCAAGGCCACCAAGGCGGCTGCCGCCCACCAGATGGAGCGCCGGGCCGAACAGCTGCTGGAGGGCATCCCGGACGAGCGGGTCGCGGACAAGGTGGCCGCCATCCGCTTCCCGGAGCCCGCCCCCTGCGGGCGCACCCCGCTGTTCGCGAAGGGCATCTCGAAGTCGTACGGCTCGCTGGAGATCTTCACCGGCATCGACCTGGCCATCGACCGCGGGTCACGCGTGGTCATCCTCGGGCTCAACGGCGCCGGCAAGACCACGCTGCTGCGCATCCTGGCCGGCGTCGACCAGCCGGACACCGGCTCGGTCGAGCTCGGCCACGGCGCCAAGATCGGCTACTACGCGCAGGAGCACGAGACCCTCGACGTGGATCGCTCCATCCTGCAGAACATGCTCTCGTCGTCGCCCGATCTGAACCCGACCCAGGCGCGCACCGTGCTGGGGTCGTTCCTGTTCAGCGGCGACGACGTGGACAAGCCCGCCGGCGTGCTCTCCGGCGGCGAGAAGACCCGGCTGGCGCTGGCCATGCTGGTGGTGTCGAAGTCGAACGTGCTGCTGCTCGACGAGCCCACCAACAACCTCGACCCGGCCAGCCGCGAGCAGATCCTGCACGCCCTGGACTCGTACACGGGTGCGATCGTGCTGGTCAGCCACGACGAGGGGGCGGTGCGCGCCGCCCACCCCGAGCGGGTGCTCATCATGCCGGAGGCCACCGAGGACCTCTGGAACGACGAGTACGCCGACCTCATCAGCCTGGCGTAGTGCCGGCACAGCCCGGGACGACCGCAGCGGGGGAGTCGGCGAGAGGTGGCCGGCTGCGGAGACCTTGCTAGGCTCGCCCCTGGACACCCAGCGGCGAACCGAGAGGCGAACATGGACGAGCAGCACGACGAGCAGCGCACGGTACTGATCACCGGCGGCAACCGCGGCATCGGGGCGGCGATCGCCCGCGCTTTCGTCGCCGCCGGGCACCGTGTCGCCGTGGTGTGCCGCAGCGGGGAGGGGCCCGAGGGCACCCTCACCGTGCATGCCGACGTGACCGACGCCGACGGGCTCGCCGCCGCCGCCAGGCAGGTCGCCGCCCAGCTCGGCCCCATCGGCGTCGTGGTGGCCAACGCCGGCATCACCGCCGACAAGCTCATGATGCGCATGGACGACGCCGACTTCAGCCGCGTCATCGACACGAACCTCACCGGGGCGTTCCGCACCGTGCGCCCCTGCCTGACCGGGATGATCCGCGCCCGCTGGGGGCGCATCATCCTCATCTCCAGCGTCGCCGGCCTGCTGGGCAACGCCGGGCAGGTCAACTACGCGGCCGCCAAGAGCGGGCTGATCGGGATGGCCCGGTCGATCTCCCGCGAACTGGGCGGGCGGGGAATCACGGCGAACGTCATCGCCCCCGGATTCATCGAGACCGATATGACCGCGCAGCTCAACGCCGAGCAGCGGGCCGCCGCCCTCGACCGCGTGCCGGCCGGACGGTACGGGACCGCCGCCGATGTCGCCGCTGCCGCCGTGTGGTTGGCCGGAGACGGGGCCTCGTACGTCACCGGCGCGGTCATCCCGGTCGACGGCGGGATGTCGATGGGGCACTGAGCCCGGACGCCGGCCGCGGGATGCGGACTCCGGGTCCGCCGAGGAGACGACGACGGCTCCAGCCCCTGGCCCTGGGGCTGCTCGAACACGGCCGCCGGGGTGAAGAACAGATGCGGCGGGCGTCAGCCAGTGGGGACTCTGGCCGGCGCCGCGAAAGTTCAGCGGGCCGGAGCGCCCTCGGGCAGCCCCACGGCCGGCAACCCGAGCGCGCCGAACGCCTGCCGGAAGTCGTCCACGGCCAGGTCGCACGCATCGGCGACGACCGGCTTCGGACGGAACCCGACCGCGAACCCGGCGTGCCGCATCATGATGAGGTCGTTGGCGCCATCGCCGCAGGCGACCACGTGCTCCCGCGGCACATCCCACAGCCCGGCCCAGTCGCGCATCGCCTGCGCTTTCGCCTCGGGGGAGACGATCGGGCCGTCCACCTCGCCGGTCAGCCGCCCGTCGCGCACACCGAGGACGTTCGCCCGGCAGGCATCGAGCCCGGGGAAGAACGCCGTGCGCCGCAGCACCTGGATGAAGCCGCCCGACACCGCCCCGATGCGTCCGCCGGCCGCATGTACCGCGGCGATGAGCTCGGCGGCTCCCGGGTTGAGCGACACCTGGGCCGCAACCCGGTCGATCGCCGCCACCGGCAGTCCGGCGAGGGTGGCGACCCGCTCGCGCAGGCTCTCGTTGAAGTCGATGTCGCCGTGCATGGCGCGGTCGGTGATCTCGGCGACGCGATCGTGCGACCCCGCCTCGGCGGCGAGCAGCTCGATGACCTCCTGGCCGATCAGGGTCGAGTCGACATCGGTCACCACCAGGAGGGAATTCATGGCGTCAAGCATACGCATGGGGGCGGGGCTCGCCCCCAGAAGCCACCCGGCGCATCCCTAGCGCCATCCGGCTCGCTCCGGGGCACCCCGGATCGCCACCGCCGAAGTCAGGGGATCGGCCGGGCTCAGGCGCCGCCGCACCAGGGTGCGGCGCCAACAGGGGCGGTGCCCGGCGTTCGGCGGGGCCCCCCCCGGCGCGGCCGGCCCCCCCAGCC